>NZ_JBOIRQ010000008.1:0-100747 GCF_051413795.1 Staphylococcus caeli | reverse complement strand
GTTGAATCATTAGAAGAAGTATCTTCAGATTTAGCTGTATCTTGTTGTTGCTCAGAAGTAGTTGTTGTTTGTTCAGAAGTTGAATTAGATTTTTCAACATCAGAAGCAACAGCATCTTGAGCTTTTACGTCAGTTGAATCATTAGAAGAAGTATCTTCAGATATAGCTGTATCTTGTTGTTGCTCAGAAGTAGTTGTTGTTTGTTCAGAAGTTGAATTAGATTCTGCAACATCAGAAGCAACAGCATCTTGAGCCTTCACGTCAGTTGAATCATTAGAAGAAGTATCTTCAGATTTAGCTGTATCTTGTTGTTGCTCAGAAGTAGTTGTTGTTTGTTCAGAAGTTGAATTAGATTCTGCAACATCAGAAGCAACATCATCTTGAGCCTTCACGTCAGTTGAATCATTAGAAGAAGTATCTTCAGATTTAGTGACATCTTGTTCTTGTGTGAGATTGTTAGAAGTTTCTTGCTCCTCAACAACATCATTTTCTTGTGTAGTGTCTGTATTTTCTTCTTGAACATGTTCGTCTTGATTATATGTATCTTGGTTTGATGTTTGTTCAGAAGTTTGGTCATTTAATCCATCTAAATGAGCATCATAATTTGTAGTGTTGTCACTAGATACTTCTTTAACTTGTGTAGGGTCTTGGTATGTTTGTGTTCCTGAAATATTTGTAGTTGGATTGCTTATTTCAGATTTGATTTCTTCACTTTGATTAAGTGCTTTCTCATCATTTAAAACATTTTTGTTTGACGTTTGATCTTGAGTATTACTTGCTGCTTGAGCATGATGAGTAGTCAAAGCTGTACCTGCTAACGTAAGTGCTACAATTGAAGGTACCTTATAAGTGTTCTTTTTCTTAGCCATTAAACTGCCCCTTTACCTTTATATATTTAATCTCATTATAATACGACTAAAGAATGAGTTAACTACTTTTTACCGATTTGTAATCTAATATTAATCTAAAATTTGTGTCGAAATTGACAAATAATCCATTTTAAAGCGTTGTGACGCTTATTTTTAAAAATAAGCAAATTTGATATATTTCGAAATGTTACAAAAAATAAATGAAGATTGACTGTAATATTTTGGATTTTGGTTTTATATCATTTTTGACATAGCAATATGTTCAATGTTTTCTTCTAAAAATACACTACCAACAGGCTTATATCCAAGCCCTTCGTAAAAGTATTGGGCATGGCATTGTGCATTTAACATTAAATTCGAATGTCCATGTGATTTTGCGACTTCTTCTAAAAACTGCATGAGTAACTTACCATAACCTGATTTTCTATGAGTAGGCATAATAGCAATACGTTCAATTTTAACGCCATTATTGATCGGACGAAATCTACCCGTCGCGAAAGGGGTTTTATTTTGATCATAACCAATCACATGTGTTGCTATGGATTCATACTGATCAATTTCATTTTCTAAAGGTACACCTTGTTCTTGAACAAAGACACATTTACGAATATGATATGCATCTTCTAACATCGCTGGTGTCGAAACAATTTTAAACATAAAATTCCTCTTTTCTGATTATAGATATTAAAAATACCCTATCACAAAATGTAGTGATAGGGCAGTTAAATTATTAAAAATTATTGAGCTTCTTTTCTAACTATTGCAGTATATTGCCAAAAAATACGCATTTGGGCAATGTTCCAATTGTTCATGCCCATAGTGTAACCTGAGGGCTTAAACAAATTGACATCTGTAACTTCTAGAGCAGCAGCTATGAGATATTGAATTGGAACGCTAATTTGTTTCATCGTATCAGTGATACCATTTTGATCATATACCCAAGTGAAAGGTAATTCGGATTCAAAAACATCAACTTTTTCAAATATTTCTGGAAGTGCGACAATATAACATGCACCATCGACAACAGGATTTATATCACTGTCTTTGTAGTAAATTCGCAATGCTTCATAGTTTTCACGATGTTCATGATTAACATAGAAAAATTCATTTCTAAATAGGGCCATATCTTTACTGTGGATTAATTGTTGTTCTAAAACATTAAACATGCTATTTACGTGAGCAAGTTTTTCATATGTTTTACGTGACATATTATGCACTCCTCTCAAAATTAATATAAATTAGTAGGTGCTTCTTGAGTATTTTGTTGCTGGTTGGCATCATATTGTTCATTTGAATAATCATTTGGATTTTGTTGTTGATTATCATCATAAGTTGTAGTGTCATCAGTTTGATTTTCATTATTACTGTCTTCTGATGATTGTGTTTCATCTGAATCATTAGATGAGCTATCTTTTTGTTGTTTTCTTAAAAGACTACTATCTAATTCGGTTTGTGGTACGAGTGTACCATAAAAGTCAATTACACGTTGATTCAGGAAATCATCCTTATCTTTTATTTTAGGTAAATCTAAATCATTTCTCAATAAATTTGAGGTAGCTTTAATATTTTTAATATCAGGGTTGTAATAGTAGATACCATTTAGATAATCGTCATCGCCTTCAAGTTGTGTTGTTTTAATGTCGATATCATCTTTTAAATATGAAGTAGCAAGTGCTTTAACTTCTTTATAACTCAAATTATGTTTAGCGTTTTTACCAACAATTTCTATAACATCATCTAATTTGCTGAATGAATCAGCGCTTTGTGCTTTAGTAAATAATTTCTTAATCAAATCCATTTGTCTTTGACCACGTTTTAAATCAGAGTCATGATGGCGCGTTCGAGCAACTGCTAACGCTTCATCACCATTTAGTTTTTGATAACCTTTTTTAACTTTTATTTTACCAGTGTCATTAGTGTTTGGTTCACTGATGTCATACGGGACATCGTATTCAATACCACCAAGTTCATTGACGGCATCAACAAATGCTTCCATATTAATACGTACATAGTAATCAACTGGAACATTTAATGTTGCCTCTACAGAATCCATAGAAGCAGTAGGTCCACCATATGCATGTGCATGTGTGATTTTATCATAATAACCTACTTTAGGTACGTAACTAATTGTATCACGTGGAATGCTTAGCATTCTAATTTGTGCTTTATCGGCGTTAAAAGTAGAAAGAATCATTGCGTCAGATCTAGAGTGTTCAGCAGTTTGCCCATTTTTCTCACGTCCGCTATTGTCGTCAATTCCCAAAAACAGAATGGAAATAGGATCTTTAGAAGGATCAACTTTTGATTCACGAATATTGGATTTTCTCGATGAGTCATCATTATTAAATGAATGTTCAAAAGCACCTTGGGACGATTTTAGTAAGATAACAGCAAAAATGACTGGAACAACTACTAGAATTAAAGATAGAAATATTAAAAAATATTTTAAAAATTTATTCATAAGTGAAGCTCCCAATATATCAAATTTTGTACATGTGCCTATATTTTTAGTTAATTATAACTTTGTAAATTTTTTGTAAAGGAGAAAATGTACTATAACTAATAATTTTATTACTATCATTAAAAAATATCAACTATGAATATAATTATTTTGAAAATCAATCATTTTAAATAATACAAACTAACTAAAGAATAACGTGGGTTGATGAAGGTATGATATTTACGACATTAAAAGTTGAGAAATAGGGGGATTTGTATAACATATGCTTTTTAGACAATGATAAAGAAAGTAATATGAATGATAAAATATATTACAATAATGTCATTTGATAACAAATGATTTATCTATGGACATAGGATATAATAAGCATTGTGAATATCATCTAACAAAGCAAGTATGTTATGCGAAATGGTGATTAAATATAGAGTTGTTATTATATAGCGTTACAATTGAAAGTTATAGATGTTACACGTCATAGCTTTAATGATAGAAGGAGGATTTATAGGTATGAAGTCAGCATGGTTAGAAAAGATAGATGAAAGTTTAGTGAAATCATTTTATGAACAACAAACGGAAGCAGAACAAAATGAGGGGTTTGAAAGTGAGTTGTCATTTGGAACGGCAGGTATAAGAAGTACATTTGGATTAGGTCCAGGGAGATTGAATGCTTTTACAGTACGTAAAGTTGCACTTGGTTTAGCACAATATTTGAATAGCAAGTACGATGAAGCCAAAGTTATTATACATTTTGATACTAGATTTTTATCAAAATCATTTTCTAGAGAAATGGCTAGTGTATTGGCAAATAATGGTATAACAGCAATTCTTTCAAATGATTATAAGTCAACGCCAGAATTATCTTTTGCTGTCAGACATTTGAACGCTGAAGCAGGGGTCATGATTACTGCAAGTCATAATCCCAAAAATTATAATGGTATCAAAATATATAACCAAGAAGGCGGTCAGTTATTACCAGAAGCTTCCGATATATTAAGTAATTATATTAATGCAATTGATGCGCCTTTAGCCATTGAAAAAGGTGATTTTGAAAGATTTGTTGATCAACAAAAAATACAATATATTGCAGATGAAGTCACTGCAAGTTATAAAAATGAAGTTAAAGCACTTGTGGGAAATATTGATGAAAGTGAAGCCAAAGTCGTACTTACGAGCTTACATGGCACAAGTTTACCGCTATTATCTGAGATATTAACAGAAATGAACTATCATAATTTCGTGATTGAAGAGGCACAATCTACTCCAGATGGAAACTTTCCAACAGTTGCTGTTGCTAATCCAGAAGATGAAGCAGTATTCCAACTTGGAAAAGACCTAGCGGATGAAACAGATGCGCAATTGGTGATTGCTACTGATCCAGACGCCGATAGATTAGGATTTGTTGAACGCTATGGCAAGCAACAATTTAGATATTTTAATGGTAATGAAATCGGCTTACTATTAATGAAATTACGATTCCAAGAATTAGCGGACGATACTAGACCTCAATATATTGTTAAATCCATAGTAACAAGTGAACTAGCTGAAAGATTAGCACTATCATTAAATGTAGAAGTACATAACGTGCTTACTGGATTTAAATTTATTTCTGATTTATTGGAGCAAAAACAACATCAGCCACAACAACAGTTATTATTAGCATTTGAAGAAAGTCACGGATATTTAGCAAAACCTATATCTAGAGATAAAGATGCGATTCAGATGGTGCCTTTATTAATAAAATATAAAAATTTGTTAACTAAAAATGGCTTAACATTTAAAGATACAATCGAAGATATTTATAATAATATTGGTAATTTCAAAGATAGAACACTTGCACCTACATTTAAAGGGGAACAAGGCGTTCAGAAAATAACTAATATTATGTCACAATTTAGAAATCAAGAAGTATTTTCTGTATGTGGTATGGAAGTATTGAGTATTGAAGATTATGATACAGGTGAAGTTAGAAATATTAAAAATGGCTCAACTGATACATTGACATTGCCAAAAACAAATTTAATAAGATTTATCTTTAATGAAGGTTTTATTGCGTTACGACCATCAGGTACAGAACCTAAAATTAAGTTATATTTTTCATTAAATGTAGAAAATATAGACGCTATTACAAGTCAATTTGAAAAAGATTATATCCAAAATATAAATTAAAATAATCAGAGGCACCATGATGACAAGAAAAACACATAAAAAATTATTAATTATTTTAAGCATTTGCTTTCTACTGCTCACAATTGTAATCATATACAAACATTACCGACCATTTGAACAAGATATAGCTTCATCGCAAGACCAAACAACGAAACATAATAATGAAAGTCATGGGAAACACTTGAACACAATTGTTGACCAAAAGGATCCTGAAATTGAAGCGATTAACAACTATTTAAAGCAAGTTGAGTTTAATGGTACAGCTGCCGTTTTTGTAAATGGCAAGCTAAAATTGAATAAAGGGTATGGAATTCAAAATTTTGAAGAAAATAAGGAAAATCGTGCGGATACTTTATATTTAATTGGCTCTGCTCAAAAATTTACAACTGGATTAATGTTAAAGCAGTTAGTCAATGAGAAAAAAATTAATATGAATGATCCGGTTGAAAAGTATTTACCATGGTTTAAAACAAAAAAACCGATTACTTTAAATCAGTTGATGCTACACAAAAGTGGATTATATAAATATAAGGCTTCGCCTAATTATAAAAATTTAAATGAAGCTGTACATGCAATACAACATAAAGGTATTGAGAATAAATTCTACAATAAAAATAGATATAATGATGCGAACTATTTAGTATTATCCTCTGTGATTGAAGCGGTAACAAACAAATCATATGTAGAAAATTTTAATAAGAGAATTGCACGACCACAGCACCTTGATTTTACTGCATTTTTCGATAATGCAAAATTCCAAAGCTACATGGCAGATGGATATAAAAAAGATAATGTGCTAGGTAATCCTGTTAAACAAGTACCTAATGTTTTAGAACAATACTATGGTGCTGGAAATCTTTATATGGCTCCAAGTGATATGGGGAAACTGATATTGAGTTTACAACAAAATAAAATATTTAGTAATGAAATTACTAACCCACTGATACATGAGAGTTTAACAAAACTGTATCCACAACCATATCGATATGGATTCTATTCGTTTGGTGATAAAAATAGAATAAATGGTGGCTTTTTTGGACAAGTATTTACTTCATATTTTAATGATAAATATATTGTTGTTTTAGGTACTAATTATGAAAATAGTAGTATAAATAATGAAAAGAAAATAAAGCATATTTATTATCAAATATTAAAACAAGGTGGACTTTATAATAATGTAGGTCAAAAATATTAAAGTACACCATTAAAAAGAACACGTCTATACCGATAATCATAGTTCACTATTATGATTATCAGGACATAGGCGTGTTCTTCTATATGAATATAGAAATTTGTAGAAAGTAGTTCAATCACAATACTGTAATGCATTCATGAACATTGTTTTAAAATCATTTGGGTCCACTGACATTACAACAGTACAGTTTGGAAAATGTGTATTAAAATCAGTAACTGTGGCACCTTTTGTTAATATTCCAGTTGTTTCGATTTGTACTTCGGCTTCCTGTACATTGAATTTTTCTGGATGGAGTAAGTAAAGTATCGTATATGCATCATAAACATTAATGCCTTTTTCAAAATCGTCACCTTTATAATGTTTGAAAATTTGATGTAACATATCACCAGTTTTGTTTAAAGTTTGTAACGCATCGATGGATTCATGACTAAGTGTAGAACTTCTTGCCACATCAAGACCTACCATCGTAATGGGTAACCCTGAATTAAACACAATTTGTGCTGCTTCAGCGTCACAATAGATATTGAATTCTGCTAAAGGTGTGATGTTACCACGACCAGCAGAACCGCCCATTAATACAATTTCTTTAATATAGTCCTTCACCTCTGGATAGGTTGATAGTAATAGGGCGATATTGGTTAAAGGACCTATTGGGATAATTGTAATTGGTTCATCAGATGATTGTAATGCTTTGCGCATTGCTTCAACTGCGTGTGTAGATGCTAAGTCGTTAGCGTTGACCTCTGGAAATGGATAACCATCCATACCCGATTCACCATGTACAGCACTAGCATCTTGAATAGCATTAACGAGAGGTTGAAAAGCACCTCTATGTACAGGTACATCACTATTGAAAAAGTGCTTAAGCTTTAATGCATTTGCAGTTGTTTTTTCAATACCAACATTACCATTCACAGTAGTAATCATGCGTAAATCAAAGTTAGGATGATTGAGTGCGATGCTTATTGCAGCTGCATCATCTATACCAGGATCTGTATCTATAATAATAGGTTGTCTCATAAACAAAATAACCTCCTAAAAAATATATTGTATTTACTTATAGTGTAACTTTTTTTACGACAAAAATGTTGGACGAGGGATAAGGGGAGGCAGATTCAAAAAAAAGACCTCTCCGAAGAGAAGTCTTTTTTATAAGTTATAAGTGATGAGAATGTCCACCTTGCATTACCCAATAAGTACCGATAACAGTAATTAAAGTAATGATAATCGCAAATATAACTTTAAACCCTTGTACATTTCCGTCTTTACCTTCAGTTAAATGCATGAACATTAATAATTGAACTGCCGCTTGAATAAAAGCAAAACCGAAGATGATGGTAATCTTAGCATTAAGAGCCATAGATGTGTATAAGGTTACGAATACTGCTAATATTGTCAGAACGATTGAGGCAATAAAACCTACAGTATGTTTTACAATTGTATTCATCCGCTAAACACCATCCCTATCATATATACGGCAGTGAAGATGAAGATCCATACAACATCTAAAAAGTGCCAGTATAAACTTACTATAAATAATTTAGGAGCGTTATCTTTATTTAATCCACGCATTGCAATTTGAATTAATAAACAGATAATCCAAACAATACCAAGTGACACGTGGGCACCATGTGTTCCTAAAAGAATGAAGAAACTAGACCAATAAGAACCAATAGTTGGATTAACACCTTCGTGTACATAGTGTGTAAACTCATAAATTTCAAAGCCTACGAACACCATACCAAGTAATACAGTGATAATCATCCAAATCATCATTAATTTTTCTTTTTCTTTTCTCATGTAGTAAATTGCGATACCACATGTATAAGAACTAATTAATAATGCAAATGTCATAATTAAAATAAGTGGTAATTCAAATAATTCAGTTGTCATTTTACCAGCATAATCGCCACCGTGTTGTAGCGTTAATAGGGTAGCAAATAACGTACCAAATAATGAGAATTCTGCTGTAAGGAATATCCAAAAGCCAAGTTTATTTAACTCACCTTCATGCGAACGTTGATCAATTGTGTTTGCATCATGACTCATGACTTACAGCCTCCCTTTCTTTTATACGTGCATCACGTAAACGTTTTTCAGTTTCAGCAACTTCTGACGCTGGTATATGATAACCATGGTCGACTTGGAAACTGCGGTAAATCATTGTAATAAAGATACCAACCAAGCATAATACAGCAGGTATAATGGATTCGAAGATAATGAAGAATCCACCGATAGTGAATAGAATTCCCATCCAGAAACCAACTGGCGTATTATTCGGCATATGGATATCACTATAATTATGATTATCTAAGTAGTGACGACCATGTTCTTTCATGTTGACGAATGTATCATAGTCATTCCAGTCTGGTGTAATGGCAAAGTTATATTTAGGAGGCATTGCTGAAGCAGTTGCCCATTCTAAAGTACGACCTAAGCCATCCCAGTTGT
The DNA here is from genome assembly GCF_051413795.1 of Staphylococcus caeli. GTDB lineage: Bacteria > Bacillota > Bacilli > Staphylococcales > Staphylococcaceae > Staphylococcus > Staphylococcus caeli_A. Next base: position 91,605 of record NZ_JBOIRQ010000008.1, on the reverse strand, counting down.
CGCCAGTAGCTTCGCGTGGTGCTTTGAAGAAGCTGTATACGATACTAGCCACTAAGAACATGAAGCCTAATGCCATCATTAATGCTCCGATAGTAGAGATTACATTTAGTAACCACCAACCGTCTTCTGGCATATAAGTGTATAAACGACGAGGCATTCCATCTAAACCAAGTACGAATTGTGGTAAGAAACAAACGTTAAACCCAATCATGAAGAACCAGAAACACCATTTATTTAATGTTTCATTAAGTTTAAAGCCAGTCATCTTAGGCCACCAGTAAATTAAACCTCCAAGACAGGCAAATACAACACCAGTAACTAACGTGTAGTGGAAATGTGCCACTAAGAAATAAGTATTATGGTACTGATAATCTGCTGCAGCCATTGCAAGCATTACACCTGTAACTCCACCTAAAAGGAAGTTAGGGATAAATGCTAATGAGAATAGCATTGGCGATTCAAAACTGATTCTACCTTGGTATAAAGTGAATAACCAGTTGAATAATTTAACACCGGTTGGAATACCAATCAGCATTGTTGTAATAGAGAAGAATGAGTTAATTAACGCACCATTACCCATTGTGAAGAAATGGTGAACCCAAACTAAGAAACTTAAGAATGCGATACCTGCAGTCGCCCAGACCATGCTTTGATGACCGAATAGACGTTTACGTGCAAATGTCGGAATAATTTCAGAATAAATACCAAATGCAGGCAAGATAACGATATACACTTCAGGGTGCCCCCATACCCAGAAGAAGTTAGCCCATAGCATTGGCATACCACCATTAGCAACTGTGAAGAATGCAGTGTCAAAGATTCTATCAGTTGTAAATAGTGCTAATGCAACTGTTAATACTGGGAAAGCTAAGATTACGATTAATGTTGTGATAAATGTTGTAACCGTAAACATTGGCATTTCCATAAATTTCATTGTTGGTGTTTTACATCTAAGTATAGTTACAAAGAAGTTAATACCAGTCATTAAAGTACCAATACCGGAAATCTGTATGGCAATTAAGTAATAGTTAACACCTGGTCCAGGACTGAATTCACCTGCAAGTGGTGCATAGTTTGTCCAACCAGCAGCTGGTGAACCTCCTACGATAAATGACAGGTTGAATAAAATCATACCTGCGAAGAATAACCAGAAACTCACGTTATTTAATACAGGGAATGCAACATCACGTGCACCAATTTGTAATGGTACAACGATGTTCCATAGACCAAATATGAAAGGCATTGCCATAAAGATAATCATGATAACACCATGCGTACTAAATACTTCATTGTAGTGGTTTGATTCTAAGAATGTATTATCTGGAATCGTCAATTGTGTACGAATCATTAATGCATCTATACCACCACGAATGAACATTAATACAGCACAGATTAGGTACATTGCACCGATTTTTTTATGGTCAATAGATGTGAACCATTCTCTGTATAGATATTTCCACAATTTAAAGTAGCTAATTACTGCGATTATACCAATAACTAGGAATGGGGCACCGATTTGTGCCATTGTAATCATCCAGTTACCTTGTACGAGTAATTGATCCCATGGAAAATTCATTAATGTCCACCTCCATTTTCATGGTCTTTTTTCTCAATTTTAGATGCTTTTTCATCTTTTGCACCTTCAGAGATTTTTTCCATTTCATCCATATTATGTGATTCATCTTTCTTGAATTCATTATCATATGGCTTGTCATTACCTAGAATCATGGCTTTCATACCATGACGTTCGTAGTTAGCATTTGTGATTTGCGGTTTACGTGCTGGTTTATCCGGTTTATCTAACACGTCTTTAGTAAGTTCTTCTTCCGAGTTAAAGTTAGGATCTTTTTGCACGTAATTGAAGCGATCATAAGCATAGAAGATATACTCAGGATCTGCTGCAGGATCAACAAATGCTAAATGCGTACCACTGAAAGTTAAGTTTTTATTTTCAGTAGTTGGTAAAAGTTGCTTGTCAAAAGTATCTTGATCTAATACTTTCTTACTTTTAGCATCTTTTACCCAATCTTCAAATTTACTTTGGCTTACAGAATTTACGTCAAAAGTTTGACGATAGAAGCCTTCACCATTGAAGTTAGAGTTACGTCCTCTAAATGTTCCTTCTTCATTAGCTGTTAATGTCCAGTCCATTGTCATACCTGTCATCGCATATTTCTGACCACCTAATTGTGGAATCCAGAAACTTGTCATCATATCCATTGATTGGAGTTTGAAGACAACTGGGCGATCTTTCGGAATAGTTAAGTGGTTAACTGTTTCGATTTTTTCTTCAGGATAACTAAAGAACCACTTATAACCAGCACTTGTAGCGTAAACAACAAGTGGATCGTCTTCTTTCTGTGGTTTCTCCTCATAATGGTAAAGTGAATTAACCGTTGGAATAGCTAATGCAATTACAATTATTACAGGAATGATAAACCAAATTGTTTCCATTAAAGAATTGTGGTGCATCTTACCAGATTCTTCCGTGTTTTTTAATCTATATTTAAATAGGAAAACAGAGAATAAGATAAGCACAGCGGCAATAATAACAAGCATGAAGATGATTGAATAAATAATCAAGAACTTCGAATCACTTGCCATCGGCCCTTTTGGGTTTAAAACTTCTACATTAGAACAACCACTAAGCAAAATTAGTGAGCCAAACAGTAGAAGCAAAGACTTAAATTTTGACACTTTTTTGACCTCCTAATACTACAAATGTAGGGCTTACCATTAATTTTAAGATATTACGCAATATTTACAAGTGTTTGTGCGAAAAAAATTATTATAAAAATAAAAGAAACCCAACAAACTCAAGGTCTGGTGGGCATTCAAAGATTTGTTAAAATTATGTGTACATTTTGTGAAAAGTGTCATATTTAAGACGAAAGGGTAAATTTGGCTATAATAATAGTGACAATGCTTATCAATTAAAGTTTATTTCAACCTATGTATTCAAATTGATGGTGTTATTTTACTTCAATATAACGAATCGATTTATTAGAAGCACCGTCTGAATCTTCAACCGTATATTCAATCTTATATTTTCCGGCTTTTTCAGTATCAATCTTACCATCTACGGTGATCTTATGTGTTAAATCTCCATCTTCTTTATCGTATGCGTGCACACCATTTAGAAGATTATAATCATTTCCTTTTTCTATCACGGCATCATTTACACCTTTAAGTTCTGGTATTGAATTATCAGTTGCTTCTGCACTAAGGTTAGGTGAAACAAGTGTAGCAGAAACACCAATTGCTGATAAAGATTGGATTAATTTGTTCATTAATTGTAACCTCCGCATAGAGACTTAAATTTATTTAATCTTACTATACTTTATTTTAGTCAAGATTTCATCATACTATAGTCTTAATATAACGTATTACTTTAAACTTAATTGTAATTTTCAGTTAAAATTTAGTAAAATGAACATTTTGTGAATTGTATCACAAAACTATTTAGAATTAACACACTTTATAATAAGATAAAAATGGAGTAAGAATTTGATTAATAAATGGGAGTGTATACTATGTTGAATGAACAAGAAAAGACAATCATTAAAGAAACTGTACCTGTATTACAGGAAAGAGGTGTAGAAATTACATCATTTTTCTATAATAGAATGTTTACACAACATCCAGAATTAAGAAATATGTTTAATCAAACGAATCAGAAAAAAGGGTTACAATCAACGGCACTTGCACAAAGTGTATTAGCAGCAGCGATGAATATTGAAGATTTAACGCGTATTTTACCTGTAGTTAAAGAAATTGCGCATAAGCACTGCGCATTACAAGTTCCTGAATCTGGTTATGATATTGTAGGCGAGAATCTTTTAGCGGCAATTCAGAGTGTCTTAGGATTAGAAGAAGACGATGAGATTCTACAAACTTGGGGAAAAGCATATGGCGAAATCGCATCAGTGTTTATTAATATAGAAAAAGAAATATATAGCGAAATGGCATGGGACGGCTTTAAATCATTTGAAATTATCAATATTGAAAATATTGCCAAAGACATCAAGGCATTTACGATTAAATCAGACACATATGATTTAAGTCAATTTAAATCCGGACAATACATTACTGTAGATATAGAAAGTGCGAAATTACCATACCGCGCGAAAAGACATTATTCTATTGTGGAAGGTGATGAAGATACACTTACATTTGCTGTTAAGAGAGATGTTACGACAACACATGAAGGCGAAGTATCTACAATTATGCATGATGAACTTCGTATAGGAGATCATATTGATTTGTCGGCTCCTGTTGGGGAATTTACAGTTACTAATGCGTCTGCACCTCAATTGTTCATAGGTTCGGGTATTGGCGTAACACCGCTTATACCAATGTTTCGTGAGGTAGCAACAACAGGTTCACAAGCACACTTCATTCAAAATGTAACTGACAACACAGATATTCCATTTGCACAAAAATTAGAAAAAATAGCTGATGAGCATTCAAATGTGAGTTATGTTATTCACAATAAAGGTGTAGAAGGGTACATTACAAGTGACTACCTCAAACCATATATTACACCAGAAACTGAAATATACGTATGTGGCGGAGTTAATTTCTTGAAGTCTATCATGACACTATTTAAAGAAATGGAAATTGATGCTAGTCAAATTCATTTTGAGTCATTTATACCTAAATTAAGTGTAGGCATTTAAAATAGATTTATAGTGAAAAAGCACGCTTAGTCGATCGACTAAGCGTGCTTTTTTCTAAATAAAAAATTAGGTTGTTGAAACGAATAATAAATATTATTTAGGAAATTATTATTCGATACCTCTACGTATTTTTTCAGCTAACAATGTATTGTTTAATACCATTGTAATTGTCATTGGACCAACGCCGCCTGGAACAGGTGTGATAGCACCGGCAATTTCTTTTACTTCATCATAAGCAATATCGCCTTTTAATTTGCCATTTTCATCTGGTGTATTACCAACGTCAATGACTACTGCACCTTCTTTAACATCATCTTTTGTGACAAGTCCTGGTCGACCAACCGCACTTACGATGACATCAGCATTTTTTAAATGACTGTGCATATCTTTCGTTTTTGAGTGAAGTATCGTTACAGAAGCATTTTTTTGAAGTAATAATTTTGAAACAGGTTGTCCTACAATATGACTACGACCGATTACAACAGCATCTTTTCCTTCTAAATCAATATCAGCATGATTTAAAATTTCCATGATACCAAGTGGTGTACATGGTACAAAAGTTTGCTTATCGATATAAAGTTTACCTATATTTTCTGGATGGAATCCATCCACATCTTTCGCCGGATTGATTGATTCCAACACTTTCTGTTCACTCACTTGTTTAGGTAGTGGCACTTGAACGAGGATACCGCTCACACTATCATCTTCATTTAAGCGTTGAAGTTCGTTAAGTACTTCTTCCTCAGAAGTTGTTTCGTCTAAGTGAACAATTTCTGAAATCATACCAATTTTTTCAGCGGCTTTCTTTTTAGAATTAACATAACTTTGACTGGCACCGTCATTACCTACTAATATGACCGATAATTTAGGTGTATACCCCTTAGATTGTAAAGCTTCAACTTGATCTTTAAGACCTTGTCTGTAATCTTTAGCAATTTGTTTTCCATCTAAAATTTTTGCAACCATGAAAAATCCTCCTTAAAAGTTTGTACTTTACTTAACATTAGCACAAAAAGTAGGGTGATTAACAACCAAAAGACGTAGGTTAGAATAAAATTTTATAATAAAGTTCGATTTTTGATTGAAAAAGACCTTTTAAGTTGTTATGCTATATCTGTAATATACATCGAAAAGTAGTAACATTTCAAATTTCTGAAAGGGTGTTCATTTTGAAAGTAGTAGTCATCATGGGTAGTTCGTCTGATTGGGAAACAATGAAGGAAAGTTGTGCAATGTTAGAACAATTTGCAATTCCGTATGATAAAAAAGTAGTTTCCGCACATCGTACGCCTCAATTGATGTTTGAGTTCGCGAATCAAGCAAGTACTAATGGTTATGACGTTATTATTGCAGGTGCAGGTGGTGCAGCGCATTTACCTGGTATGGTCGCATCAATGACAACATTACCAGTAATAGGTGTTCCAATTGAATCTAAAAGTTTAAAAGGGCTAGACTCACTGTTATCTATCGTTCAAATGCCTGGTGGTATACCAGTAGCTACAACTGCAATTGGAAAAGCTGGTGCGAAAAATGCAGGTGTGTTAGCCGCTAGAATACTTGGTATTAGTCATTCATCAGTTCGAAAAAATTTGGAAAATTATGAAAAATCATTAATTGAGAAAGTGAGTGAAATGCAACATGAGCTTAAATAAATTAAAATTCGGCTCAACCATTGGCATTATTGGTGGTGGACAATTAGGCAAAATGATGGCGCAATCAGCACAAAAAATGGGATATAAAGTAATAGTCCTTGATCCTGATGAAGCTTGCCCTTGTCAAAATGTTGCACATGAGTTTATTAACGCAAATTATGATGACCAAGAGGCTTTAAATAAACTAGGATCACTTTCGGATGTCATCACATATGAATTTGAAAATATTTCTGCAAGTCAGTTAAAAACACTTGTCTCACATTACAATGTTCCTCAAGGATACCAAGCAATTCAATTACTCCAAGATCGCTTAACCGAAAAGCAAATCTTACAAAAATCCAACTGCAATATTGCACCATTCGTACAACTTACAAATACAGAAGACTTAAATGATGCAATTTCATCAATAGGTTATCCATTTATCGTTAAAACAAGATTTGGCGGATACGATGGTAAAGGCCAGGTACTTATTGAGCATTCCTCGGACTTAAATGAAGCCAAACAACTTATCGAAACTGAAGAATGTGTAGCCGAACAATATCTTAAATTAAATAAAGAAGTCTCCTTAACTGTAACCATTGGCACAAATAACCAAGTAACATACTTCCCTCTACAAGAAAATGAGCATAGACAACAAGTACTATTCAAGACAGTTGTACCAGCTCGTACTGACGATAATATCGAGCAAGCAGCGCGTAAAGAAGTTCAAAAACTAATAGCAAATGTCCACTTTATAGGTACGTTTACTGTTGAATTCTTTATAGATGAATCAGGTGCTTTATACGTCAATGAGATTGCGCCAAGGCCTCACAATTCTGGTCATTATTCTATAGAAGCTTGTGATTATTCACAATTCGATACACATATTTTAGCTATAACAGGTCAACAACTCCCACAAGAAATAGAATTATTAAAACCGGCTATTATGATGAACTTGTTAGGCAAAGATCTCGATTTATTAGAAACCCAATTTTCAGAAAAGCCAGATTGGCACATACACATTTATGGCAAAAAGACACGCAAAGCTAATCGTAAAATGGGGCATTTAACAGTATTAACTGAAGATGTTAATCAAACTGAGCAATCATTACTAAAAGCATTCGAAGGGAGAGCACTCTAATGACATTGTTATATGAAGGAAAGGCGAAGCGAATTTTTTCAACAGAAGTAGATCATGTACTTCGAGTTGAATATAAAGATGAAGTTACTGCAGGTAATGGTGCGAAGAAAGATTTTATTGAAGGTAAAGGTCGCTTAAATAATCAAATCACTTCGCACATATTTAATTATTTAAAAGAAAATGGTGTGAAAAGTCATTTTATTGAACAAATCTCTGAAACTGAACAATTGGTCGAATCGGTAGAAATCATTCCTTTGGAAGTAGTTGTTAGAAATATTGCAGCGGGTTCAATTACAAAACGACTAGGTTTTGATAAAGGATATGTGTTTGATGAGCCACTCGTTGAATTTTTCTATAAAAACGATGATTTAAATGATCCATTAATTACGGATGATCATATTAAATTATTACACATAGCAAGTGAAGCGGAGATACAAGAACTTAAAGCATCAGCTCTCGGAGTGAATCGAGTATTACTACAGCTTATGGCAGACATGGGATTAAGGTTAGTAGATTTCAAGATAGAATTTGGCCTTACGAAAGATGGACAAATATTGCTAGCAGATGAAATTTCTCCGGACACTTGTCGTATCTGGGATGCACATAGTGATACGAATTTTGACAAAGACGTATATAGAGAAGATACAGGATCAATTATTGAAGTATATCAAACATTTTTAAATAAATTGGAGGCACATAAATAATGAAAACTATTGAATTGCACATCACATTACAACCACAGGTATTAGATACACAAGGTCAAGCATTAAATCGCGCTGTACATGATTTAGGATATACGCAAGTAAATGATATAAGGGTTGGTAAATTATTATATATGACCGTAGAAGAAGCTACAGATGAAGCAGTTCATAATGTTATTACAACATTGAGTGAAAAATTATTTGCAAATACTGTGATTGAAACTTATAGCTATAAAGTCTTGGAAGAAGGAGAGAAAGCAGAATGAAATTTGCAGTACTAAAATTTCCAGGATCAAATTGTGACAGAGACATGTATAATGCAGCGATAAAATCAGGTGTAGAAGCTGAATATGTCGATTATAGAAATACGACATTAGATGGTTATGATGGTGTGCTTATTCCTGGTGGATTCTCATTTGGTGATTATTTACGTTCTGGTGCGATGGCAAGTGTTGCGCCTATAACTGATGCTGTGAAACAGCTCGCTGAAGCAGGTAAACCAGTACTTGGTGTATGTAATGGATTCCAAATATTAACAGAAATTGGCTTGTTGCCAGGCGCATTACTACATAATGATTCACATTTGTTTGTAAGCCGTAATGAGTCATTACAGGTAGTTAACAATCAAACAGCTTTCACAAATCTATATTCTGAAAATGAAAATGTGGTGTTCCCAGTTGCACATGGTGAAGGTCATTATTACTGTACACCAGAAATGTATCAAACTTTGGAACAAAACAATCAAATTATTTTAAAGTATATTGATAATCCAAATGGTTCGTTCAATGACATTGCTGGTATTGTCAATGAACAAGGTAATGTGTGTGGCATGATGCCTCATCCAGAACGTGCGATTGAAACAATTCTCGGTACAGATAGCGGCGTCAAATTATTTCAAGCAATGGTAAATAGTTGGAGGGAACAAAATGTCTAAATTTATTGAGCCAAGTAATGAAGATATTAAAATTGAGCAACTCTATAAAGATATGGGACTTAGTGATAAAGAATATGATAAAGTATGTGACATTTTGGGAAGAGAACCTAATTTCACAGAAATTGGCATTTTTTCAGTAATGTGGAGTGAACACTGCTCATACAAACATTCGAAACCATTTTTAACTCAGTTTCCAACCTCAGGTGAACATGTATTAATGGGGCCAGGTGAAGGCGCTGGCGTAGTTGATATTGGTGATAACCAAGCAGTCGTATTCAAAGTTGAATCACATAATCACCCTTCAGCAGTAGAACCTTATCAAGGTGCCGCAACCGGTGTTGGCGGTATTATAAGAGATATTGTCTCAATCGGTGCACGTCCAATCAATTTATTGAATAGCTTACGTTTTGGTGAACTAACTGAAAAACAAAATCGTCGTTTACTACGTGGTGTTGTTGCGGGTATTGGCGGTTATGGTAACTGCATTGGAATACCGACAACAGCTGGTGAAATAGAGTTTGATGACAGATACGATGGTAACCCACTTGTGAATGCAATGTGTGTCGGAATTATTGATCATGACATGGTGCAAAAAGGGACTGCAAAAGGTGTGGGTAATTCAGTGATTTACGTTGGTTTGAAGACAGGACGTGATGGGATACATGGTGCTACTTTCGCATCAGAAGAATTAAGTGAAGATAGTGAAAGTAAACGTCCATCTGTACAAATTGGCGATCCATTTGTTGGTAAAAAATTAATGGAGGCTACGCTTGAGGCAATTACTTTCGATGAGCTTGTAGGTATACAAGACATGGGTGCTGCTGGTTTGACATCTTCATCATCAGAAATGGCAGCAAAAGGTGGAAGTGGTCTACATTTGCGCTTAGAGCAAGTACCAACGAGAGAAGAAGGTATCTCACCATATGAAATGATGTTGTCTGAAACTCAAGAACGTATGTTGCTTGTCGTTGAAAAAGGTACAGAACAAAAATTCTTAGACTTATTTGATAAACATGAATTAGATAGTGCAGTTATTGGAGAAGTTACAGATACGGATCGTTTTGTATTAACTTATGAAGATGAAGTCTTTGCTGATATTCCCGTACAGCCATTATCTGACGAAGCACCAGTATATGTGCTAGAAGGTGAAACGCCGACTTACAATGAAACGAAAAATGATTATAGCGATATTGATGTAGAATCAGTCTTTGATCAATTACTTCAACATCCGACTATTGCATCTAAACGTTATTTATATGAGCAATATGATCAACAAGTAGGTGCCAATACAATCGTGAAACCAGGTTTACAAGCTTCTGTGGTACGTGTAGAAGGTACAAACAAGGCGATTGCATCAACAATTGATGGTGAAGCACGCTATGTATTTAACAATCCTTACGAAGGCGGAAAAATGGTAGTTGCAGAAGCATATCGAAATCTGATTTCTGTAGGAGCAACACCGTTAGCGATGACAGACTGTCTAAATTATGGTTCACCAGAGAAAAAAGAAATTTACCAGCAATTAGCAGACTCAACTAAAGGTATGGCAGAAGCATGTGAAGTTTTGAATACGCCAGTTGTATCAGGGAATGTATCGCTGTATAACGAAACAAAAGAAACATCTATTTTCCCTACACCAGTCGTAGGAATGGTTGGTTTAATTGAAGATATTGCTTATTTGAATGATTTCCATTTAACGAGTGGCGATAAATTATACCTTGTTGGTGCAACGAAAGATGATTTTGGTGGCAGTCAAATTGAAAAATTACTTTATAGTCAAGTCAATCATGAATTTGAAACTATTGATTTGTCAGATGAAGTAAGTAAAGGTGAAGCAATTAAACAATCTATACGTAATGGCATAGCGTCACATGTACAAACTGTTGGTAAAGGCGGTTTACTATTGGCTTTAGCACGTATCAGTGCACATTACCAACTAGGCTTGCAAGCAGAAATTGATGTGACCAATGCACAATTATTTAGTGAAACACAAGGTCGTTACATTGTCGCAGTAAAACCAGGACAAACATTACAATTAGAAGATGCAGTAGAAATCGGCGAGATGACAAATGATGGTCAATTTAAGGTAGCTAATCAAGATTCAACAGTCGTACGTGATGTTAAGACACTTACTGACTTATGGGAAGGAGCAATACCTAAATGTATGACAGCAACGGATTAAATGAAGAATGTGGTGTATTTGGAATTTGGAATCATCCGGAATCTGCACAATTAACATATATGGGATTGCACAGTCTGCAACATCGAGGTCAAGAAGGTGCAGGTATCGTTTGTTCGGATGGTGAAACGTTAATTGGTGAGCGTGGACTAGGATTATTAACAGAAGCGATTTCAGATATTCAAATGGAAACATTCAAATCATATCAACATGCAATTGGTCATGTACGTTATGCTACTTCTGGTAATAAAGGTATCGAAAACATCCAACCATTTCTTTACCACTTCTATGATATGAGCGTAGCAATTTGTCATAACGGCAATCTAATAAACGCACAAAGTTTAAGAAAATCTTTAGAGCAACAAGGTTCGATTTTCCATTCTTCTTCAGATACTGAAGTCATCATGCATCTTATTCGTAGAAGTAAGGCACCAACTTTTGAAGCGGCTTTTCAAGAAAGTTTAAGAAAAATCAAAGGTGGATTTACATTTGCGGTATTAACAAAAGATGCACTCTATGGAGCAGTAGACCCAAATGCCATCCGTCCATTAGTCGTTGGCAAAATGAAAAACGGATCATATATCATCGCAAGTGAAACTTGTGCAATTGATGTACTGGGCGCGGAATTTGTACGTGATATACATGCCGGCGAATATGTCGTTATTAACGATGAAGGTATAAGAGTGGAATCATACACAAGACAAACGACGACAGCCATTTCTGCTATGGAATACATTTACTTTGCAAGACCAGATTCTACTATTGCAGGAAAAAATGTACATGCCGTTAGAAAACAATCAGGAAAATTACTAGCAAAAGAAAGCCCTACGGCGAATGCTGACATGGTTATCGGTGTGCCTAATTCATCATTATCAGCAGCATCTGGTTATGCAGAAGAAAGCGGATTACCGTATGAAATGGGACTTGTTAAAAACCAATATGTGGCAAGAACATTTATCCAACCTACCCAAGAGCTAAGAGAACAAGGTGTTCGCGTGAAATTATCAGCAGTTAAAGATATTGTTTATGGAAAAAATATTGTGCTCGTTGATGATTCTATTGTTAGGGGTACGACAAGTAAACGTATTGTACAAATGTTAAAAGATTCTGGTGCGAATGAAGTACATGTGCGTATTGCTTCTCCAGAATTTATGTTTCCTAGTTTTTACGGAATAGACGTTTCAACTACAGCCGAATTGATATCATCTAGTAAATCACCAGAAGAAATTAGTGATTATATTGGTGCAGATTCATTGTCATATTTAACAGTAGATGGACTAATTGAAGCTATTGGGCTTGATATGGATGCACCATATAGTGGCTTATGTGTTGAAAGTTTTACAGGGGATTATCCTGCTGGTTTATACGATTATGAAGCGGATTATGAAGCGCATTTAAGTGAACGTCAAAAAGAATATCTAAAGCAACACAAACAATACTTTGATAGAGAGGGTAATTTAAATGTCTAAAGCATACCAACAAGCCGGGGTAGATATTAATGCAGGTTATGAAGCCGTTGAACGTATGTCTAGCCATGTTCAAAGAACAATGCGAAAAGAAGTTTTAGGTGGATTAGGTGGATTTGGTGCAACATTCGATTTATCACAACTCAATATGAAAGCACCATTACTAGTTTCAGGTACAGATGGGGTAGGCACAAAATTGAAATTAGCGATTGATCATCAAAAGCATGACACGATTGGTGTAGACGCAGTGGCAATGTGTGTAAACGATATTTTAACTACGGGTGCTGAACCACTTTACTTTTTAGATTATATTGCAACAAATAAAGTTGTCCCAGAAGTCATCGAACAAATCGTTAAAGGGGTAAGTGATGGCTGTGAAGCGACAAATACAGCATTAATCGGTGGAGAAACTGCTGAAATGGGAGAAATGTATCATGAAGGTGAGTATGATTTAGCTGGGTTTGCCGTTGGTGCAGTAGAAAAAAGTGAATATATAGATGGATCAACGGTTAAACCTGGACAAGTTATTATTGGACTCGAGTCAAGTGGTATACATTCTAATGGTTATAGCCTAGTGAGAAAGTTAATTCAACAATCAGGCATTGATTTAGACGATAAATTTAATCAAGAGCAGAGCTATCTTGAAGCATTTTTAGAACCTACACGCTTATATGTAAAACCAGTCTTAGCTGTAAAATCAGCTTTAAAAATACATGCAATGACACATATAACGGGTGGCGGTTTTTATGAAAATATACCAAGAGCTTTACCAGAAGGTGTGACTGCTAAAATTGATGTAACCCAATTCCCAACGCCAGCAATATTTGATTGGTTGCAAGCACAAGGTAATATCACAACGAATGAAATGTATAATGTCTTTAACATGGGTATTGGTTTTACATTAGTCGTTGATCGTGACCAAGTTAAAACTGCATTAGAGGTGCTTAAATCTCATGAGATTCAAGCATATGAAATTGGTGACATTGTTAAAGGCGATGCACCAATTGAATTGTTGGGGGTATAACAATGACTAAAATAGCAATTTTTGCATCTGGTTCAGGAAGTAATTTTGACAGTATCATGTCGAAAATCGAACAAGGATTATTACCTCAAATTGAAGTTACTGCTTTATACACGGATCAAGTGAATGCCTATTGTATTGAACGTGCTAGAAAATACAACTTAGATGTACATATAAATGAATTAAAGAATTTTGATTCTAAGGCAGATTATGAACGCAAAATCATAGAATGGTTAACTGCTGAAAAGGTAGAATGGATTATCTTAGCAGGCTATATGAAACTCATCGGAGAAAATATCCTTAATGCATATCAAAGACGTATATTAAATATTCACCCTTCATTATTGCCAAAGTACAAAGGGAAAGATGCAATTGGCCAAGCTTTAGCCAGTGGTGATACTCAAACAGGCACAACTGTACACTATGTAGATAGTGGGATGGATACGGGAGAAATTATTGAACAAAGAACATGTGATATATATCCGGACGACAACAAATCATTGCTTGAAGAGCGTATTAAAGCAATCGAACATGAATTTTACCCAGAAGTTATTTCAAAAATCATTCAATAAGAGGTGCTAATAGATAATGAAGAAAGCAATATTAAGTGTATCTAATAAAACAGGGATTGTTGCATTTGCTCAATCATTAATTGAACTTGATTATGAGTTATATTCAACAGGTGGAACAATGCGTGAATTAACAAACGCTGGTGTTCCAGTTAAATCAATATCAGAATTGACCCAGTTTGAAGAAATAATGGATGGTAGAGTTAAAACACTACATCCATCTGTACATGGTGGTATTTTAGCGGATAGAAATAAACCAGAGCACTTAGCACAATTAAAAGAACAACATATTGATTTGATTGATATGGTTGTAGTTAATTTATATCCATTTAAAGAAACAGTGGCTAATCCGGATGTTACGGAAATAGATGCTATTGAAAATATCGATATCGGTGGGCCAACGATGTTACGTGCAGCAGCAAAAAACTTCAAGCATGTAATTACAGTTGTGCATCCGGCTGACTTTAATGAAATTATTCAAAAATTAAAAGATGACACTTTGGATGAAACATATCGTAAATCATTGATGATCAAAGTATTCGAACATACAAATCAATACGATTCAGCCATTGTTGATTTCTTTAAAGACAATAAAGAAAGTTTACGCTATGGTGAAAATCCACAACAATCAGCGCATTTTATACGAACGTCTGACGCTAAGCATACACTTGCAGGCGCAAAGCAGTTGCACGGTAAACAATTGAGCTACAATAACATTAAAGATGCAGATGCTGCTTTATCATTAGTCAAACAATTTGAAGAACCAGCAGCTGTTGCAGTTAAACATATGAATCCATGTGGTGTCGGTATTGGAGAAAATATTGAAATGGCATATAAACATGCTTTTGAAGCAGATAGTCAGTCTATTTTTGGTGGAATCGTAGCCTTAAATAGAACAGTTGATCAATCATTAGCTGAAACGTTACATGGCATTTTTCTTGAGGTAGTCATTGCACCGAAGTTTACAGATTCTGCTTTGGAAGTATTAGGCCAAAAGAAAAACATTCGCCTTTTAGAAATTGACATGACAATTGATAACAGTGAACAAGAATTTGTGTCAGTATCCGGTGGTTATTTAGTTCAAGATAAGGACAATGTGAAATTATCACGTGAAGATATGACAGTTGTAACTGAAGTTGAGCCAACTGATGAACAATGGGAAGCAATGTTACTCGGATGGAAAGTCGTTGCATCAGTGAAAAGTAATGCGGTCATTTTAAGTAATGATAAGCAAACAGTCGGTATTGGTGCTGGTCAAATGAATCGTGTAGGTTCAGCACAAATTGCAATAGATAGAGCGATTGAAATTACTGACAATGTAGCTATGATTTCTGACGGCTTCTTCCCGATGGATGATACTGTTGAATTAGCTGCAAAATCTGGTATTAAAGCTATTATTCAACCTGGTGGTTCAATTAAAGACCAAGATTCAATTAATATGGCTAATAAGCATGGTATTGCAATGGTAACTACAGGTGTAAGACATTTTAAACATTAATAAATCTTGGAGGTAGTACATTTATGAAAGTACTTGTTATAGGCGCTGGTGGTAGAGAACACGCGTTGGCACATAAGTTGGTACAATCACCATTAGTTGATGAAATACATGTAATTCCAGGAAACGATGCGATGGAAAATGTAGCTACAATTCATACTGATATAGCTGAAACAGAGCATGAAACAATTGTAGATTTTGCACAAAAACATCAAATTGCATGGGTAGTTATTGGACCAGAGCAACCACTTACAGAAGGTTTAGCTGACAAATTACAGGCAGCACAAATCAAAGTGTTTGGCCCAAACCAAGCAGCAGCTCAAATTGAAGGTTCAAAGCGCTTCGCAAAAGAATTAATGGCAAAATATGATATTCCAACTGCTACATATCAAGAATTCAATCAGAAACAACAGGCGATTGAATATATACAATCATGCGAATATCCAGTCGTATTAAAGAAAGATGGTTTAGCGGCAGGTAAAGGTGTTATCATTGCCAATAACTTGAATGAAGCATATGAAGCCATCGATACATTATTTACAAACGATGGAGAAACAGTGATTTTCGAACAATTTTTAGAGGGTGAAGAATTTTCACTTATGACGTTTGTAAATGGTGAGTATGCCGTGCCATTTGATTGTATTGCACAAGACCATAAACGTGCTTTTGATAATGACAAAGGTCCAAATACTGGCGGTATGGGGGCGTACTGTCCAGTACCACATATTAAAGATGAAATACTAGAACGTACCAATAAAGAAATCGCACAGCCAATAGCTCAAGCGTTGACGAAAGAAGGTTATACATTTTTCGGAGTGCTCTATATAGGGGCAATCATTACTAAAGAAGGACCAAAAGTGATTGAGTTTAATGCACGATTTGGAGATCCAGAAGCGCAGGTATTATTAACTCGAATGGAAAGCGATTTGATGCAGCATATACTTGATTTAGAGGCGAAACAACCGATACATTTTGAATGGAAAGAAGATGCGGTTGTAGGCGTAATGTTAGCTTCTAAAGGTTATCCAAGTACCTACGAAAAAGGGGGCAACGTCTCAGGATTCGAGTTGAATGGTGATTATTTTGTAAGTGGATTGAAAAAAATAAATCAACATTATGTTACTTCAGGTGGACGTGTGATACTAGCTATAGGTAAAGGTAATGATATACGTAGTGCTAAGGCAAAAGCTTATGAAGCAGTTGAACGTATCGAAAGTGATGCTTTGTTTTACCGTAATGATATCAGCGATAAAGCAATTCATAACAATTTATAAAACAATTACAAATACTAAAATAAGAAAAGCGCGCAAACAAAGTGGTTTAAGTTTTGTTTGCGCGCTTTTTGGATTGGTTAAAATGATTTTTTTGAATTTCTAATATATACGGTTTATACGAACGTCTTCTATGCCTGTAATTGGTAAGTATTGTGCTAAAAAATAAGCACTTATTAAAATAATACCAACTACGACAACGAATAGAATATCTTTATACGAGAAAGGTGCATGATAATAATAAGTTCTAGGGCCATCTTTAAACCCTTTTTTCTCCATTGCAACTGAAAGTTGATGTGCTTTTCTGATATTTTGACTTAGCAATGGGATGATTAAATGTTTAATTCTATTAAAGCCACGATAATTCTGTGCGCTAATTAATTGATAACGGATTTTTAATGATTTTCTTAATTGTATTAAAGAAATGAACATTAAAGGTACCATTCGAATAGCAGCCATAAATGCATATGCTACTTTGGGCTTCACCTTTAGATGTTGCATTAAGCTATAAAATACTAATACGATTTGAGAAGTAAAGGCGATTAAAATACCAAAAAAGGATACTGTTGTTGTACGCATTGCCAAATGTAGCCCTCGGTATAGACTTTCCATAGTAATATGGATAAATCCAAATTGAAATAGGGTATGTGTGCCATCGCCATAAAAAATCATGAATAGTGCTGATATCAGACTGAAAATAACAGTGAAGATGATGAAAGCGCTAGTGATTTTAAACTGTAAGCCATTAAAGATCAATAAACATATAAGTATGAGTAAAGTAATATATAGCATATAGTCAAATTGATGCACAAAGATAACAAAGAAAAATAGTACAATCGCAAGCGCGAGTTTGGTAATTATATTTACATCATCAACAAAGGTGTGATGCTTTTTCCAAATATCAAACATTTGAATCACCTACCAATGCTTCTAAGTGGTGATCAACTAAACGCAATTTCCGAGTAGGATAACGGGAGATGATTTCTGGATCATGTGTCACCATAATAATCGTTTGCCCATTTTGTACACGCTGTTGGAATAATTTAATAAGGTTAAAAGTATTATGACTATCGAGTCCAAAAGTGGGTTCATCCAACAAGATAAAATTTGCCGTTGAACTTAATGCAATTGCCACACTCAAACGTCTTTTCTGTCCTACTGATAATTCATAAGGATGTTGTGATTGTACAGATTCTAAATTTAAAGTTTTAAGCATATTTTGAGTTTGCGCTTCAGCTTCTTGAGATGAACGCAATTGGTATTTGTATTGTATATGAATTTCTTCATATACTGAGTGCGTAATGAATTGTAATTCTGGATTTTGATAGACTAAATACATGTATTTAGCAGCATGCTTAATCTTTGTAAGTGATTGTCCAGCTATAAACATTTGACCATCATATTTAATGAGCTGCATCATTGATTCAAGTAATGATGTCTTCCCAGAGCCATTTGGACCTGTAATTGTTATCCATTCACCTTGGCCAACCTGTAGATTTGGAATATCAGCAAGGGCTTGTTTACCACGTTTGATCAAAAGATTTCGTCCATTAAAAGCATCACTTTCATCAACGTCTGTTGCAGTGTAGCGCATTGGTGTAGGAGCTGATTGCCAAGCATTAGGATGCCATACACCAAATTCAGTCAGTAAATGTTCATATTCATTTAAAATTGTAGTCGGTGCAGCATCAGCAATAATGGCACCATCATAATTCATTAGTATGACACGATCAACATGTTCCCAAATATGCTCAACTTTATGTTCTACAATAAGTACAGTTTGGTCTTGCCATAGGGCTTTGATTTTGTGCCATAAATCGGCGGTAGATTCAACATCAAGCATTGCGGTTGGTTCATCTAAAAACAGCGTGTTTGCTTGTTGTAAAATCGTTTCAGCGATGGCTAATTTCTGTTTCATACCACCACTGAGTTGATTGATGTATTGATGTTCATCCACATCTAAATCAACGGCTGCAAGTGCTTCAACGATTCGGGTATGCATTGCTTCTTTTGGAACTTGTAGGTTTTCTAATACAAAAGCAAGTTCTTCATAAACTTTAGGCATACAAAATTGACTATCGGGATCTTGGAAAATGACGCCACATGAAGTATCAATTTCCAACTGATCATACTTGATTGGAAGGTCAATGAGGTTTGGAACAATACCACTAAGCACATTTAATAATGTACTTTTTCCAGATCCCGAAGGTCCTAATAGTAAAACTTTTTCTTTATCTTCTATTCGAAGAGAAAGGTCATTAAATATTTTTTTCTGACCATTAGGATATTTTAAGCGTAAATTTTTTGTAGCTATCAAAGTGATTGCTCCTTATAAGTTGTCATAATCATTTTGTGTTGCTGGGCGGAACAATTTAGTTACACCGGTTTGATCAAGCGCCTTAACAATATAATAAGAGAGCAGTCCGGCGACGATGATGCCACTAATTAATCTGAAACCAATGTATAATGCTAAGTTCCATCCAGCGATTTCTCCTAAATAGCCATATGCAAAATCTAGTGGTAGTGTAGCCACAGCTGCTAAAAATCCAGCCATCATTGCAACCATGGCAGAACGAGATTTATATCTAAAGATTGCGAATATAATTTCACAAGCTAGACCTTGTAATAGTGCATAGACCATTGTTGCAATATCGAATCTTCCCATGACTATTGTTTCACCAGCACCTGCAGCAAATTCTGCTAAAATAGCAATACCTGCTTTAGGTATGATTAGGTATGCAACTACTGCAGCCATAAACCATGCGCCATACGTTAGTTCCTCAAAATGCAACCCAGTCACTTGTACGGCTTTATACACGAAATTCCAAATATTATAAATGACTGCGAATACCACGGCAATAAGTACCGTTACTAAAATCTCAGAAAGCTTTAAACCTTTTGACATAATTTTTCCTCCTAAAAATAAAAAACGCACAACCTTCTAGTTAAGGTGCGCGTAAATAGGCATACGGATACCTATGACATAGGTATCGCAGTACACTTTCCTACGCTAGTTTCATCTAGATCAGGTTCAAAGGGTTTGAGGGTATACCTCATCTCAGTTTCAAAACACCCCTAGTGCGAATGATTTATTTAAATTTAATTATAATGTATGATTTTTAAATGATAATGTCAAGGACCTCAATAGAAAATCTCTCTATAATTATAAAAGATAGCTATGAAAAAATCTATCGTCATAGATTTCTTCATAGCTAATCGTTAGTATGTTTCCAATTAGGCAGTAGATGATTGAATTGAAATGTAAAGTCTCACTGCTTAATTTATTAAGTTAGTGAAAATTATACCTGAAATTCAGCTCAGGTAAACCTTTCAACTCTAGTCATCCTTGTCGGGGTGGGACTACGAAATCTTTATTAGAAAATTTGCTTTCTGTCCCACTCCCAATTATCTTTTACATCTTTATAATAAAACGCGGAATTAATCTAAAGTATCTTGGATATTTTTCTTCGTTTCTTCAGTGCTTTCTTCTGCAGATTCTTTTTGATCTTTTAATTTATCTTCAGCTTCTTTTGCTTTTTCAGCTGCTTGTTTGTTTAATTCTTCTTTATTCATAATAAAGCGCTCCTTTATCAATAAATTGATTTGTAATTAAAACATACCACGTTATTCAAAAAATCAAACATTGTAATTCAATATAAGATGGAAGTCCCGAATCAGCAATCATAGCTGGACTAGTCATCATTTTAAAGAAAATAAGTATAGATTATCGAAGGATAAACAAAAAAGTGTTTGAGTATGTTCAGTAAGTGGAAAGTTGACTATACAACATTTTGTATCATACTATGGACTTATTTCTTAGATAAATAAAGACAAGAACTAAATGTTCATATATAATAACTTTTGAGGTGAATGGTATGTCTTTTATAAAGAAACACGCTGAAATATTATTTAGTTATATTATAGGCATCGTTTCGCTTTTCACAGGTCTCATCATATTGATTAATTTACCGTTAATAAACAAATTAAATGGTAAAGGTAAAATTGAATTACATATTCATAATGTATGGGATTTTATTAATGCATTCTTTAGCGAAATTATAAGAGTAATGAGTAATTACATAGGAAACTTTCCAATAATCAGTGCTATTATTATCATTTTATTTGGTATTGGTGTAATTATGCTCGGACTCACATTGTTTAGAACAACAAGATATGACTATGATATTTCAGTATTCTTTCTAGTTATAGGTATTCTGTTCTTTATCATCACACTGATATTAATGACTCAAGTGTATAGCTTTTTTGCTATTATTTTCGTAATACCATTTGCAATTCATATTGGTTATATCGTTTATAAAGACGAGTTAAATACAGATCATAGAAAAAATCATTATTTATGGATTATTTTCAGTTATGGCATTAGCTATCTATTAACGCAAATCGTGTTGTTTGGTAGAATTGACAGTGACGAAATTATTCCAATCGACATTCTAAGTGTAAATACATTCTTCATTATTATGTGGTTGCTAGGTCAAATGTCAATTTGGAATTTCTTATTCTTAAGAAGAGCACTGCCTTTAACGAAGCAAGAGTTGGGTGAGGAAGAACCAGAATTATCAAGAACAAGTAAAGGAACAGT
This sequence comes from Staphylococcus caeli, assembly GCF_051413795.1. Classification (GTDB taxonomy): domain Bacteria; phylum Bacillota; class Bacilli; order Staphylococcales; family Staphylococcaceae; genus Staphylococcus; species Staphylococcus caeli_A. Next base: position 69,918 of record NZ_JBOIRQ010000008.1, on the reverse strand, counting down.
AACGAATCAAACGAAAGAAAGATGGAAACATCTGCAAGACAAAACGACTGAATTTACAAGAAATACACGTAGAAGTGTAGATCTCCAAAAAATGAGAGATAAAAAGGATAAGTTCATAGCAAAATGGAAAGAAATTATTGATATTCAAGAAGATGACGTTCCAAATTGGATGAAAAAGCCAAAATGGATTAAACCGGCGTATGTAGAGTTATTCTGTGGTGCTGTATTACTATTCTTTACGTTAATCGAATTTAATAATAGAAATGCGTTATTTGTTTCAGGTAATTGGGAAATATCACAAACGCAATATGTAATTGAATGGATTACATTATTCTTCTTGATGATTATTATCATTATTTATATTTTAACGACGTTAACGAATTTCTTGAAAGATAGATTTTATTATTTACAATTATTTATGGTAAGTTTATTATTTTTCAAGTTGATTACAGAATTTATGAATATCATGGTTCATGGCTTATTGTTATCTATTTTTATCACGCCAATATTATTAATTATGATAGTTGCCGTAATAGTTGCATTTGTTATGAAGTTGCGTGAGCCATCTAAATACTAGATTTAAGAAAACCTATTTTCCTGAAAAATGGAAGATAGGTTTTTTAGTTACAGTTAATTGTAGTTATTTCAACAAATTTAATGTTTCATTGTAGTTGAGATGATAAAATGAATAAGAAAATAATAATAATAAATTTAAAAAGTAGAAAGGCTGACATAATTTTATGAAAATCGCCACGTTAAATAAAGGTAAAGAAACAAAATATTTAAATGAATATCCATTAATCGACGAAGAAGATTTATATTCACACGATCATTTAAAAGAAGGAGATTTATTCAATTTAGTAAATGATAGTGAACAGTACATTGCGACAGCATATGTAGGAAAACAACATAAAGGTGTAGGTTGGGTATTAAGTTACGATAAAGATGAAGTGATAAACACTCAATTTTTTGAAAAGTTATTTGAAAAAGCTAAGGAAGAACGTCAATATTTTTATAATATTGATGGTACGAATGCATTTAGAGTATTTAATGGTGAAGGTGACGGTGTAGGCGGACTTACAATTGATAACTATGATGGTCATTTCTTGATTCAATGGTATTCTAAGGGAATTTATAAATTCCGCTACAATGTCTTATCTGCGTTAAAACAAGTATTTGATTACACATCAGTTTTTGAAAAAATGCGTTTTAAAGATGCTGAAATCAAAGGTGGCTTTGTCGATGGCGAAGCACCTGAATTTCCAATTGTCATTGAAGAAAACTTTACTTTCTATAATGTAGATTTAAATGATGGTCCAATGACAGGTATCTTCTTAGACCAAAAAGAGGTACGTAAAAAATTAAAAGAGCGTTATGCAGAAAATAAAGAAATACTAAATGTCTTTAGTTATACGGGTGCATTTTCAGTAGTTGCAGCTGAACCAGCAACGATGACAACAAGTGTTGACTTAGCAAATCGTTCTCGAGCACTTACCGAAGAGAATTTTGGTTTGAATGGTATTGATCCTAAATCACAATATATTTATGTTATGGATACCTTTGATTACTTTAACTATGCACGTCGCCATGATTTATTTTATGACACTATTGTTATTGATCCGCCAAGTTTTGCTAGAAATAAGAAAAAAACATTTACGGTTCAAAAAGACTACGACAAATTAATCAAAGGTGCCTTGGAGATATTAGGGCCAAACGGTACGCTTCTTTTATGTACGAATAATAGTGCATTTTCTTTAAAAGCGTTTAAAAACGTAATCAATAATACACTTCAAGAAGCAAATGTTGAATACGAAATTAAAGATGTAATGGGATTGCCAAAAGATTTTAAAACACATGCACATTACAAGCCATCGAAATATTTAAAAGCTATTTTTGTAAAAGTACAGTAAAACTTTGAAAAATGGGTATTTAACTAAATATGTATTTAATATTTAAGGAGTGAAATTATGGGTTTTAAAAATAAATTAACAAATAATGTTACACAAAAAGTTGGCAATAAAGTCTTGAAAATTGAAGATATCAAGCAAAAAGGTAATATTCCAACTTCAAATATTGAAATTGAAGAACGTCGTAAACGTGCCGAAGCACTAGTTAGAAAAAAATCAGTATTATCATCAAGTATTAGTATCGTTCCTGTCCCAGGTCTAGATTTTGGTGTAGACATCAAACTTATGCGCGATATTATTGAAGATGTAAATAAAATCTATGGTTTAGACCATAAGCAAGTAAACAACATGGGGGACGATGTTAGAGAACGCGTTTTCGCAGCTGCAGCGATTCAAGGTAGTCAGTTCATCGGTAAAAAAGTATCTAATGCTATTTTAAAAGTTGTTATTCGTGATGTTGCTAAACGTGTTGCAGCTAAGCAGACGAAATGGTTTCCAATTGTTGGACAAGCGATATCAGCTTCGATTAGTTATTACTTTATGAAAAAAATTGGTGATGACCACATTCAAAAATGTGAAAAAGTAGTTAAATCATTAGTCTAAAACTATAGCGTTTTCACAAAATAGTTAAATTTCGCTGAATATTGTCATATCATGGGTGCAACGAATTGAATTTAAATAAATAATTTGGTAATGTTATTATATAAAACTATGCTAGGTTTTATAATAAACTAACGATTCTAACTATACGAAGGAGAAATCTATTATGGAACAAAAATCATATGTAATTATCGACGAAACAGGTATTCACGCTCGTCCAGCAACAATGCTTGTTCAAACTGCCTCAAAATTTGATTCAGATATTCAATTAGAATATAACGGTAAAAAAGTTAACTTGAAATCAATCATGGGTGTTATGAGTTTAGGTGTAGGTAAAGATGCAGAAATCACTATCTATGCAGATGGTAGCGATGAAGCGGATGCAATTCAAGCAATCACTGATATTTTATCAAAAGAAGGTTTAACTAAATAATTATGTCAAATTATATTAACGGAATAGCTGCATCTGATGGTGTAGCTATTGCAAAAGCATATTTATTAGTCGAACCAGATCTATCATTTGATAGTGAGAAAATCACAGACGTTGATGCTGAAATTGCTAAGTTCAATCACGCTATCGAAACATCTAAAGTTGAATTAACTAAAATTAGAAACAATGCTGAAAAGAACTTAGGTGCTGACAAAGCAGCTATTTTTGATGCGCATTTACTTGTTTTAGATGACCCTGAATTAATTCAACCGATTGAAGAAAAAATTAAAAATGAACAAGTTAACGCACCAACTGCATTATCTGATGTTACTGGACAATTCATTACTATTTTCGAATCGATGGATAATGAATATATGAAAGAACGTGCTGCTGATATTCGCGACGTTTCGAAACGTGTGTTAGCGCACATTTTAGGTGTTGATTTACCAAATCCTAGTATGATCGATGAAAGCGTTGTTATAATCGGAAACGATTTAACACCTTCAGACACTGCTCAGTTGAATAAAGAATTTGTACAAGGATTTGTAACTAACATAGGTGGTAGAACATCACATTCAGCAATCATGAGTCGTTCATTAGAAATTGCTGCAGTAGTTGGTACGAAATCAATTACACAAGAAGTTAAACAAGGTGATATGATTATTGTTGATGGATTAACTGGAGAAGTAATCATTGACCCTACAGAAGACGAAGTTATCGCTTACCAAAATAAGCGCGAGCGCTTCTTTGAAGATAAACAAGAGCTACAAAAATTACGCGATGAAGAAACAACAACAGTAGACGGTAGACATGCTGAGCTTGCTGCAAACATTGGTACACCTAATGACTTAAAAGGTGTTATTGAAAATGGTGCGGAAGGTATTGGATTATACCGTACAGAGTTCTTATATATGGGTAGAGATGAAATGCCTACTGAAGATGAGCAATTCGAAGCCTACAAAAAAGTATTAGAAACGATGGAAGACAAACGCGTTGTCGTACGTACTTTAGATATCGGTGGGGATAAAGAATTACCTTATCTCAACTTACCTGAAGAAATGAATCCTTTCTTAGGTTATCGTGCGATTCGTTTATGCTTAGATCAACCTGATATTTTCAGACCACAATTACGTGCATTACTACGTGCATCAGCTTATGGTAAATTAAATATCATGTTCCCAATGGTTGCAACAATTAAAGAGTTTAGAGATGCGAAAGCATTGCTACTTGAAGAAAAAGAAAACTTGAAAAATGATGGTGTTGAGGTTTCAGATGATATCGAGTTAGGTATCATGGTAGAAATTCCTTCTACTGCAGCTTTAGCTGATGTATTTGCTAAAGAAGTTGACTTTTTCAGTATTGGGACAAATGATTTGATTCAATACACAATGGCTGCTGACCGTATGTCTGAACGTGTTTCATACTTGTATCAACCATACAATCCTTCAATTTTACGATTAGTAAAACAAGTTATTGAAGCTTCACACAAAGAAGGTAAATGGACTGGTATGTGTGGCGAAATGGCCGGAGATGAAATTGCTATTCCATTATTATTAGGTCTAGGTCTAGATGAATTCTCTATGAGTGCGACTTCAGTGCTAAAAGCACGTCGCCAAATTAAAGACCTTAGTCAAAATGAAATGGAAGAGTTAGCACAAAGAGCAATCGATTGTGCAACATCTGAGGAAGTACAAGAATTAGTTAGCCAATATGCTAAATAATTTGATGTCATCATAATAGAACAATAAGAGAGCTACACACAAATGTGATCACTTTGTGTGTAGCTCATTTTTATTTTCTTGTTTACTTATTTATAAAGGTTTGATATTTGAATGGTCTACTTTTGTAATACGACGCTAAATAAGTTACGTTAAAGGTAGATTATTGATTTTACGATTAATATCGAAATTCCAAGCTATCTTTCTTCAAAAGGGTTATTTAATGTTTAAGGTATCATTAAGCTTATCCATATCAATTTGATACATAGGTTCATCATTTAATAATATAAATGGTGTTGCAAAGGCATCGTAGTCAATCATTTCACTTCTATATTGCGTATGGCTAATGTTTTTTTCAGTAAATGCAATGCCTTTATCGTTTAGATAATTTTTTATAAACGTGCAAGGAGGGCAATCATTTTGAGTATAAATAATAATTTGATTCATATTTAGGAGTCCTTTCTGTATTCAATATACTTAAATATAAGAGACATTTGCATATTTTTCAAGTGTGTAAATTGCATGAAATTGGTCATTAATTTGTCACTTTATTTTAAGCGAAATTAATTTCAAATTTATGTAAAGCAGTTTATAATAAATGGACGTTGTGATTTTTGTCACAAATAAATAAAAAAGGTGATATTATGGATTCGGTTGAATTAGCTCGTTTTTTGACTGCGATGACACTCGCAGTACATATAATTTTTGCAACAATCGGTGTGGGCATGCCGGTCATGTTTGCTATTGCTGAATTTATAGGGATTAAAAAGAATAATCCCATCTATACAACATTAGCGAAAAGATGGTCTAAAGGATATACAATTACGGTTGCAGTTGGTGTTGTAACAGGTACGATTATAGGTCTACAACTTTCATTACTATGGCCGACATTTATGCAAATGGGTGGACATGTAATAGCATTACCATTATTTATGGAAACTTTTGCATTCTTTTTCGAAGCAATATTCTTGAGTATTTATTTATATACTTGGGATAGATTTAAAGGTAAATGGACACATTTCTTAATTAGTATACCTGTAATAATTGGTGGTTCGTTTTCTGCATTTTTCATTACAGCAGTTAACTCATTTATGAATACTCCTGCAGGGTTTGAAATGAAACATGGCAAAATGGTTAACGTAGAACCTTTAGCGGCAATGTTCAACGATTCGTTCTTAATTCGTTCATTTCATGTAGTTGCAACAGCATTTATGACAATGGCCTTTGTATTAGCAGCGATTGCGGCATTTAAGCTATTAAAAAATAAATTTAAAAAAGACACTGAGTATCATATGAAAGCATTAAAACTAACAATGATCTTAGGTGTTATATTCACATTAGGTTCTATGCTTGCCGGGGATTTATCAGCAAAATTTTTACATCAAGAACAACCAGAAAAATTGGCAGCATACGAATGGCATTTTGAAAGTGAATCAAACGCAGATTTAGTATTATTTGGTTCTCTTGATGAAAAAACACAAGAAGTATCAGGAGCAATTAAAATTCCAGGATTACTTAGTTTCTTAGCTGATAACAGTACTAAGACTGAGGTAAAAGGTTTAAATGAATTCCCTAAAGAATTACACCCACCAATGATCGTACATTATTATTTTGACCTTATGGTGTCGATGGGTGTGTTCTGTTTAGTTATTTCTGGTCTATTTATATTGACACTTATTTTCAAAAAATTACGCAAGTTCACATTTTCAAAACCAATGCTCTATGGTGCATTATTAACAGGACCTGCAGCTATGCTAGCAATTGAATTTGGTTGGTTCCTCACTGAACAAGGACGTCAACCATGGATGGTGCGTGGATACCTGAAAGTTGCGGATGCAGCTACACAGGCTGGCGGTTTAACATTAGTAACAATATTGTTTGGTTTATTATACTTTGTATTGTTATTTACTTCTGCATACGTGTTGATACGTATGTTTAAAGAAAAACCAGCATATAAAGATGTAGAGTCAATTGCCAAAGAAAGAGGTGGTGCATAATGTTATTTGCTTATATTGGTATATCGGTACTTTGGATTTTCTTATTTTGTTATATCATTATTGCATCAATTGACTTTGGTGCAGGCTTCTTTACATTACATGCAAAAATAACGAAACAAGATAAAAAAATTAATCACCTTATAGCACGTTATTTAAATCCAGTATGGGAAGTTACTAATGTATTCTTTGTGTTTTTCTTTGTAGGAATGGTAGGGTTTTTCCCAGATACAGCAATGTATTTTGGTACAGTATTACTCTTACCAGCTTCAATCGCATTGATATTATTGACAATTAGAGGGGCATTTTATGCATTTGAAAACTATGGTCCAGATACGAAATTACCTTGGTTAGCAATGTATGGGATTGCCGGATTATTAATTCCAGCTTCTCTTGCAACTACGTTAACAATTTCAGAAGGTGGTTATATTACCGGTACTGAAAATAATTTAGATTTAAATTGGACAGAATTATTATTGAGTCCATATTCATGGTCAGTTGTTTTCTTAGCAATTATTTCAGTATTGTATATATCTTCAGGCTTCTTAACGTATTATGCTTCAAAAGCAAAAGATAAGCCTGCGTATAACTTATTGAGATATTGGTTCTTAATTTGGGGACCTCCAATGATAGCTATTTCATTATTTGTATTTTTATCATTACGTTTACAGAATGAAGCGCATTTCATAAATGCAGTTTCAAATTATTGGTGGATGTTCTTATTAAGCTTTGTATGTTTTGTAGGTGCAATGGTCTTAACGCTTATGAAAAAAGGGCATGGTTATGCTTTTATTCTAGTCATATTGCAAATGGGCTTTGCCTTTTTCGGATACGGTGCAAGTAAATTACCATATTTACTGTATCCATTTATTCGAATTGATGAGCATGTTGTAAATAGTAGTATGGCAATTGCGCTAATAATTGTCTTTATTTTAGGTTTACTTTTGCTCATTCCATCGTTAATATTATTATTGAGATTATTCGTTTTCGATAAAAAATATGTTGAAGGCAAAAAATAATAAAAATTTTCAAATGTGGTTATGGTTATATATTGATGCTGTAAGGTATTGATATGGTAGCCATGCCACGATTTTTAAATTGGAGGACGCACATGGATAAAGAATATGTGGTAATTGGTTTAGGTCGATTTGGCGGTAGTATTGTCAGAGAATTAAACGCATTAGATATGGATGTTATGGCGATTGATATGAATGAGGCGCGTGTGAATGAATATAGTGACATTGCAACACATGCCGTCGTTGCTGATACGACTGATGAGGCAGTGATGAAAAGTTTAGGTATTAGAAATTTTGATCATGTAATCGTTGCTATTGGAGAAAATATCCAGTCTAGTACATTGACAACATTAATTTTAAAAGAATTAGGTGTGAAAAAAGTAACAGCTAAAGCACAAAATGATTATCATGCGAAAATTTTGAATAAAATTGGTGCAGATACTGTCGTACATCCTGAAAGAGATATGGGTAGAAGGATAGCGCATAATGTTGCTAGTGCGAGTGTCTTGGACTATTTAGAACTTGCTGATGAACACTCTATTGTTGAAATTAAAGCAAGTGAGAAGATGGCAGGGCAAACTATTATTCAATTAGATATTCGTGCGCAATTTGGAATAAGTATTATCGCTATTAAGCGCGGTAGAGAGATACTTGTGTCTCCAGATCCTAATATCAGCATTGAAATAGGCGATATATTGATTATGATTGGCCATGACAATGACTTAAATCGATTTGAGAAAAAGGTAGTGCGTTAATAGGCATTATTTATTGAAGTGAAATGAATTGCCAAGAACACGGTTAGAAATCAAATTTTCTAATAAAGGTTTCGTAATCCCACCTAACATGGTTGACTAGGGTTGATAAAAACTTCAAATGAAGATACGTAAAAATAAAAAGCTATGAAGTAACATTCTATTTCAACATAGAATGAAAACTTCATAGCTTTTTGTATATATTAAGATTCTGATTGATCTGTAGTTTGCTGATTCGGTTTTTGGTTTCGTGAATCATTTACAGATGACTTTTTATTTGGTTGTTGTTTTTGTGATGGTTTTGCTTGAGTTTTACCTGATTTATTATTTGGCTTTTTCGTAGCCATTGGATTACTGTCTTCATTTACTTTCATGATAACAGGGAGAATCATCGGTTTACGCGCCGTTTTTTCATATAAATAAGGTTGTAAGGTTTCAATAATTGATGATTTTATTTGGTGCCATTGGATATCTTGATTTTGATTCAATTTACCTATGACATCTGTTTTAATTCTGCGTTGCGCATCATATATTAATTGACCTGATTCACGCATATAAACAAAGCCTCTAGAAATAATATCTGGCCCTGATAATAATTTGTTGGTCTTGAAGTCAATACTTACAACTACGATAACTAAGCCTTCTTCAGAAAGTAACTTTCTATCGCGAATTACAACATTACCGATATCGCCAATACCACTACCATCAACGAGTACATTACCTGATGGAATTCTTCCTGCTTTGCGGGCAGAATCATGTGTTAAAGCTAAAACGTCACCGATATCAAAGATGAAGACATTCTCAGGATCAACACCACATTCAATACCAGATTGACCGTGTGCTTTTAACATACGATACTCACCGTGAATAGGTAAGAAGAATTTTGGACGTAAGAGACGTAACATTAACTGTTGATCGCCTTTAGACCCATGTCCTGACGTATGGATATTTGATACTTTGTTATGAATAACTTCAGCACCAGCACGGTAAAGTGCATTGATTGTACGGTTAATACTTTTCGTATTACCTGGAATAGGTGATGAGCTAAATACCACTGTGTCTTCAGGAATTATCTTGATTTGTTTGTGGGTACCGTTTGCAATTCTAGATAAAGCTGCCATTGGCTCACCTTGAGAACCAGTACATAGTATTAACAATTCGTGCTTAGGTACTGTATTAATCTTGTTGGGTTCAACGAAAGTTTCAGGTGGTGCCTTGATATAACCTAATTCCATACCGATTTTTATATTGTTTTCCATCGAACGTCCGAAAGTAACAATTTTACGATTGTGCTTAATTGCAGCTTCCACTGCTTGTTGTACACGATAAATATTTGATGCAAATGTTGCGAAAATGATACGACCACTACAATTGCGGAAGATTTTTTCAACATTTTGTCCCACTTCACGTTCACTTAAAGTAAAGTCGGGAACAAGTGAGTTCGTAGAATCAGAAAGCAAGCATAATACGCCTTCTTCACCTAGCTTAGCCATTTTAGCCATGTTTGCAGGTTCACCTACAGGCGTGAAATCAAATTTGAAGTCACCAGTGTGAACAATATTACCTTCAGGCGTATTTACAATTACACCGTAAGCTTCAGGTATACTGTGTGTTGTTAAATAGAAAGAAACTTCAAAGTGCTTCGATTTGATAACACTACTCTCATCGATTTCAATCATTTCAGTCGTTCTCAATAAATGATGTTCTTCTAATTTATTTCTAATTAAGCCTAAAGCTAATGGTCCACCATAAATAGGTACATTGATTTGTTTCAATAGGTAGGGCACACCACCTATATGGTCTTCGTGTCCATGCGTGATAAATAATCCAACGATTTTATCTTGATTTTGTACAAGATAAGTGATATCAGGAATAACATAATCAATTCCTAATAAGTTGTCGTCAGGAAATTTTATACCGGCGTCAATAATTACGATTTCATCTTGATACTCGACAGCGTAAGTGTTCTTACCAATTTCACCTAAGCCACCAAGTGCATAAACCGCAACTTCATTTTTATGAATTTGTTTCATTATTCAGCTTGCTCCACGTTAAAGTGATCAGATTGTTTTTCATATTCTAAATGTGCGCCCTCTAATTTAGTTATAAATTCAATATTGAAATTACGATCTTTTAAATATCTTCTTACTTGTTCCTCTGTTTGAGCTTCAACATAAATTGTTTGTGTATGTTCACGTACAATTACTTCTTCTTTATTATGTTGATAAAATACTTTAAATACTGCCATTTATTTTTTCCTCCTAAAAATCATGTGTTGATTTTTTAATTAATTATTATTGTATATCCCTAGATTGACGATAAGTTGAAAAATGAATAATTCAAGTATGAGAATTACTAAATTTCCAAAGTACATTGTAATGTCAATATATAAATAGAACATACTAGCTTGCCCAGTATGTTTCTAGAGAATTTTCGTTCTTAGTTCGTTCGATTAGAAAAATACAAATATCATCATTTGCATGTTTTCAGTTATTTCTTATTTTACATGATGTACTAGAATAAATAAAGCAGTTTTATCTTATGTATGCGATTAATGACATATAATGACTGGTTACATAAAAAGGGGATTATGAATTGTTAGTTAAAATATAAAAAATTAATAAAAATACAAGATAAAACTTGAGTAGCTTGTTAAATTTATTTAAGATGAAGAGACAAACAGCTTTAAGCATTTTGAAAAAAGTCAGGAAAGTATTGTTGAGGGTGATAAATATGGACCGAGTCAAAAAAATTATTGAAGATGTAAAGCAAGAAAAAAAGCGCACAGATAAAATTTTTCAAGATATTACATTTGAAGTACGCGCTGAGCAAGTCCTAATGTTTTTTAACTATGATGAAATTATTGATAATGTGAATGGTGATCAAAATTATGTTAAACATAATCATGATCCAGAATTTATCGATATTCAGCAATTGAATCAACTTAAGACCGAATTGAAAAAAATTGACATCCCGTTTCATGAGCGTAGAGACGACTTTATGTAAAAAAATACCGTTAGCAAAAGAATACATTGCTAACGGTATTTTAATGTTTCTAATTAAACTTCTACTGCATCAGCATGAGGTTGTAGTGGGTTATTACTATCTATGTGATCATAGAACATAATACCATTGATATGATCAATTTCATGTTGTACTACAATCGCAGGATAGCCAGATAAGCGTAATTTCACTTCTTTACCATCAACATCAGTTGCTTTTACAGTAATTCTGTTTTTGCGATGCACTAAGCCAGGGATGTTTTCATCAACGCTCAAGCATCCTTCACCAGTTGGTAGATAAGCTTCTTGTATACTATGACTCATGATTTTAGGATTAACTAGCATAAGGTCATAAGACTTACCATTACCATCATCAGGTAAATAAACAGCAATCATTTTTTTTGAAACATTTATTTGTGGTGCTGCAAGTCCTACGCCCGAGCGTAAACCATATTTATTAGCAGTTTCTTCATCTTGACTATTAATCAAGAATTCACGCATTGCTAATAATGTATTACGATCTTCTTCTGAAAGTGGCAAAGTTACGTCTTTTGCTTTTTCACGAAGTGTAGGATGTCCATCTCTTATAATATCTTTCATTGTTAACATTTGTTCATACACCTTCCTTATTATAAAATATACCAAAGTTAGATAGGAAAAATACAGTAATAGATTTGATTTATCATAAAATATTATATAACATAACACACACATTTAAAGGAGGATTTCTTAAAAATGAAATTTAAATATGGCATCGGTGCAGTTATTGCTTCTACTATGTTAGTAGCTGGTTGTACAACAGACAAAGGTGAAATCAAAGATTATAACGAACAAGTTCAAAAAGCATTTGATGAAGAAAAAACAGTATCATCCGTAGGAAAGAAATTGAATAAACTAGAACAAGATAAGCAAAAACTAGTAAAAAAAATAAATGGTAAAGATCAGCAAAAAGTAAAAGAAACATCAGAAAAAGTCGTCGATAATGTTGAAGAAAGAGAAAAAGAATTTAAAAAAGAAGAAAAGGCATTAGATAAATCTGAAACGCAGTTCAAAAAGGCAGGAAAACACCTAGACAATATTAATAATAAACAAAAGAAAAAAGAAGTGAAAGATTTGGATGATGCACTCAAAGCGAAATATAAAGCACATGATGCATATGCCAAAGCTTATAAAAATATTATGAATAAAGAAAAAGCAATGTTTGAATATACTTCAGGTGATCAAGTCGAACAAACTCAAATTGATAAGAAATCAGAAGCAGTGTCAAAAGCCTATAAAGATATGAATAAAGCATTTAAAAAATATTCAGATGCTATGAACAAAGTTAATAAAGAAAAAGAAGAAGTGGACAGCATATCTTAGTACGTTAAGCGTACTGATTGAACTTTATAAAAATTAAATATACGATGATAGTTGAGTACGCTTTCATTTTTAGGGAAAAGGACTATTAGAAATGGCAAATTTTTGAGTAGTACAGTATTTAGTAAAACAGTAGTACAGTCTTCCAACTGTACTTGTTTTAAGTATTACAGAACTTTTTTAAATTGTTTAACAGTGTAACAGTTTTGTGGTACAATGTGAAAGGATAAAATGAATTTCTATTATACGGGAAAGGTTTGGTGAATTGAATGGCTCAGAAATTGAAAGCCCAATTCGATGCAGAGAAAGTATTGAAAGATACTGAATCGCAATTTGAAATGATTCAAATTTTGAATGAAGATGGCAAGGTTGTTAATGAAGATTTATTACCAGATTTGTCAGATGAGCAGTTAGTTGAATTAATGGAAAGAATGGTATGGACACGTATTCTTGATCAACGTTCTATTTCATTAAATAGACAAGGTAGATTAGGTTTCTATGCGCCAACTGCTGGACAAGAAGCTTCACAATTAGCATCACAATATGCTTTAGAACAAGAAGACTTTATCTTACCAGGTTACCGTGATGTACCACAATTAATCTGGCAAGGTTTACCGTTAACTGAAGCTTTCTTATTCTCAAGAGGACACTTCAAAGGTAACAGAATGCCTGAAGGCGTTAACGCATTAAGCCCACAAATCATTATCGGTGCACAGTATGTTCAAACTGCTGGGGTTGCACTTGGTATTAAAAAACGTGGCAAGCAAGCTGTAGCAATTACTTACACTGGTGATGGTGGTTCGTCACAAGGTGATTTCTATGAAGGTATTAACTTTGCTTCAGCTTACAAAGCGCCAGCAATATTCGTAATTCAAAATAACAACTATGCAATTTCTACACCACGTAGCAAACAAACTGCTGCTACAACATTAGCTCAAAAAGCGATTGCTTGTGGTATTCCAGGTTTACAAGTAGACGGTATGGATGCATTAGCAGTATATCAAGCTACTAAAGAAGCGCGTGATCGTGCTGTAAATGGTGAAGGCCCAACATTAATTGAAACTATTACTTACCGTTATGGTCCACATACAATGGCTGGTGACGATCCAACGAAATACAGAACTTCTGATGAAGATTCTGAGTGGGAGAAAAAGGATCCATTAGTACGTTATAGAAAATTCCTTGAAGCTAAAGGATTATGGACTGAAGAAAAAGAAAATGAAGTTATTGAACGTGCAAAAGCTGATATTAAAGCTGCTATCAAAGAAGCAGACAATACAGAAAAACAAACTGTTATTGATTTAATGGATAATATGTACGAAGATATGCCTCAAAACTTAGCAGAACAATATGAAATCTATAAAGAGAAGGAGTCGAAGTAACCGATGGCACAAATGACAATGGTACAAGCGATTAACAACGCGCTTAAAACCGAATTACAAAACGACGAAAATGTTTTACTTTTCGGTGAAGACGTCGGTGTTAACGGTGGTGTTTTCCGTGTAACTGAAGGTTTACAAAAAGAATTCGGAGAAGATCGTGTATTTGATACACCATTAGCTGAATCTGGTATTGGTGGTTTAGCTTTAGGATTAACTACACAAGGATACCGTCCAGTAATGGAAATACAATTCTTAGGGTTCGTATTTGAAGTATTCGACTCTGTAGCAGGACAAATCGCACGTACGCGTTTCCGTTCTGGTAACTCTAAACAAGCACCTGTTACAATCCGCGCACCATTTGGTGGTGGCGTTCATACACCAGAATTACATGCCGACAACTTAGAAGGTATTTTAGCTCAATCACCAGGTTTACATGTTGTAATTCCATCTAATCCATATGACGCTAAAGGTTTATTAATTTCTGCAATCAGAAGCAATGATCCAGTTGTATATTTAGAACATATGAAATTATATCGTTCATTCCGTGATGAAGTACCTGAAGAAGAGTACACAATCGAAATTGGTAAAGCGAACGTAAAACAAGAAGGTAACGACATTACACTTATTGCTTATGGTGCAATGGTACAAGAATCAATGAAAGCAGCAGAAGAGTTAGAAAAAGAAGGTTATTCAGTTGAAGTTATTGACTTACGTACTGTTCAACCAATCGACATCGAAACACTTGTTGCTTCAGTAGAAAAAACTGGCCGTGCTGTTGTAGTTCAAGAAGCACAACGTCAAGCTGGTGTAGGTGCTGCTGTTGCATCTGAATTAGCAGAACGTGCAATTCTTTCATTAGAAGCACCAATCGCGCGAGTTGCTGCAGCTGATACGGTTTATCCGTTTACTCAAGCTGAAAACATTTGGTTACCAAACAAAAACGATATTATTGAAAAAGCAAAAGCAACATTAGAATTCTAATATTTTCTTAATGAGGTAGCATAAGCGATTCGTCGTTATAGCTACTTCATTCAAGTTTATATATAACATACAGACTCGAGTAGGTTTGCTCTGTCTCGTTTCTAATTTTGACTTAATATGAATTTTTAGGAGGATAATAACGTGGCATTTGAATTTAAATTACCCGATATTGGTGAAGGTATCCACGAAGGTGAAATTGTAAAGTGGTTTGTTAAAGCTGGAGATACAATTGAAGAAGATGATGTTTTAGCTGAAGTACAAAATGACAAATCTGTTGTAGAAATTCCATCACCTGTTTCTGGTACTGTTGAAGAAGTATTAGTAGAAGAAGGTACTGTTGCAGTTGTTGGTGACACTATTGTTAAAATCGATGCACCAGATGCAGAAGATATGCAATTTAAAGGTAGTGAAAGTGATGACTCTGCAAGTGAGTCAACAGAAGCGCCTGCTGAAGAAACTACTAAAGAAGAAGCAGCACCAGCACAATCATCAAACGAAGAAGATGTAGATGAAAGTAAACGTGTTAAAGCGATGCCTTCAGTGCGTAAATATGCACGTGAAAAAGGTGTTAACATTAAAGCTGTTTCAGGTTCAGGTAAAAATGGACGTACTACAAAAGAAGATGTTGATGCATACTTAAATGGTGGACAAGCAGCACCTTCAAATGAAAGTACAGCAGTAGCTAGCGAAGAAACTTCAGCATCTGCACAACCAGCAGCTGTTTCTACAGAAGGCGAATTCACAGAAACAACTGAAAAAATTCCTGCAATGCGTAAAGCAATTGCTAAAGCAATGGTTAACTCAAAACACACTGCACCTCACGTAACATTAATGGATGAAATTGATGTTCAAGAATTATGGGATCACCGTAAAAAATTCAAAGAAGTTGCAGCTGAGCAAGGTACTAAACTTACGTTCTTACCTTACGTTGTAAAAGCACTTGTTTCTGCACTTAAGAAATACCCAGCGCTTAATACTTCATTTAATGAAGAAGCAGGCGAAATTGTGCATAAACATTACTGGAACATTGGTATTGCAGCTGACACTGACAGAGGTTTATTAGTACCAGTTGTTAAAAATGCTGATCGTAAATCTATGTTTGCAATTTCAGATGAAATTAATGAACTTGCTGTTAAAGCACGTGATGGTAAATTAGCAGCAGATGAAATGAAAGGTGCTACTTGTACAATTAGTAACATCGGTTCAGCTGGTGGACAATGGTTTACACCAGTAATCAATCACCCAGAAGTAGCTATCTTAGGTATTGGTCGTATTGCACAAAAACCTATCGTTAAAGATGGGGAAATCGTAGCTGCGCCAGTCTTATCATTATCATTAAGCTTTGACCACAGACAAATTGATGGTGCTACTGGACAAAATGCTATGAATCATATTAAACGTTTATTAAATAATCCAGAATTATTATTAATGGAGGGGTAAAACATGGTAGTTGGAGATTTCCCAATTGAAACAGATACTATTGTAATCGGAGCAGGACCTGGTGGATACGTTGCAGCAATTCGTGCAGCACAATTAGGTCAAAAAGTAACAATCGTAGAAAAAGGCGAACTTGGTGGCGTATGTCTGAACGTTGGATGTATTCCTTCAAAAGCGTTATTACACGCTTCGCATCGTTATGATGAAACTAAAAACTCTGAAAATTTAGGTGTAATTGCTGAAAGTGTTTCACTTAAATTTGATAAAGTTCAAGAATTCAAACAATCAGTTGTTAAAAAATTAACTGGTGGCGTTGAAGGACTATTAAAAGGTAATAAAGTTGAAATCGTAAAAGGTGAAGCTTACTTTGTTGATAACAATAGCCTACGTGTAATGGACGAGAAAAGTGCACAAACTTACAACTTCAAACACGCGATTATTGCAACTGGTTCTAGACCAATTGAAATCCCTAACTTCAAATTTGGTAACCGTGTAATCGACTCAACTGGTGCTTTAAATTTACAAGAAGTTCCTGGTAAATTAGTAGTTGTTGGTGGCGGTTATATTGGTTCTGAATTAGGAACTGCTTTTGCTAACTTCGGTTCAGAAGTTACTATCTTAGAAGGGGCTAAAGATATCTTAGGCGGTTTTGAAAAACAAATGACGCAACCTGTTAAAAAAGGTATGAAAGAAAAAGGCGTTGAAATTGTTACTGAAGCAATGGCAAAATCTGCTGAAGAAACAGACAATGGTGTTAAAGTAACTTACGAAGTAAAAGGCGAAGAACAAACAATCGACGCTGACTACGTATTAGTTACTGTAGGACGTCGTCCAAACACTGATGAATTAGGCTTAGAAGAATTAGGACTTAAATTTGCTGATCGTGGATTATTAGAAGTGGATAAACAAAGCCGTACTTCTGCTGACAATATCTATGCAATTGGTGATATTGTTCCTGGTTTACCACTTGCACATAAAGCAAGCTACGAAGCTAAAGTTGCTGCTGAAGCAATTGCTGGAGAAGCATCTGAAGTGGACTACATTGGTATGCCTGCAGTATGTTTCACAGAACCAGAATTAGCTACAGTAGGTTATACAGAAGCACAAGCTAAAGAAGAAGGTTTAGCAGTTACAGCTTCTAAATTCCCATACGCAGCTAATGGTCGTGCATTATCATTAGATGATACAACTGGTTTTGTTAAATTGTTAACACTTAAAGAAGATAATACGTTAGTTGGTGCACAAGTTTTAGGTACTGGCGCTTCTGATATTATTTCTGAATTAGGTTTAGCAATCGAATCAGGTATGAATGCTGAAGACTTAGCGTTAACAATTCATGCTCACCCAACATTAGGTGAAATGTCTATGGAAGCAGCTGAAAAAGCATTAGGATTACCTATCCACACAATGTAATAGAAGCTTATGCATATAAAATCTAGGTTACGTGTAGTAAGAAGCGTAAAAATCATAAAAAGACATCTTATTTAGTCTGAATTTATGTCCTAGTATAAAGTGTCTCAGTGAGAGCGGGAAAATGAAATCAAAATGAAGTTTTGATTTCTATCCCGCTCTTCTTTTTTGCTTTTGATAAAAATTATGATTATTTTCATATAAGAAGAAAATTTATTTTTACAAACTAGAAAGGTGGCAGCAATATATGGAATATCAATATCCAATAGATTTGGACTGGTCTAATGAAGAAATGATGCATGTAGTATCATTTTTTAATGCAGTTGAAGCATATTATGAGTCAAGCATTGAAGGCGAGCAATTGTTAAAGCGTTATAAGCAATTTAAACAAATTGTTCCTGGCAAAGCTGAAGAAAAACAAATCTTCAATGAATTTGAAAAAAGTAGTGGTTATAGTAGTTACCATGCAATCAAAGCTGTGCAAACCACACCAGATCAAAAAAATTTTTCTGCAAAAAACAAATAACTATTGTCTTTATAGCTATATTCTGATATTTTTATTAAGCATTAAACTTAATGTTTGATAATTGTAAACAGGGTATAGCTATTTAATTTTGATTACATGATTAATAATTATCCTCTATCAAACAAACTATGAATACAATTAATTTCGTAAAAGGTGAATACATGGAGATTGGTAAGAAATTAAAAAATTTAAGAAATATTAAAAACTTAACACAGGAAGAACTAGCTGAGCGCACAGATTTATCTAAAGGTTATATTTCACAGATTGAGAGTCAACATGCGTCGCCAAGCATGGAAACTTTTTTAAATATTTTAGAAGTATTAGGTACTACACCGAGTGATTTTTTTAAAGCGCCAAATGAAGAACGCGTTTTGTATAAGAAATCTTCGCAAGTGGAATATGATGAATATGATAAAGGCTATGTATTAAATTGGCCGGTAACACAATCAAACGAATTTGATATGGAGCCACTGCTACTAACATTACGACCTAATGCGTCTTATAAAAATTTTGAACCCTCTGCATCTGATACTTTTATCTACTGCTTAAAGGGTAACGTAACATTAGAATTAGGGGAGAACACATTTAATGCTGAAACAGGAGATGCGTTGTATTTTAAAGCGAATCAAATACATAGATTAGTGAATCGCACTAACAAAGAAGTACGTGTGATGATAGTTGCTACTGCATCATATTTATAGGAGGGTTTACATGAAACCATTATTATCGTTTAAATCTGTGAGTAAACACTATGATGACCTACAGATATTAGATCAAATAGATATAGACATTGAGTCAGGTCATTTTTATACATTACTAGGTCCATCAGGGTGTGGTAAGACTACGATTTTAAAATTAATTGCAGGATTTGAAGCTGTCGATGGAGGAGAAATTATATATCAAGGCAAGAGTATCAATCACATGCCTGCAAACAAACGCAAGGTTAATACCGTTTTTCAAGATTATGCATTATTTCCACATTTAAATGTCTATGATAATATTGCATTCGGTTTAAAACTTAAAAAGATGAAAAAGAATGAAATTGATAGAAAAGTAAAAGAAGCGTTAACATTGGTAAAGCTAAATGGTTACGAGACACGTGCGATAGAAGGCATGAGTGGTGGACAAAAGCAACGTATAGCAATTGCACGTGCAATTGTAAATGAACCGGAAATTTTATTATTAGATGAATCGTTATCAGCATTAGATTTAAAACTGAGAACAGAAATGCAATATGAATTAAGAGAAATTCAAGCACGTTTAGGCATCACTTTTATTTTTGTTACTCATGATCAAGAAGAAGCACTCGCACTGAGTGATTATATCTTTGTAATGAAAGATGGCAAAATTCAACAATTTGGTACGCCAACTGATATCTATGATGAGCCTGTAAATCGATTCGTTGCTGACTTTATTGGTGAATCGAACATAGTAGAAGGAAAAATGATTGAAGACTACGTTGTTAATATATATGGTCAGAATTTTGAATGTGTGGATATGGGCATTCCACCACAGAAAAAAGTAGAAATTGTTATTCGCCCTGAGGATATTTCATTGATAGATGCGCAGAATGGGTTATTTGAAGTTACAGTGGATTCGATGCTATTTAGAGGTGTACATTATGAAATCAATTGCATTGACCGTAAGGGATATGAATGGATGATTCATTCAACGAAAAAGGCTGAAGTAGGAAGCAAAGTAGGTTTATACTTTGATCCTGAAGCGATTCATATTATGGTTCCAGGAGAGACTGAAGCAGAGTTTGATAAGCGTATTGAAAGCTATGAGGAGCAAGACAATGCGTAAAATTAATAATTTTTTATTTATACCTTATGTATTATGGATGATTCTATTTATTATTGTCCCTGTACTGTTATTAGTCTATTTTTCTTTCTTTGACATTAACGGACATTTTAGTTTGGCAAATTATAAGCAAATATTGTCATGGAAATATTTTTCTATGATATGGGACTCTGTATTATTTGCAGCAATTATCACAATCATAACATTGGTTATAAGCTACCCAGCAGCTTATTTTATTCGTTCATCTAAGCATCAAGGATTATTGTTAATGATCCTTATAATCCCGACCTGGATTAATTTACTACTGAAGACCTATGCATTTATTGGGTTATTAAGTCATGATGGAATTATCAATCAATTATTGAGTTTGTTACATTTACCAAAAATGGATTTACTTTTTACAGTACCTGCATTTTTACTTGTAGCGAGTTATATTTATATTCCATTTATGATTTTACCTATTTTCAATAGCATGAAAGATATTCCTAATAATATATTACAAGCATCTAGTGATTTGGGAGCAAGCCCATTTACAACTTTTAGAAAAGTAATTCTGCCCCTCACAAAACAAGGAGTGCTAACAGGTATTCAAGTGACATTTATTCCTGCTTTATCACTATTTATGATTACGCGACTGATTGCAGGCAATAAAGTGATAAATATTGGGACTGCTATTGAAGAACAATTTTTAGTTATTCAAAATTATGGCATGGGTTCGACGATAGCGTTATGTTTAATCGTCTTTATGGCTTTTGTCTTAATAATTACTAATACAAAATCTACAAATGGAAAAGGGTGATTGGAATGAAGTGGTACGGTAAATTATATATTGGCATATTAATTGCAGTTCTATACATTCCAATTCTCTTTTTAATGGTATATTCATTTAACTCTGCAGGAAATATGGTTCACTTTGAAGGTTTCACGCTCGAACATTACCAATCACTATTCAATAATGAACGATTGATGTCTGTTATTTTTAATACGATAGCTGTTGCACTATTAGCCGCTGCATTTGCGACAGTGATTGGAACGATGGGTGCCATCGGGTTGTACCATTTAAGAAATAAAAAACTAAAGGTTTCGTTGCTAACGCTTAACAACGTGCTAATGGTGTCGTCAGATGTTGTTATCGGGGCGTCATTTTTAATTATGTTTACAGCAATCGGACATATTACTGGGTTAGGATTAGGCTTCGTTACTGTTTTAATTTCACATATTGCATTCTGTATTCCCATTGTTGTCATCATAGTATTACCTAAATTATATGAAATGAATGATCATACATTGAATGCTGCACGTGATTTAGGTGCAACAGAACTACAAGTTTTAAATAAGGTCATGTTGCCTCATTTAATGCCAGCAGTAATTGGCGGCTTTTTCATGGCACTTACATATTCACTGGATGATTTTACAGTGAGTTTCTTTGTTACAGGTAATGGGTTCAGTGTATTATCTGTAGAAGTATATGCTATGGCGAGAAAAGGAATAAGTATGGAAATCAATGCTATATCCACAATATTATTTGTTGTTATTATGCTAGGCATACTCGGATATTACTTTATTCAATACTTAATAAAACAAAACAAACAAAGTAGACGAGGGGTGCGACAATAATGAAACGATTTTTACAATTAATAGTAATTTCAATTGTTGTAGGTATCATTTGTTTACTAATTAGCCAAAAATTTGTGTCGAAAGATCATTCTGCAAATGGTGAAAAGGTATATGTTTATAATTGGGGAGAATACATTGATCCGAGTCTCATTAAAAAATTCCAAAAAGAGACTGGTATTGAGGTCGTTTATGAAACATTTGATTCAAACGAGGCGATGGAAGCAAAGATTCGTAATGGTGGTACCAACTACGATGTTGCCTTTCCGAGTGAATATACAGTACAAAAATTAAAACGTGAACAGTTGTTATTACCATTGAATCATGAGAAAATTCCAAATATGAAAAATTTAGATCAAGATTATATGAATATGTCTTTTGATCGAAATAACAAGTATTCAGTGCCTTATTTTTTTGGTACGGTAGGTATTTTATATAATAAAAATGCATATCCTAACGATAATTTTAATTCTTGGAAACAACTCTATAATCAAAAGTATAAGAATGATGTATTACTGGTAGATGGTGCAAGAGAAATTATAGGTTTAGCATTGAATAAATTAGGTTACAGTTTAAATGATACCAACACACAACACTTAGAGAAAGCAGAAAAAGACTTGAACCATTTAGGTCCAAATGTTAAAGGTGTTGTTGGGGATGAAATTACTATGATGTTAGAACAACATGAAGCAAATATTGCAGTTGTTTGGAGCGGTGTTGCAGCACCACTCGTACAAGGTAATGAAGATTTTGATTATGTTGTACCAAAAGAAGGTTCCAATCTGTGGTTTGACAATATGGTCATTCCAAAAACTGCGCAAAATAAAGCAGGTGCCTATAAATTCATTAATTTCTTATTGGATGAACAAAATAGTAAACAAAATACTGAATGGGTAGGATATGCAACACCAAATAAAGCAGCTCGTGCAAAATTACCCGATGAGGTTAAAAATGATAAACGCTTTTACCCATCGCAGAAAGAACAAGAACGCTTAGAAGTATATAAAGATTTAGGGAAAGAAACATTAGGCGAATATAATGAAAGATTTTTAAACTTTAAAATGTCCTTGAAATAAGGCATAGTTAGTAGTTATTTTGATATTAATTCGATATAATAGTTTGACAAGCAATATAAGGAGTTGTAAAGACATGTCAGGAGAGCAATATACTCAAGTTAGGCGTCCAGTGAGTCGACTAGCAGAAAAAGTATTAGGTTGGTTAAGTTGGGTATTCTTATTATTACTAACCGTTATTACGATGTTTATTGCACTAGTATCTTTTAGTAGTGAGACATCAATACAAAATTTAGAAACGACATTGAACGGTAATGATTTCGTTCAACAAATATTAGCAAGTAACAGTTTGAACACGACGCAATTCGTGATTTGGCTACAGAATGGTGTTTGGGCAGTGATTGTTTACTTTATCGTATGTTTACTGCTTTCATTCTTAGCATTAATTTCAATGAATATTAGAATATTATCAGGTTTTCTTTTCTTAATTGCGACAGTCGTTACATTGCCGTTGGTACTATTATTTGTACCATTAATCATTCCAATTCTATTTTTCATCGTTGCAATCATGATGTTTGCACGTAAAGATAAAATTGAAGCGGTACCTGCGTACTATAATGAAGGTTATCAAGGTCGTTATGCTGATTATGAACAACCATCTCAACCATCACCTCAATATTATGAAAAAGAACAATCTTCTGGCACTGAAGAACAACAAGCTACTCATGACAACCAACTGAGAAGAGGTGGTTATACTTCAGAGGTTGCTGAAAAAGTTAATGGTGATAACCATACTTCAGAAGAAGAGCCACAAGTGCTTTCAAGACAAGCAAAATATAATTATAAACAAAAACAGCAAGATGAATCACAAAATGATAATGATGAATTTGGTAATGTGAGCAATGTTTATGATGAACAAGGCTATTCTGAAGCAGATTATAAACAACAGCAAGAAGACAAAGAAGAAAAAAGACGACGTCAACAAGCTGAAGCTGAAGAAGCAGCTAGATTGAAACAGGACAAAGCTGAAGAAAAGGCGCGTATTAAACAAGAGAAAAAAGAACGTAGAAAACGTGAAAAAGAAAGACGTAAACAACAACCAAGTGCAGTGAATCAGCGCAGACAGAATTTTGAAGAACGTAAAAAAATGACGTCGCATGAGACACAAACATCAAAAAATAGTGAACAAACGGAAGACATAGAACAACAAAATAATGATAAATCTTAACATGAATAAAACCGATTGCTACACCAAATAAAGTGTGTAACAATCGGTTTTTAATTTTATAATTCTTGGAATGTTTGTACAATCAAATAGATGTTCAAAATACTCAAAATAATAATTAGGAACCAGGAAATGATATTGACCCAAGTTCTATTTTTAAATTGTCCCATAAGACCTTTATCGTTAGTAGATAATTGTAAGGGTATCAATGAAAATGGTAATGCTAAACTTAAAAATACTTGAGAAAACACTAATAATTGTTCCATTTTTGCTTCATTACCGTTGAAAATAATCAAACAAATAATGATTGGCAATATTGCTATTAATCGTGTAATTAATCGACGTAACCAATTAGGTATTTTTAAATTAATAAATCCTTCCATAACGATTTGTCCAGCCATCGTGCCTGTTATGGTTGAGTTCTGACCTGATGCAAGCAAAGCAATCGCAAACAAGGTACTCATAATAGCGCCCATAGTAGCGCCAAGTAATGGTTGTGATTTTAAGGCTTGATATAAATCATAGAAACCACCAAGTTGCTCTGTATTGACGCCATAGAAAAGTGCAGCACCTAAGACTAGTAATAAGCAGTTTACGACAAATGCAATTGACAATTGAATATTAGAATCCATCGTTGCATATTTGATTGCTTGAGCTTTAGATGCAGTGCTATTGCGATCATACATACGTGATTGAACAATAGATGAATGTAAGTACAAGTTATGTGGCATAATCGTCGCACCAATGATACCTAATGCTATAAATAGAGCAGCATTATCCGTAATAATTGTCTGACTTGGTATGAATCCATTTAATACATCTGTAACGTGTGGTGAAGCAATAAATACTTCAAATATGAAAATAACAAGTACTGTAAAAATCAATGTACCGACTATAGCTTCAATTTTTCTGAAACCAAAACGCATAATAAATAAAAGTAGGAAGACATCAAATACAGTAATAAGTGCACCTACTAATAATGGAATTCCAAATAATAAGTCCAGTGCAATTGCACTACCGATGACTTCCGCAATATCTGTCGCAATAATTGCAAGTTCGGCAATTATCCAAAATATAAATGCTATAGGTTTGCTTAAATAATGTCTTGTTGCCTGTGCTAAGTCCATACCTGTTGCTATTCCTAACCTCACTGTCATACTTTGTAGTAACATTGCTGACAGACTTGAAAGTAAAATCACGAATAGCAAAATGTATCCAAATTGGGCACCACCTTGCATTGAAGTTATCCAGTTTCCTGGGTCCATATATCCAACTGCAACTAATAAACCAGGACCTAAATAGGAAAAAAGTTTTTGGCTAAATTTGCCTTGTGTATTGATTGAAACCGTATTATTGATTTCATCTAAACTTTTATTATGGGTTTGAATTTGTTTAGACAATAACCCCACCTCCATATTCATTTATTAACATTTTATAGAGTACTCCAATTTATTTGTTAGGTCAACCTAAAAATTAAGTATGGGAGATTTATTTTTTGTAGAAAATGTATTTGTCATTGATAAATATTTTTTTGGAATATGATATTCTAGCTATTATGAAATAGGGGAAATAGGATTTATGTGCAGGTTTAATAAGTTAAGAGGATTTAATTATAAAAAAGGACAACAAACTTTTGAAATGTAGTTTGCTGTCCATAGTTTTAATGATTATTTATAGAATTGTATGAGATACTCAAATGTCTCTTCTAAATAATTTAAAAATGCTTTATCTGTTTTTAGTTGATCAGCACCAGGCGTTAACGTGCGTGCGACAAAAAATTCTCCTTTTTTGACTTCTTTCACACGTTTAAATGCTTTTGCTAAATCATCGTCTGTCATCTCATGAATATATGTTTTCGATTGGCTCATGTGATCAAGACTAATACTAAAATCATTCGGTAATTGCTTTAATGTTTTAACGTTATCTTCAAATACCTTTACTTGTTGTGCTTTGTTTTTATCTTCGTGCATTACGCCATACATGACGAATAGTTGATCTTCAAACAATCCGATTTGAAAATGTGGCTGCATTTTGTAGCCACGGTTATTGGTCGCAAATGCTACCCAAGTATCTTTTGGTGGGTTCACGCTTCTACGTGCGTGTTTTGCAACGTGAGGATAGAATACCTCGCCTGTAGCAGTTTCTAAGTATTGTGCAAAATAATCGCCTAAAACATTGAGTTGTGGTCGCACACGCTCATTCAGTGCTTCCATTCTGGCATCTAGACCATCAACAGTGAATGCTTTAAAATCTTTAGGTTTGAATGTGTATTTTGTCATTGTATCCTCCTAGTTCAGTTCTTTTTTCATATTGTAGCATAATCTAAAGTGTTAAACATTTGCTTTGTTTGCCAATTTAAACAATGTGATGAAAGTATTAGTTGGTAATGTTATTGATATGAAATAGAATGAATATAAAGTAGGCACAGGTGTTAATCAATTTGAAAAATTTAATAAATGTTGTGGTAAATAAATGTTGACGAATATCTTTTTGGGTATGAATTCATGTATAATGAACATTGAATAAGGAGCTGAATACAATGACTGTTTACGAATTTGCCAAAGGTCTTATATTAGAAGCGGGAATTAATGTTAAAAAAATAATGAAACAAGACATAGAAATTGAAACAAAATCTAACCCTAATGATTTAGTAACAAATGTTGATAAAGCTACAGAAAAATATTTATTTGATAATATTAAACAAACATATCCTAATCATTCTGTAATAGGTGAAGAAGGACATGGTCATGAGCTTAAAGATGAAATGGGCGTTGTGTGGGTCATTGATCCTATTGATGGTACATTGAACTTTGTGCACCAACAAGAGAATTTTGCGATTTCTATTGGCATTTACCATAATGGTGAACCTTATGCAGGCTTTGTATTTGATGTAATGAACGATGTATTGTATCACGCTAAAGCAGGTGAAGGCGCATTTGAAAATGGTATGCGGTTACCAGAAATTAAAGATACACCTTTAAAAACAAGCATTATTGGCATTAATCCAAACTGGTTAACAAAACCACGATTAGGTGACATGTTTAAACCAATTGTTGATGAAGCGAGAAGTGCACGTGCTTATGGTTCAGCTGCGTTAGAAATTGTACATGTTGCGACGGGGAAACTCGGAGCTTATATCACGCCGAGATTGCAACCGTGGGATTTTGCTGGAGGCCTGATCATTTTGAATGAAGTTGGTGGTGTAGGCACAAACTTACTAGGAGAGACGTTGTCCATTTATGAACCTAGTCCCATTGTAATGGCAAATCAGAAATTGCATGCTGAATTAATAGACAACCATTTTCAAAAAAATCTTGAAACGATTCAATTGCTACAGCAACGGTTGAAAAAATAACAATAATACAAATAAGAACAACAGTTCACTAAAAAAAGCGTCATTATCCTATTTTTAGGATAATAACGCTTCATTAGTTTTATGTTAAAAAGTTTAGCTATTATAGCCAGTCATTTTCACGATATTTCTTTTTTAACGTGAAACCGCAACCAAAAGTTGCAATGAATAATATAAATGTTAAAATCATGAATGGAACATTTGTAGCAGCTAAACTGAAGCTAAATAATAGTAAAAATACTATAGCAACAACAGCGAGTACCCAGAATATTGCTTTTGATTTTTTTTGTTGCATGCCTACCACACCTTTATAGTTTTTTTAACCAATTATATGATATAATAAAAAAGTTGCAAAGAAAAGTGGGAATTTACTCGAGAAAGGAAATTGTATAAAAATGACTAAAATAAGAGAAGATGTTCGTAATATAGCTATCATCGCTCACGTTGACCATGGTAAAACGACACTTGTAGATGAGCTATTGAAACAATCAGGAATTTTCCGTGAGAATGAGCATGTTGATGAAAGAGCTATGGACTCAAATGATTTAGAAAGAGAACGTGGTATTACAATTCTTGCGAAAAATACAGCAGTTGACTACAAAGGAAATAGAATTAATATTCTAGATACACCAGGACACGCCGACTTTGGTGGAGAAGTTGAACGTATCATGAAAATGGTTGATGGTGTAGTCTTAGTTGTAGATGCTTATGAAGGTACAATGCCTCAAACACGTTTTGTGTTGAAAAAAGCCTTAGAACAAAACTTAAAACCAGTCGTTGTTGTTAATAAAATTGATAAACCTGAAGCGAGACCAGAAGGTGTAGTTGATGAAGTATTAGATTTATTCATCGAATTAGAAGCTAATGATGAACAACTTGATTTCCCAGTTGTATATGCATCTGCAGTAAACGGAACAGCAAGTTTAGATTCCGAAAAACAAGATGAGAATATGCAATCATTATATGAAACAATTATTGATTATGTACCAGCGCCTGTTGATAACAGAGACGAGCCATTACAATTCCAAACAGCATTATTAGACTATAATGATTATGTTGGTCGTATTGGTGTGGGTCGTGTGTTTAGAGGAACAATGCGTGTAGGTGATAACGTATCTCTCATTAAATTAGATGGTACTATTAAAAACTTCCGCGTAACTAAAATCTTTGGTTTCTTTGGTTTGAAACGTGAAGAAGTTAACGAAGCATATGCTGGTGATTTAATTGCCGTTTCAGGAATGGAAGATATTAACGTTGGTGAAACAGTAACACCTACAGACAATCAAGAAGCGTTACCAGTATTAAGAATAGATGAACCAACTTTAGAAATGACTTTCCGAGTTAATAATTCACCATTTGCAGGTCGTGAAGGTGATTATGTGACATCTCGTCAAATTCAAGAACGTCTTGATCAACAATTAGAAACAGATGTGTCATTAAAAGTTACACAAACTGAATCTCCAGATAAATGGATTGTTGCTGGTCGTGGAGAACTACACTTATCAATTTTAATTGAAAACATGAGACGTGAAGGCTTCGAATTACAAGTTTCTAAACCACAAGTTATCTTAAGAGAAATTGACGGCGTGCAATGTGAACCATTTGAACGTGTACAATGTGAGGTGCCTCAAGAGTATACGGGTTCTGTAATTGAATCTTTAGGTCAACGTAAAGGTGAAATGGTTGATATGGTTACTACAGATAATGGTTTAACACGTATTATCTTTATGGTGCCAGCGCGTGGTTTAATTGGTTACACTACTGAATTTATGTCACAAACACGTGGATACGGTATTATCAACCATACATTCGAAGAATTTAGACCTCGTGTGAAAGGTCGTATCGGCGGTAGAAGAAATGGTGCATTAGTATCATTAGACCAAGGTAAAGCAAGTTCATACGCAATCATGGGCTTAGAGGACCGTGGTACAAACTTCATGGAACCTGGTACAGAAGTATATGAAGGTATGGTTGTTGGTGAGCATAACCGTGAAAATGACTTAACTGTCAACGTTACGAAAGAAAAACACCAAACTAACGTACGTTCTGCTACTAAAGACCAGACAGTAACGATGAAACGCCCTAGAAAAATGACTTTAGAAGAAGCGTTACAATTTATCAATGATGATGAATTAGTAGAGGTTACGCCTGAAAGTATACGTATTAGAAAAACAGTATTAGAGAAAAATGCACGTGAAAAAGAAGCAAAACGTATTAAACAACTTATGCAAGAAGATGAATAAAAAATTGTATCAAGTAAAAGCGCTCATCCACAATATAATGGATGAGCGCTTTTTTATGATTATTGTACTATGCGATTAAATTAAATTGTGAGTGATTTCAAATCAACGGTGATTATATGTAGTATCTTGCTTACGCTGTTTTGGCGTATCTAATCTGCTCTTACATTCATCACACATAAACGTATGCATAGGATCATTTCTTAACCTTTTTGCTTCTAATGTATTTTCATCAATAAATACTTCCGTATCACAAATGATACATTGCACTTTTTTCATATTAAATCACCTCTATACCAGTGATGTATTCAAATTGATATGAATAACCTTCTTCTGGAATATAAACGAAACTATCAACAGCATAGTCGTCATAAAGTTTTTTGCCATCTCTTGCAAATTGGAAAAAGAGGTAAGGTAGTAAATCGATTGGAATTTCTATAGATGCTTTATCGTTAAATAATCGAATTGCAGTTGCATCATCGTGTGGTTCTGCATTTTTGAAAAATGGTGATACATTAATCACAAATGATTGTTCTAAGACTGCTCTTTTTTTATATTTAATTTCTGAATTTAAAGTAGGGGGATTTGTTTGCCCTTCAAGTATAGCTCTATTCCATTCACGGTTATCATCAAAATTGATTGGTTTTGTACCGTCAAAAACTCCTTGTTCTAAATCTTCAATTTGAACTTTTCTATCATCAAAAATCCAAGTTGTACTGTCTAATGTTATTGGAAATTTAACTGCGCCCTTAATTTGAATCATATTCCCACTCCTATTGATTTCTTCCTTAGATTTATAATTACTATTAATCAGTGCCATTTCAAAAGTTAAAAATGACTTTTTTGTGAACAAAATACATCTATATTTATACCATGTAATAAAGTGCTATGTATAAAAAGCGATATAAAACAGTAAAAGTGTTCATACAATGGCTTGATTAGTAAGTTTTTATTATAAATCGAAGTAATATAAATTATCGTTATTACAATTTTATCACAAATTAAGGCAGCACGTATATTCTTGAATTCGCTTGCTTTTTGCGATTTAGTAAGATACACTTTTGATATAAAGTTACAATTGATAGGGGGAGTATGTCTTGGTAAAATCTCAGAATATTAATAATGCGGCATATGACCAGTTGAATAAAGATGCTGATAGGATTCTCCAACTTATTAAAGTACAAATGGATAATCTTACATTACCTCAATGCCCATTGTATGAAGAAGTTCTTGATACACAAATGTTTGGATTACAAAAAGAAGTAGACTTTGCAGTTCAACTAGGTTTAGTTGAGAGTGAAGTGGGCAAAGATTTAATGTTACGCTTAGAAAAAGAACTTTCTAAATTACATGAAGCATTTGTAAATGTTTAATTGGTTTAAATAAATTCGTTTTTACTGCTTAAATGTCGGATGCCAATATTAATAATAGATACAACTTATATGGTGGTAATCAAACTACATAAGTATTTTAAAAAGTGGCTAAGAAGTCAATCGATTATGGATTGAATCTTAGCCGCTTTTGTTGTGCCATCTAGCATCAAAAACAGAAGAAATTAAAATAATAAATTTTAGTGTTATATTTGCTCGAGAAATTGTTACAATGTTTGATATAATGTTTAAAGCGCAAATCATTTTATAAATCAATGTGTTATTCCGATATGATTAAAAATCGAGGATCAAAATAATGAACAAATTTATAAATAGTAAATAGAATATTAAAAATTAGAATTGGATGATATGTCAAATGAATAACATAAAACAATTTTTTCGATATATAAGCAAAAATGCTAAATATATCGATTATCCGTTAGTAGTTACATATTTATTATTATGTCTAATTGGATTGGTAATGGTATATAGTGCGAGTATGGTTGCTGCTACAAAGGGTACATTGACAGGTGGCATATCAGTTGCTGGTACATATTTTTATACGAGACAATTAATGTACGTCATAATGAGTTTATGTATAGTCTTTTTTATGGCGTTTTTCATGAATGTCAAGTTTTTAGAAACAACGCGTTTTCAAAAATGGATGATGATGGGGATTGTCATACTACTGTTAGCGACGTTAGCAATCGGTAGTAATATTAACGGGTCTAAGAGTTGGATTAACTTAGGATTTATGAATCTACAAGCATCAGAATTATTGAAAATTGGGATTATCTTATATCTACCTTATATGATAGAGAAGAAAAGACCCAAAGTATTTAAACAACCTAAGTTATTAACCTCGCCAATTATATTGGCTGGATTTTGTATTGGACTTGTATTACTACAACGAGATGTAGGACAAACGCTATTGATCATGATTATTTTCTTTTCAATTATTTTCTATGCAGGAATAGGTGTGGAAAAGTCAATTAAATTTGGAGCAATCATGGTTGTTGCAGTGGTCATCATAGGTTCATTATTTTTACTTTTAGGTTTAGTACCGGATTATTTAACGGCTAGATTTAGCACTTTGACAAATCCCTTCAGTCAAGAATCAGGTACAGGTTACCATATTTCGAATTCATTAATTGCTATAGGTAATGGTGGATTATTTGGTAGAGGGCTAGGTAACAGTATTATGAAATTAGGTTACTTACCTGAGCCACATACAGATTTTATCTTTTCAATTATCTGTGAAGAACTCGGATTACTCGGTGGACTTGTGGTCATTTGCTTGCTCTTCTTCATTGTCTTTAGAGCATTTGAATTAGCTAATAAAACAAATTCATATTTCTATAAATTAGTTTGTGTTGGTGTAGCAAGTTATATTGGAAGCCAAACTTTCGTAAACTTAGGTGGTATTTCAGGTACAATTCCATTAACCGGTGTACCGTTACCATTTATTAGTTTTGGT
The DNA here is from genome assembly GCF_051413795.1 of Staphylococcus caeli. Lineage (GTDB taxonomy): Bacteria > Bacillota > Bacilli > Staphylococcales > Staphylococcaceae > Staphylococcus > Staphylococcus caeli_A. The sequence continues at coordinate 37,310 of NZ_JBOIRQ010000008.1, read as the reverse complement.
GGTTCTTCGATGATAAGTTTAAGTATTGCATTAGGCTTATTATTGATAACTGGTAAGCAAATTAGAATTGAAGCTTATAGAAAAAAACAAGCAGAAAAACAAAATTCAAAAGTTAGAATTGCCAAACGATAGTAGTAATTCTATGATATACGTAAAAGCAAACGTTTTAACATTAATGTGTTGAAAACGTTTGCTTATTTTTATTTGACACGCTTTTGATTTTGAAAAAGTTTTAATAATTCGATATATTGATAATAAAATATTATCACAAATAATAACTTTTTATTATGGTTAAAACATGATATAATTTCATTCTAACCCGGTTATAAAAGGGTTTTATTAGCTTTATATAATAAATTGAAAGTAGATGTAAATTAAATTGTATATGAATTTGAATAAACATTTAACTTTCATCATAATTATTTATTACTGTATAGATTGTTCGTATTTTGCTATAATAAAGTTCATATCCAATTTTTAGAAAATTCAAAAATCAAGGGGGACCATGATGTGAAACAAATAAACAAGCTTTTGGTAGCCAATCGTGGTGAAATTGCAATCAGAATTTTTAGAGCAGCCACAGAATTAGATGTTAAAACAGTTGCTATATACTCGAACGAAGATAAAGGCTCTTTACATAGATATAAAGCAGACGAATCCTATTTAGTAGGAGAGGATCTTGGTCCAGCAGAATCCTATTTAGATATTGAAAGTATTATTGATGTTGCAAAGCGTGCGGATGCTGATGCAATACATCCAGGTTATGGATTTTTAAGTGAAAATGAAACATTTGCACGTAGGTGTCATGAAGAAGGGATAAAATTCATCGGACCACGTGTAGAACATTTAGATATGTTTGGCGATAAAGTGAAAGCAAGAGCAACTGCGATTAATGCCAATTTGACAGTTATTCCTGGTACAGATGGTCCGATTGACAATCAACAAGATGCAGTCGCATTTGCAAATGAAGCTGGCTATCCATTAATGATTAAAGCGACTAGTGGTGGCGGAGGTAAGGGTATGCGTATTGTACGCTCAGAAGAAGAACTAGAAGATGCCTTCCACCGCGCTAAGTCAGAAGCAGAAAAATCATTTGGTAACAGTGAAGTTTATATTGAAAAATATATTGATAATCCAAAACATATAGAAGTACAAGTAATGGGTGATGAGCATGGTAATATTGTGCATCTATATGAGCGTGATTGTTCTGTACAAAGACGTCACCAAAAAGTTGTAGAAGTAGCACCATCAGTTGCATTATCTGATGACTTAAGAGAGCGTATTTGTGATGCTGCAATACAATTGATGGAGAATATTCAATATGTAAATGCAGGTACAGTTGAATTCTTAGTTTCAGGGGAAGAATTTTACTTCATTGAAGTAAATCCTCGTGTACAAGTAGAACATACCATCACGGAGATGGTGACTGGCGTTGACATAGTGAAGACACAAATACTTGTTGCTGATGGTGAACGTTTATTCGATGAAGAAATAAATATGCCGCAACAACAAGATATACAAACATTAGGATATGCGATTCAATGTAGAATTACGACTGAAGATCCAACGAATGATTTCATGCCTGATACAGGTCGCATTATTGCCTATCGCTCTAGTGGTGGATTTGGTGTCAGATTAGATGCTGGTGATGGATTCCAAGGTGCTGAAATCTCACCATATTACGATTCATTATTGGTTAAGTTATCTACACATGCACTATCATTTAAACAAGCAAATGAAAAAATGGACCGCTCATTACAAGAAATGAGAATCCGTGGTGTTAAAACCAATATTCCATTCTTAATTAACGTGATGAGACATCCGCAATTTAAAACTGGAGATTACACAACTAAATTTATTGAAAAAACACCTGAATTATTTGATATTGCACCAACTCTAGATAGAGGTACAAAAACATTAGAATATATTGGGAACGTGACAATAAATGGTTTTCCTAATGTAGAGAAGCGCCCTAAACCAATTTATGAAACTTCGCCGATACCACAAGTTTCAAACAAAGAAATTGCACAGTTACAAGGTACGAAACAATTATTAGATGCTAAAGGTCCCCAAGCTGTTGCTGAGTGGTTAAAACAACAAGATGACGTGTTAATAACTGATACAACATTCAGAGACGCGCATCAATCTTTACTTGCTACGCGTGTAAGAACGAAGGATATGATGAATATTGCTTCTAAGACTGCACAAGTGATGAAAGATAGTTTCTCACTCGAAATGTGGGGTGGCGCAACATTTGATGTTGCATATAACTTCTTGAAAGAAAACCCTTGGCAACGATTAGAACGTCTAAGAAAAGCGATTCCAAATGTCTTATTCCAAATGTTGTTACGTGCGTCAAATGCAGTAGGTTATAGAAATTATCCTGATAATGTAATCCAAAAATTTGTACAAGAAAGTGCGGATGCTGGAATTGATGTGTTCAGAATTTTTGACTCATTAAATTGGGTAGACCAAATGAAAATTGCAAATGAAGCAGTACAAAAAGCTGGTAAAATATCTGAAGGTACAATTTGTTATACTGGTGACATTTTAAACCCAAATCGTTCTGATATATATACATTAGAGTATTATGTGAAAATGGCTAAAACACTAGAACGTGAAGGGTTCCATATCCTAGCTATAAAAGATATGGCTGGTTTATTAAAACCGAAAGCTGCTAATGAATTGATTGGTGAATTGAAAGCGGCAGTAGATTTACCTATTCATTTACACACACATGATACGAGTGGTAATGGTTTGCTTGTATACAAACAGGCAATAGATGCGGGCGTGGATGTAATAGATACGGCTGTGGCTTCTATGAGTGGGTTAACGAGTCAACCGAGTGGTAATTCACTGTACTATACTTTAAATGGTTTTGATAGAAATATGCGTGCAGACGTGGATGGTATGGAAGAATTATCTCATTATTGGGGGACAGTACGACAATATTATAGTGATTTTGAAAGTGATATTAAGTCTCCGAATACAGAGATATATAAACATGAAATGCCAGGTGGACAATATTCTAATTTGAGCCAACAAGCCAAAAGTTTAGGATTGGGTAATAGATTTAATGAAGTGAAAGAAATGTATAAACGTGTGAATTTCCTGTTTGGTGATATTGTAAAAGTAACGCCGTCTTCAAAAGTAGTTGGAGATATGGCACTTTATATGGTTCAAAATGACCTGGATGAAGAAACTGTTATGAATGATGGCTATAAATTAGATTTTCCAGAATCAGTTGTGTCGTTCTTTAAAGGTGACATTGGACAACCAGTTAATGGTTTTAATAAAGCATTACAAAAAGTAATTCTTAAAGGACAAAGCGCAATATCAGATCGCCCAGGGGAACATTTAGAACCTGTTGATTTTGAAGCGGTACGACAAGAATTAGCAGAAAAACAAGAAAGTGTTGTCACAGAACAGGATATTATTAGTTATGTACTATATCCTAAAGTTTATGAGCAATTTATTGCCACACAAGAACAATTTGGTAATGTATCATTGCTAGATACACCGACATTCTTCTTTGGTATGCGTCCAAATGAAACTGTAGAAATTGAAATTGATACAGGAAAACGTCTGATTATCACACTTAAAACGGTTACCGAACCGGATGAAAAAGGTGTTCGCACAATTTTCTATGATATGAATGGTCAAGCAAGACGTATTTATATTCAAGATGAAAATGTTAAGGCGAATGAAAGCGTGAAACCAAAAGCAGATAAGTTAAATCCAAATCATATTGGTGCGCAGATGCCAGGCTCCGTAACTGAGGTGAAAATATCAGAAGGTGAGACAGTGGTAAGTGGTCAAGCATTATTGATTACTGAAGCTATGAAGATGGAAACGACAATCCAAGCACCGTTTGATGGTGTGGTTAAGAAAGTAACTGTTCAAAATGGTGAAGCCATTGAAACAGGAGACTTATTGATTGAAATTGAAAAAGAACCTGTAGATTAATTTTTGAAGTGTAAATAAAAAGGGCGCATGCAGTTTAAAAACTGTGTGCGCCCTTTACGTTCAAAATAAAAATGCGTTGACTTTAATCAAGATGAACAAAGCACAATGGCTTCACATCTTAGTTGTGACAACACATTTTTAAATGAGTAAAATATGAAATTTAATTAGCCACCACTTCGAATTGTACGTAACATCAAGATGATAAAGTAGGCGATTAACCCGAAGAGTAATGTGATAAATAAGGCATGTAATAATGCTATGAATAAATTCACTTCTGTAATAATAGATAATGCCCCAGTAGTTACTTGCAATATAACTAAAATAAATGCTGCGGTATAACCATAACGAATGGTGCGATTATCTTGATAATTATTAATAGCATGGATGAATGTTATCATAATCCAAATAAATGCAATAAAAGCCATTCCTCTATGTGTAAAGTTTACCCAGTCTTGTACGTTGTGAGGAACGAGGTCATGGAATGGTAAAGGCCATTGACCGTATGCCAAGCTTGCTTCTTTATGTCTTACTAAAGCGCCTGTATAAATTGTTAAGTAGACTACAATAGCCATAATCCAAGTATAAACTCTTAACGGTTTTCTAATAAACAATTCATCAGCCTCATATTTACGGTCAACATCAAAAATGATTAAAGTAAGTACAAATACTGAAGAGAATGAAATTAGAGATATACCAAAATGTAACGCTAAAACATATGCATTTTGTTGCCACATAACGGCTGCAGCACCAACTAATGCTTGAATTAATAAGAAACCAACACTAATACAGCATAATGGTTTCACTTCTTTAATATAACCAATGTGTTTCCATGCAACGATGACCAACCATAGAACTACGATCAATGATAAACCAGAGACTGCTCGATGGCTTAGCTCTATAATTGTTTGGATCGGTAGATTCTGAGGTAAGAATGCCCCATGACAAAGTGGCCAATCGGAACCACAACCATCCTCAGAACCAGTCTTTGTTACCAAAGCACCGCCCAGTTGAACAAATGTCATAATTATCGTCGCTAATACGGATAACCATTTCAGGTTCTTTTTGCTAAACAAGAATTAACCCCCCATTTAAAAATAAAACTATTGAGACATTAAAACAAAATTGTCATATATACAGCAGTTGCTATACGAATCTATCTCACTAATATATTTCTTCTGATAATAAAGCTTAAATACAATTATAACAAGAAATATACTATTAATTGTGTCACAACGATGACTTTTTGTGAATGTCGTTAAAGTGTCACAAATAATGCTACATTAATGTAGTCAATGACACAAATTTAATATATCATTGTATTATATGAAAAAAATAGGAGGGAAATTATGAACAAAGAACAAACTTTGTCGCATAATTCTAGTCGCGTAACTTTTAAAGAGTTACAGCAGATTATTAAAATGGGATTAGTACAAGGCAATTTAATCCCTGCTTTTGCTGGATCGTGGCTGGCAATTGTGTTGGCAAATCATTCCTTCCTCTCGTCAATACCACAAATCTTAATGATGTTGGTGGGCTCTACGTTAATTATGGGGGGCGCATGTGCTTTAAATAATTACTATGATCAAGATATTGACAGTATCATGCCAAGTAAACAACAGAGACCAACAGTTAATGACAGAATTTCAAACAGAAATTTATTAATGCTTAGTTTTGGGATGATGCTAATAGGGGAAGCTTTACTTTTCGCATTGAATATACCATCAGGTGTAATTGGTTTATTAGGTATTGTTGGATATGTATCGTTTTATTCTATTTGGTCAAAACGCCATACAGTTTGGAATACTGTTATTGGAAGCTTTCCAGGAGCAGTACCGCCACTTATTGGATGGACAGCAATTGAAGGCAATTTAAGTCTAGTGGCAGTTGCATTATTCTTAGTAGTATTCTGCTGGCAACCTGTTCATTTCTATGCGTTAGCAATCAAACGTAAAGATGAATATGCGTTAGCACATATTCCAATGCTACCATCAGTCAAAGGATTCAGTCGTACGAGAGTGAGCATGTTTATTTGGTTAGTATTCTTACTACCGTTACCATTCTTATTAAGTAGTTTAGGTACAACATTTATAGTATTAGCTACATTATTAAATTTAGGATGGATTTATTTAGGTTTAACTAGTTTCAAAAAGGATTCAGACCAAACAAAATGGGCAACAAAAATGTTTGTATATTCATTAAACTATTTAGTAGTATTTTTTGTACTCGTTGTTGTCGTTTCGTTAATTCAAATGTTCTAATAATTAAGAATGAGGATGTTATTATATGAATTTACCAATTTTACCTACAATTAGTACGAGCTTTATTGTTATTAGTGCTATTCTAGTTGCAATAGGTTGGCGCCAAATATGGAAAAAGAAAATAGAAAGTCATAAAAAAGTAATGTTATGTGCGGCATTTTTTGCTCTTGCGTTCTTTATCATTTATGCTTCAAGAACGATTTTTATTGGTAATACTGCTTTTGGTGGTCCAGACTCAATTAAAATTTATTATACAATTTTCTTAGTATTCCATATTAATTTAGCAACAATCGGTGGCGTTTTAGGCATTTTACAAATAATAACTGCTTTTAAAAACAAATTTAAAGTACACAGATTTGTTGGACCAATCGCTTCAATCATTTGGTTCTTTACCGCAATTACTGGTGTAGCTGTCTATGTGTTACTGTATGTGCTTTATCCCGGTGGAGAGACGACTTCACTTATTAAAGCGACATTCGGATTATAATACGACACTTTAAATAAATGTGAGTAGTTAGCTTTTATGGCATATATGCAGGGGATAATTCGTGTGTTAACTAGTTTAATAAAATAATTTACCCCAACATAATAAATTAATAATAAGCAATGTAATTAAAAAGAGGGGTGACCGTCATTACGATGGTTATCCCTCTTTTTATAGTTAATCTTGCGAATAGTCGTTCATTGTAAAAATAATCATTCATTTAGATAGTTTCTTAAATGCTTTGCGGTTACAGATTGTTCAATATCTAAGAGTCCATGTGCATCGCCTTGATAAAGCAATTGTCCACCTTGTTCTCCAGCATATGGACCGATATCGATAAACCAATCAGCATGCGTCATCATAGTTAAATTGTGTTCTATGATAATAACCGTATTTGAAGATTTGATTAATTGTTCAAAGCATTCCAAGAGAATAGGGATATCGTCTTCATGTAATCCAGTAGTTGGTTCATCAAACACAAATATATGTTGTTGTACAGATTTAGTTAAATATTTGCTTAATTTAACACGCTGTATTTCACCACCAGATAATGTATCAAGTGACTGTCCTAAAGTCATATAATTTAGTCCTGTTGATTTTAATGCTGCTAATGGTTGGGCAATTTCGGGCTTTTTGTTAAAAAATGAAATCGCTTCGTCGACAGTGAGGGCTAGAATATCTGCAATGCTATAACCATGTACTTTCTCATCTAACACCTCTGGTTTATAACGCTTGCCATGACAAACATCACAAATTTGAGTAAAGTCAGGCATAAATGCAAGTTCTGTTTTAATAATGCCTTTACCGTGACATTCAACACAAGCACCTTCTGAATTATAGCTGAACATGGATTTCTTCATACCGGTTTCTTCACTATAGTATGAACGTACTTCGTCAAAAATATTAAGATAAGTCAATAAATTAGAACGATTAGATGCATGTGCCGGCTTTTGATCAATGAAAATAGTATCAGGCACATTTTCCAAACCGGCGTGTATTAAAGAACTTTTTCCAGATCCTGCGACGCCTGTCACGACAGTCATAGCTTCTTTTGGTATCTGTACAGACACATCTTTTAAATTGTTGCGCGAAATGTTTGATAAGTATATAAAATCAGAGTAATCACGTTGTTTCGATTTGAGTTGATGTTCTCTTCGCAATGCTTGACCAGTATGCGTATGGGATTGTAATAGATCATGATAACTACCAGTAAAAGTAATTTCACCACCATTTTTTCCTGCTAGTGGCCCTAAATCAACAATATGATCAGCAATCTTGATGACATCGGGATCATGTTCGACAACTAATACAGTGTTTCCTTTTTCTTTGAGGGATTGAATGATTTCATTAATACGTTGTATGTCTTCAGGGTGCAAACCGATACTTGGCTCATCAATGATATAAACAAGGTCACTTAACGCACTATTAAGGTGGCGGATTAATTTAATACGCTGTGATTCACCACCAGATAGCGTTGTGGTTTCTCTAGACAAGGTAAGATAGTTTAAACCTATATAACTTAAAGATTCTAATTGTTGTTGAAGGGGCTCGATGATGACACTTGCCTTAGCTGAATCAATTGTTTTAACAAATTTTAATGCTTCATCAATAGATAAATTTGTAAAATCAGCTATATCATAATCATTGATTTTACATTCTAAGACTTTGGGACTTAGACGTTTGCCGTTACAATTGGGACATTGTTTAGATGTCACAACACGTTCTATATCATTTCTAAATTTTTGCTTTTCGAAATTATCATTTAATAAGAATGATCGTCTGAATCTATGTATGAGACCCTCGAATTTTGCAGTCCTAGGCCAATTTGCTGGCGGATTTTTTAGTTTAGTTGGTTTCGTATATAAAAATGTATCTAATTCCTCTTTAGTATAATCTTTTAATTTTTTATCGTTATCAAACAAACCAGTATATAGGTACCGTTTACCTCTCCAACTATCAGGTCTAAACGAAGGGAAGCGAATCGCATCCTCATTTAAAGATTTATCAAAATCTAATAATTCATTTAAGTCGATATCCTCAACGTAACCTAATCCAGAACATGTTTCACACATACCTTTAGGATTGTTGAAAGAAAAAATATCTGAATAACCAACAAATGGTTCACCTATGCGTGACCATAATAATCTGACTGAGGCATAAATATCTGAAATTGTGCCTACAGTTGAACGAGAGTTACCACCTAATCGCTTTTGATTAATTATCATTGCAACAGGTAAATGTTCAATTAAATCAACATTTGGTTTGGAGAATTGACTTAATTGATGTTGAATATATGTAGAGTAGGTTTCGTTTAAAAGGCGTTCTGATTCAGCGGCTATTGTATTAAAGACTAAAGAAGATTTGCCAGAACCAGAGCGACCTGTGAATACAGTGATTTGATGCTTAGGAATATCAACTGAAATATTTTTTAAATTGTTTTGTTTTGCGCCATGTATACGTATCATTGACATAAAATTTCACCTCTATTTCATACTATACCCGAAATCATGTGGTGTATGACGTGTATATGTGATGAATTAAATATGAATGTGAAGAGGTATTTGACTGAACTATATAGAAATATCAGGTGACATGCCTTGCTTGTGATATATTGAAACATGTACAATAAATGAAAGAGAACTATAGGTGGGTGAGCGATGAGGAAACTAATAATTAAAGTTATTGGTGTGTTATTATTGATTTGTTTTTTAATTTATTTATTTTACTCGCCACGTTTGAAATTTGATGTATTGGAAAATCCAAACAAAAATACAACTAAAACAACGCAAAATAAAGATTTTAAAACTACGGATAAGTCTGTAGAGAATCCCATGCCTAAAGATGGTGTCGGTACATGGATAGGTAAAAATTTCAATAAACTGACAGATACATATGGGCAAGCGGATAGAGTGTACGCGTATAAAGGCAATTTTAAAAATTATGTATTTAAAACGCGCAATCAATATTATCTAGTAACAACCAAGCATAATATTATCAAATCAGTGTATGCGACAGGTAAAGATGCAAATGTGAATCCCGTCAAAATTTCAGATAATGCCTCTGAAGTTTATGAAAAATACAGTATTAACCCAGAACCTACAATTAAAGTAAAGGGTAAACAGTATGATTTAGAATTATCTGATTCAGATATTAAGACCCAGACACTGATAAAATTCAAAAATATTTATGCACAAATATATATCGATCAACAATCCAATAAAATTGTAGCAGTGAGATATTTAGATAGCGAAGCGTTGGCAGCTTTTAAACCTTATCAAATGCTTAGCTCTGAAAAGGATGAAGAAGTGAAGAGCCAATATGATGATGTACCTTATGAACAAAATGCTAATCAATTGATGACCTTATATGAAATTACTAATGAAATGAGGAAATTGAAAGATGCTAAGCCGTTAAAAATAAATAATGATGTTGCGCACATTGCAGCCTTTAATTTATATGAGGCAACAGGTACAGATAGTGTAGAATTTACAGAAGATGCATTAACGCAACAACTCAATGAACAAAAAATACCATTCGTAGCGACAAGCCAGAACGTGGGTTATGATTTTAATGAAGTACCTACTTTAATACATAGTTGGTTAAATTCAGATATTCATAGGTCGAGAATGTTAAATTCAAAATATGATGAAATGGGTGGAGAAGTAACAAATGGTTATTACACACTTATTTTTGTAGAGAATTAGTAAGAAGGAGGAAGCAAAATGATTACAGAAGAAACGCTATCCATTCTTGATGATATCGAACTGTTAAGTGAGAAAATCTTAAATTCACGTTTATATTATGATTATAAGCAAGCGGAACTTGCCCTTGAACAAAATGACGAAGCGCACTTACTGTACCAGGCATTTTTAAAAGCTAAAGCACAATATGATGAAATAATGCGTTTTGGCAAATACCATCCTGAGTATCAAAAAGTAATGTTAGATACGCGCAAGCGTAAACGTGCATACGAAATGTTACCAGTTGTGATGGACTTTAAACAAAAAGAAGTTGCACTACAGGGACTTATTGACCAGGTAATTGCTAAAATTGCATATTCAGTATCTGAAAATGTGAAAATTGAAGCGGGTAACCCATTTTTCCAAAAAGATACAGGAGGTTGTGCTACTGGCGGCTCTTGCAGTTGTTCATTATAGCACTGTCTCTCACTAAATTAATGTTATGATAAATTTAAAAAGCTCCTTTAAAAGTACGCAAACAAACATGCTAACTTTCGAAGGAGCTTTTTCGTGAATATATACAATTTCTTAATGGTATTTTAATATATTGGATGATGAATAATTATTATAATGATGCACTGTGATAAGTATTTTTAAAACGTTCTGCTAGGTCAGGTCTATCTGTGACTAATGTATGCACGCCCTGAGATGTTAAGTCATGCATTAAATCTAGGTTGTTTACACCATAATAACCTGGAACAATATTTCGTGTAATTAGCCATTGTATAAATTTAGGTGATGTTAGTCGAACACCTTTGTAAGAAACTGGCATTTGGAAGGTATGTGCACGTGGTTGGAACGTATTTCCGAGACCTGTGTGGAACTTCACTACACCTTCTGTGACTTCTTTCTGACTCGCACCAATGGCTACCGTACCATTGCTAACATTGTTGAATCGTTCTATTTGTTGACTGTGGAAACTTGTGACTAAGACACGATGTTGCGCATGGTGTTTTACAATAATCTCGTAGATGATTTCAGGTGCCAATTGCCCTTGTTCTGTATCTGGGTCATCCTTTAAATCCACATTGATAAGTAAATTTGGATATAATGATAATAAATCGTCAAAAGTTAGGATGCATGCGTCTGTATTTCCTCTGTATGGTGTTTCACCATTGATGTCTGTAAAGCGATAACCTGCGTCTAAAGCTTTCAATTCTGCTAAAGTATGTTCCGCAACTTTTCCGGAACCGTTTGTAGTGCGATCAACTGTTGCATCGTGAAAAACAATGAGCTGATGATCTTTGGATAATCTGACATCAGTTTCGAATCCATCTATGTTGTGTAAAACAGCATTATCGAAAGCTAATTTTGTTTGTTCAGGTCTAACTGCCATTCCACCTCTATGAGCGAATATATATGGTGCAGGTTTGGCGAAAAAGGGTGGTATAGTTTGATTATGAGTTTGTGTTTTGTATTTTGTAATAAAAAACAGGCTCCCCACCAAACCAACAGTACCTAAAAAGCTTGTTTTCATTATTTTATTGAATTTTGACACGAGCAATCCTCCTCAAATTTGGTGTATATAAAGTAATATAGCAAAAGTTTAAGTTACTTCAAAATAATTGTTATTTATAAAATGTTAGAGTCATGATATTATAAAGTGGCTAATAAATGGAGTGATTATACAATGAATATTGTTGCAAGAACAAGTTTAATTATATATTTGAAACATATGAAACATGAAAGACAAGTGAGAAAATTTGGACATATTGTCAGTGTTAATAGACAAGAGCGATATGTTGTTATGTACATCAATGAAGATGAGGCTGATCAAATCGTAGACAAACTAATGAGATTGAAATATGTGAAGCAAGTAGAAGGTTCTCCATATAAATACTTAAAGAAAACTTATGAAAAAGAACAACATGAAGTATTATAGTGAACTTATTTTAAGCATATTTAAAAATGAACAAGCCACATTAGTACATTTATAGGACTACGGTGGCTTGTTTTCATTATTGTAAGGGCGGAATCCATCTTTGTAATCTTAGGACGCTAATCAAGTAATTGAAGTAGAGTTCAGTATCGTGAAAGGTATGAGGTGGTTGAACATCTACTTCTTTTACGTCTACTTGATATTGAGTTGCTTGATTAAGAATTAAGTCGAATTTTTTATTTGAAGCAGGATAAGGGTATTGAATCGCATTGACCATAATATACATAGCTTGAAAATGTTGTTCACTTGTTGGTTGCATGATAATTGCTACTGATGAGCGTTGGTTTTCAAATTTTGGGGAATGAAAAAATACAATATGTTGAATACGCTTACGATTGTATTCAATGAGTGTATTAAATTCGAATAAGTCAGTGAGTCCTTCACCTAATTTAATAAATGACTGTTTCATAAATAATATGCCTCCTTGTCATGCAGTTTGCATTATATATAAATTATTTTGAGAATGGAAGTGTTAATCTGATGAGAGTGATTTCTGGAGTACATAAAAGTAAAGCGCTTGAAAGTATGGATGGACGTACTACGAGACCTACAATGGATAAAGTTAAAGAAGGTATCTTTAATAGTTTGCATGAAGTTTCTGGTATCGGTTTGGACTTGTTTGCCGGGAGTGGTGCTTTAGGTATCGAAGCATTGTCGCGTGGGATGGATAAGGTGATTTTTGTTGATCAGAATTTTAAGGCAGTAAAAGTCATAAAATCCAATTTGGCAAATTTAGATATTGAAGCACAAGCAGAAGTATATAAAAATAATGCGAGCCGTGCCCTAAAAGCTTTGTCAAAACGAGAAATTCAATTTGACGTTATTTTTTTAGATCCACCATATGAAAAAGGATTAATCGATGAAGCACTCGAAGGAATTGCAAAGTTTAATTTATTAAAAGAAAGTGGTATTATCGTTTGTGAGTTCAAACAACATGAAAAAATCAATACCGAGCCATTCCATGAGATAAAGCGTTATCATTATGGAATAACAGATACTTTGTTATTAGAAAAGGGAGATTAACATGTCTACAACTAAAGCAGTCATTCCAGGAAGTTTTGATCCAATTACATATGGTCATATCGATATCATTGATAGAAGTGCGGACCGTTTTGATGAACTACACATATGCGTGTTGAGAAACAGTAGTAAGTCGGGGACGTTTTCAATTGAGGAACGCATTGCATTAATTGAGGAATCAGTGAAACATTTAAATAATGTGACTGTACATCATTTCAACGGTTTACTCGTAGATTTCTGTGATGAAATTGGGGCAGAAACAATTATTCGTGGGTTACGTGCGGTCAGTGACTTTGAATATGAATTGAGACTAACTTCTATGAACAAAAAGTTAAATAGTAATGTTGAAACAATGTATATGATGACAAGTACAAATTATTCGTTCATAAGTTCAAGTGTTGTCAAAGAAGTGGCGGCATACAAAGCAAATGTTTCTGATTTTGTACCAGTGCATGTTGAAAAAGCATTGAATGAAAAATTTAAAAAATGATAAAAGTGAGTGGCAAAAGTGTAATTTGAACAACACTTAAGTCGCACAAGTGCGTTATTTTGTAACGAAGACAGGAGAGAACAAAATTTTGTTCTCTCCTGTCTTCGTTTTATTATTAGCAGATTTCAATAAACAAAGTAGGTAACATTGTCGCTAAATTAAATGATGGCAGATAATTTTAATCAATTAGACAAAATTTGAGCCAATCATTATCTTATTTAAGGATGCAGTGATTATTGACTTTGACTTAGTGTGCCTATAATTATTTAAACACGTATGACGGGAGTATTGAAATCTGTTGCCGTTTGTTCAGAAATAAAATTATAAATTTTAGTTGCGTGAATTTCATCTTTAAATAAGTGCGCATTTTGTTTATTCACTTGAGTGATATATGATCTATTAGGATAAGTTTTTTTAATTTGCTTTAAGTATTGTTGGCCGTTGCTTGTCATTCCCAAAATACGAACACCTTGGATGTCATTAATAATGTCTTGCTGTTTAAAATTTAATAAGATGTTCATTAATATTCTTTGAATATGTGTATAGGTATAGCGCTTTGTTTTCAATAATGTCATCAATTGACTAAAGTTAGTTGCTTGTTCAATTTTTTGTAGTATACGATGTTCTAAACCTTCGCTCATTGTATAAATATTAGCTAATGACTTTGCATCATTACTTAAAATTGCATACTTGAGAAAATTGAATGTATCTTCAAGCGAGATGTGTGGTTGCCCATAATGCTCGAGTATGGACTGTGGTACAACATTTTGCCATGCATTGTTTCCATGTTCTAATGATTTTCTAATCGAAGTACCACTTGCAAATGCGTCATGTGAAATTTTAGCATCGTGATGCTTGCTATTTTTACGTGATATTGTCCAAGGTTGGATGGTGGGTGCATGTTGCTTTATTGCACGTACGTAGGATAACCCCAGTGTATTATTGGGTGATGCTAATAAATCATTATCAGGTATCATCTCACTTAAAATTCTTGGGTAACTTTTACCTTCTTTACTTTTTTCAAGGAAAGTAGGTGAATTTTCTAAACTTTGGAGCTTATCTGCAAGATTTAAGAATTCATTTATCTCACCTGACTCACTTCCAAAACAAAGATGAGATACACCTAAATAATTCGCGACTTTCACGGCTGTTTCAGCAAAATATGGTCCAGCAGATAGGGATGCTAAGGCTGGTAATTCAACAACAAGGTCTACAGCGCTCAAGGCCATGTGCGTACGTGTAAATTTATTATAAATTGCGGGTTGTCCTCTCATAACGAAATGACCACTCATGATTGCAATGGAAATTTCAGCGTCAGTTATTGACTTTGATTGCTGAGCATGGTATAAGTGACCATTGTGGAAAGGATTATATTCTGTGACTAGTGCAACGCTTTTCATTTGCAATTCTTCCTTTCAGAATTCATTATAGATATTGTAACAGATGTAATAGTGTTAAGAAAAAATCTTGACAACTTATGTCTATAAAGTTAAAATAAATTTTGTGCTTGTTAGAGGTGAAGCCATATGAAATGGTCAATAACACAATTAAGAAAATTCCAAGATAAACCATTTGAATTTCATCAAACGGTTAATTTTGATCATTTAGTAAAATCATTAGATTTAATAAATCTATCTGATATTGATGTCGACGGTGAACTCACTGTTAGATCAAATGAAGTCATTGCAGATATGCATTTGACTGGAACGTATACAATGGCGTGTGCACGTACTTTGGTTCCGGTTGAAGTCCCTATTGATATCAAGTCTCAAGAGATTTTTGATTTAGAGGGATATGAGCAATATAGTAATGAAGTAGAAGATGATGAGCATTATCATGATGCTACAGATGGTATGATAAATCTTAAGGATATTGCTGAAGAACTTGTTATTATTGAAAAACCAATGCGTGTTTTTTCAAATGAAAGCGATCAGATGTTACGAGAAGGTAATGGTTGGGAAGTTATTGACGAGGAACAAGCGGTTGAGCTTGCTAAAGAGAAGGAAACACCTGAATCTGAGCAAATCGATCCAAGGCTTCAAAAACTACAACAATTATATGACGAAGAGCAATAGCGGATTCACATAATCTGTAGTATAATGGATTATTGAATTTGAAAATATCTATTTAGTGTTTGAATATAAGGAGGATTATCATGGCAGTACCAAAAAGAAGAACGTCTAAAACAAGAAAAAATAAACGTCGTACGCATTTTAAAATTTCAGTACCTGGTATGACTGAATGCCCAAACTGTGGAGAATACAAATTATCTCACCGTGTATGTAAGAACTGTGGTTCATACAAAGGCGAAGACGTAGTATCAAAATAATTTATTTAATGAGAGGCTGAGACATATACAATGTTTCAGCCTCTATCTTTTTATAGGTGCCATCTTTACCTTGAGTTTATTGGTTTAACAACAAAACTTTTAGGAAATAATTAAAATTCTGATACATAGCTAAATTATAGTTTTGATAAAAATTTGTGAAAATGAAAGAATGAGTGTTAATTTAACTAAATAAACATTTCATTAGAATTACGTTCATTAATAATTCACTTGATAATTTGTAAATGATTTTTTATTTTAGAAGTAGCGATAATATACTTCCAACTGATAGGTTGTGTAAAAAATGGAATCAATAAATGCACAAAAAATTATTCATAAAATAGAACAAGGCGATGCAACATGGATTTATGAACACTTTAGTGAGGCATTTCAAGAGATAACTTCTTTTAAGCAGCTTGAGGACTTGCTAGAGAATTATAATGCGATACGAGGCATAAATGATTTGTATCGACATCTTCATATTAACCTCCATGACGAGTACATTTGGTTTGATCGACAAAAGACTACAGGTGTAAGTATAACTTTAAATAAATACCAAGAAATTGTAGGTATGGCATTGTTGCCTATTAAAAATAGTAAAAAGTCCAAAGTTTCTAAACAGTCGTATACGATACCTATTAAAAGTAGTTGTCTCGTGTATTGTGGTGGAGATAATGAACTGATTAATTATCATTATCGTTATAAACAACAGCGTCATGCGATAGACTTAGTACAAGTCAAAGAGGGATGTACTTACTCAGGTGATCCAAACCATTGTGAAAGTTATTATAGTTATAATAAAGAAATTGTGGCACCAGCTAATGGCGTTGTTGAGAAAATTGTTGATGGTATTCCAGATTGTGTGCCAGGCGAACAGGATACAGTACATCCGGAGGGGAATTATATTATAATTAAACATGGACGTCATGAATATAGTATGATTGCACATATAAAGCCTGCTTCATTTAAAATAGAACAGGGAGATACAGTGTTTCGTGGTCAACATATTGCAAATGTGGGCAATTCAGGTAATACGCCAGAACCACATATACATTTTCAGGTGATGAATGATAAATATTCACAATCCACACAGACACTTAAGATTAGGTTTCAAAATAAAATTGCACCAGTTAAAGGTGATATTGTAAATTATACCGGTGATCAAATTTTCATAAAGGAACACGCAATCGCTAGTTTCATAAAAAGTTTGCGTTCAGATTTTACTCACTTATTTAAAGGGTGAGAATAAACAGATAAAGAGGCTAAGCTATGGAATCAATAACTTCGGCACAAAACAATAAAATTAAAATTGCTAATAAATTAAAGAAAAAACGTGAAAGAGATAAAACTGGACTTGCATTAATTGAAGGTTATCATCTTATAGAAGAAGCATTTAAAAGTAATTTAAAAATTAAACAATTATATATTGTGGATGTTGAAAGAATTGACGCCACATTAATAGATTATGCAGAAGAAGCATTTGAAATTAATTTGAAAGTTGCAGAAGTATTGTCGGGTACAGTAATGCCCCAAGGTTTTTTTGCAGTTATAGAAAAGCCAACCTATGAATCAAAGCATGCACAACAAGTGTTATTAATTGATCGAATTCAAGATCCGGGCAACTTAGGAACGTTAATACGTACTGCGGATGCAGCTGGTCTAGATTTAATCGTGCTTGAAAAGGGGACAGCTGATCCTTATCAAGACAAAGTTATGCGTGCAAGCCAGGGAAGTGTGTTCCATATACCAATTATAACTACAGAATTGAGCGATTTTATTAATACGTTTGAAGGTAACGTATATGGTACAGCATTAGATAACGCTGTTGTATATCATCAAGTCCCGAGTCAAACTTCATTTGCATTATTATTGGGCAACGAAGGTGAAGGCGTTAATTCAGACTTATTGAGTCAAACGACTCAGAATTTGACTATACCGATTTATGGTAAGGCTGAAAGTCTCAATGTAGCAATTGCAGGTAGTATAGTAATGTATCATTTGAAAGGTTGACCCTTTCGTAAAAAATCGTATATAATAAAGTTAATTACATGATAAATATTAACCTATAAAAAGACGTAAACTAAAGCGCGATAGTTGTAAAAGGGAGATTGTCCTTGACTGAAAGATAATCCACTATATTTAGTTTTTTTCACCTTTTTGGTTACTTAAAGCAATTTAAGTCGGAAATCATTACCGTTATCAATGACAACAAGTGTATGCAATAGCATAAATTTGGGTGGTACCACGGAAGGCTTTCGTCCCAGTTTCAAGGGATGAAAGTCTTTTTTTGTTTTATCAATAATTTTAATCCAAATAGTTTTAAAAAATAAGTGAATGATTATTAGGAGGGCTAAGAATGGCACAAACAGAAGCTATGTCAGAGATAAAGCAACAAGCATTAGTCGATATCAACGAAGCACAAGATGAAAAAGCATTACAGGAAGTAAAAGTTAAATATCTAGGGAAAAAGGGTTCAGTTACAGGTTTAATGAAACATATGAAAGATTTACCGAATGAAGAAAAACCTGCCTATGGTCAACAAGTGAACGAAGTGAGACAAACGATTGAAAAAGAAATCGATGCACGTCGTGAATTGTTAGCAAATGAACAATTAGAGCAACAATTGAGAGAAGAACAAATTGATGTTACATTACCAAGTCGTAAAATAGCTATCGGTGCGAAACATCCATTAACGAGAACAATAGAAGAAATTGAAGATCTATTTTTAGGTTTAGGTTACGAGATTGTAGACGGTTTTGAAGTTGAACAAGATTATTATAACTTTGAAGCATTAAATCTACCAAAATCACATCCTGCGCGTGATATGCAAGATAGCTTTTACATCACAGATGAAATATTAATGCGTACACACACGTCACCTGTACAAGCTAGAACAATGGAGCAACGTAACGGTGAAGGTCCGGTCAAAATTTTATGTCCAGGTAAGGTGTATCGACGTGATTCTGATGATGCAACACACAGTCATCAATTCACACAAATAGAAGGCTTAGTTGTTGATGAAAATATTAAAATGAGTGACCTCAAAGGTACTTTAGAATTATTAGCAAAACAATTATTTGGCGAAGAAAGAGAAATACGTCTGCGTCCAAGTTATTTCCAATTTACAGAACCGTCTGTTGAAGTAGATGTGTCATGTTTCAAATGTAAAGGAGAAGGGTGTAATGTGTGTAAACACACTGGTTGGATTGAGATTTTAGGAGCAGGCATGGTGCATCCTAATGTACTAGAAATGGCTGGCTTCGATTCAAACAAATACACTGGTTTTGCATTTGGTATGGGGCCTGATAGAATTGCAATGCTGAAATACGGTATTGAAGATATCCGTCATTTCTATACAAATGATGTGCGTTTCTTAAATCAATTTAAAGCTGTAGAAGATAGAGGTGAAAAGTAATGTTTATATCTAAAGAATGGTTAGAATCATATGTAGAAATTAATCAACCAGTAAATGTACTAGCGGAACGTATTACACGTACGGGTATTGAAGTTGACGACATCGTTGATTATACAAAGGATATAAAGAACTTAGTGGTAGGTTATATTGAATCAAAATCGTCTCATCCAGACGCAGATAAACTTAATATTTGTAAAGTAGATATTGGTGAAGCTGAACCTGTCCAAATCGTTTGTGGTGCACCGAATGTTGAAGCTGGACAAACAGTGATTGTGGCAACAGTTGGTGGTAGATTGCCTGGTGGTGTGAAAATTAAACGCGCTAAGTTACGTGGAGAAGTTTCAGAAGGTATGATTTGTTCACTTCAAGAAATCGGTATTCCTAGTGCTTTAGTACCTAAAGCGTTTGAAGAAGGTATCTATGTATTTTCAACAGAAATTACACCTGGTTCGGATGCATTAAGTGCATTATATTTGAACGACCAAGTAATGGAATTTGATTTAACACCAAATAGAGCAGATGCTTTAAGCATGATTGGTACAGCCTATGAAACGGCCGCATTATATAATGTACCTATGACAAAGCCAGAAACACAAAGTGAAGAAGTTGATAATCACGCTAGTGAAGAAATTACTGTGAACATTCAAAATGAAGATAAAGTACCTTATTATAGTACGCGTATCGTGAAAGATGTCAAGATTGCTCCATCTCCAGAATGGATGCAAATGCGTTTGATTAAAGCAGGAATTCGCCCGATTAATAATGTCGTAGATATATCTAACTATGTGCTGATTGAATATGGACAGCCATTGCATATGTTTGATCAGGATCAAATTGGTTCGAAACAAATTGAAGTTAGACAAGCTAAGAAAGATGAAGTTATAACGACATTAGATGATCAAGCGCGTAAATTAATCGATTCTGATATTGTCATTACAAATGGTACAGCACCTATAGCTATTGCAGGTGTCATGGGTGGAGATTTTTCTGAAGTAACTGAAGCTACGAAGAACGTTGTCATTGAAGGTGCTATTTTTGATCCTGTATCAATCCGTCATACTTCACGTCGTTTAAACTTGAGAAGTGAAGCTTCTAGTCGATTTGAAAAAGGCATTGCAACTGAATTTGTAGATGAAGCGGTAGATAGAGCTTGCTATTTATTACAAATGTATGCAGGTGGTTCCGTATCACAAGGTCGTGTTTCACAAGGACATCTTGGAGATTTTGTAACACCAATCGATATATCCGTTTCAAAAGTAAATCAAACAGTAGGGTTCGAGTTGTCAGCAGCTGAAATTGAAGCTATCTTTGTACAACTAGGTTTTGAAACGACAAAACAAGATGATGTATTAACAGTTATGGTGCCTTCACGTCGTAAAGATATAACAATTAAAGAAGATTTGATTGAAGAAATTGCACGTATTTATGGTTATGATGAAATTCCATCTACATTACCTGTTTTTGATAATGTGACGCATGGTGCATTGACGGATAGACAATCCAAATCAAGAATTATAAAGGCAACATTAGAGGGTGCAGGTCTGAATCAGGCTAGCAACTATTCGCTCGTAGATAAAGCACGTGCGCGTGATTTCGCATTACAAGACCGTTCAACAATTGATTTACTAATGCCAATGAGTGAAGCATATTCGACATTACGTCAAAGTTTAATACCTCATTTAATCGATGCTGTGTCCTACAATGTAGCTCGTAGAAACCATGATGTACGCTTATACGAATTAGGCCGCGTATTCTTTGGTAACGGTCAAGGTGAACTGCCAGATGAAGTTGAGTATTTAAGTGGTATTTTAACAGGAGACTATACTGTGAATACATGGCAAGGTAAAAAAGAAGAAATAGATTTCTTCGTTGCAAAAGGTATTGTAGATAGAATTGCTGAAAAGTTAGATATTCATTTTGAATACGAAGCTGGTAACATTAACGGATTACATCCAGGTAGAACGGCACTTGTTAAATTGAATGGTGAAGTGGTTGGATTTGTTGGAGAATTACATCCGCAAATTGAAAAGGATAACGACTTGAAACGTACTTATGTATTTGAATTGAATTATGATCAATTAATGTCCGTATCTGTTGGATATATCAACTATCAACCAATTCCAAGGTTCCCTGGTGTTTCTAGAGATATTGCGTTAGTTGTTAATCGTGATATGCCATCAGCTAAATTAGTCGATGTCATTCACCAACACGGTGGAAATATCTTACAAGATGCTGAAGTGTTTGATGTATATGAAGGTGAACATATGGCTGAAGATGAAAAATCGATTGCTATACGATTAGCTTATTTAGACACAGAACAAACATTGACGGATGATAAAGTTAATACAGTTCATGAGTCAATCTTGTCAGCGTTACAAGCTGAGGGTGCAACGATTCGTTAAATTGAATAATGTTAATATGAATTGAATATTATCTTGGGTTTATGAAATAAATAAAGACAGCTATGTGGCATCGTATTGATGTCACATAGCTGTCTTTAATAGTTACTGATATTTTTTCTTTACTAATTTTTCAGCTTTGGCACGATTTGCAAAATGTTTCTTTGAAATTGAATCAAGATAATCGATACCATGACGCTCGATAATTTTAGCTGCTATTAGATCCACTTTATTACTTGCGCCTTTAGGAATTTGCATTTTTGCAGAATGAGATAAATGATCCATATGTTTTACAAATGCGTATCTGGAAATGATACTTGCTGCCGCAATAGCGATAGATTTAGATTCACCTTTTGTTTCAAATTTAGTTTTGTTGCTAAAAGGGAGCTCACTTAAAGCGTAACGTTTATAGACCCCAGCTACTGCAAACTGATCAATGACGATATAATCTAATTCATCAGTATCAATTTTTTGAGTGACATTTTTGATTGCCTCGTTATGTAAGACAGCTTTCATTTTGACTTGTGACCATCCTGCTTTTTGTTTTTCATTATATTTCACATTATCCATAGTCAATAATGAGTGAGGAATAAAAGTGACAAGCTGTTCAGCGAGCTCAATAATTTTTGCATCTGTTAATTTTTTGGAATCATCGACACCGAGTGCCTTTAGCACTTGAACATTTTTTTTGGATACATAAGCGGCACATACTGTTAAAGGCCCAAAGTAATCACCACTACCAGCTTCATCACTACCTATACATTGAAATTGATTATAAAAAATCGTCTGAGGTGTTGAAGTTGACTTTGATGCTGGCTTAGTTTGAGGCGTTATATTAGGTAATAGTTGTGCAGCGATATTTTCAGCGTCTTTGCCCTGGAACATTACTTTATTCGAGTTATAAATTGAGATAGATGTCCCTTTATATTTTGTTTTTGCTTTCATACCTTGTGATAAACCAGATGTACTGAAAGGGATGTTTGACATTAATTGTTGTATGTCGTGATTTGTTAATTTATGAACCACATTTGCCATGTGCGTGACCTCACTTTATTTGGATTACGTATTTTTAGACATTGAACATCATATCACATGTGGAAAATAAGGTGCTAGAAGTTAGATGTTTAAGATGAAATATTGCATTCTGAATTTTATGAATATAAATAAAAATATATGAATTCATAATTATTTCTAACATAACATTTCTGACCTCTTACATAATAATATTATGTCGTGTATAATGGTTCGTGATAATTATTATAAAAACTAAAATACAAATTTAATTGAAACAATAAGAATATAAGTTCGGAAATATATTTAAGGTCAGGAGTTATGAATATGGGTGAATTTAAAAATCGAATCAATGTAACTATCAATGATCAACATTATACAATTGTTGGAGAGGATAATCCTGAGCATATCCGTTATGTTGCGCATTTGGTAGATGAGAGACTCAAAATGTTAGCGAGTAAAAGTGCAGGTTTAGATACAACTAGAAAAGCGATATTAACGGCTGTAAATATCATGCATGAAAAAGTCCAATTAGAAGAAGAAAATGATCGTTTGAAATTAGAATTACAACAATTGAAAAACAGTGAAGATATATGATTCTAGATTTATTAGTGGTTATCATGTTTTTATACATAGGCATGATTGGCTTTAGAAGAGGCGCATGGTTGAGTGTATTACATTTATCTTCAACGCTTTTTTCTTTATGGGTAGCTTTTAAACTATATTTGCAAATTTCACAGCGTTTAGTTTTATTTGTACCATTTCCAAAGACACATGCCTACGATTTGAATTATGCAATACATTTTGATAATATACAGCAACGTTTTGATCATATTATTGCGTTTTTAATTATTGCAATTATTACTAAGCTTATTTGTTACGGTGTTATAGTAATTTTTGATAATATAATAAAATCTAATGGACCTAAAACAATAAGCCGTGTAGTTGGTGTGCTTATGGGTATGGTATCAGCGACAATTATTTGTAGCACTTTATTATATGCAATTGCGTTATACCCACATGAAATCGTACAACAGCAATTGGCAAATGGGAACATAGCAGCAAAGTTACTGCTTCATGTGCCTTATGTATCAACATTTATATTACAGTTATAGCGAGTATATTGATTTTATAAAATATAGGAGGTCAGGACATCATTTATTTACTGATATATTTTTAACAGTAATCTGTCTTGGCCTCTTTTTATGGAGTGTAAACAATGACTAAAAAAGATATTATTCAATTATTAGAAAAAATAGCGACTTATATGGAGTTAAAAGGGGAAAACACATTTAAAGTTTCAGCATATAGGAAAGCGGCACAAAGTCTGGAAACGGATGAACGACCTATAGAAGATATAGAAGATGTTACAGAGTTAAAAGGTATCGGTAAGGGTGTAGGAGAGGTTATTGATGAATATCGTCAAACTGGACAATCATCGGCATTAGAATCATTACAACAAGAAGTACCTGAAGGATTAATTCCATTACTAAAGATTCAAGGACTAGGTAGCAAAAAAATTGCCAAATTATATAAAGAACTCAATATAGATAGTAAAGAAGCATTACAGAGTGCTTGTGAGCAAGGAAAAGTAAGTGAATTAAGTGGTTTTGCTAAAAAGACAGAACAAAATATTCTTGAAGCGGTTAAAGCATTAGGCGCTAAAAAAGAAAAGTATCCAATTGACCAAATGCGTGGATTGAGCAAAGATATAGACGCATATTTGGAAAAAATAGAGGGCATTGATAAATTTGAAGTTGCAGGTAGTTTCAGAAGATTTAAAGAAATGAGTAAAGATTTGGATTACATTATTAGTACAGATAACCCTGATGCTTTACAACAAGCATTGTTAGATATACCTCATAAAGTCAAAGAAGTAGCTGTTGGCCAAACTAAGGTTTCGCTCGAGTTGACGTATGATGATGAAACAATTGGTGTTGATTTTAGATTGATTGAACCCTCAGCGTTTTATCATACATTACAGCATTTTACAGGTTCGAAAGATCATAATATTAGAATACGTCAGCTTGCAAAAGCTAATGGTGAGAAGGTAAGTGAATATGGTATAGAACAACCTAATGGTGAGACATTACAATATCAAAGTGAAACTGAAATTTATGAACATTTTGGCGTCAATTGGATTGCACCTCCATTAAGAGAAGATGGCACTGAATTTGATAAGGATTTATCTAATATCATTCAATTAGAAGATATACAAGGTGACATTCATATGCACACAACTTACAGTGATGGAGCTTTCAGTATAGAAGACATGGTAAAGGCAAATATTGCCAAAGGACATCAGTTTATGGTTATAACGGATCATTCACAAAGCTTAAAAGTAGCAAATGGTTTATCTGTGGAACAACTGTTGCGCCAGAATGAAGAAATAAAAAAATTAAATGAAAAATATGATGAAATAGATATATACTCTGGTATAGAAATGGATATATTGCCTGATGGTCAATTAGATTATGATGATGAAGTTCTAGCACAATTAGACTACGTCATTGCTGCAATTCATCAAAGTTTTAATCAATCACAAGAGACGATTATGCAACGTTTGGAAAATGCATGTCGTAATCCTTATGTTCGACATATTGCACATCCTACAGGCAGAATTATTGGTAAACGCCCTGGATATGAACCTGATATTGAAAAATTATGCCAGCTTGCAGAAGAAACGAATACTATTTTAGAAATAAATGCCAACCCTAAACGTTTAGATTTGAATGCTGAAACACTTAAGAAGTATCCAAATGTAAAACTTACAATCAATACAGATGCGCATCATGTAGATCATTTATCATTTATGAAATATGGTGTGGCAACTGCGCAAAAAGGATTTGTTTCTAAAGATAGAGTCATTAATACTATGTCGCGAGATGAATTCAAAAAGCTCATAGAAAATAATATAAAATTGAAGAAATAGAGGGATTATATGAGACAGAAATCATTAAATGTCTTAGAATTCGATAAAATAAAATCATTAATAGAGCAAGAAACAATTAGTGATTTAGGGAGAGAAAAAGTTGTAGAAATGTCTCCGGCAACCGATTTGAATACGGTTGAATTTCAAATGAATGAAACAGATGAAATTTCACAAATTTATAACAAGCATCGTTTGCCAAGTTTAAGTGGACTTGCTAAAATATCGACGTTTATTCATAGAGCAACGATAGGTGGCGTACTAAGTGTTAATGAATTAAATGTCATTAAACGATTGATTCAAATTCAAAATCAGTATAAAACTTTTTATAATAATCTTATTAACGAAGAAGAAACAATTAATTACCCAATTCTGAACGATAGAATGGAACAATTACCTATATTGACTGATTTGTATCAAAGCATTCATCAAAAGTGTGATGTATATGATTTATATGACAATGCGAGTTATGAGTTACAAGGAATTAGAAGTAAAATTTCTAGTACCAATCAAAGAATAAAACAAAATTTAGACAAGATTGTTAAAAGCCAAGGCAATCAAAAAAAACTATCTGATGCGATTGTCACTGTGCGAAATGAGCGCAATGTTATACCAGTTAAAGCAGAATACCGCCAAGATTTTAATGGGATTGTTCATGATCAATCAGCTTCGGGTCAAACATTGTATATCGAACCTTCATCTATAGTTGAAATGAGTAACCAAATTAGCCGTTTACGCAATGATGAGGCAATTGAAAGAGAGCGTATCTTGTCAGAATTAACTGGATATGTAGCCGAAGAAGCGGAATCTTGTTTGCTTTCGGAATCGATTATGGGCCAAATAGACTTTTTAACGGCAAAGGCACGCTATGCACGAACAATTAAAGGCACGAAACCTGAGTTTACTACTGATCGTACGGTATATTTACCAAAAGCATTTCACCCGTTACTTGATAAGCAAACAGTTGTGGCAAACACTATTGAATTTGCAGATGATATTGAAACAGTTATTATCACTGGGCCAAATACAGGTGGTAAAACTGTAACGCTTAAAACGTTAGGCTTGATTATTGTTATGGCACAGTCAGGTATTCTGATTCCGACGCTTGATGGTAGTAAACTTAGCGTTTTTGAAAATGTGTACTGTGATATTGGAGACGAACAATCTATTGAACAATCGTTATCGACATTTTCATCACATATGAAAAACATTGTCGAAATTTTACATCATACGACTAAAAACAGTTTGATACTCTTTGATGAACTAGGTGCAGGTACAGATCCAAGTGAGGGTGCAGCCTTAGCTATGAGTATTTTAGATCATGTTCATGAAATTGGATCTTTAGTTATGGCAACAACACACTATCCAGAATTAAAAGCATATAGTTATAATCGCGAGGGTGTTATGAATACCAGTGTTGAATTTGATGTTAATACGTTAAGTCCTACTTACAAATTACTGATGGGTGTGCCTGGTCGTTCCAATGCGTTTGATATTTCGAAAAAACTTGGCTTAAATTTAAAAGTTATTCAAAAAGCCAAATCGATGATTGGTCAAGATGAACAAGAAATTAATGAAATGATTGCATCATTAGAAACTAATTCCAAACGTGTGGATGAACAGCGAATTGAACTTGATCATTTGCTTAGAGATGCTCAGGAAACACATGATGCATTAGCAAAACAATACGCACAATATCAACATCATGAAAAGCAATTGCTTGATGAGGCTAAAGAAAAAGCAAATCAACGTGTGAAATCAGCCACTAAAGAAGCAGACGATATCCTAAAAGAGCTGCGAGAATTAAGAGATAAAAAAGGTGCAGATGTTAAAGAACATGAATTGATTGATAAGAAAAAACAACTGGACGATCAATATGAAGCGAAGTCGCTCAAACAAAATGTTCAAAAGAAAAAGTGGGATGAAATCAAAGCAGGCGATGAAGTAAAAGTGCTTACTTATGGCCAAAAAGGTGAAGTTTTAGAATTAATTGACAACAATGAAGCAGTCGTACAGATGGGTATTATTAAGATGAAATTACCTTTAGAAGATTTAGAGAAAACTAAAAAGACTAAATCAGAACCAACAAAAATGATTAAACGTGAAAATCGTCAGAGCATTAAAATGGAGTTAGATTTACGTGGCTATCGCTATGATGAAGCGATGGTAGCCGTAGATCAATATTTAGACCAGGCTGTGCTCAGTAACTACGAACAAGTTTATATTATTCATGGTAAAGGTACAGGCGCTTTACAAAAAGGTGTGCAAAATCATTTGAAAAGACATAAAAGTGTGGCATCATATAGAAACGGAATGCCAAGTGAAGGTGGATTTGGTGTTACCGTTGTAGAATTAAAATAAACATGAGCAAGAGGTATGCAGATTTATATAAAGTCTGTTATAATTTCCTCATCATTTGAAAAATTAAGGAGGATTGGCAGTTATGGCAATCGTAAAAGTAACAGATTCAAACTTTGATGAAAATATTCAATCAGGGGTCAATTTAGTAGATTTTTGGGCAACTTGGTGTGGCCCATGTAAGATGATTGCTCCAGTATTAGAAGAATTAGCTGGTGATTTTGAAGGTAAAGCTAATATTTTAAAACTTGATGTAGATGAAAATCCATCAACAGCTGCTAAATTTGAAGTTATGAGTATCCCAACTTTAATCGTATTTAAAGATGGCGAACCAGTCGACAAAGTTGTAGGTTTCCAACCTAAAGAAAACTTAGCTGAAGTAATCGAAAAACACTTATAATATATTTGAAATGACGAGGCTGGGACATCTATGTATGTCTCAGCCTCAAATATTGTACATACGAAATGATTAAATGCCAATTTTTCACAGAAATAACAATAATAATATTAAGTCAAATAAATATTATTTATAACATAAGGGTCAATAGATACTATAGATACTTTGCACATCAAAAATATCAAAGTATCTAAATAGCAAAAAGTGTCCCTAAATCATCAATAAAATATGATTACAACCATTAATCGTAAAAAATCTAGAAGGGAGGTTGGGATTTTATGGAAGATTATCAAACGCACATCAAGCAAAAACTTACTGTGGTACCAACAGAACCTGGTTGTTATTTGATGAAAGATCGTAATGACCAAATTATATACGTAGGAAAAGCTAAAAAACTAAGAAATAGATTAAGATCTTATTTTACAGGTGCACATGATGCAAAGACAACCCGATTAGTAAGTGAAATTAGAAATTTTGAGTTTATCGTGACATCGAGTGAAACCGAATCTCTATTACTAGAATTGAATTTAATTAAACAATATCAACCAAGATACAACATTCTCTTAAAAGATGACAAAAGCTACCCGTTTATCAAAATTACAAAAGAGAAATATCCAAGACTTATAGTTACACGAACAGTAAAAAAAGGGAGTGGCAAATACTTTGGTCCATATCCCAATGCTTATTCTGCACAAGAAACTAAGAAATTACTAGATCGAATTTATCCATTTAGGAAATGCGATAAAATGCCGGACAAACTATGTCTTTATTATCACATCGGTCAATGTTTGGGTCCATGTGTTTATCCTGTTGATTTAAATAAATATGCTGAAATGACCAAAGAAATCACAGATTTTTTAAATGGTGAAGATAAAACAATTTTGCATAATTTAGAGCAGAAGATGCAAGAAGCGAGTGAAACCTTAGATTTTGAACGTGCGAAAGAATATAGAGATTTAATCCAACATATCCATAACCTAAATAAAAAACAAAAAATTACCTCTTCAGATAATACGATTAGAGATGTATTTGGCTATAGTGTTTCTAAAGGTTGGATGTGTATTCAAGTATTCTTTATCAGACAAGGTAATATGATTAAACGAGACGCTACGATGATTCCTTTACAACAAACCGAAGAGGAAGAATTCTATACTTTTATCGGTCAGTTTTACGACTTGAATCAACATATTTTGCCTAAAGAGGTTCATATACCAAAACATTTAGACAAAGCAATCATTCAATCTGTGGTTGATACCAAAATCGTACAACCACTTAAAGGTAAAAAGAAAGACATGATTGATTTAGCCAATCACAATGCTGAAGTTACCCTTGAAAATAAATTTGAATTAATTGCTAAGGACGAATCACGAACTGTCAAAGCAATTGAAGAGCTTGGTGATGTAATGGGTATCCAAACTCCGATTCGCATTGAAGCATTTGATAATTCTAATATTCAAGGTGTCAATCCTGTCTCAGCTATGGTTTCATTTATCGATGGTAAACCCAATAAAAAAGGTTATCGAAAATATAAGATTAAGACCGTTGATGGACCAGACGACTATAAATCAATGCGTGAAGTGGTGCGTAGACGCTATACACGTGTATTGAATGAAGGAAGTCCATTACCAGACTTGATTATTGTGGATGGTGGTAAAGGTCATATGAGCGGTGTTATTGATGTTCTGGAGAATGAACTCGGCCTCGATATACCAGTTGCGGGATTAAGAAAGAACGATAAACACCAAACATCAGAGATTTTATATGGTGAAAATGCAGAAATTGTGCCAATGAAAAAAAATAGTCAACCTTTCTATTTACTACAACGCATTCAAGATGAAGTACATAGGTTTGCGATTACATTCCACAGACAAACTCGACAAAAAACAGGATTGCAATCCGTATTGGATACAGTGGATGGTATTGGTTCAAAACGAAAGACGAAATTATTACGGACATTTGGCTCAATTAAACGTATGAAAGAAGCAAGTGTGGAAGAATTAAAAAATTCAGGATTACCACAAAATGTTGCTGAGAATCTACATCAAGCCTTATACAGTAAAAAGTAATAAAAGTTTGCGGCATGAGAATCATTCTCATGCCCAATTTTTATTTAATTAGTGTTACAATAGCAAATAACAGGAATTCTTTTTTTACGTACATGTGGAAGCGTTTTCTAAATGAGAACATTCTCATTGCTACTATTTTTTAAACTGAATGCATTTAACAGCATGGGCATAAATCGATGTTTAAAAATGTTGCAATGTTTTTATGTTGTATTAAACATACACCACGACAAAACTTGTGATTAAAGTACGATTGGAAATGGCAACGACATGTACCAAAAAAGAAATCTAAAAAAATTAACTGTTTCACAGGGGGGACTTCCTTTTGGCATACTCGAAAAATCAATTTTATTTAAGACGCTTACACTCATTGCTAGGCGTAATTCCAATAGGTGGATTCTTATTAGTTCATTTACTTGTTAACCATC
The DNA here is from genome assembly GCF_051413795.1 of Staphylococcus caeli. Classification (GTDB taxonomy): domain Bacteria; phylum Bacillota; class Bacilli; order Staphylococcales; family Staphylococcaceae; genus Staphylococcus; species Staphylococcus caeli_A. The sequence goes on along the minus strand of NZ_JBOIRQ010000008.1, from coordinate 6,087 downwards.
AAGCAACGCAAGGCGAGGCCGCGTTTAACAAGGCAGCTGGATTTATGGAATCTATACCTTTTTTAATTGCAGTGGAATTTATCGTTATTTATATTCCAATTCTGTACCATGCAGTTTATGGTGTACATATTGCTTTTACAGCAAAGGAAAATGTCGGTCACTATTCTGCATTTAGAAACTGGATGTTCTTGTTACAACGTGTTACTGGCGTATTAACGTTTATCTTTGTAGCAATACATTTATGGCAGACACGTATTCAACGTGCACTAGGACATGAAGTGAATTTTGACATGGTTCATGACATTGTAACTAACCCATTTTGGCTTATTTTTTACATTGTCTGTTTATTAGCTGTAACATTCCACTTTGCGAATGGTCTTTGGTCATTCTTAGTAACATGGGGTGTTCTACAATCTAAAAGATCTCAACAAATTTTCACATGGGTTTCACTCATTGTATTCCTAGTTGTTTCTTATATCGGTATTAGTGCAATCTTAGCGTTCTTATAAAATTTAAAAATTAAGTTTCAGATATATTTGAGGGAGTGACAATATATGGCAGAGAAGAAAATTATTGTTGTCGGTGGAGGACTTGCCGGTCTGATGTCAACAATTAAAGCGGCTGAACAAGGTGCACACGTAGACTTGTTCTCACTTGTTCCTGTTAAAAGATCACACTCTGTTTGTGCACAAGGTGGCATTAACGGAGCTGTGAATACGAAAGGTGAAGGAGATTCACCAGCAGTTCATTTAGATGACACTGTTTACGGTGGGGACTTCTTAGCAAATCAACCACCTGTTCAAGCAATGACAGAAGCTGCGCCTAAGATCATACATTTACTTGACCGTATGGGCGTTATGTTTAATAGAACTAAAGAAGGTTTATTAGACTTCCGACGTTTTGGTGGAACAATGTATCATAGAACAGCTTATGCAGGTGCAACAACTGGACAACAATTACTATATGCCTTAGATGAGCAAGTACGTAGCTATGAAGTCGATGGTTTAGTAACGAAATATGAAGGTTGGGAATTCCTAGGTATAGTTAAAGATGATGACAATATGGCTAGAGGTATTGTCGCTCAAAATATGACAACTTCTGAAATTGAATCGTTCGGTTCAGACGCAGTTATCATGGCAACTGGTGGCCCAGGTATTATCTTTGGTAAGACTACCAACTCAATGATTAATACAGGTTCAGCTGCATCTATCGTTTATCAACAAGGTGCAATGTATGCGAATGGTGAATTTATCCAAATACACCCAACAGCAATTCCTGGAGATGACAAGTTAAGATTAATGAGTGAGTCAGCGCGTGGTGAAGGTGGTCGTATCTGGACATATAAAGATGGTAAACCTTGGTATTTCTTAGAAGAGAAATATCCTGACTACGGTAACCTTGTACCTCGTGATATTGCAACACGTGAAATCTTTGATGTTTGTGTGAATCAAAAATTAGGTATCAATGGTGAAAACATGGTTTACCTTGACTTATCTCATAAAGATCCACATGAATTAGATATTAAATTAGGCGGTATCATCGAAATTTATGAGAAATTTACAGGTGATGATCCACGTAAAGTACCGATGAAAATCTTCCCAGCCGTCCATTACTCAATGGGTGGATTATACGTAGATTATGATCAAATGACGAATGTTAAAGGATTATTTGCAGCAGGTGAATGTGACTATTCACAACATGGTGGTAACCGTTTAGGTGCTAACTCATTATTATCAGCAATTTATGGTGGTACTGTAGCTGGACCAAATGCTGTTGACTATGTTGCGAATATTGAAGATTCATATACTGATTTAGATCCAAGTTTATATGAAAAACGTGTACAAGAAGAACAAGAAAAATTTGATCACTTACTTAATATGAAGGGATCAGAAAATGCTTATAAACTCCACAGAGAACTTGGAGAAATTATGACAGCAAATGTTACGGTTGTACGTGAAAATAAATCATTATTAGAGACAGACAAGAAAATTGTCGAATTGATGGAACGTTATCAAAATATTGATATTGAAGATACTCAAACTTGGAGTAACCAAGCGGTATTCTTTACTCGTCAATTATGGAATATGCTTGTACTTGCGCGTGTAATTACAATTGGAGCATATAACAGAAATGAATCTCGTGGTGCACATTATAAACCAGAATTCCCAGAAAGAAACGATGAGGAATGGTTGAAAACAACATTAGCGACTTATCAAGGTAAGACTGAAGCGCCTAAGTTTACTTATGAGCCAGTTGATATTAGCTTGATTCCGCCACGTAAACGTGATTACTCAACTTCGAAAAAAGGAGGTAAATAATTATGGTAGAAACTAAAGAAGTACATGATACTCCTGCACAAAACGAACAAGGTCAACAACCAAGCCAAAAAACTATTAAATTAATCATTAAACGTCAAGATAATGATAAATCAACACCTTATATGGAAGAATTTGAAATTCCATATAGAGAGAACTTAAACGTAATTGCATGTTTAATGGAGATTAGACGTAACCCAGTGAATAGTAAAGGTGAAAAAACAACACCTGTTATTTGGGATATGAACTGTTTAGAAGAAGTTTGTGGTGCTTGTTCTATGGTGATTAATGGACAAGCGAGACAATCATGTTCAGCAATCGTGGATCAGTTAGAGCAACCAATTAAATTGGAACCAATGAGTACATTCCCAGTTATTCGTGACTTACAAGTTGATCGTACAAGAATGTTTGATAACTTGAAACGTATGAAAGCATGGGTGCCAATTGATGGTACTTACGATTTAGGTCCTGGACCACGTATGCCAGAGAAAAAACGTCAAACAGCATACGAATTATCTAAATGTATGACTTGTGGTGTTTGTTTAGAAGTTTGTCCTAATGTAACCAAGAAAAATGATTTCGTTGGTGCACAAGCAATTTCTCAAGTTAGATTATTTAACTTACACCCAACAGGTTCTATGACTAAAGATGAGCGACTTGAAGCATTGATGGGTGCAGGTGGTTTACAAGCATGTGGTAACTCACAAAACTGTGTAAACGCTTGTCCTAAAGGTATTCCTTTAACAACATCAATTGCTGCATTGAATAGAGAAACATCATTCCATATGTTTAAATCATTCTTTGGTTCAGATCACCAAGTTCAATAAAAGCGTTTATAGTGAATAACAAACAGAGTTCGAGACATGTATTGTCTTGAACTCTGTTTTTCGTTCAATACGTTTTTACAAGGTTGTGCAATGAATTTGAAATCCTTTTTATGCTAAAATAAAGTATATGAAAATAAGTAAGGATGAAATCGAACATGGATAAACCAATTGGTGTGATTGACTCAGGTGTTGGTGGACTAACTGTTGCCAAAGAAATTATGCGCCAACTCCCTAACGAAACAATATATTATTTAGGCGATATTGAAAGATGCCCATATGGTCCACGTGAAGGATCAGAAGTTAAAGCGTTCACGACTGAACTTGCGCTTAAATTGATGGAATTTGATATTAAAATGTTAGTTATTGCTTGTAATACAGCAACGGCAGTCGCTTTAAAGCATTTACAAGATTTACTGCCTATTCCTGTCATTGGTGTGATTGAACCAGGTGCAAGAACAGCAATTATGACTACCAAAAATAACGATGTTTTAATTTTAGGTACAGAAGGTACTATAAAATCAGAAGCATATAGAAAACATATCAAAATGATTAACCCGAATGTTGAAGTTACGGGGATTGCCTGTCCAAGCTTTGCGCCAAAAGTTGAGCAAATGAGATATAAAGACCCTACAATTACGAGTATTATCATACATCAAACATTAAAGCATTGGCGTAATAGTACAGCAGATACTGTGATTCTAGGTTGTACACATTATCCATTATTGTATCAACCGATTAATGATTATTTTGGTGGAGAGAAAATAGTCATTTCATCTGGTTTGGAAACAGCGCGTGAAGTTAGTGCATTACTGACATTTAGCCACGAACACGCAGGATATAAACGTCAACCAGAGCATCGCTTTTTTGTAACAGGCAAAACGGAATATATCGAACGGATTATAGCAGAATGGCTTAATATGAAAGCTACAGTTGAAAAAATAGACTTATCAGAATAGGAGATATAATAAATGGAAGATATCGTTATTGCGTCGAACAATAAAGGCAAAATAAATGATTTTAAAGTGATTTTTCCAGATTTTAATGTTATCGGTATTTCAGAAATTATTGAAGGTTTTGATGTGGAAGAAACGGGAGATACATTTGAAGCCAATGCGAAATTAAAATCAGAAGCTGCAGCACAAGCATTAAATAAACGTGTTATTGCTGACGATAGTGGTCTCGAAGTCTTTGCATTAAATGGAGAGCCTGGTATTTATTCTGCACGTTACGCAGGACTAGACAAAGATGATGATGCGAATATTGAAAAGCTATTAGAAAACTTAGGTGCCGAGACAGATAGAAGTGCACAATTTGTCTGTGTCATTAGTATGAGTGCACCAGGTGAAGAAACAGTACAATTTAAAGGTACTGTCCAAGGTGAAATTACATTAAGCAAAATCGGAGAACACGGATTTGGTTATGATCCAGTATTTTACTTAGATGATAAAAATAAAACAATGGCGCAATTAACAGCAGAAGAAAAAAGTGAAATTAGCCATAGAGGTAAAGCGATTGAAAAATTACAACAATATCTAGAGGGTGAATAAATAATGACGAAATGGATTATAGTAAGCGACAATCATACAGAACAAGGTGTGTTATTTGATGTTATTAACCATCATGAAGATATCGACGTTGCAATTCATTTAGGTGATTCTGAATTCGCATATGATGATAGTGAACTAAGCCATTATCATAGAGTAAAAGGAAATACAGATTTTTATCCGGAGTTTCCAAATGAAGCAGTGATAGAAGCTAATGGTGTAAAAGCATTCTATACGCATGGCCATTTATATAATGTGAATCGTACGCGCATGCATCTTGCTGAACAAGCAATCGAGTCAGGGTGCCAATTTGCATTTTATGGGCATACGCATGTTGCGAAACACGAAGAAATCAATGGCGTGCACGTGATTAATCCAGGAAGCATTTCACAATCTAGAAGTAATATTGAAGAAACATATGCCGAGCTAATAGTTGATGAAACTACTAAACAAGTAGTATTGAATTTCTATAGTCGCGATCATCATATTATAGATAGTGAAAAATTTGGGTTATAGATTTTGAAAACATTGGGAAAATATGATGAACGAAGTTAATTAAAATAATGTATTTAATTACATAAGTTATGACAAAAGCCTACTTAAAATTACTCATATAATTTTAAGCAGGCTTTTTATATTAATAGGTTAAAAAAGTGACTATCAAAGAAAAATATTGAACTAGTTAGTAAGAATTGACATGATAACTTTATTTTACATGTGAAATCAGGAAATCTATTTAAATATACGGCATATTGTGAAATAACATAAAAAAAGAACCTCATTTATATGAGATTCTTTGAGTATAATATGTAATTATACGCGCTTAGCGTCCTGGGAGGGATTCGAACCCCCGACCGATGGCTTAGAAGGCCATTGCTCTATCCAGCTGAGCTACCAGGACATTTTTTCAACACAAGAATTATTATATCTAATATATGGCTATAAAGCAATACTTCAAGCACTAAAAATAAATATGATTTTTCACTTTAATAGACTTTTTATCATCAATCATAAATATATTATATAAATTAGGAGAATCTAAGTCGATAATATTAGTTTAAATTAAACTGATTAATCAAAACATAAACGTGGAAGTATTTCCATGAATTGGCAAATGCGTAATAAATTATTTAATGGTACAAAAAAACAGAAGGCGATTATTGAACATTGCAATACGTTTAGAAATTTAATTTACCTTTAATAAGTAGAAAGCATTCCAGGGAGTGTTTTCTTTTTTATGGTTTACTTGCATTTTGAAAAATTTCAGATAAATAAGGGTAAAATTTACAGTGAATTAGTTTTTTACATAAGACGGATTGTAATATTAAGTGCAACACTCTTAAAATTTCATAAAAAAAATGCCCATAAACGGCACTCTATTGTAAGATGTTAATAACCACA
>NZ_JBOIRQ010000007.1:0-108429 GCF_051413795.1 Staphylococcus caeli | reverse complement strand
CACCTGTTCCCATGCCGAACACAGAAGTTAAGCTCCTTAGCGCCGATGGTAGTCGGACTTACGTTCCGCAAGAGTAGGACGTTGCCAGGCAATGAGAGACCCAAAAGGGTCTCTTTTTTTATGCCCAAAAGCTTAACTCCCAGTTCGAAGAACTGAAAAAATAACCTGTTATGAGAAAGCGTTTGAAGCTGCCGAACTGAGCGATAGACGAAGCGAGCTTACAAGTGGTAAGTGAGCAAGGAGAGTGTGAAAGAGAGAAAAGATGCGAGCGAAAAAAAAGGAACGCATGAGCATTTGCTCATGCATAAGTACTACGAAACACAAAGAATTGTGAGTAGTACTTTACAGAAAAAGCTCCTTAGCGCTGAAGGTAGCAGACTTACGTTACGCAAGAGTAGGGAAAGAAGAACAAAAAAAGAGACCTATTCAGGTCTCTTGATCTCTATTCATTAAATTAGTAATGAATAAAGCATTTTATTTTCATTAATGTAGATGTTTGATTTATCAAATGCATCGACATTTGCTTTTAAGTTAGATAAATCATTATGGTTATTTAATTGAATACCTATGATAACTGTACCTGTATTTTGAGATGATTTCTTCAGGTATTCGAATTTTGTAATATCATCTTTTGGACCAAGTACATCATTTACAAATTCTCTTAGTGCACCAGGACGTTGTGGGAAGTTGAGAATGAAGTAGTGCTTCATTTCTTCGAATAGTAATGAACGTTCTTCAATTTCTTTCATACGATTAATATCATTATTACCGCCACTGACAACACAAACAACAGATTTCCCTTTAATTTCATCTCTATATTGATCTAGTGCAGCTACGCTTAATGCACCAGCTGGTTCAGCAATGATAGCTTGTTTAGAATACATATCTAAAATAGTTGAACAAACTGCACCTTCGTGGACCTGAACATAATCATCAACGACATTCTTTGAAATATCGTAAGTGATTTGTCCAACGCGTGCAACAGATGCACCATCAACAAATTTATCAATATCAGGTAAAGTTACAATTTTATTTTCTAAAACTACTGAAGTATACATACTACTTGCACCTGCGGGCTCTACTCCCACAATAGATGTTTGTGGCGAGTGTGCTTTGAAATAAGTGCCTACACCAGAAATTAACCCGCCACCACCAATCGCTGCAAATAAGTAATCGAAATGTACATTATCTTCTTTAGATTGTTCAATGATTTCTTTAGCCAAGGTACCTTGACCAGCAATAGTATAAACATTGTTAAATGGGTCAATAAAGTTCATTTTATTATCTTCTGTATAAATCAATGCTTCTTTTAGACATTCATCAAAAGTGTCTCCAGTTAAAATAACTTCTGCATTGGCACCACCGAAGAACTTAACTTGATTGATTTTTTGAAGTGGGGTAGTCACTGGCATAAATATAACTGCATTCAAGTTTAATTTACTTGCAGTATATGCAACACCTTGTGCATGATTACCAGCACTGGCACAGGTAATACCGTTGTGTTGGTCTTTTTCGTCTAATGCCACAATTGCGTTATATGCCCCTCTAAGTTTAAATGATCTTACCCATTGTAAATCTTCACGCTTTAAATATACATTACAATCATATTTTTGTGATAAATAGTGATCCTTTTGTAATGGCGTTTCTTTAACAATATCTTTAATTTGTAAGAAAGCTTCATCGATATCTTTTGAAGAAACAGTAGTTTTAACAGTCATAAATTTCACACCTTTGTATTTTGTAGTATTAGTATAATGATGATGACTCGTATGATTGAATAGCGTTTTCATATTGCAACGTTAAATCAATATCATCAAGGCCATTAACAAGTTTCTTTTTCCATGTCTCATCTATATTAAAATTAAACACTTTGCCATTAGCTAAAACAATTTGATTTGGTAAATCTATAGTTATTTCACCAGCTTGTGCAAGATAATCACGTGTTTGCTTATCCAATACTATTGGAAGCATGGCATTTTTAGTACAATTCATATAGAAAATATCACTAAAACTACCTGCAATAATAATATCAAAACCATAATCTTTAATAGCCCAAGCGGCATGTTCACGGCTAGATCCACATCCAAAATTTTCTCCAGTAATAAGAATCGTAGCGTCTTGATATTCTGGTTTATTAAGATTAAAGTCGGGATTATCAGAACCATCATCTAAATAACGCCATTCATCGAAAGCAAATGGACCGAAGCCAGATTTTGAAATACGCTTTAAGTGTACTTTTGGAATAATTTGATCGGTATCAATATTGTCATTGAATAGAGGTACAACTTTACCTGTATATGTCGTAATTGGTTTGATTTCCATACTATACAACCACCTTTCTAACATCAACGAATCTACCATTGATTGCTGCAGCAGCTGCCATTGCAGGGGATACTAGATGTGTTCTAGCTCCTTTACCTTGTCTTCCTTCAAAGTTACGGTTGCTCGTAGAAGCACAATGTACACCACTTGGTACTTGGTCAGGGTTCATTCCTAAGCACATAGAGCAACCAGGCTCACGCCAATCAAATCCAGCTTCTTTAAATACTTTATCGAGGCCTAATTTTTCAGCTTCAATCTTAACAGTACGAGATCCCGGAACAACGATTGCTGTTATGTTTGGATGTACTTTGTTACCTTTTACAATTTCACTTGCTTCAACCAAGTCAGAAAGACGGGCATTTGTACAAGAACCTAGGAATACATATCCTAAATCGATGTCTTCAGCTTTTTGACCAGGTTCAAGACCCATGTAGTTATAAGCACGTTCATCATTAACATTCTTTATTTCAGGGAAGGGTGTACTGAAACTAACACCCATTTCAGGATTTGTACCCCAAGTTACTTGTGGTTCTAGATTCGTAACATCTAATTCGATAGTACGGTCAAACTCTGCATCAGCATCTGTGTAAAGCTCACGCCATGTTTCGACAGCTTGGTCGAATTGTGTGGCATATGGACGTCCTTTAACATATGCATAAGTAGTTTCATCAGGTGCCATCATGCCGTATTTTGCGCCTGCTTCAATAGCCATATTGCAAATTGTCATTCGTGCTTCCATAGAAAGGTTACGAATTGTTTCGCCTGAAAATTCTAGAGCATATCCAGTTCCAAAATCTACACCGTATTGATTAATAAGATATAAGATAATATCTTTGGCATATACACCTGTAGGCAATTCCCCAGTGACCTCAATTTTAAGATTCTTCGGTTTGGTTTGCCAAAGCGTTTGTGTAGCAAAAACATGTTCTACTTCACTGGTACCGATGCCAAATGCAATTGCACCAAATGCACCGTGAGTAGCAGTATGTGAGTCACCGCAAACAATTGTTTTACCTGGTTGAGTCAAACCTGTTTCAGGTCCAACCATATGGACAATGCCTTGTTCATCGGATCCCATATCAAATATATGCACGCCAAAAGCTTTGGCATTATCTTGTAGCGTTGTAATCTGTTTATTTGCAATTTCATCTTTGATATTAAAAATATCTACAGTCGGTACATTATGATCAAGTGTAGCATATGTTAAATCTGGTCTACGTAACTTTCTATTTTGTAGTCTTAACCCTTCAAAAGCTTGAGGAGATGTGACTTCATGTATAAGGTGTAAATCTATATATAATAACTGTGGGTCACCTTCTTTACCAGTTAAGACATGTTTGTTCCAAACTTTGTCAAATAGTGTTTTCCCCATATGACATCTCCTCCTTTTTAAAGATTATTTTTTACAAATTGTATAATTTCAGATGTATGGTATGTTCCATTCAAGTCACGAGTCGTCTTACCATCTTTAATGAGTTGATAAATTACTGTTTCAAGTTTATCAGCAGCTTCATATGCTTCCAAACTTTCTCTAAGACACATTACAACGGATAACAACATGCCAAATGGATTAGCAATATCTTGATTCGCAATATCAGGTGCTGATCCATGTATAGGTTCATATAATCTTGGACCTTGTTCACTAAAACTTGCAGATGGTGAGAGACCTAGTGAACCTGGGATAACGGATGCTTCATCACTTAAAATATCTCCAAATAAATTTTCAGTCACGATAACATCAAATTGAGAAGGATTTGTGATTAAATGCATCGCACAAGCATCGACTAACAAGTGATTCACTTCTACTTCTGGGTAAGATTCAGAAAGTTCGTTGATGACGTTTCTCCACAATTTACTAGAAGAGAGCACGTTTTCTTTATCTACAGAAGTTAATTTTTTACGACGTTTTTGTGCTAATTCAAAGCCTACTCTAGCAATTCGCTCAATTTCAGCTCGTGTATACGTTAGTGAGTCTAATGCATTTTCCGAGCTTAGAGATTTTGGTTCACCAAAGTAAATGCCACCAGTCAGTTCTCTAACGATAATAAAATCTGTACCAGCAACGCGAGATTCTTTAATAGGTGATAAGTGACTTGTGCCGTTCGTCACGACAGTAGGGCGAATATTAGCAAAGAGCCCTAGAGCTTTACGAATTCCAAGTAAACCTTGTTCAGGTCTATTATTAGGATCTGTCCATTTAGGACCGCCAACAGCACCTAAAAGTATTGCATCTGCATTTTTACATGCATTTAATGTTGTATTTGGAAGTGGGGTACCATGATGATCGATTGCAATACCACCAAAATCATGTGTTTCTAAATCATATTCGAAGTTATAGTCATTACTGAGTTGTTCGAGTATTTCTAATGCTCCTGACATAATTTCAGGGCCTATGCCATCACCTGGTAGGGCGATTATTTTGTGGCTCATGAATGCATCCCTTCTTCCGTAGTTGAATGTGCAACATATTTAGCATGTGCTTCAACATAAGATTTACATGAAGCTAGCAAGATATCATGATCGATGCCTACACCAGTGACAATTTGATCATCAATTTTTATTTGAACATGAACTTCAGCTTGTGCATCCGTACCTTCAGTGACAGAATCGATACGGTAGTCTATGAGTTCTGTTTCACGATTGAAAATACGATCAACAGCATTATATATCGCAACGATTGATCCAGTACCGATACTAGAGTCTTGTGATGTGTTACCATCTTGATCTTTAATGACGACGACGGCGCTTTGTAATCCATTCGATACAAATTGCAGTTGGAGTGTTTCTACTTTGTAAATTGCATTTTGCTCATGTTCTGTACCTTGAATTAATGCATGAATATCACGATCAGTGACTGCTTTTTTCTTATCAGCAATCGTTTTAAATTGTTTAAATAGTGCTTTTTGTTCTTCTGAATTAACATCGTATCCTAAAGCAATCAATTTTTCAGAAAATGCATGTTTCCCAGAAAGTTTACCAAGTGGTAATTCAGTGGTCTTCACACCAACAAGCTGTGGTGTCATGATTTCATATGTTTCTGGATTTTTAAGGACACCATCTTGGTGAATGCCCGATTCGTGACTAAATGCATTTTGTCCGACAATCGCTTTATTTCTAGGAACGCGCAATCCAGCAAAGCGTGCGATTAAATCAGATGTTTGCTTCGTTTCTGCCAAATTAATCTTGGTTTGGTTGCCATAATGATCTTGTCGAACGTAAAGGCCAAGTGCCACTTCTTCAAGCGCAGTATTACCTGCACGTTCTCCAATACCATTCAATGTACCTTCTATTCGTTTAGCACCATTTTCAATGGCTGCCATACTATTTGCAACGGCTAGACCTAAGTCATCATGGCAATGCGCACTATAGATGACGTCATGATCAGTTTTTATAGAATCTTGTAGTGTTTTGAAAATTTCACCATATTCTTTTGGATAACTGAAACCTACAGTATCGGGAATATTAATGACACTTGCACCGGCATCAACAGCTGTTTGTACACATTCGATTAAAAATGGGAGCTCAGTTCTTGTTGCATCTTCAGGTGAAAATTGAACAACGTCAAAATAATTTTTAGCATATAAAACATGTTCTTTTATAGATGCGATGACTTGTTCTTTAGACATCAACAACTTGGAATCTCGATGTATCGGACTCGTTGCTATAAAAACATGAATTCTTGGTTTTGCAGCTAATTTTGTAGCTTCATAAACAGCATCAATATCCTTTTTTACACAGCGCGCTAATCCACATACTGCCGTAGTAGTTAGTGCTTGTGAAATTGCTTCAACAGATTTGAAACTACCTGTGCTTGAAGCAGGGAACCCAGCTTCAATAATGTCTACGCCCCATTTTTCTAATTGCTTTGCAATTTTCAGTCTTTCATCGAATGAAAAATTAACACCTGGTGTTTGTTCGCCGTCTCTAAGCGTTGTATCAAAAATTTGAATATGGCTATTCATTTTCAACATCTCCTAATTAATAAAATTTTAGACTGATGTAAGTAACCGAAGTTTAACAAGCATCTATATATAATGCTTAACCGCTTCGATTAAATACATCACTTGTCTAATTATTTTTCAATGCTTTTAGATTTAATGAATGGCATCATATCACGTAGGTCTCTACCAACCGCTTCGATCTGATGTCCATGTTGTGTTTCACGTAATTTGTGGAATTCTTCGAAATTATTTTCATTATCCTTAATAAAGCGATTACTAAAGTTACCATTTTGAATATCTGTTAAAACGGCTTTCATATTGTCTTTAACATCTGGTGTGATGACACGTGGACCAGATACATAATCGCCAAATTCTGCTGTGTTTGAAATTGAATAACGCATATTTTCCATACCGCCTTCATACATAAGGTCTACGATAAGTTTCATTTCATGTAATACTTCAAAATATGCGATTTCTGGTTGATAACCAGCTTCTACTAATGTTTCAAAACCTGATTGGATTAATTTTGTAGTACCACCACAAAGCACGGCTTGTTCACCAAATAAATCAGTTTCTGTTTCTTCTTTAAATGATGTTTCTAATACACCAGCGCGTGTTGCACCGATACCTTTGGCATAACTTAAAGCTAAGTCTGTTGCTTCTCCACTAGCATCTTGTTCAACTGCGAATAGGGCAGGGACTGCGCTACCTTCAGCGAACGTACGTCGAACTAAGTGACCTGGTCCTTTAGGTGCAACTAAGAACACATCAACGTTTTCTGGTGGTTGAATAACACCAAAGTGGATGTTAAAGCCATGTGCGAATACTAAGGCATTATTTGCTTCTAAATTAGGTTCGATTTCTTCTTTATATACTTGACCTTGAATTTCATCTGGTAACAATACCATGATGACATCAGCTTGTTGTGCTGCTTCATTAACTGGATATACTTCGAAGCCATCATCTTTCGCTTTATCAAAAGAACGTCCAGGTCTTAGTCCGATAATGACATTATAACCGTTATCTTTAAGGTTCTGAGCGTGTGCATGACCTTGAGAACCATAACCTAAGATTGCTACTTTTTTACCTTGTAATGCATCTTTTGTAACTGATTGATCGTAATATACTGTTGTCATAATAAAATCCTCCATTTTTTAGTAAAGTTAATTAATTTTTATTTAAACTAATGCTGCTGAGCCTGTTCTAGAAACTTGCTCGATTTGATATGATGATAGATCATCTAATAAGTTGTCCATTGTATATTGAGGACCGGAAGCTTGTAAGAATGTATACGGTGCTTCTTTTTTTAAAATAGAGACTAGCGCATCATAAGGTTTAATCACATTCTGTAAGTCTTGTTCGTTATCAGGTGTTCGTAATTTAATGAGTACTAACTCTCTGTTGTATGTGTTTGTTTCTGTAATGTCTTCAACATCTATAATATTGATTTGCTTTTCGAGTTGTTGTAATAAATTACGCAATACATCTCTGTCAGGTATTTCTGCTACGAAAATAATATCGGTGATACCATCTTCTAATGTCGGAGTAGCAGATATGGTAACAATATTAAATTGTCGACGGACAAAGATACTTGTTAGTCGATTTAATGTACCAGCCTTATCTCTTACTTTTGTTCTAAATGTCCTTCTCATAATAACCCCTCCATCTCGTGATTAGCTTTACCGCTTGGAACCATAGGTGTTACGGGTTCAACTGGTGAAATACGAACATCGATCAAAGCAGGGCCATCGTGTTGAAATGCTGCATCAATTTGTTGTTCTAATTGCGATGGATCATCAACGAGATAGCCTTTCACATTATAGGCTTCAGATAGTTTTAAGAAATCTGGTTGGTCATTAAATACTGAATGAGAAAAACGTTGATTGAAGAATTTATCTTGCCACTGTTTAACCATACCAAGTGTGCCGTTATTAACGATGACAATTTTGATATCAAGATTATATTCTTCTAAAATTGCCATTTCTTGGTTGGTCATTTGGAAACCGCCATCACCTACGAAAGCAACGACTGTCTTATCTGGTTCAGCTAATTTTGCTCCGATTGCTGCAGGAATACCAAAGCCCATCGTACCTAAACCACCGCTCGTTACAAGCTGACCATGGTTTTTAAATGGGTAGTACTGTGCAACCCACATTTGGTGTTGACCAACATCAGTTGTTACAATGGCATCTCCTTTAGTAATTTCACCGATATATTCAATTGTTCGTTGTGGTTTAGAGAAAATACCTTCTTCGTCTTCTTGGTAAGCAAAAGGTTGTTTCACTTTATTGTCTTTGCATGTTTCTAGCCATTCATCATGTCTAATAGAATAACTTTCAAAATTTAACAATGACTCTAAAGTTGCTTTACAATCTGCCACGATGCCTAAATCAACTTTTATAATTTTATTAATTTCAGATGGATCGATATCGACGTGTACAATTTTGGCATTTGGTGCGAATTCATCTGGATTGCTGGCTAACCTGTCATCGAAGCGGCTTCCAAAGTTTATGAGCAAGTCGCATTCTGTCAGTGCCATGTTACTAGCATATGATCCGTGCATACCACCCATACCTAGGAATAGGGGATGCTCATATGGAATTGCACCGAGTCCAAGTAAAGTGCTAACTACAGGTAATTGATGTCGATCTACAAATTCAGTAAATACAGCATTTGCTTTCGCGTGGTTTATGCCTGCACCAGATAGCACTAATGGTTTTTTAGCGCTCTTTAAAAAGTCACGCAATTTTTGGATATCGTTGTGCTTAGGTTGATTTGGAACGTTATAACCAGGTAACTCTAATTCATCTGTAACTTGTGTATTTGTTGACAGGATACCCATATCTTTTGGAAAGTCTATGACAACCGGTCCTTTTCTACCAGTATTGGCGATATGAAACGCTTCATGAATAATTTTCGGAATGTCGTTTACATTTTTAACTTGATAATTATGCTTGGTAATTGGCGTAGTCATTGATAATAAATCAGCTTCTTGGAATGCATCTTTACCAATACCTGGTGTAGCAACCTGACCTGTGATGACAACTAAAGGAAGTGAGTCACTATATGCATCAGCAATACCAGTGATCGCATTCGTAGCGCCTGGACCACTTGTTACAACAACAACACCTGTGTTACCAGATACACGAGCATAACCTTCAGCTGCGTGTGTCGCACCTTGTTCGTGTCGAGCTAAGATATGCTTGATCTTGCCTTCGTAAAACGTGTCATAAAGGGGAAGTACTGCGCCACCTGGATAACCAAAGATAAAATCTACGTTTTCATTGGCTAGTGATTCAACTAAAAGTTCTGAACCAGAACGCATTTCATTGAGTGTTTCTTGATCTAGTTCTATTTCAGGTTCAAGTGCTTCAGCGGCTTCTAAAGTATCAAAATTTTCTGACAATTCTTGCTCGAGTATGTCTGTTTGTTTAGTCATAATCCTCACTCCTTAAATGAGATTTTCAGGTACTTGCATAATACCACCAGTGTTAGCGCTTGTTACTAATGCAGTGTAACGTGCAAGATAACCTGTTTTTACTTTTGCTTTAAATGGTTTTAGGTTTTGTTTTCTAGCATCTAATGTTTCAGCAGATACGTCGACATTTAATGTACGGTTTGTTAAATCAATTGTAATTTCGTCACCATCATTTATGAGACCAATTGGCCCACCTGCAGCAGCTTCTGGAGAAATATGTCCCACAGCAATACCTCTTGTAGCACCTGAGAAGCGACCATCTGTGATTAATGCTACATCTTTACCTAATCCTCGTCCGACGATAGATGATGTAGGGGCTAACATTTCAGGCATTCCTGGCCCACCTTTAGGACCTTCGTATCTAATGACTACGACATGACCTTCACGAACGTCGTGATTATCAATGGCTTCCACCGCTTCATCATGTGAATCAAAACAGATTGCTTTACCTTTAAATACTTTAATTGAAGGATCAACACCACCAACTTTAATGACAGCACCTTTTGGAGCTAAATTACCGTATAAGATGGAAAGACCACCTTGTTTGTCATATGGATTGTCGAGATGTCTAATCACATCAGTATTTAAAATCTCTTTGCCTTCATTATTCTCACGTAATGTTTTGCCTGTTGCTGTGATTCTATCTGGATGTAGTGTACCTTCTTTTTTAAATAGTTCATTGATGATTGCAGGAACACCACCAGCTTCATGTACATCATGCATTGAGTATGAAGAACTAGGTGCAATCTTTGAAAGATAAGGTGTTTTTTTAGCGATTTCGTTAATTCTAGTTAAGTCGTATTCAACACCGGCTTCATTAGCAATTGCAAGCGTATGGAGTACTGTATTTGTTGAACCACCCATAGCCATGTCTAGTGCGAATGCATCATCAATTGCTTCTTGAGTGACGATATCTTTAGGTTTTAAGTCATTTTTAATATTATCTACCAATTTGAATGCTGCTTCACGAATCATTTCTCTACGTTGATCACTTACTGCTAAAGCTGTACCATTATATGGTAATGCTAAGCCTAACACTTCCATTAAACAATTCATTGAATTTGCTGTGAACATACCTGAACATGAACCGCAAGTTGGGCAAGCATTTTGTTCCATATCTAAGAATTGTTCTTTAGAAATTGAACCATCTTTAAATGCGCCAACCGCTTCGAACATGGATGATAGTGTGAGTGCTTTACCTTCGGATGATAAGCCAGCTTTCATTGGACCACCTGAACAGAAGATTGCAGGTACATTTGTTCTAACTGCAGCTAGTAGCATACCAGGTGTAATTTTATCGCAATTTGGTATGTAGAATACACCGTCAAACCAATGTGCATTTATAACTGTTTCGGCAGCATCTGCAATGATTTCACGTGATGGAAGTGAGTATCGCATTCCGATATGTCCCATCGCAATACCATCATCTACGCCAATTGTGTCGAACTCAAAGGGGATAGCGCCAGCTTCACGAATTGCTTCTTTGGCAATATCTGCGAGTTCTCTTAGATGTACATGTCCAGGGACAATATCTATATATGAATTACAAATTGCCACAAATGGTTTGTTCATATCTGTTGGTTTTTCTAATGCGCCCGTAGCGTGTAAAAGACTTCTTGCTGGTGCTTGTTGATCTCCTTTTTTGATCATGTCGCTTCTCATATTAATTCCCCCATAAAATTGAAAATAAAAAAGCGTCCCAATAAATTATTGGGACGCTTTTAAGTCCCATTCAACTAGAATAAGGACTTAAACTTTTAGTAGATACTTTACTAAAGTTCCAGTCCTATGAGCATAATAAAATGACTAAAATATTTGATGTTGTTGGTTGTGGTTGTGTTGTAAGATTGGTCATTTTATTATACTCCTCTCGTTAGAATGGTTTATTTTTTGATTAGTTTGAAATGTCTAAAAATTTGATAAATTAAATTTACTACATCTATCGGGCGGTGTCAATGATTATTTTAAATTTTCTATCAATTCAGATAATTTAAAATTAGAAGAACTTGTTTCTGTTTGAAGTAATCCGAGTTAAAATTTGTTAAACTATAATAGTTAATTTTAAGAAGAAAATAGTTAGAGGAATACATTTGCTAGAGCAAATGCATAAGCGTATCTACACTGCGTTAGATATAGAGGAATACATTTTCTAAAGCAAATGCATAAGAGTAAATACACTGCGTTAGATACTCTAATAAAGCTCATGCATAAAAGCAACTACTCACAATAAATTGTGAAGTTGCTTTAAAAAGGAGAGGGCAATGATAAAAGTCAGGGATTTAGAAGGTATGAAGAGATTTGGTGAATTACTAGCACAACAGTTATCAGCCGGAGACCTCATTTTACTGAATGGTGACCTCGGTGCTGGAAAGACGACACTAAGTCAATTTATCGGTAAAGCGTTGGGTGTTAAACGTAATATTAATTCTCCGACATTTAATATTATAAAATCATATCAAGGAACAAATTTAAAATTGCATCATATGGATTGTTATAGATTAGAAGATTCTGAAGAAGATTTAGGTTTTGAAGAATACTTTGAAGATCATGCGGTCATTTTAATCGAGTGGAGTCAATTTATTGCTGAGTATTTGCCGCCGAATTATTTAACAGTCAATATTAAATCAGAAGGGCCGTCTGAAAGAATAATAGAACTCAACTCACATGGTGAACATTACATGCGCATAAAGGAGGCCATTGAACGTGAATTATCTATTGATGGATACATCTAACCAACCAATGTCAGTTGCACTTATGAAAGATAATACCGTAGTAGCTGAAATAAATTCTAATGAAAAAACAAATCATTCTGTACAACTCATGCCGGCGATTTCAAAAGTTTTAAATGAAAGTGATATAGCTAAAGAAGATATTGATGCGATTGTCGTTGCACAGGGGCCGGGTTCATATACTGGACTTAGAATCGGCGTGACTGTTGCGAAAACACTAGCTTACGCTTTAGATTCACAACTATACGGTGTATCTTCATTAAAAGCATTGGCAGCTTCAATTAAAGAAGAAGGCAGCTTAATTGTCCCAATATTCGATGCAAGACGAGAAGCAGTATATACTGGTGTTTATAAAAATGTCGATGGTAAACTCATACAAATAGTAGAAGATCAATATTTACCTATTAGTGAATTATTAACTTTACTTCATGAGCAAAACGAACCATATCAATTTGTTGGAACAGATACTGAAAAACTTGGCGATTTATTAGATAGTCATTGTGTGCCTAATATACCTCAAGCAAAAGATATGCAACCTTTAATCGATAAACCTGAAGACATTCATCAATTCAAACCAAATTATATTAAATTATCAGAGGCGGAACGAAATTGGTTAAACCAACAGAGCAAGAATTAAATATTCGTTTGATGGGTTTACAAGATGTGCCACAAGTATTTGATATCGAGCGAAATAGTTTTAATGATAGTAGTTGGTCAATTGATGCATTTTATCATGAAGTTGAACAGAATGAATTTGCACATTATTTTATAATTGAATTTAATGATAAAATAATTGGATATATCGGATTATGGATTGTTATCGATCAAGCACAAATTACGACTGTAGCAATAGATGAAGCATATAGAGGACATGGCTTGGGCCAATTATTACTGAAGTATGTTATGAATTATGTTCAAACAAAGTGTGACATGATGAGTTTAGAAGTACGTGTAGATAATGAAATCGCACAACGTGTGTATACCAATTTAGGTTTTCAATATGGTGGAAAACGGAAAAATTATTACGGTGAAGGTGAGGATGCGTTAGTGATGTGGGTGAATTTAAATGAATGAAACAACATTAATATTAGCAGTTGAGTCTAGTTGTGACGAAACGAGTGTGAGTATCATTAAAAATGGTACTCAAATTTTAAGTAATGTGGTACTTAGTCAAATTGAAAGTCATAAACGATTTGGTGGCGTGGTCCCTGAAGTTGCCAGTAGACACCATGTTGAAGGTATAACAACTACTATAGATGAGGCGTTAGAAACCGCACAAGTGACAATGAAAGAGATAGATGCAGTAGCTGTTACACAAGGGCCTGGTTTAATTGGTGCATTGCTAGTTGGTATCAATGCTGCTAAAGCGTTAGCCTTCGCATATGATAAACCATTAATTCCTGTGCATCATATTGCAGGTCATATCTATGCTAACCATTTAGAAAGTCCACTTCAATTCCCACTGATGGCTTTAATTGTCTCAGGTGGACATACAGAATTAATTTATATGAAAGATCATTTAAGCTTTGAGGTTATTGGCGAAACACGTGATGATGCTGTAGGTGAGGCCTATGATAAAGTAGCTAGAACAATTGGTTTAGGTTATCCAGGTGGTCCAAAAGTTGATAAATTGGCAGCTGAGGGAACAGATAGTTATCATTTTCCAAGAGTATGGCTCGACAAAGATAGCTATGACTTTAGTTTTAGCGGTTTGAAAAGTGCAGTGATTAACAAACTGCATAATTTACGTCAAAAAGGTGAAGAAATCAATGAAGCGGATGTGGCTGCAAGTTTTCAAAGTAGCGTCGTAGAAGTGTTAGTAGGTAAGACGATTTCAGCCTGTGCCAATTATAATGTGAAACAATTGGTAGTAGCAGGTGGTGTCGCAAGTAATAAAGGTTTGAGAACGAAATTAGCAGAGGCATCTGAAGAACATCAAATTAACTTGGCAATTCCAAGTCCTAAATTGTGTACAGATAATGCGGCAATGATTGGTGCAGCCGGCCATTATCTATACCATGCAGGTGTAAGTGCAGATATGACATTAAATGGTTATAACAGTATGGATATTGAGCAAAGTACAATCAATAACTAATCAAAGGTGCATGTAGAAATTTATCAATAATGATAACTGAGGCTGTGTTTAGGTCTCAGTTTTTTTGCGGTTGTTTTTAGCTGAAAGTGGGTATATTAAATTTAGAGTTTTGATAATTACAAAATTTATAGACGAGATTTTACTGAAAAGCTTAATACAAGGAGGCAATATATAATGAAAGCAGTACAATATTTTAATTTTCAAAATAGTAAAGCAGCATTGAATTTTTATGAAAAACATTTAGGTGCAACTGATATTAAACGCATTACTGGTGGAGATGAAATGTTTAAAGATATGCCGGAGGAATTTCAAGTTGACCCTGATTTTACAATGAATGCATCATTTAAAATCCTAGGAGAAAGTTTCTATTGCAGCGATACTTGGAAAAATAAAAAAATTGACAATAGTGGGGCAGTCGTTACCTTTACATTTGATAATTCAAATGAAGCAGATAAAGCAGCTGCCAAGGCATTCTTTGATAAAGCAGTTGAAGGTGGTTGTGAAGTGACAATGCCATTAGGTGCGACAGAATGGTCTGAATTCTATGGTATGTTTAACGACCCATTTGGTGTTACTTGGATGGTAAACGCTGAATAGTAAGTTACTCTTATGTGCGAAGACTACTCTAATATTAAAAAGTTGAGAAATCGCATACGATAGTCAAATTATAAAACGGGACAGTAACCATGATACTTAATTGGTTGTTGTCCCGTTTTTTAATATGTTTAATTATCGTTATTTGCCATTTTTTTGGCACGATCATATATTTGATTTGGAAAATCCATGATACGTAATAATTCAATAGCATTTCTTGTATCTGCTTTGCCTGGTTTAATTTTAAAATCAAATGAGATTTCATTGTGAGAAATAGATTCATTGAAATGATAATTAATATAATTTCGTTCTAATAAATTGGAAAGCTCAATATCATGTGTTGCTGCGATAACTGTATAAGTTTGTAAAGCATTTAAATAATTTAATACGGATTCTGAGGCAGCGATACGTTCAGTTGTATTGGTACCTTTGAATATTTCATCGATAAAGACATAAACTTTATCATTAGTCTTAATATCAAACAGTCGTTTAATCGATTTTACCTCGGACATAAAGTAACTGTCTCCTGATAATATATCATCCTGATTGACCATAGATGTGTAAACTAAGCCAGGTTTATAAACAAACTTGGAAGCAGAAGCAGTGTGTATATTCTCAGATAACACAATATTAAGTGCCACAGCTTTCATAAATGTGGATTTACCTGAAGCATTCGATCCGGTCAATAAGATATGATTATCGATTGTTAAGCTATTAGGTATTGCTTGATGAATCAATGGATGTGTTAAATCCACGAAATCAATGCAATCGTCGTCTGTCTTTTCTGGAAGTGTATAGTTATCCAATGTTTCTCTCCATAAAGCTACTGCATAATGATTATCGATATGGGCAATATAGTCGTAGCAAGCCATCACTTCATCTTCATATTTCTTGAAACTGTGCTGTATCAAATGAAATAGATGATAATCTAACATGAACATCAATTTGAATAACATAGAGAAAATTGACGTTTCATCGCTTGAATTTACGCGGCCAAGTAATCCACTAAAACGACGCGCAGTGGTAAAATGATTAAAATTTACGTCTAAATTTGGCATTAATGGATTCGCTTGTATAACATAAGCTTTTTTAATCACATTGGAAGTGTAGAACATAGAATTTAAATCTTGATCATAGCTACGTTTAAGCATACCACTTAAAATCATATTAAAAATTGCAGAAATGATAGTTAAAGGGATACCTATTGTTGGTGCAAAAAATGCACTAATTGCGAAAATCAATGGAAAGTATGTACATATCATGAACAATAGATTTCGCTTAATGGGTGCAATTTGATCTGGAAATATAGGATAAATCGCTTTGCCAATTTGAGCTAAGTGTAACGAAATTTCACTTCTAAATGTTTGGTTTGTTCTGAAATGAGCCATGAGTGATTCATCTTGTACTTTGAACATATTACGCAAGGTTGCAAATAGTCTCATTTCTCCGATAGCTGTAAAATTGAAATTCATATTATGAAATACGCTATCTAAATTTAAATTGGACCAAGTTTTATCATCTAACAGTTGGTGTTGATTATAGTGATGTTTATATGTATCAAATTGATAACTATATGTATGATTTGGTCTGATAAACTTTTCGAGTGTTCGTTGTGATGACCATAGTGTTGAAATATCACGAGCTAGCTTTTTATTTGCAACGATGGGCGTCACAATAGTTAGAGCTGAAGCAGCTATGATAAAAGCAATAAAGAACCATAAAATTGGGGGCATGGTGAAACGTTTCCTTTCTATAATTGTGTTTCTTAATCTATTAATTATATTATGACATTGTACGAATTAATGAACAAACCATGCTGAAGTGAACATTGAACATATAGTTATACTGAGTAATGTCAATAGGGAACGTGCGTACTTATCAACAAACGGTGCACAAGTTGTGGATAACCTAGTGTAAATGATGTGGATATAAGCCGATTTCTGAATTTTATACACGGTGAAAAGTTACTTTTTACTTGTGGATAACTAGGATAACTCTGTGGATAGCTATTATCACAGGTATTTCAATGTGTATAGTTTTAATGATAAAAAAATTAAAAAAAACAGCTAAAGTAGAATTTTTTACTTTAGCTGTTTGGCACCTATATTAACTTTTCTTGTAATTCTGCCCATTCTGACATGACTTGTTCTAATTTTTGTTCGGCTTCTGATTTAGCAAGTGCTAATTCATTGGCTTTCTCTGGATTTGAATAGACTTCCGGCTGGGTCAACTGTTCGTCAATCTCATTAATTTCTTGTTCGTACTGATCAATATGCGTTTCACATTGTTCGATTTTGCGTTCGATTTGACGTTGTTCTCTTTTTTGTGCTTTTTGATCCACGTAGGAGTCTGTGGGTTGCTCTGCTGTTTTTGAAGTTACAGGGTTTTCCAAATCCTTTTTAGCTTGTAAGGCTGCTTTTTCTTCAATTTTTTCGAGATAATACTGATAATTTCCGAGATATATTGTGCCACCGTCATGATCTAAATCATATACTTTGTTTGCAAGTTGATTAATAAAATAACGATCGTGAGAGACAAAGATAATTGTACCCTCAAAGTTTGCAAGTGCTTGTTCTAGCATTTCTTTAGAATCGATATCCAAGTGGTTTGTTGGCTCATCTAATATAAGGACGTTATTACGTTCTAACATGAGTAATGCCAATTGTAATCGTGCTTTTTCGCCACCAGATAAATCGTTGATGATTTTTTTAACATCGTCTTGAACAAATAAGAAACGACCTAATACAGCTCGAATATCTTTTTCATTCATAGTAGGGTATTGATTCCACAAATAATCTAAAATGGTTTTGTTCGATTTGAATTCAGCTTGTTTTTGATCATAATAGCCTATTTTTAAATTAGCGCCGGTTGTTATATCGCCGCCGAGTTGATCTTGAATACCTGCAATGGTTTTAATTAGAGTCGATTTACCAATACCATTAGGGCCGATAATAGCTATATGATCTCCTTTTGTAACTTCTATATGAATACCTTGAGTGATAGGGGTATCGTACCCAATTGCTAAATGTTTAATATGAAATACGTCATTTCCTGTATTTCTATCAAAATCAAATTGGATATTTGCACTTTTAGCATCAATCATAGGTTTATTGATACGTTCAATCTTTTCTAATGTTTTGCGACGACTTTTTGCCATGCCAGTCGTGGATGCACGTGCAATATTTTTCTCGACAAATGTTTCTAGCCGTTTGATTTCAGCTTGCTGTCTTTCGTATTCTTGCATGCGTTTTTCATAATATTTATCTCGTTGTTCTATGAATTGCGCAAAATTTCCAACATAATGTTGCACATCGCCAAGGGCCACATCATAAATCTGCGTAACAATTTTATCTAGAAAATACCGATCATGACTGATGATAACAATGGCACCTTTAAAGTAATTTAAATAATTTTCTAGCCATTGTGTTGTTTCCATATCTAAATGGTTTGTAGGTTCGTCGAGTAGCAACAAGTCCGGCTCACTTAATAGCATTTGAGCTAGTGACAGTCTTGTCTTTTGACCACCACTAAAATCATTGATGGGTCTATCAAAGTCCGCTTCACTAAAATTCAAACCATGCAACACGGTCTTTATCTTGCTTTCATATTGATAACCATCTTGTTGTTCGAATTGATTGGAAAGTGATTCATAGCGATTTAAATGTGACTTATAATCATCAGTATCAAATGCATCAGCGTGTTGTGCAAGCCAATCGGTCTCTTTATTCATTTCGATTTCTAATTGCTTTATCGCTTCAAAAGGTTGCGACATTTCATCGAATACAGTTTGATCTGTATCTAATGTCATTTGTTGTGTTAAATAACCAAGTTTTAGGTTTTTACTTTTAGATACATGTCCATCATCATAATCTTCGACGCCAGCTATAATTTTCATAAGTGTAGATTTACCGGCACCATTGCGGCCAACGATACCTATACGCTCTCCTGATTTCACTTCGAAATCGACATTGCTAAAAATGTCTTCGCCGTCGAAAGATTTGGTTAAATCATTAAGTTGTAATAATATCATTCTATTTGCACCTCTCTATTCATTCCTATTCTACAGTATTCATGGCATGGTTAAAACTATCAGTGTTTATTTTTATGAAGCATTAATGTATAATGTTGTAGTGATTATAAGATTATTGCGTAACAAACATTGAAATAGGGGGACACGATCTTGGCTAATCAAAGCGAAAAGATTCCTCGTGCCACATTGAAACGTTTACCGTTATATTATAGATTCGTCAATACGTTAAAATCTAAAGGTATAGACAGAGTGAATTCCAAAGCAATCAGCGAAGGACTAAATATTGACTCTGCAACGATACGTAGAGATTTTTCTTATTTTGGAGAATTGGGTAAAAAAGGATACGGCTATAATATAGATAGTTTATTACATTTCTTTAAAAATGAAATAAGCGAAAACGATGAAATTAAGATTGCAATTGTAGGTGTAGGGAACTTAGGGAAAGCATTACTCACATATAACTTCTCGATACATGATGAGATGACAATTACTGAAGCATTTGATATCAGAGAAGAAATTATCGGGACACAAATAGGTAAAGTGACAATCAGCCCATTTGATACGATTAAGGATATATTGGCACAAGAACAAATAGATGTTGTCATATTAACGACGCCTGAAGAAGCGGCGCAAAAAGTTGCTGACACGTTGGTCGAAGCAGGTGTTAAAGGCATCTTAAACTTTACGCCAAGCAGAGTATTAACGCCTTCAGACGTTCAAGTCCATCATATTGATTTAGGGATAGAGTTACAGTCATTATTGTTCTTTATGAAAAATTATAGTAATAAATAATATCATTTCAAACTAGCATTTTATAAGTGCAACATTTTGGTTGATTCCAAGTGTGCTTATAGGATGCTAGTTTTTTGTTTCTAAAATATTTTATGAATCAGAAGGTTGAAATTTTGTATAGAATCTAATATTATTAATCTTATTGATTTTATCGGAAAAGAGGGCATAAGATGACATGGTTAATTATTAGTGGACTGATTGTAGGTGCCTTACTAGGCTTTGTTATGCAAAGAACGCGGTTTTGCTTAGCTGGTGGATTTAGAGATATGTATATTCAAAAGAGCAATAAAATGTTTTATGCATTACTTATAGCAATTACGGTACAGAGTATTGGATTGTTGATTTTAACGTCAACAGGACTCGTGCAAATTCCAGCATCGACTTATCCTATTATTGGGACAGTTATTGGTTCATTTATTTTTGGATTAGGTATTATCCTTGCTGGTGGATGTGCTACTGGCACTTGGTACAGGGCTGGAGAAGGTTTAATTGGTAGTTGGATGGCGTTAATCGCATATGCATTTACAGCTGCAGTCACGAAGTTTGGTTTATTATTACCGTTGATGAATGGTTTGAATAAGCCAACGAATGTCAATACGAGTATGTCACAAACAACGGGGATTCCAACTTGGATTTGGGTTGCATTACTTACGATTATTACAGTCTTTTTTGTAGGGAAAACGCTACGCAAGCCGAAACCTAAATTTGCAGTTCCTAAATTAAAACAAAAATTTACCGGTGTACGTCATTATTTATTTGAGAAAAAATACCATCCCTTTGTTGCAGCCATAGCTATTGGTTTGATCGCACTACTTGCATGGCCTGTCAGTGAAACAACAGGAAGAATGTATGGTTTAGGCATCACGACGCCATCTGCGAATTTAGTTCAATTTTTCTTAACAGGTGATGTGAAACTACTCGATTGGGGCGTATTCCTAGTACTTGGTATATTCTTTGGTTCATATATTGCTGCTAAGGGTGCGAGAGAGTTCAAATGGCGTTTACCAGATAAGAAAACAATTCGTAATAGTATTATTGGCGGTGTATTTATGGGATTTGGTGCATCAGTTGCAGGCGGTTGTTCGATAGGGAATGGATTAGTTGAAACTGCGACGATGTCATGGAAAGGTTGGATTGCACTTGCATCCATGATTCTTGGTGCTTGGACAATGAGTTATTTCGTCTTTATTAGACCGATGAAAAAAGCACAACAAGTTTCCGATACAAATACATCAAAGACAGCACAAACAACATAAATTGAGAAGGAGGACGTAAATATGGTACACGAATTAGGTACAGTGGGCATGGTTTGTCCATTTCCATTAATAGAAGCACAAAAGAAAATGAATACACTAGATCAAGGTGATGAGTTGAAAATTGATTTTGACTGTACACAAGCGACAGAAGCATTACCAAATTGGGCAGCAGAACAAGGCTATCCAGTAACGAACTATGAGCAGTTAGATGATGCTTCATGGACAATTACAATTCAAAAAGCATAAAAGTGAGAATAAACCAACTTATCTAATTTAAGGCATTATAACTTAATTAGGTCGGTTGGTTTTTATTTTTTAAATAGTATTTAAAGCAAGGGCATTATGATAGAATAAATATTGTTTACAATAGCGAAGTAATGAGAGTGAGAAACTATGAAAAATATTGCCGATATCGCGAAATTAGCTGGAGTCTCTAAAAGTACAGTATCTAGATATTTAAATAATGGCTCGGTCAGTAGTCAGACGAAACAAAAATTAGATGAAATTATTCAAACATATGATTATCAACCTAATCAATTTGCGCAAAGCTTACGTGCGCATCGTACAAATATGATTGGCGCAATTATTCCCAGAATGAATTCACATGCCGTAGATGAGACGGTTAAAGGGATTAAGACAATATGTGATGATTTAAATTATAGATTATTATTAAACTACACAAACTTAAATCCAGAATTAGAAATTGATGCATTGGAGACCTTCTATAGAAGTAAAATGGACGGTATTATTTTTATGGCAACAGATATTACTCCGGAACATTTAGAAGTCATCAATAAAGTGCGTGTTCCAGTAATTATCGTCGGACAATCACATAAAGATTTGCACTGCATTATTTATGACGATTATCAAGCTGGTTATTTGGTTGGTGATGCGTTAGGGCGTCAAGGTTATCAACAGATTAAATTCTTTGGTGTTACCGAAACAGACAGTGCGGTGGGTATAAATAGGAAAAACGGTCTGATTGCAGGTTTAAATGCTCACGGTATAGAGCCTAATATTTCAATCACCTCTTTTAACTATAGTGAAGCGTTATTAGATGTAGAGAAAGTATTACAAGCACATACACATTATGATGCAATCGTTGGTGCGACGGACTCAATTGCACTAGCAGTACATAAATATCATTCCAAACATGGGATTACCAAGCATATTGTTGGTTTTGGGGGAGATCCAGTGACAGAAATTGTTTCGCCAGCTATCCAAACAGTTCATTATGCCTTTGAACATGCTGGAGAGGTGGCAATGGATATGTTGGATAAAATGATTCAACAGCACCCAATAGAAAAAGAAATCGTTATTGGCATAGACCAATCATTTAAAAAATAAATCAAACATGATATTATGTATTAGTAAATAATGGAACCGGTACCAAAAATATATTTTTAAACTGATTTAACTGAATTATAAATAGGAGGAAACATGACATGGCACAGTGGACAAATGAAGCACGCTATCAAAAATATGAAGATGTAGATCAATCAACACTCGATGCATTAACTGAAAAAGTAAATCAATCTGAATATCGACAAACATTCCATATACAACCGACAACAGGTTTGCTAAATGATCCTAATGGACTTATATATTTTAATGGAACATACTATATTTCACATCAATGGTTCCCACTTGGACCTGTCCACGGATTGAAATATTGGTATACATATACAAGTAAAGATCTCGTACATTTTGATGCGGTTGGACCAACGCTCAAGCCAGATACTAAAGATGACAGTCATGGGGTATACAGTGGTAGCGCATTTGAATACAATGGTAACCTTTATTATATGTATACAGCTAATCATAGAGATGAAGATTGGAACAGAATATCGACCCAACATATAGCTAAAGTTTCCAAAGACGGCGAGATTACGAAATTCCCTAAACCAGTAATTGGAGAACCGCCATTTGGTTACACACAACATTTTAGAGATCCGAAAGTATACGTAAAAGATGATGTATATTATGCCTTTATCGCTGCCCAAAATATCAATAAACAAGGCAGAATCTTACAATACCGCTCAACAGATATTGTAAATTGGGAATTTCAAGGTGAAGTTAAAACAAATTTAGATGATTTTGGTTTTATGTGGGAGTGCCCAGACTATTTTAACTTAAATGGTTATGATGTTTTATTATTCTGTCCGCAAGGTATTGAGGCTGAAGAAGAACGCTTTAAAAATATTTATCAATCCGGTTATGTCATGGGTCAGTATGATATCAACCAACTGACGATGAACCATGCTGACTTTCATGAATTAGATTATGGTTTTGATTTTTACGCACCGCAAACGTTTTTAGATGAACATGGGCAACGTATTTTAATCGGATGGATGGGGCTACCAGAAGTTGATTATCCATCTGATGTTGATGGTTGGGCACACTGCTTAACAATTCCTCGTGTGTTAACAATTGAGGAAGGTAATTTGAAACAACGTCCAATCAAAGCGCTGGAACAATTACGCACAAATAAAGAAACTGCTTTGGGTTATGCCAATAAATTTACGAAACAATTACATCCATATGAAGGTAAACAATATGAACTCATTATAGATATTTTAGATAATGAAGCCACAGAATTATATTTTGAAGTACGTACAAGTAAAACGGAGACTACTTTAATCACATATAATACGAAAGAACAAAAAGTTACATTTGATCGTAGTGAAAATAGTCAACTACCAAGTCCAGTTGAAGGAACGACAAGAACTACTTATTTAGATACGCCATTATCACAACTACAGATGTTTATAGATACATCTAGTATTGAAATTTTCTGTAATAATGGTGAACGTGTGATGACTTCTAGAATATTTACGGACGCATCAGCTACAGGTATTAAAACTTCAACAGAATCAGGACAAGTCTACTTACGATTTACCAAATATGATTTGAAAGGTGATTCAGAATGAGACGATTACTTGCGATAGGTGAGGCATTAATTGATTTTATACCTAATACAACAGACGCCAAATTAAAAGACGTCGAAGGCTTTTCACGTCAAGTTGGTGGCGCGCCTTGTAATGTAGCTTGCACAACGTCGAAACTTGGTGGGCAAGCAGAAATGATAACACAATTGGGACAAGATGCATTTGGCGATCTCATTATTGAGACAATCGAAGACATAGGTGTAGGTACTCAGTACATTAAACGTACACAAGAAGCCAATACTGCATTAGCTTTTGTGAGTCTTACGAAAGACGGAGAGCGCGACTTTTCTTTTTATCGTAAACCATCTGCCGATATGCTTTTTCAACCTCTAAATGTGGAAAATATTCAAGTGACAGAGCAAGATCTCTTACACTTCTGTTCAGTAGATTTGGTTGAGAGTCCAATGAAACAAGCACATCTAGCTCTGATAGACAAAGTGAAGCAAGCTGAAGGAACGATTGTTTTTGATCCGAATGTACGTTTACCGTTATGGGAAGATGCCGAAGATTGTAAAAAGACGATTCAATCATTTTTACCTTTAGCAAATATCATTAAAATTTCAGATGAAGAACTCTCGTTTGTAACTGGATATGAGGATGAAACACAAGCCATCCAATGGTTATTCCAAGGAGATGTTGAAGCGGTTATTTATACAAAAGGGGCTGCTGGTGCGGTCATTTATTTGAAAGATGGAACAGTAAATAGTCACAGTGGATTTAAAGTAAAACCAGTGGATACAACAGGAGCTGGTGATGCATTTATTGGTGCCTTAATCAGTAAATTATTAAGAAATGAAGATATGAGTCCACTCCAACTTCTGAAACAAGAGGGTGAAGCGATTTTAGCATTTAGTAACTATGTAGCAGCAATGGTTACAACGAAATATGGTGCTATTGAGAGTATCCCAACTTTGAAAGAGGTCAATGAAGCATTAGAAGCCTAGTACAAGCATATAAGCACAAACAAAAAAGCAAACCTCAAGCTATAATGGCTGATAGGTTTGCTTTTTATGTATTATATTTTTTTGATATTTCTTACAGAAGCATAGCAATGCTCTTTATTTTTAAAATAAACAACGCGTGATTTTGAATCAATGGATTCTATATTATGCCTATTTACCACAAAGCTATTATGACATCTGAAAAAGCGGTCATCTAATTGATCTAATTCTTTAAGGTTGCCATAAAACTCAATTTGACGATTATCCAGATGCGCAATCAAACGATGCGATTTAGTAGAAGATTCAAAGAACATGACGTCATCATATTGAACGTAAATTGAATTACTGCCACGTTTCAATTCGATTGTTTCAACACTACTCTCTTTAGACAATAATTTAAGTCTTGATTCTGATGTCTCTAAACAATCTATAATTCTAGATTTTAATTCGTCCGGATCATCTTTAAAAATGAAATCCATCGCTGCGACCTTATAAACAAACGTTAAGTAAGTCAATTCACTATGACTAGTAACAAAAATAATATTACCAACTGGATCGTGTTTCCGAATTTCACTTGCAAGCTTGATACCATTGATATCCGCTTCAAGTTGAATATCTAGAAAGTAACAACCAATATCATTAAGGTTTTTTGAACGTTCTAAGATGTCATAAGGATCAGCTGTAGCAACTTCGATTTCCATCGGTTTTTCTTCTATCATGATGTAGTTATTAATAATAGAAACCATATGCTCGCGTTGTCTTTCATCATCTTCACAAATGAATATTTTCATAGTTACACATCCTTATGAATCTGTATTTAATATTTCTACTTTTTGAATAAAATAGTTGTTATCTATCGTTGTATCTAATAAAACATTCGTAGTTGAATCCGTCAACTCTTTTAAAGTTGAAAGACCTAGACCACGATTCTTGCCTTTAGTTGAGAAATTCTCTTGGAACAGGGTATGGACTTTAGGCATATCAGGTTCACATTTATTCATAACGATTAACATGACGCCGGCATCCTCATTTTTAATAAATGCGATACGAATTAAAGGATCGTCTTCAATTTTTTCTGAAGCTTCAATCGCATTATCCAATAAGATGCCAATAACTCTACTTAAATTAATAATCGGCATATCAATTTTGTCGATAGGCTCTGGTACTTCTATGCTAATACGTATGTTTTTCTCTTGAGCTTGTAGTATTTTTGTCGTTAACAGTCCTTTGACTTCACGCACATGCAAATTTTCAATACCATTTATTTTGATGGCATTCATTTGCATGCTGTCCTGCATAGGTAAAATTTCAGATCGAAAATACTTTCTCAGACCTTCCATATCTTCTTCTCTAATAAAATCCGATAAAGTTGATAAAATATTAACATAATCATGTCTAAACTTGCGCATTTCATTATTAATCTTTTCAATTTGCAACGTATATTTATAGTAGTTTTCAATTTCCTGCATATTTCGTTTGTATTGAATTTGACGGATAATACTAAAGGAAATAGTAATAATTACAATAGCAATAGATATTATGAAAACAGCATATATTATTGATAAAAACTTTATATCTTTAAAAGAAATTGCTTCTTTAGGTAAGTAAATATTAAGTAACAATAATGCTGTGATTAAGAATAATGAAACCATTACTAGATACAATTTGTTAAATGATAGTACGGATTTATCAAGTCTAGTTAAAAAGAAACGTATGATATACATAAATATGATATAAATAAATACAAAAGTTACAGCATAAAATAATTGATATTTTAACGGGGAAGCATCAAAGTCTAAAAAAGTTGCGATTAACCAAACTGCAAAAAAGTTTGCTATGTACATTATAAAGAAACTACCTAGTACTGAAATGATGCCAATAATTTTATTTTTTTTATATGCAAAGATAGCAAAAGTGATTAATAACAATAATAGAGCTTGAGTTCCCCATGTTTGAAATAAAATAGCAGTCAGGATTGCAACCATAAGTAATATGATTACATCCTTAACTGCAAATTTCACTTTATTGAAAAACTTAATTGCAAAAATAATTAAAAATAACTGGATTAGCGGTATAAAATAAATAGTGAATATTGCCATGTTTTACACACTTTCTATATTAACAATTATTTGTATAAATCTGTGATTTCTTCTGGTATTTCAACTTCATCAGCAAAGGCTACGCATAAATGACCACCTGATGCAGCCCCCAATACTGAAAAGAATTTTGCGACGATTTTAAAAACAGAATCTAGTAAATGCATAATTAAACATCCTCCTTAAAAAATAATGTTGGTAATTGGAATGTTGATACAATAATAATACCAAGTAAAATAAATTGTTGGTACGGTGTACTGAAGAACATGGAAATTATTAACAATAAACTACTAACTACTATTGTCTTTACTTTCTTATTCTTTTTAAGTCGCTCAGGTATAGGTTGTTTTTTTGTACCTCTTGGCGCAAGTATAGCCAAAATGATAAAGCCGATGATTGCTAATGGGTATAAATAAAGAGATGACACATGATAATACCCAACTATGGCGGGTAATAAAACAAATAGTACCAAGCTTTGTGCGTAACAAACTAACGAACTTTTAGCATGTGCACCATGTGCAAAAATGCGTATGAGTAAAAATGATAAGTGTACAGTAAGTGTGTAAAGAAACATATGGCAAAGGAGTGATACGCCATAAATTATAATTGTTTTAGAAAGATTATTGATAAATATTTGTAAGCCTACACGTATTTTTAAATAATCAATATGTTCGAGATTATTTTTTTGTTGAAGCTTACGTGCGATACGATCTATTTTATTATCTATTATCTTACCCATGGCAATCTCTCCTTGACCGCATTATACAATTTAAATTAAGTTTTATGCGTCTTATTGCTTAACTGTATATTTTGAATTCCTAACTGTATAAATTACTTATCTGACTAATTTTATCATATTTTTGAAAACAGTTAGGAAGGAAATATGACGAGTTGGGGAATTTTTTACGAAAACTTAATAAATCATGGTTAAATGTACTTGTATCACAAAGAAGTGATTACATTTTACAAATCATTTAATCAAATTTGTTTGAATTCTGATTGAATGATGACGTTGGTTAGACTTTTGAGCAGGGGTCTAATTAACACACTAATTATGTAACTGTACTTTCTTCGTATAGTTGTAATAGTTACAAATTTAGTTCTCGTTTTTCAATTAATTGATTACAAACAAGAGGAGGCTGATGTAGTGACAAACCATTTCTCAGCAAGAATTAGTGATTTCGTAAAATAATACTTTCAGGTACACAACGCGCTTAATGTAATTAAGCAATCCCTTATTTGAATTTGCAGAACCTTCCCAGTCTCATATTCAAATACCATTTTAACATTGTCTATAACAGAGACAATTTAAAGTTTAAAACATGTAAGCTATCGTAACATCATTCAATTTATCATTTTAATCGGTAAATTCACTAAATTTTTTCATAATTAATAACATCCCCAAAAATAGATAGAGAAATAACTGTAAAAAACATTCCCTTAATAATAAGTTACAAAAACCGTGAGTCCCTCCCAAGCTCACGGTTTTTTCTTTTATTTATATAAGTGGGGACGTAAATTTTTAAATACAGGAATGGTCTCTCGCTGTTTTGCTACTTCAGATATTTCGATATCACAGGTAATATGGTCAGGTTTATTATCGAGTTGTGCAACTACTTCACCATTGGGATTTATGACAACTGAATGACCTGCATATTCTGTTTGTCCATCTTCACCGCAACCGTTACAGCCTATAACATACATATCATTTTCAATCGCACGTGCTTTTAACAAAGCTAACCAATGATTTAATCTCACTTGTGGCCACTGTGCTACATAGAATGCAATTTCTGCATCTTTTCGTGCTGGATAACGCAATAATTCTGGGAAACGTAAGTCATAACAAATAATTTGAGTCACTTTAATTCCATTAGATAAATGGAAAGGTTCGGGCACTGCATTTCCAGGATTTAGAAAGTTCGGCTCATCTAACATTGGCACTAAATGTATTTTGTCATAACTACTGATTAAGTGACCCTGCTTTGAAACTGCAAAAGCAGTATTATAAACTTTATCTTTCATGGCATTTGAAACTGAACCTGCGATGATATCAACTTGATATTGAATGGCAAGTTTAGAAATAAATTCATAACTTCTTGATAGTTGAGAATCAGATAATTCCTTTAATTGCGGTAGGGCATAGCCATTATTCCACATTTCTGGTAATACCACGACCTCTGTTTCAGACGTTACATAACTAGCAAACCATTTTTCGATGGTCTCTTCATTTAAGGCAACATTTGCTGGCTCTACTTTAAATTGGAAAATTTCGATATTCATTTCCATCACCCTCATTGTATTATTAAATTAAATATACTAGATATAATCAGATAATTCAAAATACGTACTTTAAAATAAAAAAAGCAATGATTACTCATCGCTTTTTAATGCTACTTCTTATCAATAATTATTTTCTAACTAAGAAGCGTTCGCTTACATCATGAAATGCTTTTTCTCCAGCATCTTCACGAATATTACCAAATGGCATTTGTGCTACAAGCTTCCAAGTAGTTGGAATATCAAATGCTTCTGCAACAGCTACATCTACAAGTGGGTTGTAATGTTGTAAAGAAGCGCCAATGCATTCGGTACTTAATGCAGTCCATATTGCAAATTGGTGCATAGCATTCGTTTGGTTAGACCAAATTGCAAAGTTTTCAGCATAATTAGGCATTTGGTTTTGTAAACCTTCAACAACAGTTTCATCTTCATAATATAAAATAGTACCATGTGAATGTTTGAAATTATCAATTTTATCAGAGGTAGGTTGGAAATCACGATCTGAGCCCATTGTATTTTTTAATGCTTGTTTAGTAATATCCCAGAATTTGTCATGCTTTTCTTCTAATAATAATACGATACGTGTTGATTGTGAATTAAAAGAAGAAGGTACATGTTTAATCGCATGTTCGATAATATTTTCTACCTCTTTGTCAGAAATTGAAATTTCTTTATCTAAACTATAAATTGTGCGTCTTGTTTCGATAGCTTTTTGTAAACTTTCAAGTGTTGAAGCGTTTTTACTAAATAATCCCATGGAAAAGCTCCTTATCGTTAATTTATTTTATATATCAAGTATAATAATTATACTTGGTTTTGTAAATAGCTTTTTACTTAATTTCAAAAATATTAATATTTCCTTTCAATAAACCGACTTTTAATGAAATGTTATAGTATTTCTTATATACTAGATGTGAATATAAGAATTTTTAATACGGAGGTGAACTCATGAAACGATATCACACACATAAGTTTTTGATGTCTAGTTTTGCTATTGTAATAAGTACTGCATTTATTTCAAAGCCAACACAGGCATCAGTAGAAAATACAATTGTGCCAAAAACTAGTCTAACTTCAGATTCAGGTCAAATAAATGATGAAACCTCTGTAGCTGATAATATGTCGTTGTTTGTAGAGAATTCCAATAGCGACAATCGTTTAAGTCATTTTGTGATGCCCTCAACTGAGTTTCCAACAACAATTAATGATAATACAACGGAAGAGAAGCCAACTGACAATACTGGAGAAAATAGTGATGGTACAACAGGTGGGATTGATAATCCAGACACTGGTGGAGGAAGCGAAACACCAGGTGATGGAAGTGACGGAGGATTAGAGAATCCAGACGAGCCAGACAAACCTGACACTGGTGGAAGTGACGGAGGATCAGATAATCCAGACACTGGTGGAGGAAGCGAAACACCAGGTGATGGAAGTGACGGAGGATCAGATAATCCAGACAAGCCAGATAAACCTGACACTGATGGCGGAAGTGAAACGCCAGATGGTGGAAGTGATGGAGGATCAGAGAATCCAGACAAACCCGACGAGCCAGATAAACCTGACACTGGTGGAGGAAGTGAAACGCCAGATGGTGGAAGTGGCGGTGGTTCAGGAGAACCAGGGAAGCCTGACAAACCGGATAAACCAGATACTGGTGGAGGAAGTGAAACGCCAGATGGTGGAAGTGGCGGTGGTTCAGGAGAACCAGAGAAGCCTGACAAACCGGACAAACCAGATACTGGTGGAGGAAGCGAAACCCCAGGTGGTGGCACAGGTCAGCCGAACCAACCCAATAACGGTGGAACAGGCAACTCAAAACCATCAGGGAGTCATAATGGTACAAGTTCAACCCCAAATCCATCAGACTCAAACCAATCAGGTACAAATAATCAACATCATTCAGGTCAACAACCTTCAAGTCAACAAGCAAATGATAATAGCGACAATGGTAACGGCACAAATAGCCAAGGATATACTCACTCAAATAATGAAAGACCAAACAATCAGGAGCATCCGTCCAATGAACGTCAATGGTTAAATCGATTTGATCAAATGTCGGCAGGATCTTTTAAATATAATCCGTTTATTTTAAATCAAATCAAACAATTAAGTGCTAATAGTGAAAATGTATCTGATAGAGAAATATCCAATGTTCTTAGAAAACAAAATTTTTCCGATAATAGATTTTTAGATGAATTACAAAAAGGTACAAACTATTTTAAGTTTCAGTATTTCAATCCATTGAAAAATAGAGATTATTACAAAAATTTAGATAGGCAAGTACTAGCATTAATTACTGGTGATATTGGATCAATGCCAGATTTGAAAAAACCAGTAAGTAAGGAATCATCGGGAAAATATGAATATCATTCAAGTAGTGATGAAGAGATGACACAAACTAAAGATAAATCATCATCTAATGCTATGGATGTTAAATTTGAACGTGCGCTATTTGCTTTAATTGCAGCTATGCTAATTATTTTCATAGGTGTTGTAATAGGCTATATTGTAAATCGTAAAAAAAGAAAAAAGTAAATTAGAATTAGAAAAAAGGAAGAACGTATGCGACTACGCGCACGTTCTTCCTTTTATGTTTAAATTATGAAATGAAATATAAATGATGTGGATTCTTGCATTTGTTTTATTTTTTCAGGACCAATTAATACTTGAATAATGACAACGAAACCATTCTGCATCATGTGAACCAAAATAGGCACCCAAATTCGTTTGGTTAGGGTATACAATCCAGCAAAAATAAATCCCATACCAAAGTAGATGACAAAAAATGATGGGTCTGCATGTGCAGCACTGAAAATCACAGAGCTAACAATTGCAGCTATCAAGAACTTAATTTTTTTATTAGCGTGAATGATATTATACAGTTCACCAAATATTACTTTTCTAAAAACAAATTCTTCTAAGATTGGACCAACAACGGATATTAAAATAATAAATAGTGGAATTTCTTGTGCCACTTTCATAAGTCGTTCAGTGTTGGGACTTGTTTGTGGTCCACCTAATACATACATGTTAATTATGCCAGCAATAATTTGATAAATCATGACTGCAAAATATCCACCTATTACCCAAAACGCGATAAATCGTTTCTTTGTTTTGGGTTCTTGTTCTAATCGTGTCGGATTAGCAATAAACAGATTTAGTAGAGATATTAAAATTGCTGCAACAATAAATAACCCGACTTGTGTATAAATATTTGCGAAAAGTAGTTCTTTATTGCTTAAATTGTCAAACAAGCCAAACATATGTAATAAAATGACACCAAATTGTGCCAAACCGTAAATAACTAATGTCAATATGGATACCCATAAACGAGACATAATGAACCTCCAAAAAATTTATATGATACTTTATTTTATCGTAAAAACAGGATTAAGACAAAATTAAGGGACGATGGTTTTAACTTGAAATATTGACCAACTTTGATTATTATAGAAATTAGATTAGCACTCACTATCTTAAAGTGCTAAACATTTTATACTTTGAAGGAGGAACTAAAAATGTTAAAGCCATTAGGTAACCGAGTAATTATTCAAAAAACAGAACAAGAGCAAACAACAAAAAGCGGTATTGTATTAACAGATAGCGCGAAAGAGAAATCCAACGAAGGTACGATAATTGCAGTAGGTGCAGGACGTATTTTAGAAGATGGTTCTCGTGTTGCTCCTGAAGTTAATGAAGGTGACAATGTGGTGTTCCAACAATATGCTGGAACAGAAGTTAAACGTGGTGACGAAACATACTTAATCGTTAACGAAGATGATATTTTAGCAATTATAGAAGCATAAATAAATTTTAGATTAATATAAATATAACGATAAATCATTAAATAAGAAACACATCATGGAGGTTAAAAAGTTATGGCAAAAGATTTAAAATTCTCTGAAGATGCACGCCAAGCAATGTTGAGAGGCGTAGATAAATTGGCGAATGCCGTTAAGGTTACAATTGGACCAAAAGGGCGTAATGTCGTATTAGATAAAGAGTATACTTCACCATTGATTACAAATGATGGTGTTACAATCGCAAAAGAAATCGAATTAGAAGATCCATATGAAAATATGGGTGCAAAATTAGTTCAAGAAGTTGCTAATAAGACAAACGAAATTGCTGGTGACGGTACGACAACTGCAACAGTATTAGCACAAGCTATGATTCAAGAAGGCTTAAAAAATGTAACTAGTGGTGCAAATCCAGTAGGTTTACGACAAGGTATCGACAAAGCCGTTGAAGTAGCCATCGAAGCATTACATGAAATTTCACAAAATGTAGATAATAAAAATGAAATTGCACAAGTAGGATCAATTTCAGCTGCAGATGAAGAAATTGGTAAATACATTTCTGAAGCAATGGAAAAAGTTGGTAATGATGGTGTTATTACGATAGAAGAATCTAGTGGCTTTAACACAGAATTAGAAGTCGTAGAAGGTATGCAATTTGATCGTGGTTACCAATCACCATACATGGTTACTGACTCAGATAAAATGGTTGCAGAACTTGAAAGACCATATATCTTAATCACAGATAAAAAGATTTCTTCATTCCAAGATATCTTACCGTTATTAGAGCAGGTTGTTCAATCTAATCGTCCAATCTTAATTGTTGCTGATGATGTTGAAGGTGATGCTTTAACAAACATCGTACTTAACCGTATGCGTGGTACATTTACGGCTGTAGCTGTAAAAGCACCAGGTTTCGGTGACCGTCGTAAAGCGATGTTAGAAGACTTAGCTATTTTAACAGGTGCACAAGTAATCACAGATGATTTAGGTTTAGAATTAAAAGATGCAACATTAGATATGTTAGGTACATCGAATAAAGCCGAAATCACAAAAGACAATACAACTGTAGTTGATGGTGATGGCGATCAAAATAGTATCGATGCACGTGTGAGTCAAATTAAAGCGCAAATTGATGAGACAGATTCTGATTTTGATAAAGAGAAAT
Source organism: Staphylococcus caeli (assembly GCF_051413795.1). Lineage (GTDB taxonomy): Bacteria > Bacillota > Bacilli > Staphylococcales > Staphylococcaceae > Staphylococcus > Staphylococcus caeli_A. Next base: position 73,959 of record NZ_JBOIRQ010000007.1, on the reverse strand, counting down.
TACAAGAACGTTTAGCAAAATTAGCTGGTGGCGTTGCTGTTATCAAAGTTGGTGCTGCTAGTGAAACAGAACTTAAAGAACGCAAATTACGTATTGAAGATGCATTAAACTCTACTAGAGCAGCTGTTGAAGAAGGCATCGTTGCTGGTGGTGGTACTGCATTAATGAACGTATATGATAAAGTTGCTAAAATTGAAGCAGAAGGCGATGTTGCAACTGGTATTAATATTGTATTAAAAGCTTTAGAAGCACCAGTACGTCAAATTGCTGAAAATGCTGGTTTAGAAGGATCAATTATCGTAGAAAGACTTAAAAATGCTGATGTAGGTGTTGGATTCAATGCAGCTACAAATGAATGGGTGAATATGTTAGAAGCGGGTATCGTTGACCCTACGAAAGTAACTCGTTCATCACTACAACACGCTGCAAGTGTAGCGGCAATGTTCCTTACTACAGAAGCAGTTGTGGCAAATATTCCTGAAGAAAATAATAATGACGCTCAAGCAGGTATGGGCGGAATGCCAGGTATGATGTAATCAGTCATTTAAGATTATTACATTTTTGATAAAAAGTTTAAATTTATTACGCTATCCACTAGTTTATAGAACTTTTGGATAGCGTTTTTTTATGCTTTGAAATTATTGATTATTTGATTATAAAATTAGTGGTATTACTAACATCTAATAAATATGTAAAGTTTCGGACAATTTTGTTTTTTTTATTTAAAAATGACGAATTTTGCTATGATTAAATTATCATTTTAAGGAGTGAATCAATGGATGAAAAAACAAATTATTTTCACCATGTAGATCATAGAAAATTTCAAAATAGCTCTAAATATACACTTTGGGCTTCTTTAATAATTACAATCATTTTTACTGTAATTGAGTTTGTTGGAGGCATTGTTGCTAATTCATTAGCACTACTTTCGGATTCTTTTCACATGTTAAGTGATGTATTAGCACTTGGTTTATCAATGGTTGCTATATATTTTGCTAGCAAAGCGCCTACTCAAAAATATACTTTTGGATTTTTAAGATTAGAAATTATAGCAGCTTTTCTTAATGGATTAGCGTTAATGGTTATATCTGTATGGATTATGTATGAAGGTATCATGAGAATCATTCATCCACAACAGGTAGAAAGTGGCTTAATGGTATTTATTGCCAGTATCGGACTTGTCGTAAATGTCATATTAACATTGATTTTAGTTAGATCTTTGAAAAAAGAAAATAATGTCAATATTCAAAGTGCACTGTGGCATTTTATGGGAGATTTATTAAATTCAGTGGGCGTCATTGTAGCTGTTATTTTAATTCATTTTACTGGTTGGTATATTATCGACCCGATAATTAGTATCATTATCTCTTTAATTATTTTAAATGGTGGTTTTAAAATCACGAAAAATGCATGGAAAGTCCTTATGGAATGTGTACCAGATGAATTTCAAACAGATGCCATTATAGAAGATATGAAATCAGTTGAAGGTGTCATTGATGTGCACGAATTTCATTTATGGAGTATTACAACAAACCATAGTTCATTAAGTGCTCATGTCGTACTGAGTGATAAGTACATCCAATCTCCTTACGCAACGATTAATACAGTATCGGAGTTATTGAAAAATAAGTATGGTTTGGAACATGTAACATTACAAATTGAAAATATTGATTTAAATCATCTCAATGAAGCATATTTTAAACAATATAAGTAATTTGTGAGTTTAAGTAACTATTGCTATAGAAAATTATAAATACTTTATATAATATGAATGCTTTATGTAATTTAGGGTAATATAGAAAAGTATAATTAGTAACGGTTCTTATACATGATTTAATATGTTTTTCATTTTTAATATGAAAGGGAGCTAAATTATGACAAAAGCAACAGTTTACGAGGTTATTGACACGGGCGTCCATTACTTAATTTCAGCTTACGATAATTGGAATAACGAACAGATACTAGACGACAAGATTGACGCATTTCCCAACACAATCCACTGGCAATATGGACATGTACTAACAATTTTTGAAAGTGCATTATCACTTTGTGAACAAAATGAAGTGGATATCGCACGATACACGAGTCTTTTCGGATACGGTACTTCCCCGCAAAATTGGAATCATGAAGATGTACCTACTATAGATGAAATATTTAAATATTTAAAAACGTTACCTGACCGAGCTAGAAAATTAACAGACGAACAATTGGAATTAGAACTTACAGAAACGATAGCAGGGTGTAATACGTTAAATGAATTACTTGTACTTAATGCGATTCATATCCCATTACATGCAGGTAAAATCGAAGAAATGTCACGCATCCTAAAACAACAACAATAATAATATAAAACGGAGATTGTCCATTTTAGACAATCTCCGTTATTTTATGTCAATTTATTTATTTTTGTAAATCAGCAATTGCTTTAGCAATAGAATCGAACACGTGTGGTATATCTTCTTTTTCTATACAACTAAACGCGATACGAATATCTGTACTATTTAATGCAATGATGCCAATTGAATATTCATTGATAAGATGTAGACGTAATTGTTCTGGATCTACATCATTTACTTTTAATGCCATGAAATAACCAGAGTTAAAGTCATAAGCTTGCCAATATGACGCATATTGTTGGTCATAAACGACTGCTTTAGTGACTTCATATCTTGCTTGTAATGTATCAATATTCTGTTGGATTTCCTTGTCAAAAGTATCTGCATTTTCTAATACATATTTGACAGCACTTTGAGAAGGCATCGGTCCGCTAGAAATATTACTTCTGATTAATCCTTTAACTTTAGCCTCTAATACTTGCTTCGTCGTTTCATCAGATACACCAAAACTGATGAATCCTACGCGGAGTCCCCAAGCAAAAAATTCTTTAGTAGCACCATCTAATCGGATAGGTAGTACATTGTCCATGTGCAGATTTGTCAATGCAGTAAATAAGGACTGTGTATAAACATCTTCATAGAATAAACCGTAATAAGCATCATCTACGAGTGCAATGACATTTGTACCACGCTCAGCTAAAGATTTAATAGCTTCAACAATAATTTTCACTTCATCTTTAGTAGGTGTGTAACCAGTAGGATTGTTTGGATAGTTTAAAATGAGCATGACTTTGTCTTTTTTATAATTTTCAAGTGTCGAAATTAAATGATCTATTGTAAAATGACCAGATTCATCAAAAATATCATACGTTTCAATTTCAGCACTATGTCTTGTACTATAGACAAGTTTGTAATTACCCCAGTTATGTGTAGGTAATAATATCGTATCTCCACTATCTACGAACATATCTGCGACTAATGATAAACCATGCGTTAAAGCATTGGTTAAAATAGGTCGTGTCATATCTGTAGCTGTTAAATCAGGATTTTCTTTCAACATTTTTTGTTGCCATAAGTCACGTAAAGACTCAATACCTTGTGGTGGAGCGTAAGGAAAGATTTCATCTGGCTCAAGTTTAGTAAATACATCATTCAGTGTATTAGCATACATTTTGCCATTTTTGTCTGTAGCCATACCGATCGTAGCGTTATATTTCGTAGATTTAGCTTCTGCAGATTGAGATAAAATGCCTTTTGGATAGTACATTAGTTTTCCTAAATCTGAAAGCATATCTGCAATTTCAGGATTTGATTTCGATAGTTGTTCATTTAAATCTAAGGCTAAAGGATTCATATTGTTGGTCAACCTCTCTTTACTTTTTCAGTGATACTTATATATTATCTTGAAACAGCTTAAAATTAAAGTATCGTAACTACATTAAAGTTAAAATTTAAAAAATCTGCACATTTTATAGAACATACGTTCTCTTTTATGTTAAAATGTAGACAGGCCATCGAAATCCTGCATGGTACTTTTTCTGTGGGAGGTGTAATATGATTTCGTGGTGGCAAGAAATGATTACAACTTTATTAACAGGTAGCTTACTTATTGTGTTCCGTGTTTGGTTAGAAAGCAAATGGAAAGACAAATAGGTGGCCTTACACAAAAAACCCCAAGTCTGTTGGCCCAGACTTGGGGTTGTGTAATATAATTCGTGGATACATTTACAATTTTATCATCATCGTTATAATTCTGCAAACAATAAATTGAATTGTGCATTATAAATATCACTGTCTAATTTAATATATACAGCGTCGTATAATAAAGTATCATGCATTTTATTGTAATATAATTTGAATTTCATATAGTCATACTAATGTAAATATTTACAAAATCTTTTAATTTCAATAGGGCATGCTTAGCATAATTCTTATAATTTGATACAATGTAATTGTTTGAGGTGAAAATATGAAACATTTAACAAAAATATTTGTAATTATTGCGATTGTTTTATTTATCGTAGGTTATTACTTACAAGCAACTGGTCAAGAAGATTCCGGAATTAAATTATTGATTGCTGCTATCATGTTTATGATTTGTGCCTTTATTAATCGGAATAATAACAAACGTAAACGTAATAACAAAAACCAATAATAAAAAATGAATTAGGTACGTTTAATCGGTTACACTTAACTAGACAACTTCAATATAAAGAAGTTTAGTCTGAAATTAAGTCAAGGGCCGATTTTTTTATCTAACAAACAGTATTTTTCTATTAATAAAATGAAATCATTGTATTAAAAATAGGATGAAGCAAATCTTATTAAGTAACTTGGTAACTGAAGTGAAAAAATTGAATAGGTCGTGTACAGAAATTAATTAATTGAGATAGTCTCATCGTATTTATGTTTAATGTATTAATCGTTAATTATACTTATAAAGTGGGGGATTTTTACTATGCAGACAAATGAAGTTAATGGCATTTTTAAAGCTACAGGAGCAAACATTTATTTTGAGACTAAAGGTGAGGGTGAAAGTATATTATTTTTACATGCTGGAATTGCAGATTCACGTATGTGGGATAATGAGTTTCATTTATTATCGGAAAAGTACCATGTTATTCGTCTCGACCTTCCTGGTTTTGGTTTAAGTGATTTCATAGGTGGGGAATACTCTTATAGTAATATTATTAATGAAATACTCGTAGATCTAGGTGTCAATCATATTCATATTGTAGCTGCTTCATTTGGTGGTAAAATTGCCATTGATTTTTATTTGGAGTACTCAGAAAAATGCTTGAGTTTAGCATTAATGTCTCCGGCTCTGAGCGGATGGAAAGATTCCAATTTTCTACAACAATATGAAGCAGAAGAAGAAAAATTATTACAAGAAGGTAAAATAGAAGAAACAAGTCAGTTTAATTATAAAACATGGATATTAAGAAATAGGGCTCCAGAACTTATAGAACCATATGTGAAGCATTTAATTCTTGATATGCAAATGAATTCGTTAACTAAAGCTGAACCTGAATACGTATGCAAAGAAATCGAAACAAAAGATAACATTTCACAGATTAAAAATATCCAAATACCTGTATTAATAATTAATGGAAATTATGATGTGGAAGATTTTCATGATATAGCTGAGTTAATGTATAAAGAAATACCAAATGTAAAAAAGCATGTAATATTTGATGCTGCACATTTAGCTAACTTAGAATCTCCAGAATACTTTTTGCAATTGGTATCTGAATTCTTGTCCGATAATTCTAACTATAAAAGATAATAGTAATTATATCATTTTCTATTTGTACTTAATTCATGTATGATGCGATCTGTTTGATAGTTTTAAAATTTATTTTAGTAACGAATTATAAAAATAATAATCAAAGTCATTTATTAAAATTGAAGTTGAATTATTTAAAACTATTTAAAACGTTTTATTAGAAGTAAGAGACTTTTGGGCATCTTTTAAAGTAAACACTCTAAATAGAGGGTATTTTGAAAGATGCTTTTTTGTGTCTTTAAATTGATGCAAAACACAACGTAAATATTTAAATATTAAAAAGTATGCAATTAATTATAATTTTCTCTTTACAAGTGTGTATATATTGTATATATTGTGTATATACAGTTGTAGGGGAGGACGTCCATGAAAATACTTTTGAAAAATAGTAGTGAACGACTCATTTATGAACAAATTAAGCAACAAATTAAAGAGAACATCTTAAAGGGATATGTTGCACCGGGTGAACATTTACCGTCAATGAGAGAATTGGCACACGATTTAAGTGTGAGCGTGATTACTACGAAACGTGCTTATGAAGATTTAGAAAAAGATGGTTTTGTATTTACAATTAGGGGCAAAGGCACTTTTGTAAAACAGCAAGATAGTTCAATTTTAAAAGAGAAACAGTTTATTGTGATTGAATCATTGGCACAATCAATCAGTAAAGAAGCAAAGACGATTGGAATGTCTTTACCTGAATTACAAGAAATCATAGAGCTGATTTTTGAGGAGGGTGAAGAATGAACGCAATAGAATTAAATGCTGTGAGTTATCAGCATAAAGAATTCAAATTAAGCGATGTTTCTTTTCAAGTACCTCAAGGATTTGTGACAGGATTTATTGGCGCTAATGGTGTAGGTAAGACAACAATCATCAGATTGATTATGGATTTAATTGAACCAGATAAAGGTGAGATTCATTTATTTAATAAATCTATGAATGAACATGCTGTTGAGATTAAAGATAGGATTGGATTTGTTTATTCGGAATTATATCTAAATGAAAAGTGGACAGTGAAGAAAATTGAGTCTTACATAGCTCCCTTTTATAGTCGATGGGATCATGAGCGTTTTCTCTTTTACTTGGATAAATTCGATTTAGCTTTTAATAAAAAAATTAAAACTTTTTCGACTGGGATGAAGATGAAATTATCAATCGCAATTGCCTTTAGCCATCATGCAGAACTATTTATATTAGATGAACCAACTTCGGGATTGGATCCCATTGTTAGGAATGAAGTATTAGACATTATTCAAGCAGAATTAATTGATGAAGGTAAATCGGTATTTATTTCTACACATATTATTTCAGATTTAGAAAAAATTGCTGACTATCTCGTATACATTAAAGATGGAAATATTATATTGAACCAGTTCTTAGATGATATTTTGAATCAATATCAAATAGTTCAAGGTGACGTCAGTCAGTTAGATGAAGAACTAAAAGCATTATCGCAATATGTTGAGATGAACAAGACTGGTTATACTGCCCTTACTACACATGCGAATGTGTTTAAAGAATTGTTTGGTAATGATGTTGCAATAACAAAACCAACAATAGAAGAATTGATGGTCTATCTTGAAAAAGGTCATCAGTATATGGGGGCGTATGGCGATGGGGAGGTCAGTACGTGAAGCATTTACTGATTAGAAATATCAAGTTACGTAAATGGACAATTATTATTTATATTTTTTTGTTATTGATTTCTCCACTTCAGTTAATTATTGAAAATAATTCGATTTATACAAAAGTAATTTATTCAACGGTTGCAATGCTATTACTTTTTGTTTCGGTGCTTGACTCAGGTCATGTATTTCGATTGAATGCAAAGCTAGGTCATCCAATGGCATATGACTTTTTTGGGAGTTTGCCCGTTTCTAAGAGAGATATGCTTAATGCAAATTATGTAACAATGATTATATTTACGCTGGTTGGAGCAGCTATTTTATCATTATTTAATATTCCAAATTCTAATGTGGCAGCCAGTGAAATCAACTTTAATCTGACGTTACCTTATTCCTATATTGCAATTAATTTCTTTGCCATTCCGATAGCATTTAAACGGTATTCCGAACAAAAAACCGAGTACATTTCTTATTTAATGTATTTATTGGCAATGCTAATTTTAATTCCGATAGTCGCAGTACTAATGGCATTAGCAGTGGTAAGTATCTTCAAAGTTCAGCTTACAATTCTAGATTATGTTGAACCTGCTTTTAATTATGGATTCTTGGCTTTGAGTATTATTTTCCTTGCCATGAATTACTGGATTCAATTTAAAAGATTATTAAAAAAATAAAGGAGGCGCATTTATGCAATTAAAAAATATTACAAAAACGTATGGCGATAACACCGTATTAGATAATATTGAATTTGATTTTGGTCATAGCCAAATCGTTGGCTTGATTGGTAAAAATGGTGTCGGAAAGACAACACTTATGAAAGTCATGAATGGAAATATTATCAACTATAAAGGTGATGTTAAATTAGGTAGTAAAGAAAATATTGGTTACTTAATTGAACATCCTAAATTGTATGATAATAAATCTGGATTATATAATTTAAAACTTTTCGCGAATGTATTAGGTGATGGTTTTGATAAAAAATATGCAGATCAAATTATTGATGCATTTGGTATGAGACCGTATGTTAAGAAAAAAGTGAAAAAATATTCAATGGGTATGAAACAGAAGTTAGCTATTGCGGTTTCTCTAATGAATAAACCTAAATACCTGATTCTAGATGAGCCTACAAATGGCATGGACCCAGACGGATCAATTGATGTACTTACAACAATCCAATCATTAGTTAAGCAATTGGAAATGAAAATCTTAATCTCTAGTCACAAACTTGAAGATATTGAATTAATCTGTGATAGAGCAGTGTTCTTAAGAGATGGTAAATTTGTACAAGACGTTGATATGAAAGAAGGAGCGCCTTCAGATTCAACAGTATTAATACTTGGTAATAAAGATTTCGAAGCGGGCGTAGCATTTTTAAATGAACACTTTGATGTGATTCAAACACAGCAAGCAAGCGGTGAAGTCATTATTAAAGCTCAAAAGAGTTACCAAGATGTGCTAAAAGGCTTGGCAAGTAAAGATATATTCCCTGAATTTATTGAAACACGTAAAAGTTCACTACGTGATACTTACTTCAATATTAATCAGAAAGGTGGCCAATAATGAATAGTTTACAACTCGTAAAATATGATATGTATAGCATTTTTAAGAGTCCATTAACATACTTAGCAATACTTTTAACATTAATTCCAATGGTTGGTTTCACAATCTTATTTGTACAACAATCTGATGAAATGAACGGTAATACGTTGTTATCAATCGGCAGCTGGTTCTTCTCACTAATGGGGTTACTCTTCGTTATTAAAACGATTACGAGAGATATTTCTCAAGGAACTATTCAGCTTTACATGAATAAAACATCTAGCCGTGTGGGTTACGTAGTAACTAAATTAATTTCGATTATTTTAATTGCAATATTGATGACTGTCTTACTTGTTGCAATTGTACTTATCATCCAAGGTTTTGTAGATGGAGAAAACATTAAGACGAAAAAAATATTTGAGTTACTTTGGTTCTTTATGATGTTCCATTTATTCTTTGGTTTACTATTATATTTATTCTCATTAATCGTTCCGAAGACGGCGCTTATATTTACATTAGGTATCTTCCTAGTATTAATTGTGCCATTCGCAGAACCATTTTTACCTATGATTCCTAAAATTGGTGATAATATCCAAGATTCATTAAAATATATTCCATTTAGTTACTTAACTTCTAAAACAACTTCAGGAAGTTATACATTTACTAATTGGCAATGGTTTATTACTTCAGCGTCTATCGTTGTATTGTTTGTCGTAAACTTATTCTATTCAGCTAAGAAAGATATTTAACATAATAATAGTTAACCGATAATATAATAAAAAATAAAGATGTATGAATGTGCGGTTACTACAGCATGATTCATACATCTTATTTTATGTGTTATTTTGTAATTAGTTTTTCGATGATAGAATCATAAACATATTTCCATAATTGTGAATCTGTTTTATAGCGATTGGTCATTATTTTATGAGCTTCAGCAGATTTATCTTCAAAAGTTGGGTCATTTTTATCTGGCACATTGGCACGCGTTTCATCAACAAAATGTTGAACTTGTCTTGCACGAGGACCCCAAACTGTTTGTTGCTCATAATCATCATTTAAAAATACAAAAATTGGGATTGAACGAGAAGTACCGTTTGTTAAATATTGATCTATGAGTTTTGTGTCTTCATCACGGTGAAATGCACGAACCTCTAAGTTTAGAGCTTCACTGATATGTTTCAATACTGGTACATTCATCATGGCATCCCCACACCAATCTTCTGTTATTACTATAACCTTTGAATAACTTGATGATTTAAGTGTTTCGATTCTATTATCATCTTGTGGTAAAGAGAATGAGTTGTATATTGTTTCTATATTCTCTTTGTTTTGAGTCATTGCTTCGATATATTGATCAAGCGGTTGACTGTTTTTGAAATAAGTTTCTAAACTTGTCATCATATTTCCCCCTTTATTTTATTAGATATTATTATATCAATTTTTTTATATTAAAGAAAATTTTAAATACTTTGAAAAGTTATGCGCTTTTCAACTGAGTTTTGAGATGAAAGTCAAATTTGTCTATGCTATATTGATTAAGTAATGGAGATGATGATAAAAGTGATCATACGAAATCTAAGTAAAGTAATAGTGTGCGCAATTTTTCTTATTATGGGTGTAGGTACCTTATTATTTGTAAATTATACTAAAAGTGAACACTCTACGGATTTATCATATTTATCGATTGATGATATGAGGTTAGATTCGAAAATTGATAAAAGTAAATATATAGCGAATGATGATGTGTTTTTAAAAAAATATGGTTTGTATTCGAAAAAGAATCAGCCTAATTTAGTATTTAAAGTAAATAAATCAAATAACAAGTTAAAAGCTATGACATTGACAAAAAATCAAGATATCAAGACTAACTTCAACGGGGAAATTGAAGGTAATGTTCAAGATGTGATACAAGAGCTAGGTGAGCATTACCATGAAAAACATCTAAGAAAATCTTATCGACTTATTACTTATCAAGATAAAAAGAATGATATTAAGTTATCTATTGTACACAAACATGATAAAATAAAGAAAATCGAAATTTATAAAAAATAAAAGTATCAAAATTAAAGAATGACAAAGAATGAAATTTGTCATTCTTTAATTTTGTAAAAGATAGGATATCGATTCTAGAACTTGAATGGCGGTAGATATTTTTGGATAAAATTACGTTTTTAAATGAATTAGAACAAGAGCTAAGTGGCTTACCTAGATCCGAACGTGACAAAGTCATGTACGAATATGAACAATACTTTTTTGAACAAGAAAGTGATGGAAAAAATGAATATCAAATTATTGGGGCTCTAGAATCACCTAAACAAATTGGTAAAGAAATCATTGCACGAAATGCAATTGATACTGCTGAGCACCTTACAAATGTGAGAACAATTTTGAGAGCTATAACGGCATCATTAGGTATGAGTATTTTGTCATTAATTATCATTTTAATACCGATGATTTTTGTCGGTGGGTTTATGTTGATTTTATTAATTGCAGCCTTGCTTTTTTTTCTGAGTCCAATATTACTCCTAGTTCATGGTTTAATGAATCACATGTTTAGTATGGCTATTAGTAATTATTTATTCGCTTTTTCTTTTACGGGTCTAGGTATGGTATTATTTGTGACAATTGCTAAACTAGCTGAACTCGTTTATCGTTTAATATTAAAATATTTACGTTGGAATATTCGAACAATTAAAGGTAGGGCAGATAAATGAAGAAAATATTTATAGTCGGTTTAACTTTATTTGTTGTCTGTTTTCTTTTAGGTTGTATAACATGGTTTGGCTTTGAAAAACAAAGTAATAAAGTTAATAGCGTTAATAAAACATTTAATGATAGTAAAATTGATGCATTAAATATTAAAAATGCTAAAGCAAAGGTAAAAGTTACTAAAGGTGATCATTTCGAAGTTCACTATAATGGCATAAATGAACTTGCTATTAAAAAGCAAAATAATGAACTTGTGATTGAAGAAACTAAGAAAAGAGTGGATCAGTATGGATTAAATTTCAATCCATTTAGAAAGGTTCGTCCTCAAATGGAAATTACTGTTCCTGATAAAAAATTAAAGCAATTGAAAATTTCTAATAACAGATTTGGATTACAACTAAAAGGATTAGAAATTGGAAATGTTGATATTGACACAGCTAGTGACACCATTTTTCCTTCTTATATTGATAGCAATAAAATTGATGAATTGAAATACAACTCTCTAGAAGCACCTATTCGAATAAAAAATAGTTCAGTAAAAGATGCTTTGATTAAAACAAAGCATGCTGAAATCAAAAGTAACAATTCGTTGATTAAAGATGGGGTGCTGTCTGTGAGAAAAGGAAGTATTAATTTAAGTTCCATGGATATTGATTCTGCTTTTAAGGCATCAAGTAAAAATGGAGATATTAATATGTCCTATAATAACGAACCTCAGGATGTATTACTGAAGCTTAATCCTGAAGATGGTCGAGCAAATGTAAGAAATGATAGTTTCGAAAACGATAAGGTTGGTTCTGGAAATCATATCTTAGAGTTATATACATTACATGGAGATATAAATATTAAATGATTTTGAAAACTGTCTGAGATTTTTGCTCAGACAGTTTTTGATTTATCTATTAATATGTGGCAAATGTTAAATCGGTATCTATTTGTCCACTAAGTGTTTTGATATTTAATGGTTCACCGTCGAGCCATTTTTGAAAATCTATTTTTGTAGGTGTTTTATTTTCTCCAAGTGTAATATGTGTTACTAGGGATTGTGGTTCATACATACTTGTGTGTATCGTACCTGACCAACTTTTAAATAATTTACTATAAATTTCATATTTTGGATCATTGAATAACGTAAAGGCATCTTTTTTATCGAGTGGGGAAGTAGTTTGATTTGCTAGTCGTTCCATGCGTTGTATGGATTCTTTCGTGTAATTTCTGTTTTCATGAGTTAATAATTTGAAATGGTTCGTGCAAGTGTGATCATAACGTACGTCAATTGAACGTGGAGTAACTTCAATAATTGCATGATTTAAATGCTTATCCATGACAATATAACTAAATGAACTTCTATGTGGTATTTCTTTCAATAATTTAATGGCTTCGGAAACATCTTTACAATATTGTAATATAAGTCTACCAATCATATAGCAAACGAAACCATCTCCTGGATGTTTACGATGCATAAAATTATACCCCATTGCTAAGCCAGCTTCATTCATGCCATCCATGCGTCCTGTTACACGTGATGTAGGGCCAATCTGTGCTAAACCGCCGTCATTTGGTTGGAATAATAAATAACGACTATCATATGTTGCGGGGTGATAATCATAATTACGTACCATATAATCTTGGCCTAAATACACGGTGCAGCCACTATTTTTAAGTGGTGTAAAACGATAATGTGCAAAGTTAAGTATCATTTGACGTGTCGGTAAATTAAGTACTTCTTGCATGCCTTGGAGTTCTTCCCATATTTGAGGCGCATATGTTTGGAAAATATCATAAGTCTCTTTGATATGTATATCAAAACGAGGCATACGTTTTTTCCATTCTTTTTCTCTATTTTTTAATAACGGTGTTTGTTGCATCCATTTTGCTGTTTGAATGCCGAGATCAAAGTGTGAGCCACGATGAGTGAGAATATCAGATTTTACAGTTTGCATAATAAAAAACTCCTATTGTTTATAGTAACCTTACAAAAGTGTAACTTTATTGTAATTTGTATTTAATTGCATTATATCGTATTAGGTATTATTATAAGGATAACAAAGAAAATATATTGTGCATACGACGAAAATTTGAAATTCAAATGAGGTGAAAATTATGTATGGTGCTTACAGAAAAGTGAAAAATGCTTGGGATTATTGGTGGGGTAACTAAAACTCTTGGCAAATGAGACATTAAGTGGCTAATATCTTCGGATGTTAGCCATTTTATTTTTTAAATGTAAAACTTAATGATATTATTAATATGTTAATTAAAACATTGAAAAATGGGTATATATTTAATGATGTAGTTAAATATGCTATCATAAGTAGTAGATATGTTAATAAATTATTGAGGTGAAACAGAATGTGGAATTTTATTAAAGGCTTATTTAAATTTGTATTCGGTACAATTTTAACTGTATCATTAGCAGCTGGTATTGGTGCAGTAGTATTTGCTTACATTTTCAAAAAAGATTTTGAAGATATCGAAAGCAAAACAAAAGAAATTATTTCAGATATCGAATCCAATAATTAATTGTAAACACATTGGTGTTTGATGATAACTGTCATCAAAGTCTTTTGACTTTGTGGCAGTTTTTTTATGGAATTTTTTAAGATGTGTGAAGGAATTAGGTGTAGTTTCGAATGATTTATTTTGAACTATCTTTCATATTCCTGTGAAATTTTAGTAATGTCTAACAGTGAAAGTTTAACTATATTATCATTTTGCTTTGGATAACCTTCCAAATACATTTGAAGCATATCTATGTTTTTAATTTTTAATGTAATTTGTTCTAACCAACCTGCATTATAGTATTCGATATGTACAAACGTGTTTGTATGCAACGCTTGATGTAGCTGAATATTTAATTCATTTAATTGATCGTCAGATAAAATAGGGCGATCAATTTTATTTTGGTCAATAAGATATTGCTGTATTGCTTCAAATTGTTCCGGTAAAGTAGCGAAAGGTGCCCATTTTACCATGCCTCGTCCCTGTGGAATATTTGGATTGAGTTGGTCTCGAGGTATCTTTCTGTAATCTGTTTCGTTTGATTTTAAATTAGTCATATATCATCACTCCAATCGTTATGTTTATTATAAGAACATATGTTCTATTTCGCAAGTGAATAATTCTTTATATTGTCTTTTGTCACAAATCTCTATTAAAATGAAACTATCATACTATGGAGGGGTTTACATGACAACAACAGGTTATATTGGTACGTATACGAAAAAAGAAGGTAAAGGTATTTACCGTTTTCAACTAGATGAACATACTGGAAAAGTCACAGAAGTTGAAACGGGTTATGAACTTGAAGCATCAACATATGTAAACCAGCATCAATCATTTTTATATGCTGTTACAAAAGAAGTCAATAATTGTGGTGTTGCTAGCTTGAAAATAGAAGCGGATGGCACGCTAACGCTTATTAATAAATGTTTGGCTTCAACAGCTGGTAATGGTTGCTATGTTTCAGCGTCACCAGACGGAAAATATATTTTCGAAGCCATTTACGGTGCAGGCTTAGCACGTATATATGAGGCTAATCCAGAAACAGGTGAGGTTGTGCGTCTTATCCAAGAACTGGCACACGACTACCCAACTGGTCCATCAGAAAGACAAGATAATCCACACGTACATTACATGAATACAACGCCGGATGAAAACTATGTTGTGGCAATGGATTTAGGAACAGATAAAATTGTAACGTATGAATTTGGAGATGATGGGTTTACTGAATATGCTGTGATTGATTTTGAACCAGGAGATGGCCCAAGACACATTGTATTCCATGAAAATGGCAAATATGCATACGTTGTGCATGAATTATCTAATATTGTAAGTACGTTAACATACGAAGATGGTAAGTTTACTGAAATCGCACGTCATTCAACAATACCGGAGAATTTTGAAGGTGACACAAAACTATCAGCAGTAAGAATGTCACAAGATCAGAATTTCTTATATATAAGTAATCGTGGCCATGATAGTATCGCAATTTTCAAAGTGAGTGATGAAGGAGCAACGATTTCTCTTGTGGATATAGTAGCCAGTGGTGGAGAATTCCCACGTGACTTTAATATTACAGAATCAGATGATTATTTAGTATGTGCACACCAAGAAGGTGATTACGTGTTAACGGTATTTAAACGTGATAAAGTGACAGGTAAATTAGAGGAAGTAGATCGCAGTCATACGGCACCAGAAGGCGTATGTGTTCAGTTTCTAAAATAAAATTTTACATCAGCGTATAATACAATGAATAGAACAAGTATTAATATGATAAACATAGAGTCCGATAGTTACTTAGCGTAATTATCGGGCTATTTTTGATAAATTAATAAAACATACGTACAGTTATCAAAATAAAAAACTGGGACATTAGCATGCCCCAGAATCACAAAAAAACATATAGTTTATTATTTATTGAAAAACGTTTTAATATATTTGAATTTACCTTTATAGGGAGGGAATAACAAACTTGATTCAAGTCGTGTTGATTTGAATATGTAGGATTTGTCATGGCTAAATGTATCAAAACTATATTTACCATGATATTGTCCAATACCAGAAGCGCCAATGCCACCAAAAGGTAAGTTTGTATTGGCAAGTTGCATTAGTGTGTCATTAATCGCACCACCACCAAATGAAATCTCATTGAGCACGCGTTCAGTTATATTTTCATCTTCACTAAATAAATATAAACTTAGTGGTTTAGGTTTAGAGTGAATTAAGTCTATAGCTTCGTCAAAATCATCATATGTAATAATTGGTAGAATAGGACCAAAAATTTCATCTTCCATAATTTTAGCATCGAAAGTAATACCATCTAATAATGTAGGCGCAATATATCTATCTTCTGCATCAGCTTGACCACCAAAAACAATTTCAGTTTGATGAATACCCAATAAGTGGTTTAAACGATCAAAGTGTTTTGAATTAACAATACGTCCAAAATCTGGACTGTCTTGGATTGATTTGCCATAGAACTCGGTCACTGTTTTTTTTAGAGCCGTAATAAGTTCATCTTTCACCTTGCGATTAACCAGAATGTAATCGGGTGCGACGCAGGTTTGTCCGGCATTCGTAAATTTGCCAAAGCTAATACGTTCACTAGCAACTTTAATGTTTGCTGTTTCATCGACAATCACAGGTGATTTGCCACCAAGTTCTAATGTAACTGGCGTTAAATTTGTACTTGCGGCTTGATAAACAATACGGCCTACATGTTCACTACCTGTGAAAAAGATATAATCAAAAGGTAAATGTATCAGTGATTGTGTCGTTTCTACATCACCTTGACAAACACTAATATATTCAGGATCAAATACATCTTCAATAATATTCTTTACGACATCTGAAACGTTTGGTGTATGTTCTGAAGGTTTCAAGATTACCGTGTTACCAGCTGCAATGGCCCCAATTAGAGGTTCGATTAATAATTGGAATGGGTAATTAAAAGGTCCGATAATTAATACGGTGCCATAAGGTTCTTTCATGATATAACTTTTAGTTGGAAACATATAAATGGGTGTATTGACTTGTTTGCGTTTTGCCCAATTTTTTAGTTCTTTACGTGCGTTTTTAATATTTTTTAAAGTGAAACCAATCTCGGTAGCATATGCTTCTACTTTATTTTTACCTAAATCTACTTCGAATGCATTTAACAATGCTTCTTCATGATTTTTAATACTTTTACTTAGTAGCTTTAGTTGCTTTTTTCTAAATTTTAAATCTTTAGTTATATGTGTATTAAAATACTGCTTACTATTGTGGAAAGTTTGTTCTATTGAATTCAAATAGATTCCTCCTAGTGCGATTGGATATCAAATATACATGGATTGATAAAAAGAGGCTAGGACATCCATGTATGTCGCAGCCTCAATTGTTAAATTGGCAGTAGCTGACTGAATTAAAAATAGACTTTATATAAAGTTTTTCAGTTCTGTCAGCAGTTTACCTAGAAGAGATGAAATATTGAAAAGTTGCATTAAAGCAAAGTATATCGATTTCATTCTCATCATAACATAAAATTTTTAATTAAATATATTTGATTAAATGTTTAGAAACAATTACTTAGTTAAAGTTTCTGTGATTTGCGGAACAACTTGTTTTTTACGAGAAACCACACCTGGTAAGAACGCAGCATTATTTTCAAGTGTAACATTGAAAGCTGTACCCACTTTATCTTTTTCAGCACCAACGACTAAGATTTTTGAGTCGCTATTGATAATATCTGTTACAACAAGTACGAAGAGGTCATACTTTTCATCAGCACTCGTTTCAAGCATAGCTTTTTCAAGTTCTTCTTGACGTGCAAACACTTCATCAATATCAACAGTGTTTACTTGTGCAATACGAGTTGTATAGTCGCCCATATTAAATGATTTTGCATCCATTGTTAAAATGTCCGCTGCTGATTTATCTTTAGTAGAAGCACCAGCTTTTAACATGTCTAAGCCATAAGCTTCTAAATCAACATCAGCAATTGTTTTTAATACTTCAGCTGCTTGTACATCTTGTTCTGTACAAGTTGGTGATTTAAATAATAAACTGTCAGAAATAATAGCTGAAATCATTAATCCGGCAATTTCTGGTTTAATTTCAAATCCACGTTCCTTGTACATTTTGTATAAAATTGTCGCAGTACAACCAACTGGTTCTGCACGATAAAATAAAGGTGCTGCTGTTTCAAAATTTGCAATTCTGTGATGATCAATAACGTGTTGAACAGTTGCATCTGCAATTGAATCCGCACTTTGTTGGAATTCATTATGGTCAACGAGAATAACATTTTGATCTGATAAATCATCATTAAGTAACTCTGGTGCAGATATATTAAAATAATCCAAAGCATATTGTGTTTCAGGACCTACTTCGCCTAAACGGTATGCTTTAGCTTCATGATTTCCTGTTTGTTGTTCAAAATCTGCCATGATAATTGCAGATGAAATTGCGTCAGTATCTGGGTTTTTATGTCCAAAAATATAAGTTTTTGCCATTTCTAAATTCTCCTTATTTATATAGTTATTGTTATTATTATTTTAGCACGATGTAGTCCTGTTATTCTACTTCAGCACCTAGTGAATTTCTAAAATGTTCCAATGCCCAATCGTGACCGGAAGGATTAAATGAAGCAACCCCTCTATGTGAAATGGTCATAGCATAACCTAAATTGTATGCGCTAATTGCAGTGTGTAAGACACAAATATCAGTACACACGCCGACAATTTCTAAATGATTGATATTGCGTTCGCGTAACATAAGGTCAAGTGATGTTCCACAAAATGAATCGTAACGTGTTTTGTCCAAAAAGTGGACATGATCATTAAATAGTATATTTTGGTAGAGGTCATTGACTTTACCATAGAGTTCTCTACCAGGTGTACCGATGATATTATGTGGTGGGAATAATTTACTTTCTGGGTGGTGCTTGTTTTCTTCATAATGTAAATCCATCATAAAGAAAATGTCAGATTGCTTTGAATTGTATGCTTCAATTCTCTCAACAATATAGTTCTCAATTTGTTGTCCAGGTAATCCACAGGTTAATTTTCCATTTTCTGCAACAAAATCATTTGAATAATCTACGACGATTAACGCACTGTTTTTCATAAGTAGAAACACTCCCAATATTAAATATAATAGTAATTATAGCCTAAGTAAGCCAATCAATAAAGATATAGAAATTGCGTTTAAACATTATTATAAATGTATATTATAAAGTAATGGATAAGAAAGGGTTGGGTTTATGATTATTAATGCAAAACAGTTTGGACTGAAAGGCAACAGCAAATATAAAGATACACGTGCAATGCAAAAGGCGCTTAATTACGCAAAAAAACATGAAGGCACAACGATTTATATACCAGCAGGGGAATATCACATTTGTAAACCTCTCGTAATATATAATGACACAACGATACAATTAGACGAAAATGCCATATTAAAGCGCTTAGGTAAAGACACAATTTTGAAAAATGGGCACCGTTACAAGTCTTATTACGGTTATAATGGCAATAGTCATATTCACATTGTTGGTGGCACATTTGATATGAATGGATATGAATATCCATATAATAATACAGCGATGTGTATGGGACATGCAGAAGATATTCAAATTATTGATGTAACGTTTAAAGATGTCGTTGGAGGCCATTGTCTTGATGCATGCGGTATAAATGGACTATATATTAAAAACTGTAAGTTTCTCGGTTTTCGTGATCCTGATGGGACAAGATCATTCTCGGAAGCAGTACAAATAGATATACAAGTACCGGGCGCCTTTCCTAAATTTGGTGCAACGGATGGGACAATTACTAAAAATGTGATTATTGAGCATTGTTATTTTGGAAATTCAGATACGCCAACGATGCAGCCGTGGAATCGAGCTATTGGTTCGCATGCAAGCCGCTTTGATCAATACTATCAAAATATTCATATTCGATATAATGCATTTGACGGAATGAAACAATATGCATTAACGCCACTTAAATCAATAGACACATATATCTATCATAATACTTTTAAAAATTGTGTAGGAGGTATTCGATTTTTAGCGGTTAAAGATGGAAAAAATGCCAAAGATTTAAAAGGTGTAGAGAGAACAACGCAAGCAGGTAGGAATTTGAATATATTTGAAAATACATTTATAGGAACAATGCACAATGACGCTATTCATATACGAAGTTATAATCAAATTCAACACCAGAACATACTTATTGCGAGTAATCATTTTTCTGATAAGACGCAAAGTTTGCATTTAGAAGATATCAAAAACTTAACTTTGGCAGATGTTGAACATATTGATATCAAATCTATCAATGTAGAAATTTAATATATTAAAAACGTATTAAAGCAAAGTTAAATGTAAACGCTTTAATATTGAACTTCATTTTGAATTTAATTATGTTATACTCTAATAAATTATTATGAATATTCAGATAATAATTGAAGGGGGAAGCATATGAAATATCCAAACAAAGGGGATGGCCAACGTTCAAATTATTTGATGTTTTTCTCGAATAAAAAAGAGGGGAAATCATACAATGTCGGCCAATTTGTAGGACTATTATTAGGTCCATTATTGTTTGCGTTAACGTTATTGTTCGTGCATCCGGATAATTTATCAGGTAAAGGTGTTTTTGTATTAGCAATTACATTATGGATTGCGACTTGGTGGATTACAGAAGCAATACCTATTGCTGCCACAAGTTTATTACCTTTAGTCCTATTGCCAGTAGGTCACGTGTTAAATCCAGAAGAAGTATCAGCGCAATATGGTAATGATATTATTTTCTTATTTTTAGGCGGTTTTATCTTAGCTATTGCTATGGAAAGATGGGAACTACATACACGTGTGGCTTTGACAATCATTAACACATTAGGTACAAGTACTGGAAAAATATTATTAGGATTTATGATTGCTACTGGTTTTTTATCCATGTTTGTTTCTAATACAGCAGCCGTAATGATTATGATACCAATTGGATTAGCTATTATTAAAGAAGCAAACGAGCTAAAAGACCATCATGTGAAATCGGAAAGTATTTCAAAATTTGAGCAATCATTAGTTCTAGCAATAGGTTATGCAGGTACGATAGGTGGTTTAGGCACACTTATAGGTACGCCACCACTAATTATACTTAAAGGACAATATCAATCTGCATTTGGAGAAGAAATTAGTTTTGCAAAATGGATGATTATTGGTGTGCCAACCGTTATAGTCTTATTATTCTTAGTTTGGGCTTATATTCGTTATGTAGCATTTAAACATGATATGAAAGCTTTACCAGGTGGGCAACAATTAATTAAGCAGAAACTGAATGAGTTAGGAAAAATGAAATATGAAGAAAAAGTCGTGTTAATTGTATTTTTATTGGCGAGTTTTTTATGGATTAGTAGGGAATTCTTGTTGAAACACTGGACTTTTACTTCTGAAGTTGCAGACGGCACAATTGCAATGTTCATATCTGTCTTATTATTTTTAATTCCATCTAAAAATAAAACACAACACAAACGTATTATTGATTGGGAAGTTGCAAAAGATTTGCCATGGGGAGTCTTAATCTTATTTGGTGGCGGATTAGCTTTAGCGAAAGGTATTTCTGAAAGTGGATTAGCACATTGGTTAGGAGAACAATTAAGACTGATAGAAGGTGTTAGTCCGTTAATAATCGTTATTGTAATCACAATTTTTGTGTTATTCCTAACGGAAATTACATCTAATACTGCAACGGCTACGATGATTTTGCCAATATTAGCGACGCTTTCAGTAGCGGTAAATGTGCATCCTTTACTGTTGATGATACCTGCAGCTATGGCGGCCAATTGTGCATATATGCTGCCTGTTGGAACACCGCCTAACGCCATTGTATTTGGCACCGGTAAAATCAGTATTAAAAAAATGGCATCTGTAGGATTCTGGGTCAATATGTTAAGTATTATTGTTATCGTATTGATTGTTTATTTCTTAGTACCGCCCGTATTAGGCATTGATGTGACACAACCACTGCCATTAAAATAAGCCTCAAGATAAAATAAAACCAGTCGTACCTTTGGGGCACTGAACCCCTAAAGTGGGAACTTAATAAAAACACTATGTTCTAGGCTGCTAATTCCCTGTATTTTACAGGGGCTAAGTAGCCTAGTTTTTGTTGAATTCGATTATTATTATAGTTTTTAATGTAATTTTCGACAATATCTATTACAATTTGGTTAGAGCTATTGAGCTCATTGTTGATGTAGAAAGTTTCACACTTTAGCGAGGAATGGAAACTTTCTATTGGGGCGTTATCAGCTGGTGTTCCCTTTCGGGACATACTTCTGATAATGCCTTTTTCTTCGCATAATTGATAGTAAGAATAGGATGTGTAAACACTGCCTTGATCACTATGTAGTATGCAATTCTCAGGTATATCAATTTGATTCAATGTATCATTTACTAAGCTTTGATCCTGTTTATTATCTATTTTATACGCAACAATTTCTCCGTTATAAATATCCATAATTGAAGATAAATACAACATGGAGTTACCGAAAGGTAAATAAGTAATATCTGTTGTTAATACTTCCATTGGTTGACTTGCTTTAAATTGTCTTTGTAGTAAATTATCTGTTTTATAATAAGGTTTACCAATACTTTTAGACTTTTTAGGTCTAACTCGACAACTTAAATTATTCTTCTGCATGATTCTCTGAATTCTTTTATGATTAACTGCTACTGAAGACATTTGATTAATCAAGGCTGTAATTTTTCGATAACCGTAGGTGTATTGATTGTCTTCACACAATTGAATGACTTTTTGCGTCAAGTCATCATTTTTATAGTTCTTGTGTTTCCATCTATAATATGTCGATTTAGGTATGTCTAAAACATTAAGTATCATTTTGACTGAATACTTATGCTTTAATTGATCAACTAATTCTACGATTACCGTTGGTACCACTTCCTTTCCAATTCTTTGTACTTTTTTAAAATATCTATTTCAATATCTTTTCTATTATTCTCTAATTTTAATTCTTCAACTTCTGAGAGCTCTTCTGCTCCTTTACCATAAGCATATTGCTTTCCGACTTGTTGAGAAAATCTATAAGTTTCCCCATTTTGATACCATCTCCACCATGTTTTCACTTGTGTACTATTTCTAATATTTAATGTTTCCATAATTTCTTTTATAGTATAACCAGCTTTTTTCATCTCAATAGTTTTATTCTTTGTTTCTAATGAATAAGACACTCTTTTCATAGAAAAAAACACCTCCGTATGATTCATTTTAAATGAATTCAACGAAAGTGTTTTTATATTATTCCCATTATTTGGGGTCAGTACTTTGGGGAAACGGCTGGTTTTTATTTGAAATTAAATTAATTTAGTTTATTAAAAGATCCGATAATGGTTACTTGAAAATCTAAAGTATTCAATATTTTTATAACTTTAGCAAGATCATCTGAGATTGAAGTGTCTGCTTGTACAAAAAAGTGGTACATACCAAGTTGTGTTTTTAATGGTCGAGATTCAATCCAAGATAGATTGATATTAAACAATACAAATGTATTTAGAATGCTAGCTAATAATCCAGGTTTATCAAATTTAGGTGTAATCAACAGCATTGTATCACTTGCTTGTGATACATGATTTGGTTGATTGCTGACGACTAAAAAGCGCGTAACATTATGGGGGAAATCTTCAATGTTTTGAGCAATCGGTTCATAACCATATGCTTCACCGCTGCCTAAAGGAGCAATCGCACCAATATCATCAGCAATTTTATCTAAACTTTTGACAGTACTATCAACATAATCAATCGCAAAACCATGTGCTTGTATATATTGACTCGTTTGACTGATTGCCGGTCCAATAGAGTAAACTTTGGAAATGTCATTAATGGTTGCACCTGGCTTGCCATATAACGCAAATTGTATGTCTAGATGGAGTTCACCTTGAGCATAAATATTTTGTTGTGTAAGTGAGTCAGCAACAATATTAATTGTGCCTTCGATAGAATTTTCAATAGGTACGATTGCAATGCTATCACTATCATTGGAAACAGATGAAACCACTTCATAGAGGTTAGACTTAGGAATATATTCTACTTCAGATTCTGATTTATATTGTGTTGCAGCTAAATATGAAAATGTGCCTTTAGGCCCTAAATAATAAAGTTTCATTTGACGTTCCCCTTAATTTGCAATGTTAATAAAAAGTTAGTGGAATGGACAACCTTTAGTTTCAGTTTTTTTATAAAAGAAGTTTGGTTCTTTCATTTCATTATTATACCCATGATGGTAATTAGAAACTAATGTTGGAGACAACGAAGGCGCTAACCAAGACCATTTTCCAGTGACATTCCTACCATGTTTTGATTCATTCAATTCAAATCTTTCAAATTGTTTTGATGCAGTTATATGATCGACAATGGAAACACCTTCATTTTTAAATGACTGATAAACGGCATCATTTAATTCAACGAGTGCACGATCTTTATTGAAAGAATTATTTCTAAGTGTATCAAATTCAAAAGCTTCTGCAACACTTTCTAATAAATTATAACGATATGTATCGGTAAAGTTTCTAACAGCTATTTCATTGACCATATACCAACCATTAAATGGTGCAGTAGGGTAAGTGATGCCACCAATTTTTAAATCCATACTTGAAATAATTGGGACTGCATACCACTTTAAACCTAATGCTTTTAATTTAGGAAAACGCTGATGGCTAATTGTTACTTCTTTAATTATAGATGATGGATATTCATGGTATTTCATTGTGCCATTTGGCATTTTATAGATTAAAGGTAGAACATCAAAATGGGTATGTGCACCTTGCCAACCCAAATGTTGAGCGAGTTGTGTGACTTTTATTTCTGACGGATCGCCACAATCATCATAACCTGCATATCGAATTAATTGATTGTTATAAATATGTGGAGGATTATCTTTTGAAAAAATTGTAATATAAGGTTTGATTCTCCCATTATTCGTTGCAATTTGAATATGTTGTTCTATAGCATGAATGAATTCATTTTCGGTTTGTATGTGTCTTGCATCTGCTACGGTCAAAGATTCCCAAAAAAACCGTCCAATACAACGATTTGAATTACGCCAGGCCATTTTAGCGCCATAGCTCAATTCTTCAGTTGTATGTTCATATGTACCTGTAGCTTGTATCGCAGATTCAATTTCATTAAGCCTGTGAGCTAAGCGCTCTTTATCATAATTTAATTCATTATACATCGTTTTTATAAAAGATTTAGCTTCTTTTAACATATAAACACCTCAATAAATAGTATAAATCATTTTAATAAATTAATAACGTTAAAGTGTGCAAATGTCATTAGTTTGTCGTATAAAGTGACACATTTTAATCAAAATTGTAGTGTGTATTTAAATATGAAAATCAATGCCATTTTGAAATGGATTTAACACTGTTTAATGTGCTAATCTTCTTTCTTTTGTGCTAAACTAATGGAAAAGCTGATTGGAGAGATGGTTGTGTACCAATATGAAGACGATACATTAGTATTGCATAATGATTTATATCAAATAAATATGGCTGAAAGCTATTGGAATGATGGCATTCATGAACGTATGGCTGTATTTGATTTATATTTTAGAAATATGCCATTTAACAGTGGTTATGCAGTGTTTAATGGTTTGAAACGCGTGATTGAATATATCGATAGTTTTCATTTTTCAGAATCAGATATTTCATATTTAAAATCTATTGGTTATCAAGATGATTTCTTAGGATATTTAAAGAACTTGAAATTCACGGGTAATATTCGCTCAATGCAAGAAGGTGAACTTTGTTTTGGCAATGAGCCGCTGTTAAGAGTAGAAGCGCCACTCATTCAAGCACAATTAATCGAAACGATGTTGTTAAATATAGTGAATTTCCATACGTTGATAACTACCAAAGCAAGTAGAATTAGACAAGTGGCACATGATGATATGTTAATGGAATTTGGAACGAGACGTGCGCAGGAAGCGGATGCAGCTTTATGGGGAGCAAGAGCTGCTTATATAGGCGGATTTAATTCCACAAGTAATGTACGTGCTGGAAAATTATTTGGTGTGCCAGTTTCAGGTACACATGCCCACGCAATGGTACAAACATATGGTGATGAATACATTGCGTTTAAAAAATATGCGGAAAGACATAAAGATTGTGTGTTTTTAGTAGATACATTTCACACTTTGAAATCTGGTGTGCCAACTGCGATTAAGGTTGCAAAAGAGCTAGGAGATGCCATCAACTTTGTAGGTATTCGTTTAGATTCAGGTGATATTGCTTATCTATCTAAAGAGGCACGTCGCATGTTAGATGAGGCTGGTTTTCCAAATGCTAAGATTATTGCCTCAAATGACTTAGATGAGCAGACAATTACAAGTTTGAAATCTCAAGGTGCACGTGTAGACGCTTGGGGCGTAGGTACAAATTTAATAACTGGTTATGATCAACCGGCCCTTGGTGCTGTTTATAAATTGGTAGCCGTTGAAGATCAAAGTGGAGCATATGTTGATCGAATCAAGCTATCTAACAATGCAGAAAAGGTAACAACCCCAGGTAAGAAAAATGTATATCGTATTATCAATAAAAAAACGAATAAAGCAGAAGGGGACTATATTACGTTAGAACATGAAGATCCATATCAAGAGTCACCTTTAAAATTATTCCATCCAGTCCATACGTATAAAATGAAATTCATTAAATCGTTTATTGCTAAAGATTTACATCATGACATTTTCAAAAATGGACAATTGGTTTACGATCTACCTAGTGAAACTGAAGCACAACAATATTTAAAAGAAAGCCTTTCATATTTGTGGGATGAGAACAAACGTCATTTAAATCCGCAAGAGTATCCGGTTGATTTAAGTACGTTATGCTGGGAAAATAAACACAAACGCATCTTTGAAGTCGCAGAACATGTTAAAGAGATGGAGGAAGAACATGAGTAATTTACAAGATATTGTGGTCAAAGAAATGCAAGTGAAACCAACGATTGAAAGTAAAGATGAAGTACGTCAAATTATTCAATTTATTAAACATTATGTTCAATCTCATTCATTTATAACATCATTAACGCTAGGTATTTCTGGTGGCCAAGATTCTACTTTAGCAGGTAAATTGTGTCAGATGGCAGTAGATGAACTAAAAAATGAAGGTAATGACTGTAAATTTATTGCGGTAAAATTACCTTATGGTCAACAAAAAGATGCTACAGAAGTAGATGACGCAATAGCATTTATTCAGCCAGATGAAATCGTAACGGTGAATATCAAACCAGCAGTTGATCAAAGTATTCAGTCACTAAATGATGCTGGCATTTCACTTACTGATTTTCAAAAAGGAAATGAAAAAGCACGCGAACGTATGAAAGTACAATATTCTATCGCATCAAACAAACATGGTATTGTTGTCGGCACGGATCACTCAGCGGAAAACATTACAGGTTTTTTCACTAAACATGGTGATGGTGCAGCTGATATTGCACCATTATTTGGCTTAAATAAGAGACAAGGGAAGCAATTGCTCATTTATTTAGAAGCACCTAAACATCTATATGAAAAAGTACCAACTGCAGATTTGGAAGATGACAAACCACAATTACCAGATGAAGAAGCATTAGGTGTGACATATGAACACATTGATGATTATTTGGAAGGGAAATCTGTATCAAGCGAAGCGAAAGCAATTATAGAAAATCACTATATAAAAAATGCACACAAGCGTGAGCTAGCATATACAAGATACACGTGGCCAAAAAATTAAATTAATTCGATAAATTTTTAGTGACAAAAGAAATTGTAATTGATAAAATTACTTGAATTTAATGTAAGAGAAAGGATAATGGTCATGTCAGTGATAACTTCTAATCCATGGTTAATGGTGTTAGCTATATTTGTTATTAACGTTGCATATGTGACGTGCCTTACGATGCGCACAATTTTAACGTTAAAAGGTTACCGTTATGTCGCAGCAATTGTGAGTTTTTTAGAAGTGCTTGTCTACGTTGTTGGACTAGGCATGGTAATGTCTAGTTTAGATCAGATTCAAAATGTCTTTGCCTACGCGTTTGGATTTTCAATAGGAATTATAGTGGGTATGAAGATTGAAGAGAAATTAGCGCTTGGTTATACAGTAGTCAATGTAACATCATCAGAATATGAATTAGATTTACCAAGACAATTGAGAGATTTGGGATATGGCGTCACGCATAACACTGCATACGGAAGAGACGGTAAGAGACTGATTCTACAAATACTTACGCCGAGACGATTCGAGTTTAAACTTATCGATACAATTAAACAAATAGATGAAAAAGCATTTATCGTTGCATATGAACCACGTACAATTCATGGTGGTTTTTGGGCAAAAGGTGTCAGAAGTAAAAAACTTAAACAATATGACACGGATGAAGTTGAAAGTATATGAAGCAACAGCAAAAGTTTAAAGTCGCAGAGAATGAAAGCGTGCAAGATTGTTTACAACGTATGCGTGAAGCGGGTTATAGCCCTATAAAGAGATATGAGAAACCAGTCTTTAAAGAAAATGAAGACGGTAGTCTTGAGGTTTTGAAACAAGACATTGAGTTTGTTGGTAAATTAATAGAACAATAAATCAGTGGAGGCTAGGACATAAATAAAGTCTTAGCCTTTATCAATATACAGGCAATGGATGCCAGAAATCAATGGCATAACCTATGTAGACTTATAATTCTAGTTGGACTTTTCAGGGTGAGGAACGAAATCTTAAAAAATAGATTTCCATCTCACTCTTTTTTGATTTATACGAAAAAAATTTATCTTGAGCTTTAAAAGGTTTATACTTTTTAATGTAATTCTGTTAAACTATAGATGAAAAGTTAAACACGAACTTTTGTGTTTTAATTAGAGGAAATGTACATGTTTTGAGTGAAATGAACAAAAAATTATGTGTGATAGGAGCTTATTACAATGATAGAACGTTATTCTAGAGAAGAGATGTCTAATATATGGACGGATCAAAATCGTTATGAAGCATGGTTAGAGGTAGAAATTCTTGCTTGTGAAGCATGGAGTAAATTAGGTGACATTCCTGCAGAAGATGTAAAGAAAATACGCGAAAATGCTAAAGTAGATGTAGAACGTGCGCAAGAAATTGAGCAAGAAACGCGTCATGATGTTGTCGCATTTACGAGACAGGTTTCTGAAACTTTAGGAGAAGAACGTAAATGGGTACATTACGGACTAACATCAACTGATGTCGTGGATACAGCGTTAAGCTATGTTATTAAACAAGCAAATGACATTATCGAAAAAGATTTAGAGCGCTTTATAGAAGTATTAGCTAGAAAAGCTAAGGATTATAAATATACGTTGATGATGGGACGTACACATGGTGTACATGCTGAACCTACAACATTTGGTGTGAAAATGGCACTTTGGTATACAGAAATGAAACGTAATTTAGAACGCTTTAAGCGAGTTAGAGAAGAAATCGAAGTTGGTAAGATGAGTGGTGCTGTTGGTACATTTGCGAATATCCCACCTGAAATTGAAGCGTATGTATGTGAACATTTAGGTTTAGATGCAGCCCCAGTATCAACTCAAACATTACAACGTGACCGTCATGCTTATTATATTGCGACGCTTGCATTAATCAGTACATCATTGGAAAAATTTGCCGTTGAAATTCGTAACCTTCAAAAAACGGAAACGCGCGAAGTTGAAGAAGCATTCGCAAAAGGTCAAAAAGGTTCGTCAGCTATGCCTCATAAACGTAATCCAATTGGTTCTGAAAATATAACAGGTATTGCACGTGTAATTCGTGGTTATGTAACGACAGCATATGAGAATGTACCATTATGGCATGAGAGAGATATTTCTCATTCTTCAGCAGAGCGTATTATGTTACCAGACGTGACGATTGCCTTAGATTATGGCTTAAACCGTTTTACAAATATTGTAGATAGATTAACAGTATTTGAAGATAATATGTTAGCTAATATAGATAAAACGTTTGGTCTTATTTTCTCTCAACGTGTTCTTTTAACATTAATCGATAAAGGATTGGCACGTGAAGCTGCATATGATAAAGTACAACCAAAGGCCATGGAATCTTGGGAAACGAAGACACCGTTTAGAACGTTTATTGAACAAGATGATACAATCACTGATTTATTATCGGAAGAAGAATTGGATGCATGTTTTGATCCAAAACACCATTTAAACCAAGTAGATACGATTTTCCAAAGAGCTGGTTTAGAATAATTTAATTTTTCAAGTTAAATCATTATATTTTAATGTATTAGTACGTTAAACTAAGATTAAATTGAAAAATACAGGGGTTGTTTTAAATGCAAATAGAAAAACTAAGAGGAAAAGCATTAGACGAGCTATTTGATGCAATTCTAACACTAGAAAATAGAGAAGAGTGTTATGAATTTTTTGATGATTTGTGTACTGTTAATGAAATTCAATCGTTATCACAACGCTTACAGGTTGCTAAAATGATAAAACAGGGCTACACATACGCGACAATCGAACAAGAATCAGGTGCATCTACAGCAACAATTTCTCGTGTGAAAAGATCGTTGCAATGGGGAAATGATGCGTATACGATGATACTCGATCGTATGAACATCGAAACCATTGATAAATAATTTACAAGTTTAACCGAAAGAACGACTCGATTTAAACATCGAAGTCGTTTCAATAATGCTGACAAAGTGCCGAACTTTGTTGGCATTTTTTTATGCACTTATTATGAGTAAACTGGCATACTAATTAATTATTTACTCGAAATAGTCTTGCATGTACTAATGCAAATTACTTGGAACAATTTTTCCATAAGTCGTGATTTAAATATCGGAGACGAAGTTACATTTCATTTAAATAAGCTTTAGTTGAATATATATTTGCAAATTCATTGTTTAAAGATGCCAAATTATAATCATGAATATCTTGCGCTTTTAGTAATTTACCATGATGGTTCTTAAGATCAAATGATATAGTTGCATCTTCTATAAGATCAACCATATACCCTAAGTTTTGAGCCATTCGTGTTGTTGTTGAAACGCAGTGAGGTAAAGATATACCGACAATTGTAAAGTGCTTGATGCCATAAGATTGTAATATACTATGCAAATTTGTACCTATAAAAGCACTATTAACAAGCTTTTCAATAATCACTTCATTTTCTTTAGGCTTAAATATAAACGATTGTAATTTACTTTTATGGAAGAGGGAAGACGTGTTCATAGATACATGCTTGATATGGATAACATGCTTATTTTTATTTCTAAAAGCAGTCAATAATTTTTCAATATTATTTTCGGCGTTAAAGTTATTTCTATTTCCCCAATGCTTATCGTGAAAAGCATGTTGAATATCAATTAAAATAAGTCCCTCACTCAATTGAATCACCTTCCAATTTTTAATTTTGTAAATCAATCATTGCCCCAAAATTTTGCTGGCATATTGTAAATGAAATAAATGCTAGTAATTCACTAATTTCAGCACTTGTCAAAGTTGACTTTAATATTTGAATAGTATGAGTAGGTACTTGTGGTCCTAACTTCAAATATATTTCGACAAAACCAATACAAATTGAGTCTTTTTGATTAAACATTGCTTTAGTTGGCTTTCCTTTAGTTTTACAATATTGACAACCGCTTTTTTGTGCTAACATCTTTCGTATTTCCTCTTTTAGTGATTGTGATAAACAATTGTCATTTTCTAAGATTTCACTTAATTTTACCCATTGAGTCATAATTTCGTTATTATGTCCTAAAAGTTGTTGAAATGGTGTATTGCCATTTGGTGATAAAGATATGATGGCCATATTAAACCTCCCTTCTGCATACTAAGTTTAAGTTATTCATTTTATGAAATGAATGATATATTTAAGTTAAATTTACACATTTACCATTAAATATAAGGAGATTGATAATATGGACTTTACAGATGGAAAAATTTTAGAGCTTTTAAATGAAAATAGTAAAATGTCATTGAATAACATTAGTAATATAGTTAATTTATCTACACCTTCTGTGAGAGATAGAATTAATAAAATGATAGATATAGGTATTATAGGAAATTATACAATCGATATTAATTATTATGCGCTTGGTTATGAAATTGATGTTGTTATAGATATTATTATAAAAAACAACCTTTATTCGGATTTTAAAACATTTATTAAAAAACAAAAAAATGTTGAATTTTGTTATAGAATTTCAGGAGAAAGTTGCTTTATATTCAAAGCGCATTTTAAAAATATGCAGGTTGTTGAGCAATTTATTGATGAATTACAAACATATGGTCACACAAAAACACATTTTGTATTTTCAAAAATAGTTTAAGTACAATTTAAATAATTTTGTAACTTATTGAAAATTATGGTTGAATAAGTAAGAAGGTATTTTTTATTTCAAAGGGGGCTAAGTGTGTTCAAAAAAGTAATGGTTATTATAAGCGCATGTTTAATAATTTGTATAATTACTATTGTTTCACTGATATTGTTCAATAATGATTATAAGCCGACAAATAAAGACATCATTAAACCGCAGAATGCACTCCCTTTTCACAATAAAACACAAGGCGTCACATATGTGAATGGTCATGTTTTTGTAAATAGACACTTTGCGTTACCACCTAGCTATAAACCTGGCGAAGATAAAGTTGCTAAAAAACAATTAAAAAAATTAATAAAACAAAGCCATAAAAAGCACTTGGATTTGATGATTACAAGTGGGTATAGAAGTTATCAAGATCAAGAAAAAGTTGTGAAATCATTTGTGAAAAAAGACGGTAAGAAGAAAACAGAACAATTTGCTGCTAAGCCTGGGCATTCTGAACATCAAACAGGTCTTGCATTTGATGTTGGAACTCAAAAACCTATGGAAGATTTTCATGAGGATTTTGAACATACAAAAGAAGCGAAATGGTTAGCAAAACACGCATCCGATTATGGATTTATTATTCGTTATCCTAAAGGTCAAGAAAGTGAAACGGGCTATAATTATGAACCGTGGCATTTAAGATATGTTGGTGCACAATTAGCCAAAACAATTGATGGAAAAAATACAAATTTAGAACGTTATTACCATCTTATAAAATAAGGGTAATCATTACCAAAAACATCTCGTAAATTCGAGGTGTTTTTTTCTACAGGATTTTAGAACTCATTGCTTAAAAATGATATAATCAAATGTATGCTAAAAGAAGGAGAAACATATCATGCATGATATAAAAACATGGAAACATATTTTCAAATTAGATCCTGCTAAATCAATCAATGACGGTGATTTAAAGAAAACATGTATGTCTGGTACAGATGCAATTATGATCGGTGGTACAGATAATATCACTGAGAATAATATTTCACAATTAATGCATAGGGTGAATGACTATTCATTACCACTTGTTTTAGAAATTTCTAATGCTGAGAGTGTTGTTCCTGGTTTCGATTTGTATTTTGTACCTACAGTTTTAAATAGTAGCGATGTAAAATATCATAATGGAATGCTTTTAGAGGCATTAAAAACGTATGGACAGCTAATTGATTTTAGTGAAGTTGTGTTTGAAGGTTACGTTGTACTAAACCCAGATTGTAAAGTGGCAAAAGTAACGCGTGCAAATACGGATTTAACTGATGAGGATGTTGAAGCGTATGCCCAGATGGTTAATGATATGTATCGATTGCCTGTGATGTATATCGAGTATAGTGGCACGTATGGTGAACCAGATATGGTTAAAGCAGCAGCAGATATGTTAACAGAAACACAATTATTTTATGGTGGAGGCATTAGCACCTATGATGAAGCACACGCTATGTCGACTATTGCCGATACGATAATTGTTGGAAATATTATATATGAAGATATTGATAAAGCTTTAAAAACAGTTGAGATAAAGGAGACACACAAATGAATGCATTAGTTAATAAAATGAATGATGAACAGAGCCAAGCAGTACGTACGACAGAGGGTCCATTACTAATAATGGCGGGTGCTGGCTCAGGAAAAACACGTGTACTAACACATCGTATTGCATACTTACTTGATGAAAAAGACGTGTCTCCCTATAACGTGTTAGCGATTACTTTTACGAATAAAGCAGCCAAAGAAATGAAAGCACGTGTAGAAACGTTAGTAGGGGAACAAGCGCAAGTACTATGGATGTCTACATTCCACTCCATGTGTGTACGTATTCTAAGAAGAGATGCTGATCGTATTGGTATAGAACGCAACTTTACAATTATTGATCCAACAGACCAAACATCTGTAATTAAAGATGTTTTGAAAAATGAAAATATAGATAGTAAAAAATTTGAACCTAGAATGTTTATTGGTGCAATTAGTACTTTGAAAAATGAATTAAAAACACCAGAAGATGCACAAAAAGAAGCAAATGATTATCATGAACAAATGGTTGCAACGGTATATAAAGGATATCAAAGACAATTATCTAGAAATGAGGCACTTGATTTTGATGATTTAATCATGGTGACGATTCGTTTATTTGAAAGAGTGCCAGACGTACTTGAATATTATCAAAATAAATTCCAATACATTCACGTTGATGAGTATCAAGATACCAACAAAGCACAATATACATTGGTTAAATTACTTGCTGCTAAATTTAAAAACTTATGTGTAGTAGGTGATTCAGACCAATCTATATATGGCTGGCGTGGTGCTGATATTCAAAATATTTTATCATTTGAAGAAGATTATCCAGAAGCAAAAACAATTTTCCTAGAACAAAATTATCGTTCTACTAAAAACATATTAAATGCAGCTAATGAAGTTATTAAAAATAATTCTGAACGTAAACCTAAAGGGTTATGGACTGGTAATACAAGCGGCGATAAAATTCACTATTATGAAGCAACGACTGAACGAGATGAAGCGGAATATGTTGTTCGTGAAATTATGAAGCACCAAAGAAATGGTAAAAAATATCAAGATATGGCGATTTTATATCGTACAAACGCACAATCTCGTGTACTTGAAGAAACATTTATGAAGTCTAACCTGCCATACACAATGGTTGGTGGACAAAAATTCTATGACAGAAAAGAAATTAAAGATTTACTAAGTTATTTACGAATCATTGCCAATAGTAATGATGATATCAGTTTAAGACGTGTTATCAATATTCCAAAACGAGGTATTGGGCCATCATCAGTGGATAAAATACAAGCATATGCTGCTCAAAATGACTTAAGCATGTTTGATGCCTTGGCGGAAGTAGATTTCATAGGTTTATCTAAGAAAGTCACACAAGAATGCATCACTTTTTATGATGTAATGCAAAATTTAATTAAACAACAAGAATTTTTAGAAGTTACTGAAATAGTTGAAGAAGTGTTAAAACAAACAGGATATCGTGAAATGTTGGATCGTGAACAAACGCTTGAATCCAGAAGTCGCTTAGAAAATATTGATGAGTTTATGTCAGTACCTAAAGATTATGAAGAGAACACACCATTGGAAGAACAATCACTTATTAATTTCCTAACAGATTTATCTTTGGTTGCAGATATAGATGAAGCGCAAATAGAAGATGGTATCACGCTGATGACTATGCACTCGGCAAAAGGTTTAGAGTTTCCAATCGTATTTATAATGGGTATGGAAGAATCGTTATTCCCACATATTAGAGCCATTAAGAGCGATGAAGAACATGAAATGCAGGAAGAGAGACGTATTTGCTACGTAGCGATTACACGTGCAGAAGAAATACTTTATCTGACACATGCAACATCTAGAATGTTATTTGGTCGTCCACAATCCAATATGCCTTCAAGATTTTTAAGAGAAATTCCTGAAGATTTATTAGAAAATGAATCTAAAAGTAAAGCGAAATCTCAAACACAAGGTCAACGTTTCCAATCTGCTACGAAACAACCAACGAAACGCCCACATAGTCAACGTGCAACGTCGTCTAAACAACAAGTGGCAACGGATTGGAATATTGGGGATAAAGTAATCCATAAATCTTGGGGGGAAGGTATGGTGAGTAATGTGAAAGAAAAAAATGGCTCTGTGGAACTAGATATTATTTTCAAATCAGAAGGGCCAAAACGTTTACTCGCACAATTTGCACCAATTAAGAAAAAGGGGGAATAGTTTGTGGCAGATTTACAAGTACGTGTAAATGAATTACATGAATTGTTGAATCGTTATGGATATGAATACTATGTACTAGATAATCCATCGGTTCCGGATAGTGAATATGATAAATTGCTTAATGAGCTCATCGAAATTGAAGCAAAACATCCAGAATATCGAACTGCAGATTCTCCCACAGTTAGAGTAGGTGGGACTGCACAATCTACATTTGAAAAAATTAATCATGATACACCGATGCTTAGTTTAGGGAATGCATTTAATGAAGAAGACTTGCGGAAGTTTGATCAACGTATACGTGATAATATCGGTGATGTTGAGTATATGTGTGAATTAAAAATTGATGGCTTAGCTGTATCATTGAAGTATGAAAATGGGCGTTTTGTTCAAGGGCTAACTCGTGGAGATGGAACGACGGGAGAAGATATTACTGAAAATCTTAAAACGATACATGCCATTCCATTGAAAATTAATGAGTCAAGAACGTTTGAAGTTCGCGGTGAAGCTTATATGCCAAGGCAATCATTCTTAAATTTAAATAAAGCAAAAGCCGAAAAAGAAGAACAACCATTTGCAAATCCGAGGAATGCAGCAGCTGGTTCACTACGTCAACTTGACTCGAAACTTGCTGCTAAGCGAAAGTTAAGTGTATTTCTATATAGCGTGAATGATTTTACTCAGTTTAATGCAGATACGCAAAGTGAAGCATTAGACGAATTAGATGAATTAGGTTTTAAAACTAACCAAGAGCGACAAAGAGTGGCGACGATAGATGAAGTGTTGGCATATATAGATAAGTGGACTGAAAAGCGTGAAGACTTACCGTATGATATAGATGGTATTGTTATAAAAGTGAATGCTTTAGAACAACAAGAAGCGCTAGGATTCACGCAGAAATCGCCACGTTGGGCAATTGCATACAAATTTCCAGCTGAAGAGGTTATTACAGAATTATTAGATATTGAACTTAGCATTGGCAGAACCGGAGTTGTAACACCGACTGCAATTTTGGAACCAGTTAAAGTAGCAGGTACAACAGTCTCAAGAGCGTCATTACATAATGAAGATTTAATACATGACAAAGACATTCGAATTGGTGATAGCGTCGTGATTAAAAAAGCAGGCGATATTATTCCTGAAGTCATAAAAAGTATCGTAGATAGACGTCCAGAGGATGCGATTGTGTACCATATGCCAACGCATTGTCCAAGTTGTGAACATGAACTTGTTAGGATAGAAGGCGAAGTTGCGTTACGTTGTATAAATCCAAAATGTCAGGCACAGTTAGTCGAAGGTCTCATTCATTTTGTATCTAGAGAGGCAATGAATATAGACGGATTAGGAACTAAGATCATTCAACAACTTTATGAATATGAAAAAATAAAAGATGTTGCGGATATATTCTATTTAACGAAAGAAGATTTACTTCCATTAGAACGCATGGGCGAGAAGAAAGTTGATAATTTATTAAATGCTATAGATAAAGCAAAGTCAAATTCACTTGAGCAGTTGCTATTTGGATTAGGCATTAGACATTTAGGCGTTAAAGCTAGTAGAGTTCTTGCTGAAAAATACGAAACAATGGAAGCTTTATTTGCAGTAACTGAAGATGAACTGATTGCAATACATGATATTGGTCATAAATTGGCACAATCTGTAGTCACTTACTTAGAAAATCAGGACATCCGCGCACTGATTGAAAAATTACAAGCGAAACATGTTAATATGACTTATAAAGGGGTTAAGACAAGTAACTTAGAAGGTCACCCTGATTTTAAAGATAAGACGATTGTACTTACTGGTAAGTTATATCAAATGACTCGAAATGAAGCATCGGATTGGTTAACACTACAAGGGGCTAAGGTTACAAGTAGTGTTACTAAACGTACAGACTTAGTGATCGCAGGTGAAGATGCGGGTTCTAAGTTAGCGAAAGCAGAGACGTTTGGTACGGAGGTTTGGACTGAAGAAGATTTTGTGCAAAAACAAAAAGAAATAGAAGGGTAAAGGAGATAATACATGAAACGAACGATTATACTTTTCATTTCAGCAATTTTTGTGTTATCGGCATGTGGTCATAATGATGAAAAATCTAAATCAACATCAAACGACAAGGCACAACAAAATGAATCTGGTTCTGTAAAAGAAATTGCTACTGACAAAAATGTTCAAGGTGATAATTATAGAACGATTTTACCATTTAAAGAAAGTCAAGCTCGTGGTTTGCTACAAGATAACATGGCAAATAGTTATAATGGAGAGGATTTTGAAAATGATCTTTTAGACTTAAGTAAAAATGTATTTCCAACAGACGAATATCTATATCAGGATGGACAATATTTAGATAAAGATATGATTAATGCATTTTTAAGTCCGAAATATACTAAATCTGAAATTGACGATATGGATGAAAGTGAACGCAAAGAGAAAAAAGCTAATGAAAATTTAGGATTGAACCCGTCACACAAAGGTGAGACAGATCCAGAAAAAATTGCTGAAAATTCACCTGCATATTTGTCGAATATTTTAGAACAAGATTTCTATGGTAGCGGTGATACCAAAGGTAAAAAAATCAAAGGTATGACAATTGGTTTGGCGATGAATAGTACGTATTATTATCAAAAAGAGAAAAACGGTGAAACTTATAGTAAAGATTTAGATGATAAAGAAATAAAAAAACAAGGTAAACAAATGGCGAGCGAATTATTATCTAGATTTCGTGAGAATAAAGGCTTAAAGGATATACCAATCCACTTTGCTATTTATAAACAATCTGGAGAAAATTCCATCATACCGGGAGAGTTTATAGCCGGTACAACAGTTGAAGATGGTAAAACGCGTATAAATGATTGGAAAGACATTAAGCAAAAAACAGCCTTGTTACCGTCTGAAGAAGCGGGAGACTTAGATGAAAATCTAAATTCAGATTTCAAACAATTCAATGATAATTTACAGTCATACTTCAATAATTTCACACAAGCAGTAGGTACAGTCAAATTCGATAATAAAAAAGCGAAACAATTATCCGTAGATGTACCAATAGATTATTATGGTAAGGCAGAAACAATTGGAATCACTCAATATGTTACGGAACAAGCCGAGAAATATTTCGATGGTATTGATGCCTATGAAATTCATATTAAAGATGGCAATAATCCGAAAGCATTAATAAGTAAGACCAAAGATGATAAAGAGCCGAAAGTTCATATTTATAAAAACAATAATTAAAAATATGTATAACTTATTATAATAGGTGTAAGCATTATAAATTCAAAGCAATCATCAAAATAAATAACGCTGTATAGTGTTCACAAGTTTGTGGACAGGCTATACAGCGTTTTTTAGCGTATATTTACTAATTATTCTTTGATAATTTGTTTCACTTTTTCTAAATCATGTTCGACAAAATCACCAGGTTTTTTCGTTAATTTACTAACGACATACGTGACAATTACACTTGCAATAAAGCCAGGAATGATTTCATACATGCCAAATATTTCATTTATTGATGCAAGTGGTTTAATCCAAGCAATCCAAATAATCACGACAAAAGCCCCGGTAATCATACCAGATAAGGCACCTGCACGAGACAGTCCTTTCCAATAAAGCGAGAATATCACTAATGGACTGAATGCTGCACCGAATCCTGCCCAAGCATTACCTACAAGATTTAATATTGTATCATTAGGTGACCAAGCAATCCATATAGCCACAATTGCAACTAATAATACAGATAAGCGTCCAACCATTACAAATTCTTTTTCGTGTTCGCGTGCTTTGTCTTCGCCACGAATCAATTTATAAAAATCTTCCGTTAAAGAACTTGAAGTTACAAGTAATTGCGAAGAAATGGTGCTCATAATTGCTGCCAAAATTGCTGCTAATAAGAATCCGCCAACTAGTGGATGGAATAAAATTTGACTCATAACGATAAACAGTGTTTCAGGGTCTTCTAACTTGATTTGACGTTCAGAAACGAATGCAATACCTGTGAGACCGACAGCTACAGCTCCGAGTAAACCAATAACCATCCAACTGATTCCTAATCTTCTTGCTTTAGGTAATAGCTTGTGTGTTTTTATCGACATAAATCTTACAATAATGTGAGGTTGTCCAAAATAACCAAGTCCCCATGCAAATAATGAAATAATACCTAAAACAGTTGTCCCCTTAAATAAATTCATGTTTGTAGGTTTCATCTCAGCGACTTGTCTAAACGTATCTAGGCCACTTAGCTCAATAAGAGCCACGATAGGTACCATAACCATTGCGATAAGCATGATGACCCCTTGGAAGAAATCGGTAATAGAAACAGCTAAATATCCTCCGAAGAATGTATAGAATATAACAATAGCTGCAACAATGATAAGTCCCCAATGGTAATTTAGCCCAAATGCACTTTCGAATAATTTACCACCTGAAACAAATCCTGAATGCGTATAAAGTGTAAAAAAGACTACAATAATTAATCCAGAAATAATTTTTATGTAATTATTGCGATCGTCTAAACGATTCTTGAAAAAGTCAGGTAACGTTATTGCATCACCAGCAATTTCTGTATACACACGAAGTCGTGGTGCTACAACGAAATAGTTTACATATGCACCAAGTGATAGACCTATCGTAATCCACATCGCAGATAAACCAGTACTATATACCGAACCTGGTAACCCCATAATCATCCAACCACTCATGTCGGATGCACCTGCTGAAAGTGCCGTAACATATGGTCCAATGCTTCTACCACCAAGCATAAATTCACTTAAATTACCTGTAGATTGTTTGTAACCATAATAACCGATAATCAGTAAAATTATGAAATACACAACAATCATAATATAAGTTTGCCAACTTGCTTGAACCTGATTGGCTAATGACGTGCCTAAAGTCAGCATGTTCATCATCTCCCTTTGTTTTGAAAAATTAAAAGATACTACATGAATGATTATACAATGTAATTTATAAATAGAATAGCATTATTTTTAAAAAACTAACTAAAATGTTTTTAACAACAGATTGTTAAGCGCTTACAATGATTAAGTGAATTGTTACACAAAATATAAAAATAAATGATTTATTATGCAGTAAAAGTGATTTGTCAAAGAGGTTAATTGCTAGCGATATATTTACAACAATCGATTTAATAAGTATTTTCATCTAAAATATCAGTCTAATTTGTTGATATTATTGAAAAACTTAGATTTTTCGGTAGAATTTTGGTACAATTTTGTAATGAATGAGTAAAAAGGAGGCTTTTATTTAATGGCTAAAGTTACACGAGAAGAAGTTGAACATATAGCAAATTTAGCTAGACTTCAAATTACTGAAGATGAAACGACTGAAATGCAAAATACATTGGAAAGTATTTTAAATTTTGCCAATCAAATAGATACAGCAGAAACAAGTGAAATTGAACCAACTTATCATGTTTTAGATTTACAAAATGTATTACGCGAAGATAAAGCAATCGAGGGTATTCCTCAAGAACTTGCATTAAAAAATGCTAAAGAAACTGAAGATGGACAGTTTAAAGTACCAGCTATCATGAATGAGGAGGACGCTTAAGATGACGATCCGTTATGAGTCTGTAGAAAACTTGATTAATTTAATCAAACAAAAAGAAATTAAGCCATCACAAGTAGTTAGTGATATATATGATGCAATTGAAGAAACGGATCCAACAATCAAATCGTTTCTTGCATTAGATAAAGACAATGCGCTTAAAAAAGCACAAGAATTAGATGCATTACAAGAGAAAGACCAAATGGATGGAAAATTATTTGGTATTCCAATGGGAATCAAAGATAACATTATTACAGAAGGCGTTGAAACAACGTGTGCAAGTAAGATGTTAGAAGGTTTTGTACCAATTTATGAATCAACTGTAATGAATAAATTACATAATGAACAAGCGGTACTCATTGGTAAATTAAACATGGATGAATTTGCAATGGGTGGTTCTACGGAAACATCTTATTTCAAAAAAACAGTTAACCCATTTGACCATAAAGCTGTTCCTGGTGGCTCATCAGGTGGTTCAGCAGCTGCAGTTGCGGCTGGTTTAGTGCCATTTAGTTTAGGTTCAGATACAGGTGGCTCAATTCGTCAGCCAGCAGCATATTGCGGTATTGTAGGTATGAAACCAACATATGGTCGTGTATCACGTTTTGGTTTAGTTGCCTTTGCATCTTCATTAGATCAAATCGGTCCAATGACACGTAGCGTTAAAGATAATGCTTTAGTATTAGAAGCAATTACAGGTCTTGATGAAAATGATTCAACAAGTGCACCTGTTGAAGATGCGGATTACACTTCAGATATTGGAAAAGATATCAAAGGATTGAAAATTGCGTTGCCTTCTGAATACTTAGGCGAAGGTGTATCTGACGAAGTGAAAGCATCTGTAAAAGAAGCAGTAGAAACACTTAGAGGCTTAGGTGCAACTGTAGAAGAAGTATCATTACCAAATACGAAATATGGTATTCCTTCTTATTATGTTATTGCATCTTCAGAGGCTTCATCAAACTTATCTCGTTTCGACGGCATTAGATATGGTTATCATTCTCCAGAAGCGAATTCATTGGAAGAATTATACAAAATGTCTAGAAGTGAAGGTTTTGGCGAAGAAGTAAAACGTCGTATTTTCTTAGGTACATTTGCATTAAGTTCAGGTTATTATGACGCATTTTATAAAAAATCTCAAAAAGTTAAAACATTAATTAAAAATGACTTTGATCGTATTTTTGAAAACTACGATGTTGTCGTTGGTCCAACTACACCTACAACTGCATTTAACATAGGTGAAGAAATTGATGATCCACTTACTATGTATGCGAATGACTTATTAACAACGCCAGTTAACTTAGCAGGATTACCAGGTATTTCAGTACCATGTGGTCTAGCTAATGGCCGTCCAATTGGTCTACAATTTATCGGAAAACCATTTGATGAAAAAATGTTATATCGTGTCGCATACCAATATGAAACAAAATTTAATTTTCATAATGAATATAAAAACTTATAAGGAGTGGAAATCATGCATTTTGAAACAGTTATTGGACTAGAGGTCCATGTTGAGCTAAAAACAGACTCTAAAATGTTCTCTCCAGCGCCAGCGCATTTTGGGGCAAAAGCAAACTCAAATACAAACGTAATTGACCTTGCATATCCTGGTGTATTACCAGTTGTTAATAGACGTGCAGTTGATTGGGCAATGAGAGCTTCAATGGCATTGAATATGGATATCGCTACAGAATCAAAATTTGACCGTAAAAACTATTTCTACCCAGATAATCCAAAAGCGTATCAAATTTCACAATTCGATCAACCTATTGGTGAAAATGGTTATATTGATATTGAAGTTGATGGAGAAACAAAACGTATTGGTATTACACGTTTACACATGGAAGAAGATGCTGGGAAATCTACACATAAAGATGGATATTCTTTAGTAGATTTAAACAGACAAGGTACACCTTTGATTGAAATTGTATCTGAACCAGATATTCGTTCACCACAAGAAGCGTATGCTTATTTAGAAAAATTACGTTCAATCATCCAATATACGGGTGTATCTGATTGTAAGATGGAAGAAGGTTCACTACGTTGTGACGCCAATATTTCATTACGTCCATACGGTCAAGAAGAATTTGGTACAAAAGCAGAGCTTAAGAACTTAAACTCATTTAGCTTCGTACGTAAAGGTCTTGAATATGAAGAAAAACGTCAAGAAGAAGAACTATTAAATGGCGGAGAAATCTTACAAGAAACACGTCGCTTTGACGAATCAACAGGTAAAACATTGCTTATGCGTGTTAAAGAAGGATCTGATGATTATCGTTACTTCCCAGAGCCAGATATCGTACCACTTTATGTCGATGAAGCTTGGAAAGAACGTGTGCGTCAAACTATTCCAGAATTACCTGATGAAAGAAAAGAAAAATATGTTAATCAATTTGGACTACCAGCATACGATGCGCATGTACTAACACTTACAAAAGAAATGTCAGATTTCTTCGAAGGTGCCAT
Source organism: Staphylococcus caeli (assembly GCF_051413795.1). Classification (GTDB taxonomy): domain Bacteria; phylum Bacillota; class Bacilli; order Staphylococcales; family Staphylococcaceae; genus Staphylococcus; species Staphylococcus caeli_A. Next base: position 29,810 of record NZ_JBOIRQ010000007.1, on the reverse strand, counting down.
CGCTGAAGGTGCAGATGTTAAATTAACATCTAACTGGTTGATGGGTGGCGTAAATGAATATCTAAACAAGAATCAAGTTGAACTTTTAGATACTAAATTAACGCCAGAGAACTTAGCTGGCATGATTAAATTAATTGAAGACGGTACGATGAGCAGTAAAATTGCTAAGAAAGTATTCCCAGAATTAGCTGAAAATGGTGGGGATGCGAAACAAATCATGGAAGAAAAAGGTTTAGTTCAGATTTCTGATGAAGCTACACTTCTTAAATTTGTGAATGAAGCTTTAGACAATAATGAACAATCTATTGAAGACTATAAAAACGGTAAAGGTAAAGCAATGGGCTTCTTAGTTGGACAAATTATGAAAGCATCTAAAGGTCAAGCTAACCCACAACTCGTTAACAAATTATTGAAACAAGAATTAGATAAAAGATAATTAGAAAGCCATGTAGAGCTTGGGACATATAGAGATGTCTCAGGTTCTTTTCTAATTAGTCACCCTTGCCAGGGTGGCACTACGAAATCTTTATTAGAAAATTTGATTTCTGTTCCGCTACCTTTTAATTGCATATCTGTTTAATATTTTCTTTGGAATCTAGCCTAAAATACTTTTATCCTCCTTGTAAATCATATAAGATAGATATTGAGTATATGAAGTCGAGGGATAAATTATGAGAAAAAGAGCTAGAATCATTTATAATCCAACATCAGGAAAAGAACTATTCAAACGTACATTACCAGATGTTTTAATAAAATTAGAAAAAGCAGGTTTTGAGACAAGTGCATATGCAACAGAAAAAGTTGGCGATGCGACAACAGAAGCAGTGAGAAGCTTAGACCAAAATTATGATGTATTGATTGCAGCAGGTGGTGACGGTACATTAAACGAAGTTATCAATGGTATTGCCGAGAAACCAAACAGACCTAGCATAGGTATCATTCCTATGGGAACAGTGAATGATTTTGGCCGTGCATTACATTTGCCGAGTGACATTATGAGCGCAATAGACGTGATTATAGAAGGGCATATTACACGTGTAGATATTGGCAAGATGAATAGCCGCTATTTCATAAATTTAGCAGCAGGGGGTCAATTAACACAGGTCTCTTACGAAACACCAAGTAAATTAAAGTCAATCGTTGGGCCATTCGCGTATTACATTAAAGGGTTTGAAATGTTACCCCAAATGAAAGCTGTCGATATTCGAATTGAATATGATGATAATGTCTTTCAAGGTGAAGCGATGCTCTTTTTATTAGGATTGACGAATTCTATGGCAGGATTTGAAAAATTAGTTCCTGACGCGAAATTAGATGATGGTTACTTTACATTGATTATCGTAGAAAAAGCTAATCTTGCAGAATTAGGTCATATCATGACATTGGCATCAAGAGGTGAACATACGAAACATCCTAAAGTACATTATAAAAAAGCTAAGGCAATTAGCATTTCATCATTTACTGATATGCAGTTGAATGTTGATGGTGAGTATGGTGGTAAATTACCAGGAAACTTCTTGAATTTAAAACAGCACATTGAAGTATTCACACCGAACGATGTTAAAAATGACGAAATAGTAGAACAATAAAATATAGATTAAACGACGAGGTTAGGCAGCCATCAACATCCTAACCTCTTTTAATGTGGGGTGAAAGTATGCATGCAATTCAAAAAAATGAAATCCTTGAAGGAAAAGTTATAGATTTAACGCATGAAGGTCATGGTGTAGTTAAATTTGATCGTTATCCGATTTTTGTACCAAATGCCTTAATTAATGAGAAGATTGATTTTAAAGTAATTAAAGTAAAGAAGAACTTTGCAATTGGCAAACTTATAGATATAAAAGAAAAAAGTGAAGACCGAATTGAACCGCCATGCGTCTATTATGACAAATGTGGTGGCTGTCAGTTACAACACATGACTTACCAAGCACAACTAGAGATGAAAAAAGCACAAGTAGTTAATTTATTTCAACGTAAGGCAGGATTTAAAGATACGATTATTCATGACACGATAGGAATGGATAATCCTTGGTACTATAGAAATAAATCTCAAATTCCAGTTGGGAAAAATAGTGAAAATAAAGTTATTACAGGATTTTATCGTCAACGTAGTCACGATATTATTGATATGGACGAATGTTTGATTCAGGATCAAATGCATCAAGAAGTGATTAATAACTTGAAAGCATGGTTTAATGAATTAAATGTGAGCGTATATAATGAATATAAGAAACAGGGATTAATGCGTCATGTTGTGATTAGAACGGGTCATCATTCCAGAGAACTTATGGTTATCTTTGTAACTAATGGCAAAAAATTCAAGCAAAGTGATATCTTAACAGAACGTTTGAAACAACATTTTCCAGATATTGTAAGTATTAAACATAATGTGAATGATACGCATTCCAATGTCATTATGGGTCAACATTCATATACACTATATGGTAAAGATGAAATTATTGATACTTTATCAGACGTTACATTTAAAATAAATGACCAATCATTTTATCAAATTAATTCCGTGCAAACGGAAAAATTATATCAACGTGCGATAGACTATGCAGAGTTACAGGGCGAAGAAACAGTACTAGATACGTATTGTGGCATTGGTACAATTGGGTTATATATGGCACCTCAAGCGAAACATGTATATGGAGTGGAAGTAGTTCCAGAGGCGATTGCAGATGCACAACAAAATGCGACCATAAACCAATTTGAAAATACTACTTTTGTCTGTGGTAAGGCAGAAGAAGTTATCTTAAAATGGAAAGCAGAAGGAATCAAACCGGATGTTGTAATGGTTGATCCACCTAGAAAAGGCTGTGACGAAACATTTTTAGAAACACTATTAACTTTAAACCCTAAAAAGATCGTCTATATCTCTTGCAATCCATCTACGCAGCAGCGTGATGCACAAATATTAGCTCAACAATACAAACTTACACAAATTACACCTGTAGATATGTTTCCGCATACAACGCATGTAGAAACAGTAGCTCAATTTGAACGACTATAGTTGATGAATTGAGAATAATTTAGTTGTGATAAACAAATGTTAAATATATAGTTTTTGTAAAATTAATTAATAATTTGTTGGGTAATTATTTCAATATATTGCAAATCGAGAAAGTTTGTTAAAGTTCGATTACAAGCGACATACTTTCCAGAAAAGCTCTTTCACAGCGGTGGAAATCGTTGTATACTCTAGGTAAGAATTGAATGATGTGGAGGGCTGATTAATGTTTAAAATTGATTTGTTTTCAAGTAAGAAAGCACTTGAGGGATTTATTTTATTTCAATTTGCAGTTGTGATGATTAGTATATTATTATTTTATAAAATGGCGTATACGATGACGCATGTTATCGAGCAAAATATCGTATTAAATATTGTTTACGGTGTTATTGGATTTACACTTGTATATTTCTTGCATGAATTTATTCATAACGTAATGTTTAGATTATTTTCTAAAGGTAATAAACCTATCTATAGATTTAGACTAGGTATGATTACGACACATATGCCCAATGTGTATTTTAAAAAATGGCAATATATTACGATTATGTTAGCTCCGTTAGTCATTATTACAAGTGCTTTGTTATTACTATTTTCATATCATGCATATTCATCTATCATCTTTATCGCATGCTTCCACATTGGCTATTGTGTGATGGATATGTATTTCCTTACAGGCGTATTAAATAAAAAAGTACAGTTAATAGAAGATACGGATGAAGGTATTGTGTACTATACTCAAGCGCCTGTCCCTGGTTTTCGAACGGAAATAGAATAAGATTAATTAAATGACACATCATCATCAGAGTTAGTTGCTTAATGTTAAAATATTGATTGATTGCGCGTTTCAAACAATATTTTAAGCATGTTAAGTGCTAGCTCTTTTTTTGAGCAAAATTTAAGATATTGTAATGAGTACCATGTAAGATATTAAAGAATAGAAGATTAAGTGATTCAATAAAGTTGTAAGGAGGTGAACGTAATGTCAGAAAGAAGAATTATTCACATTGATATGGACTACTTTTTCGCACAGGTAGAAATGCGTGATAATCCAAAGTTGAAAGGGAAACCGGTCATTGTAGGTGGTAAGGCAAGTGGTAGAGGGGTTGTATCTACAGCATCATACGAAGCAAGAAAATATGGTGTACACTCTGCCATGCCGACTGCACAAGCACATAAACTTTGTCCTAATGGTTATTATGTAACGCCAAGATTTGAAGCATATAGAACAGCCTCTGATAAAATAATGAAAATATTTAAGAGCTATACGGAAATTGTAGAACCATTGTCTTTCGATGAAGCATATTTAGACATTACGCACCTTGTGAGATCGGACTTATCAGCATCAAGCATTGCACAATATATACGCAGAGATATCTATGAAGCGACGCAGCTTACTTCATCTGCCGGTGTTTCTTATAATAAATTTCTAGCTAAGTTGGCGAGTGGTATGAATAAACCTAATGGTATAACCGTTATTGATTATCATAATGTTCATGAAATATTAATGGGGTTAGATATTGGAGATTTTCCGGGAGTAGGTAAAGCATCTAAACAAAAAATGCATGAACAGGACATTTATACAGGACAAGACTTATATAATCAAAGCGAACGAGATTTAATAAGGCTATTTGGTAAAAGAGGACATGGACTCTATAATAAAGCAAGAGGCATTGATCATAATCCAGTTAAATCAACGAGAATTAGGAAATCAGTTGGTACAGAGCGTACTTTTGCGACGGATATGAATGATGATGAGGCGATTTTACAAAAGGTGTGGGAGTTGAGCCATAAAACGGCAGAGAGACTCGCAAAAATACAAAAGTCTGGAAAAACAGTAACTGTTAAAATTAAGACCTTTAAATTCGAATCTTTGTCGAAGCAGCGGAGTTTACGTGATCCTGTGAGGTCTGAAACAGATATATATAATATTGCCTATGATTTGTATACAGAATTAAAAGATCCAGAAATACCAATTCGACTAGTTGGTGTTACAGTCGGTAATCTTGAAAAAGCAAAATATGAAAATATGACGATTTACGATTATATCTAGATAGTTGACACTGATTAATAAGATTATAAAATGTTTTAATCTTTATCTTTCAATGTCTTACCATATACACGAAGCATACTTTCTAGGTCGTCATAGTGTTTTAGTAAGCGATATGTAATCATAGCACAAGCTTTAGCATCATTGAGCGCATCGTGATGTCCGTGAAAATCTAAATTATAATATTGCATCATATAATTCAATCCATAACGATGATGATTTATAGTTCTTCTCGCAAGTTGAAGTGAACAAAAATAAGTCATATCAGGTGTATTAAAACCAGACGCTTGAATACTTGCATGAAGCACATTCATATCAAATGCAGCATTATGTGCTACTACGGGCAAATCATCTATAAATTGCATCATATAAGGAAAGACTTTGTCGAAAGTGGGGGCATCCGTTACATCTTCTGGTTGAATACCATGCACCGCGATATTTTGTTGTGAAAAGTAGTCTTTAGGGTTTACCAATGTGTAAAAAGATTCTGTAATTTGATGGTTGACTACCTTGACCATTCCGACAGAACAAATACTTGTACGTTGGCCATTTGCAGTTTCAAAATCTAAAGCAATAAATGTATCTGAGTGCATGAGGGTTTTGTCCTTTCTAAAAATGAATATGTTATGACTTTATAGAAATAATTTCTACCCGTCAAGTACGTGAACTGAATGCAATAAATAAAAACATCGATGCACAAATATAATAAAATAGTATAAAAATAAGACGCATATCTATTATTAGGTATGCGTCTTTTTGAGACAAAACTTAAGTTATAAATTCATTTAAATGAAAATTATGCTTCTTCGTCAAATGAGCGGGCAGCTAATTCTTTTTCATAAAGATAAAGTGTATTGCTGTCATCACCAATGCGATTTAAATAATCAATGTGCGTTTCGAACATTGCTTCTTCTTCAACTTGTTCATCTAAGAACCAGTTTAAAAATGAAATTGTTGCGTAATCTTTTGCTTGATTTGCTAAATCAGAAAGGTTATAGAATCTACGTGTTACGTCTTGTTCTTGTGCTAAACCATCTTCAAATGTTTCTAAAATGCTATTGAATTCTGTTTTAGGTGCTGGGATTGATGCAAATAATGCATGTCCACCACGATCATTGATGTAATCGTAGATTTTTTTACCGTGAAATCTTTCTTCTTTTGCTTGTTGGATATAAAAATTCGCAAAGCCTTCGTATGAATTGTCATCGCAATATGCAGCCATTGCCATATATGCATGTGCAGCAAAAAATTCATGATTCATTTGTTCATTTAAAGCATTTAATAATTCTTCATTTAACATAAGTAATGAGCCTCCTATATTTTTTTTATAGTATAGCAAAACGATATGCAGTAGTAAATCATGTGGGCTTTTCATTGAAAATGGCAGTCATAATTTGAATTGAGAATTGTTTGGAATACAACACAATCATGTTATAATATTTGAGTGATACAGTAGAGGAGGAACTAAATGAGACATTGGACTGCGACACGCTTAGCAAAGTTGGCAAGACAAGCGAGTAAAGTTGCCGGTAAAAAAGGCACAGACTTGCCAGGTCAAGTTGCTAGAAGAGTGGATAAAAATATATTAAGAAAATTAGCATCTCAAGTAGATGAGATTGTATTTATAAGTGGTACGAATGGGAAGACAACAACTTCTAATTTAATCGGTCATACATTAAAGGCCAATGATATAAACATCATACATAATAATGAAGGTGCCAATATGGCTGCAGGTATAACATCTGCATTCATTTTACAAAATGAGAAAAATACTAAAATTGCAGTCATTGAAATAGATGAGGGTTCTATACCACGAGTGCTTAATGAAGTGACACCTACAATGATGGTATTTACAAACTTCTTCCGTGATCAGATGGATCGCTTTGGGGAGATAGATATTATGGTTAATAATATTGCCAATGCTATTAGTAATAAAGGGATTAAATTGTTATTAAATGCCGATGATCCATTTGTTAGTCGATTAAAAATTGCCAGCGATAGTGTTGCATATTATGGAATGAAAGCACATGCACATGAATTTGAACAAAGTACGATGAATGAAAGCCGTTATTGTCCAAACTGTGGGCGTTTATTACATTATGACTATATTCACTATAATCAAATAGGCCATTATCATTGTGAGTGTGGTTTTAAACGTGAAGATACAAAATATGAAGTATCGTCCTTTACCTTAACACCATTCATTAATTTAAATGTTGGTTCAACGATATTTAATATGAAAATCGCAGGTGATTTTAACACCTACAATGCGATTGCAGCATATACTGTTTTAAGAGAACTAGGGCTGAATGATGAAGCAATTCGTCATGGTTTTGAAACGTATACTTCTGATAATGGACGTATGCAGTATTTTAAAAAAGACAATAAAGAGGCAATGATTAACCTTGCTAAGAATCCAGCCGGCATGAATGCAAGTTTATCAGTTGGGGAGCAATTAGAGGGAAGTAAAGTCTATGTCATGAGTCTGAATGACAATGCTGCAGATGGCCGTGACACATCTTGGATATACGATGCAGATTTTGAAAAATTAACAAGACAAACGATTGAAGCAATCATTGTAACGGGTACAAGAGCAGAAGAATTACAATTGCGTTTAAAATTAGCGGGTGTGACGGTACCAGTTATTTTAGAAAAAGATATTTATAAAGCGACTGCTAAAACAATGGATTATAAACAAAGTTTTACAGTAGCAATTCCCAATTACACATCACTGGCACCTATGCTAGAACAACTTAACCACTCATTTGAGGAGGTCAAATCAAAATGAATGAACTAACTGTATATCATTTTATGCCCGATAAATTAAATCTGTATAGCGATATTGGCAATATTATTGCTTTAAGACAACGTGCTAAGTTACGTAATATTGAATTGAAAGTCGTTGATGTGAATGAAACAGAGGGTGTAACACTTGATGATTGTGACATCTTCTTTATTGGTGGCGGTAGCGATAGAGAACAAACATTAGCGACGAAAGAACTAAGTAAGATTAAGGGCATCTTAAAAGATGCAATTGAAGATGGGATGCCTGGTTTGACTATTTGTGGTGGCTATCAATTCTTAGGCAGTAAATATGTTACACCTGATGGCACAGAATTGGCTGGTTTAAATATCTTAGATTTCTACACAGAATCACAAAAAGACCGACTTACAGGTGACATTGTTATCGAAAGTGAAACGTTTGGTACAATCGTTGGCTTTGAAAATCATGGTGGTCGTACGTACCATTCATTTGGTACGTTAGGTCAAGTAACGCATGGCTTTGGTAATAATGATGATGATGCTAAAGAAGGTATTCATTACAAAAATCTGTTAGGTACATACTTGCATGGTCCTATTTTACCTAAAAACCATGAAATTACAGATTATTTATTAGAAAAAGCATGTGAACGCAAAGGCTTAGTTTTTGAACCTAAACAAGTCGACAATACAGAAGAGGAAGCGGCAAAACAAGTAATTGTTGATCGCGTTGCTAAAAAACAAAAATAATTACAAAAAACGCGTTCTTGTTAAAGTGCATAATAGCACAAACTAACAAGAACGCGTTTTGTTATATTTAAGAAAAATTGTTACGCAAAACGATGATCCAATATACGATAAATTAATAAAATTTCATAAATTATATGACTTTTAAGTTGATTATCATCAAATTCATCTAGACCTTTTACAGACATTTTAAGCAGAGAAGCATGCTGTTGTTTGCGTTCGAAATGACCTGTCGTATAAATCAAACTGATACTTTGGGCAATGCTTAATATTGCCATTTTCTCTTCATTTGTGAAGGTAATATTAGTATCTTTTGGCAAATACACTAAGTTTGATAAATGTGTGATAAATAAGCGATTGGTATGTGCACGTGTTGTCAGCGATTTAAGACGATACCATTCAGAATCATGATGTTTATGATAGCTAAGTTCATCCTTTTGGTAGGAAAGTAATGTTTCAACTTTTTGATTTAAATCGTTTAATTGATTGAGTTGCTGAAATGGTGCACCCTTTGTGAACTTACCTAGTAATAATTGGCGCATACGTAGTTCGAATAGGGAATACATTTTTGATTCGGTCAAGTTAATAGTAGATTCTACTTGGTCATAGTATTTGGGTGGCAAGATAATAAAGTTGACCAACCCTGCAGTGACGAGACCGATGATGGTAGTTAATAGTCTTGAGAAGAAATTGAAAAAGTAGGCCTCATGAATTCCGGGTATCATTGCCATGGCTGTTAAAGTGGCAACAGTTGTACCGACTTGTAAATTCAATTTCGTACATAAGATAATCGTAAAGGTTGCACTAAATGCGTAAGCAAAAGGAGACTGATCTCCAAATATAAAAGTGAAAACGACTGAAAATAGCGCACCAATAATCGTAGCGGGTAAACGTTTATAGCCTTTCTTTAGAGAAGCTTTGGCAGTTGGTTCAATCGTTACGATGGCAGTTAAAATTGCAAAAATCGGATTTAAATCAAGCGCTAAACAAAATAATGCCGTCAAAAATGTCGCTAAACCGGTCTTTATCGTACGCGCACCAATAATTCGTTTGTACCATATGTCTTTCATATTAAAACTCCTGTTATACGTATCAGCATGCTTAACACACGAATTGCTGTAGAGTGATGCTATTCATTTAACAACATGTTAAACTATACGTGTTAAAATTTTCTAATTTATTATATCAAAAAAAGTCTGCTATAATAAGGAAGAATATAAATTTCAAAAAGGAACGGGATAATATGATTGTAAAAACAGAAGCAGAATTAACAGCATTAAAAGAGATTGGCTACATATGTGCACTTATCAGAGATACAATGCAAGCTGCCACTAAACCAGGTGTAACAACTAAAGAATTGGATGATATTGCAAAAGATTTGTTTGAGAAACATGGTGCAATTTCTGCACCCATCCATGATGAAAACTTTCCTGGCCAAACATGTATCAGCGTCAATGAAGAAGTCGCTCACGGTATCCCAGGTAAGCGAATCATTCGTGAAGGAGATTTAGTAAATATAGATGTATCTGCACTGAAAGATGGCTATTACGCAGATACGGGTATTTCATTCGTCGTAGGTGAAGCGGATAATCCTTTGAAACAAAAAGTCTGTGACGTTGCACTAGAAGCATTTGAAGCAGCGATGACTCGTGTTAAACCAGGTGCGAAATTAAGCCAAATTGGTAAAGCAGTGCATGCAACTGCACGCAAAAATAACCTGACAGTTATTAAGAATTTGACTGGTCATGGCGTAGGTCAATCATTACATGAAGCACCTAACCACGTGATGAATTATTATGAACCTAAAGACAAGACATTATTAAAAGAAGGTACTGTCATTGCGGTAGAACCATTTATCTCTACAAAAGCAACATTCGTCACAGAAGGTAAAAATGAATGGGCATTTGAAACAAGCGATAAAAGCTTTGTCGCACAAATTGAGCACACAGTCATTGTGACGAAAGATGGACCAGTATTAACTACTAAAATAGATTAGATAGTGTTTCGGTCTAAAGTCCTAATATAAGATGGTTCCGGAGCCTATACCAAAGGTTCCGGATATTTTTTATAATAGAATCTAATCCAGCATGAGGTGATTCTATGAATTATATTACGTCTTATTTAGAAAAAGTAACTAAAAACTCTGTATATACAAGTTTAGTAGAATATAGACAATATTTAGATAAAAAATTAAGAAGTATAGAAATGTATATTAATTATTTAATTGAAAGAAAAGTTTATGTTGGCAATTTAATTGACAGCTTAACACTATCATTAGAGAATAAATATATTGACATGATAGATGAAACATACATTTATTGTGCACAAAAGATTGAACACTCAGAAATTGAAAGTATAAAACAACAATTAAATGAAATGGAAGCAGATTATGCGCGAATTGAAACGGATTTATCACAAAGAGCAGTTGAACGTGCCAATGTTGAAACTGAATGTGATTTAATTGAACGGATCAGTTTAGTCGCTTGAAGAAAGGTGGCGAAACATGACTCATAAGTATATATCCACAGAAATGCTTATTGTGTTTACAGCATTAATGATTATTGCCAATTTTTACTATATTTTCTTTGAAAAAATTGGCTTTTTACTTGTGTTATTATTAGGATGTATTTTAGTTTATGTGGGTTATATATACTTTCATAAGGTGCGTGGGTTACTTGCATTTTGGATAGGTGCATTGCTCATTGCGTTTACCTTACTTTCTAATAAATACACAATTATTATATTATTTGTATTTTTACTTGTACTTATCGTTAGATATATTATTTATAGATTTAAACCATTAAAAGTTACAGCTACAGAAGAAGAAGTAGAATCACCAGAATTTATCAAACAAAAATGGTTCGGTGAACAACGTACGCCAGTATATGTATATAAATGGGAAGATTTACAAATACAACATGGTATTGGTGACATTCACATTGACATGTCTAAAGCAGCGAATATCAAAGAGAACAATACCCTAGTGATACGCCATATTATTGGGAAAGTTCAAATCATAGTTCCTTTAAATTACAATATTAATTTGCATTTCACAACATTATATGGCAATGCATATGTAAATGAAACATCATATAAAGTTGAAAATAATAATATTAAAGTGGTTGAAGAGACAAAAGCAGAAAACTATGCAGTCAATATTTACGTTTCATCATTTTTAGGTGATGTTGAGGTGATTTATAAATGAATCACTACTTCAGAGCTATAGGTTCAATGCTCATATTGGTGTATAGTACATTCTTTGCAATTTTCTTTATAGATAAAGTGTTTGTAAATGTCATGTATTTTCAGGGCATGTTTTATACCCAAATTTTTGGGATACCAGTATTACTATTTATAAATTTAATGGTAATTCTGCTTTGTATTATAGTAGGATCTGTATTAGCGTATAAAATCAACCAACAGAATCATTGGCTAAAAGATCAAATCGAACGTTCTATCGAAGGACAGACGGTAGGTATCAATGATCAGAATATTGAATTATATAATGAAACGATTGATTTATATCAAACATTGGTTCCTTTAAATCAAGAAGTACATAGATTACGTATGAAGACACAAAATCTAACTAATGAATCTTATAATATTAATGATGTTAAAGTGAAAAAAATCATTGAAGACGAACGTCAACGCTTAGCACGTGAATTGCATGACTCAGTGAGCCAACAACTATTTGCGGCAAGTATGATGTTGTCAGCTATAAAAGAAACTGAGTTAAAAGCGCCGCTTGATCAGCAAATCCCTGTATTAGAAAAAATGATACAGGATTCGCAATTAGAGATGCGTGCATTACTATTACACTTAAGACCAATTGGACTAAAAGATAAATCTTTAGGAGAAGGTATTAAAGACTTAGTAGTAGATTTACAGAAAAAAGTACCTATGAAAGTAGTACACGATATAGAAGAGTTTAAAGTGCCTAAAGGTATAGAAGATCATTTATTCCGTATTACTCAAGAAGCAATATCTAATACGTTACGACACTCTAAAGGTACAAAAGTGACGATTGAATTGTTTAATAGAGAAGAATACTTACTGTTACGTATACAAGATAATGGTAAAGGGTTTAATGTTGATGATAAGGTAGAACAAAGTTATGGACTGAAAAATATGCGCGAACGTGCGTTAGAAATAGGTGCAACGTTCCATATTGTTTCTTTACCAGATGCAGGCACAAGAATTGAGGTTAAAGCACCATTAAATAAGGAGGATTCAAATGACGATTAAAGTATTATTTGTTGATGATCACGAAATGGTTCGAATAGGAATTTCTAGTTATTTATCTACACAATCAGATATTGATGTAGTAGGGGAAGGTAAGTCAGGTAAAGATGCAATCGAAAAAGCACATCAACTGAATCCGGATTTAATCTTAATGGACCTACTTATGGATGATATGGATGGTGTTGAAGCGACAGAACAAGTTAAAAAAGATTTACCACATATAAAAGTAGTTATGTTGACAAGTTATATTGAAGATCAAGAAGTATATCGTGCATTAGATTCTGGTGTAGATAGTTATATTTTAAAAACAACAAGTGCAAGTGATATTGCTGAAGCAATCCGTAAAACATATAATAATGAGTCTGTATTTGAAGCAGAAGTATTAGTGAAAATGAGAAATAGAATGAAACAACGTGCGGAGTTATATGAAATGTTAACTGAGCGTGAAATGGAAATTCTATTATTGATTGCTAAAGGCTATTCTAACCAAGAAATTGCGAGTGCATCTCACATTACGATTAAGACAGTAAAAACGCATGTCAGTAACATATTAAGTAAATTGGAAGTTCAAGATAGAACACAAGCTGTTATTTATGCATTTCAGCATAATTTAATCCAGTAAAACTTTATAAGCAAAAAAATGCCCACAGAACACTAAAATGTTCCGTGGGTTTTTGTAATTATAAATCTAAGGCTTAACCCTTATTGATAGATGTATCGTTATCCTGTTTATCATCATTGTCGCTTTCAGTTTCATTGTTAGCGATTGATGTATTGCGGTTATGTTCAATATCATCTAAAGTTTGTTCTTCTGGCGTTTTACCAGTTACAACTTTACGTTGATGGAAGATTGCATTGATTTCAGCACCAATAATAATGATAAAACCAGTAATGTACAACCATAACATCAAGATGATGATACCTGCGATACTACCGTAAGTTTTAGAGTAGTTGGCAAAATTTGAAATATAAATAGAAAATAAGAATGAACCACCTAAGAATACGATTGTCGCGAAAATGGCACCAGGTATAACAGACATAAGTTTAATCTTAACGTTTGGCGCCAAGGTATATAATACGATGAAAGCGATTAAAACGACGATAACTGGTAATACGAAACGTATTATATCAAAGACCCATTTTACTTGATCACCTAATCCAATTGGACCAAATAATAAATCACCAATTTGTTGTCCAAATGTTGGTAAGACAAGTGCAACTGGCATAACTACGATCATAGCTAAAGTAAATAACACACTGTATAACTTAGCTACGACAAAGTTGCGGCTATCTTCGACATCATAAGCAACGTTAAAGGCATTCATTAACGCAGTCATTCCGTTTGATGCTGACCAAAGTGCCATAATTAAACCGACAGATAGTAAACCGCCACTTGCATTGTCCATAATGTCACCAATAATGTTAGAAACTTGAGGAGCATAGTCATGTGGAACATGCTCTTTTATTAAGTCTCTAATTGTCGACTGTTTGACTCCAACAACTGGTACGATTGATAATAGGAATAGTAACATCGGGAATAAAGATAACATGAAATAATATGATAACTGTGCAGATAGGCCAGATGCGTCATCTTTACCGATTCTGTACACAAGATAAGAAAAGAAATTCGAATCTTTCGTGTATTTTGCTGGTTTGTTAATTCGTGATACAAAGAACGCTTGATTGTCTTTCTTTGGTGTTTTTGATTTAAACTCATCAGGCGTAATGTATGTACGGTCACGCTCGATTTGCGAACCGTTTTGTTCATTTGATTGCTTATCTTCTACTTCGTCATTTTTTGCTTCATTGAGAAAGTTAGAAGTTGTTTTATCTTTTTTAGACATATCAAATCTCCTTATGTATTAAATTTTTTAATATACCTTTAAATATAAATATACTTTAAATTGTAGGTAAGGTAAATATGTGTTGCATGATTATTTTTTTGAAAATGAAAAATAGTAGTACATAAAAGGGGACAGGACTGAAATCAACTTGATTACTTTGATTTCGATTTCCTGCCCCCACATGTAAGCTAGATACCTATAAATCTAATATGAAACAGTATAAGGTATCTAATTCAAACCCTTAAGTTCAGTATTAACCATTTAAACGATTATTTTTACGTTCAACAAACGTATTTTTAGCATCTTTTAAAGAACGCTCTAATTCTGGATTATTGCGTCTGATTTCTTCAACAACATCTTTCCAATAAAATACTTCATCTTTAATGTTATTAATTGCTGAAGGTTTTTGTGAGCGTGTACCTTCTTTTCTATCTTTGATTGATTGTTTTAATGATTGACGCGTTGATTTGTCAGCAAGTGTTGCTGCGCCTCCGATTACTGCACCTAATAAAATTCCTGGAATTAATTTGTTTTGCATGATGTGTTACCCCTCTCTTAAATTTGCATCTTTAATTATAAAATTGATTAAATTATCACAAGATGATTGTACCATTTTATATACGCCTTCGAAATTATTTGTATAATAAGGATCTGGTACATCTGTTTCACTCATATCGCTAAATTCTAACAGTTTGTACAATTGACCTTTAAGATTTGGATTAATTTGTTTAATGTTATCAACATTACTTTGATCCATCGCGATGATATAGTCAAAGTCATCATCTGACTCAAATAATTCACTAATCATGCCATCAAAAGGTATATCATGTTCTGTTAGAATCGCTTGAGTACCCTCATGAGGTGGTTCGCCTAAGTTCCATTGACCAGTACCTCTAGAGGTCACCTTAATATCTTCTATATTTCTATCTAGTAATTTTTGTCGCATAATAGCTTCTGCCATTGGTGAACGACAAATATTACCTAAACATACGAATGCTACTGTAATCATTTGTGTACCTCCAAGTTTATATAGTCTTCATTCCCATTTTAATGCTTTTTTAATCATTTCAAAAGGGAAATGGTGGTAAAAGTTTTACAAGATACGCAAATTTGATAGAATAAATTGAAAAAGAGGTGATTAGTGTGGCAAAAACAATAGAGCAAATGATAGAAGAAATTCGTGATCGTTTAAATCTTGTTAATCAAAGTTTAATCGATCCAGATAAATATAAATCTGCCGATGAGCAAGAAATTCGTGAAATTCATGAATATGTGACATCGAAAGCGTCTTTCACACCAAGTGAAGCGTCAGCGATTGCCGATGCACTTGGTCAAATTCGTAAATAAAGGGGAGCAAGAATTATGACACAATTACAAGATAAACTTCAACAGTATGCAGAACTTTTGGTCGGTGTAGGAATGAATGTTCAAAAGGGACAGCCAGTATTCATTCGTTCAAGTGTAGATGCTTTAGAATTAACACACTATATCGTAGAAGCAGCGTATCAACGTGGGGCATCCGATGTGAAAGTAGATTATAGTGATGACCGCTTGACACGTTTGAAATTTGAATATGAATCACAAGAACATTTTCAAAATAATGAAGTGAAATCATATGATGCTGAGAAACGTATGGATTATGTACATAGAGGGGCAGCTAATTTGGCGCTCATTACTCAAGATCCTGACCTATTAAATGGGATAGATAGTGACAAACTTTCAACATATCAAAGACAATACTCAACTGCATATAAAGATTACATGGAAGCTAGCCAGAAGAATCAGTTCCCATGGTGTGTCGCAGCTTATCCTTCTAAAGCATGGGCGAAGCGTGTTTATCCTGAACTTTCTATTGATGAAGCATATAGTAAATTTATCGATGAAGTATTGGATATTGTACGTGTTGATGGCAATGATCCAGTGGAAAATTGGAAAAATCATGTGCAAAATTTAAGTAAACATGCAGAACGATTACAGAATAAAAATTATAAAGCTTTACATTATGTATCAGAAGGTACCGATTTAGTCATTGGTTTACCAGAAGGACATATTTGGGAAGATGCGACGAGCTATACGAGTAAAGGGCAGGCATTTGTTGCTAATATTCCAACTGAAGAGGTGTTTACAGCACCACATCGTTTAAATGTAAATGGATATGTCACAAATAAATTACCTTTGAGTCATAACGGAAATATTATTGATGGCTTTACTCTAACATTTAAAGATGGCGAAGTTGTAGATTTTAAAGCCGAACAAGGTGAAGCAGTGTTACGCGATCTACTTAATACAGATGAAGGTGCACGCAGACTAGGTGAAGTAGCACTTGTGCCAGATGATTCTCCGATTTCAAATCGTAATACTATCTTTTATAATACGCTATTTGATGAAAATGCATCTTGCCACATCGCTTTAGGTTCAGCATATGGGTTTAATGTTGAAGGTGGTACAGAAATGACTACTGAAGAAAAATTAGCACATGGCTTAAACGATTCACTTGTGCATGTTGACTTTATGATAGGTAGCCCGGATTTAACTATTTATGGTATTACACAAGATGATACAGAAGAACTCGTGTTTGAAAAAGGAAATTGGTCAAAATAGAATAGCCTAAAGTTAATTATAAATTATTGTACATTTGATAAATTGTGTCATGATTATATTTGGCTAAAGAGAAAAGGAAATGATTATATTATGGGGAATGTAAAACGTAAATCAATGTCTGATTCAAGAAGTATCAAAGAAAGACAAGTCTTCCCGCAAGATACCAACCATTTACATACAATGTTTGGTGGAATGTTGATGGCAAACGTTGATGAAATTTCTGCTATAACAGCGACTAAGCACAGTAATTCGCAAGTAGTTACAGCATCAACGGATTCAGTAGACTTTTTAAAACCAATTAAAACAGGAGATATTGTATCGTATGAAGCAATGGTAACTTATGCAGGTAAATCATCTATGGAAGTTTGCGTACAGATTATCATTGAAGATGTTGTAAAAAGTGAACGTCATTTAGCAGCGTTGAGTTTTTTGACATTTGTGGCATTAGATGAAGATGGAAAACCACAAGATGTTCCTGAAGTTTATCCTGAAACACAAACAGAGATGTGGTTCCACGATACTGCACCTGCGCGCGTTAAACGAAGAAAAGAGCGCAGACAAGAAAGTAAACAGACGATTGAATTCTTATCAAATGCTCAAAAGATAGAATAAAATATTATATAAATGAATATAAGAAACGCCATAGATCATTGTTGTCTATGGCGTTTCTTATTTTTATTATGACATTGTATAAATTTGATGCATTTTTCGTTCTTGTTCTTTGAAATCAGTTTGAGGATAATACATATTTTTCACAAGGACATTTGGCCCTAAACAACTAAATGCGGAACAATGACAATTCAATGATTGTGCAAGAGGTGAGGCCAACCATTGGTTAAATACATCAGGTAGTTTATCATTCTTAATATTAGAGATTGTACCATTCTCATCACCAAAGTCTGTGACAATGACATTTCCTGTAAATACATTAACATTTAATCTGTTTCTACCATCAGGGTCATTACGCATAGTTACATTTGGAGTCTCTCTCAAACGTTTCAGTAATGCTTGGTCCTGTGCATCATTAATGCATGGGTATATAGGTAATGTACCAAAGAGCATCCATAAATCTGGGTCACGAATATCTAACAAATGATGAATTGCCGTTTTCATGTCTTTTAAAGAAAGTACTTCTAGTTGACTCGCAAAATCAGCGGGATACATTGGATGTATTTCATGACGTTTACATTTCATATCATAAACAATTTCGTTATGTATCTTTTCCAGATGGGGAACGGTACTTTGATTTAACATTGTTTCTGCAGATATAAACATGCCCTGATCTGATAAAGTGCTCGAATTTAATAACATTTGATCATATAATTTTAATTTGGCTTTGAGTGGAGGTTGTTTCTCCATTGCACCAAAACCAACATCAGTGAATTCATTAATTGTGCCCCAGTTATGTGAGATATGCATGACATCAATATATTCAGCGATTTCTAAATATCTATCTAATGGCAATGTAAGGTTTGAATTCATTTGAACGTAAATACCACGGTCATATGCATATTTTAAGAGGGGTTTAACCACATTTCTTATTGATTTTTTTGAAAACATTGGCTCTCCGCCTGTGATTGACATTGTTTTTAAATCAGGGACCTCATCCAGGCGACGATAAATTAGATCCATAGGCAGAGGATCCGGGTCAGCAGTTTGTAAAGTATAACCAACTGCGCAATGACTACAACGCATATTACATAAATTTGTCGTAGTAAATTCTATGTTACTTAATGTTAAACGATTGTGTTCGCGCATATCATTATACGCTTCCCACGGGTCGTTCGTAAGTGAAATTGGCTTTTTGACATTCGACGTATGCAAATTCAACATAAATTTAAACTTCCTTCTAATTAACTTTTTTCTTTGTGGGTATTTATTAATAGTTAGTTTTTTGAATAATGCAGGTATGCAATTCTGTGTTCCTTTAGAAAAATACACTATCTAAATCACTAATACTCATTGAAAACTTTTTAAATATAGGCTTTGTACAAATATTTCCCTATAATATTATTAAGACTATACCAAAATTTGTCAAATCCGTGTTAGGATAATAATATCATATAAAAAGGAGTCATTTTTAAATGAATGAAAATCAAACCATTGAGCAAATTAGAGCGAGATTAGAAAAATTTATCGAAGATATTGATCACGTAAATCCAGATGAAGTAAGAGTAGAGGATATAGATGAATGGATTGGTTTACTTGACCAACTTGAAGAAAAAGTTAAGACAGTTTCTAATTCATCCGAAGCGTAAAAAATATTACTTAATAGTGAATTATGATGTTTAATTTTTTGAACTTTAGTCTATAGATAGTGTAGAACTTAAATAGAGAAAGGTGATTCATAATGACTAAAAAAGTAGCAATCATAGCAACAAATGAGTTTGAAGATAGTGAATTAACAAGTCCGAAAGAAGCAATTGAAGCAGCAGGACATGAAACAGTCGTTATTGGTGACCAAGCAAATAGTGAAATCGTTGGTAAACACGGGGAAAAAGTAACAGTAGATGTAAGCATCGCTGACGCAAAACCTGAAGATTACGATGGTTTATTAATTCCAGGCGGATTCTCACCAGACCATTTACGTGGAGATGCAGAAGGAAGATACGGTACTTTTGCTAAATACTTCACTAAAAATGATGTACCTGCATTTGCAATTTGTCATGGTCCACAAATTCTTATCGATACAGATGATTTAAATGGCCGTACGTTAACTGCAGTATTAAATGTTCGTAAAGATTTAACGAATGCAGGCGCGCAAGTCGTTGATGAATCTGTAGTAGTAGATAAGAATATTGTCACTAGCCGTACACCAGACGATTTAGATGACTTTAATAGAGAAATTGTAAATCAATTAGCGGACTAATAACGAATATTGAAATCATGCCAAATGGCTATAATTTTAAAATAGAGTAATGACTGGAAGAACAATTGGTTATATACTGTAAGTAAGTAAGTAAGTTACTAGGCAGTGTATTGAAACCGTTGTTCTTCCAGTTTTTTGTTGTTGTTGGTGCTAAAATTCAAAATATTATATTAGAATACTAAGCATAAATAAATATTGTAATACCACACACTGAGCATTTCATACACCCTTGGACTGATTTTTACAATTAGCTATAGCTAAACGTTTAAAGTATTGATACACTCACTTATAATGATATGAGAGCAACATAAAGGAGCTACTGCATGAAAAGAAGCGATCGTTATAATCAAAGTCCCAAACATAACAATATAAAAGAAGACAATAAATTTCAGCACAATACGTATTTTAAACCCGTGAATAAACCACCAAAAAAGAAAAAAGGTAGTGGGCTGTTTTTTAAATTACTCATACCTATTATCATTATTTTGGCTATTTTTATAGGAGTAATGTATACATTATCACTGAGAGCAGATGTCGATGATTTAAAGAGCATAGAAAATAAAGATTCTTATGTTTCAGCTTCGGCAATGCCAGAATATACAAAAGGTGCATTCATAGCTATGGAAGATGAGCGTTTTTATAAGCACCATGGTTTTGATGTTAAAGGCACATCACGTGCATTATTTTCGACATTAAGTGATAAATCCGTACAGGGTGGAAGTACAATTACGCAACAAGTAGTTAAAAATTATTTCTATGATAATGAACAGTCATTTACAAGAAAAGTAAAAGAATTATTTGTCGCACATAGAGTAGAGAAGAATTATGACAAGAATGAAATATTGAGTTTTTATATGAACAATATATATTTTGGCAGCAATCAATATACTGTTGAATCTGCAGCAAATCATTATTTTGGTACAACTACAAATAAAAACAACACAAATTTACCGCAAATAACTGTACTACAAAGTGCTATTCTTGCAAGTAAAATCAATGCACCAAGTGTCTATGACATTAACGACATGTCCGATAATTTTATTAATCGAGTAAAAACAGATTTAGAAAAAATGAAACAACAAGGTTACATTTCAAATGCTCAATATGAAAATGCTATTCAAGAACTCGGTGTATAGTATAAATAAAATCTTTATAACAAGGCGTAGTGCGAAACTAGAATTATGGTTTCTGTACTACGCCTTAATTTATTGGAATGTATATCTAATTTTATAGAAAATAATAGTAAAGTTTATTAAACTAGACACTATAATTCCATTCATTAACAATATGAGTTATCCTAAGAAGTGGAGTGAAGAACATGCCTAAAATAACTAAAATAGAAGTTCAAAAAAAGAACAAAGAACGTTTCAATTTATATCTTGATGGTGCATTCGAGATGGGTATCGATATAGATACTTACGTGCATTTTAATTTAAAAAAAGATCAAATTGTAGACGCACAAGAAATGGAAAAAATTCAAAATTATGATCAATATAGACAAGCAATCAATGCTGCTATTCAATATCTGTCTTATAGAAAAAGAACCGACCATGAAGTGATACAACATTTACAAAAAAAAGAAATTTCTGAATCTGTTATAGCGAAAGTTATTGATTATTGTCACGAACAACGTTTAATTGATCACGAAGACTACGCAAATAGTTTGAAAAACACCATGATTTTGACTACTGATAAAGGTCCTGGAATCTTTAGACAGAAAATGCGTGATGCAGGTGTAGAACAGCACATCATTGATACATATGCAGATAAATATGAATCTGAACAACCGTTAGAAGATATTATTAAAGTTGCAAATAAAATATTAAAACAAAAAAAAGGTCCAACTGTTAAAAGAAAAGAAAAGTTAACACAATCACTCTTACAAAAAGGGTATTCTTTTGAAACTATAAAAGAAGCTATGGGTGAAATGGATTTTGAACAACCAGCAGAAGAATTGGATATTTTATTACAACAAGAATTAGAAAAAATATATAATAAATATTCTCGAAAATATTCGGGTAGAAAATTAATTAATAAAACGATTGAAGGTCTTATGAGAAAAGGCTATAAATATGATAATATTAAAGGTAAATTAGAAGAAAGTGGTATTGCCGATGGAACAGAAGAAATTGAGTGAAATGAGTGAAGTTGAATTACGTCATGAAATACAGGTCTATAAAGAGAAAATGAGAAAAGCTGAGATGAATGGCATTTATAATGAATTTGATGTTTATCAAAGTAAAGTCATTATTGCAGAAAGTTACCTTGTAGATAGATCGAAAATTGAATTAGGCAAAATATATAAATTGAATGACGGTACTGGAAATTATTTTAAAGTTGAGCGATTAAAAGGAGTTTTTGCGTGGGGCTTTAGAATTAAAAGTACAGAACCCGAAGAAGGTTTACCGGTTGCATTATTAAAATTGTAGAAGGATGAAGATAGGATGGGTAGTTCAATTATATTAAAGTTACTTAATGTAACGCATTATTATAGAAATAGAAAATCCAAAAAATGGTATCAACCGTTTGGTTATGATGCTGAAGATATTGAATTGAATAATATAAACCTACATATCTATCAAGGTGAAGCCTTAGGTATTATTGGTGAAGTTGATTCCTCAAAGTCATTAATTGGCCGCTTATTAAGTGGAGAAATAAAACCTGATAAAGGGAAAGTTGTTAGAAAGAAAGACATCTTTTTTGCTGATATAGAAGATAAATCATTGCAATCACGTACAGTAAGTGACTACGTGAAAGATGCGATAACATTATTTCCATATAAAACAGAAGCACACAAAGTTGAACAGATTATAAAATTTGCCCACCTACAAGATGATGTAGACAAGCGTATTAGCGAATTATCAGATGAAGCATATGCGCGATTGCTCTTTACACTGGCAAGGACCTCACGTTCTAGTATTATTATAATGAATCAGATTTTAAGTCATTTAGATCATGACTATTTTGAAAAATTAATTAAATTTACACATGAATACATCAATGATAATTTAACTGTTGTCATGATTGATGATGATGTTGAACGTATTTCGCATGCAAGTAATTATGTTGCCTGGGTTTCTCATGGTCAAATAAGAATGGAAGGTTCGTTAAGACAAGTATTACCTGTCTATAATGAACATGAAAAAGATCGTCTATCCTTATCTAGTGATGAAGAAAGAGCTAATTTTGATGTCGATTGGAAAAAGAGTAGAACGCGTATTCCGGAGTTAACCTACAATTTTAAAAGAACTGAACGATATAATCACGCCAAACCTCCTGTTGCGCTTGTACGCTTTTGGACTTTTTGTATTACATTTATTGTTGGTTTATTATTAATGGCTTTGTTCATGTTTAATAACATCGGGAAAATTGAATTCGGTAAGAATGAGGATCAAGCTTCTATACAAAATCAACATAAAGACCCCTATGTTGAAAAATTAGCATATGGTATCGTACTTGATAAATCCATTAAATTAGAAAGTATGTCAAATGATAAAAATATAAGTGCAGATCGTTATGCATTTATGACGATTACAGGTGAAAACACTAAAAATTATCAAGTAACTGTTGATAATAAAAATTATAAAGTTGCCAAAAATAAGCTGCGCTATTTTGACCCAGCAAGTTTATTTGAAGAACATAGTGCAAGTGCATTAGCACCTTATATGCATAAAAATTATAGTAATTATAATGAATTTTTCAATAGTCATCTACATAAAAAGCATAGTAAAGTAACAGATTCACTAGTTCCTGAAGATGGCAAAGATGATCGTTTCGTTGTACCAATTGTCCAACAACCCATTTCAATGTTATTCAATGATCAAAATAAATTAATAGGGTTTACAATACCAATTAAAGATAAGAAAGCACTGAAAGATAAATATGATATTGATGGCGATTTTTGGATTACTAAATCAGGTGAGGGCTACTTCATGGCAGATTTAAAAAATAAACAATGGATTTATATTGAATTGTAGGTGTAAAAATGATTGATAGTATAATTAACTATTTCACAAAAATACCATATCTTATGCGACATGCTTATCATCGCCAAAAGTCTCAATGGATATGGTTAGCAGCACCATTTATCGTAAGTTTAATAGCATTATTTATAACAATGCTGATATTTAAAATAAATGGAACAGAGGAAATTAAACAAGCACAGGGTTATTTTAAACTCACAGCTGGCACTAGCTTTTTCTATATTTGGATTGCGATATATCGTAGTTATAGAACATTTAAGAGTGAATATTTTACAGGTAAGTTATTTAATTTAAATCCAATCGTACAAAACATGGTAATAGCGATTGTCTTGTGTTTAACAATGTTGATTTCACTTATATGTATCATTATTGCTACACCAGTAAATATAGAAAGCTCAATATATTCAACTTTATTTTTTGGGATTATGTCGATGCTTTTTGTAGTAGTAGTATCTACGCTTTTGGGATTGTGTTCTATTTTAAGTCGAAAAGTGGATATAATTTACTATGTGATTTCATGCATAATGTTTTTAATTGTACCAATACTTTTTATACCAAATAGTAACACAACGCTATTGTCACACGTGCTTATGTTAAATCCTTTATATTACTTAATTGAAGGTTTTGCACAGTCAGTAGTACTAGGTGTGCTAAGTTTAAATAATATACCTTACCATCTGTATTATTTATTATTTTTAGCATTATTATGTGTATGGATTTATGCGCTGTATCGCATTGTTGCACATAAAAAATACGTGCATACTACTGCGTCTAAAAATGTTGAAGGTAAATCAAATCATTCGGTTCAAGATGAGACTACAACAAAAGAAAATTAAAAAAGGAGGTAAACGTTAGAATATAACGTTTGCCTCCTTTTGGTTCATTATTTAGCAAATAATTTATTTTGTAATTTTTCTTCACTGAAAACCCAACCAATATATGAATGATCAATTACCTTATTTTCATCTAGATGTGCAATTGCTACAAAAGAATAATGACCATTTTTTAAATAACGTAAATCAATGAGTCTGATTTCAGTGGTGTCGTCATCCAATTTTCGTGATTGCCAACGATATATAGATGAGAAATTAAGAAAAGTTTTAATGTTTTTATCATATTTAACATAATCCATTAAGTCATCACTAGGAAACGGGTGACGTTTAGATTTGTCACTAAACACGACATTTCTACCATAACTTCTACCGACATAATCATGTTCTTCTGTTTGAACTGCGACACGCCATTGCATAAATCGCATTGTTGGTGCCACAAATACTTTCACCGGATTATGTTCTTGTTTAATTTGTTTCAATGCCTGTTGTTTAATAATCGCTTGCATTCTAAAACGTATCATATAATATACTACAAGGATACCTACGATTGGAAAGAATACAAGATATGGATGAATACCTACCATCCATAAAAGTATACCGATACACCATAATGTAAAGATAATAGGATCAAAAGTATTGATTACACTTAATTGAATCCATTTATTAGTTATCGGTCTTAATGCTTGTGTTCCATAAGAATTAAAAATATCTACAAATACATGTAAGAAGACGGCAAGTTGTGCCCATAACCAAACATGCGTTGGATCCACATTTTTAAAAAAAGTGAATATTAATAGTGTAATTAATAACGGCCATAAAATCGTGAAAGGGATTGAATGTGTAATCCCTCTATGATTGGATATATAAGTAGCGTTATCTTTCAATTTAAGTACAGTGTCACTATCAGGAATTAGTGACCCGACTACTAACGTTGTTGCAGTGGCAGCAAAGGAACCTGCCATGGCTGGGTCTTGGGTAGCCAATGCCGTGAGTCCGATACCCATGACTATATGTGTTCCAGTATCCATAAGTATTCACTCATTTCTAATCAATAATATACTTATTATAATCTAAACTGCTAATTATTAAAAATAACATACTGCTATTTCATATAAAAATTTTAGACAAAAAAGGAAAGTGATGCACAAAATGTTTAACCAACCAACATTTAAAAAAGATTTAGTGTCATGGTTCGATAAGAATCAACGCGAAATGCCTTGGCGAGAAACGACAAATCCTTATTACATTTGGCTTAGTGAGGTAATGTTGCAGCAAACTCAAGTCAAAACAGTAATAGATTATTATCACAGATTTATTCAGAGATTTCCGACAGTTTCTGAGTTAAGTGATGCGCACGAAGATGAAGTGTTAAAATATTGGGAAGGATTAGGTTATTATAGTAGAGCAAGAAATTTTCACACTGCAATCAAAGATGTTCATCAAAACTATAATGACCAAGTACCAAATGTACCAGAAACCTTTGGAGCACTTAAAGGTGTAGGGCCTTATACACAAGCAGCTGTCATGAGTATTGCCTTTGATTTACCACTTGCGACGGTTGATGGCAATGTATTTAGAGTTTGGTCAAGATTAAATAACGATACACGTGATACCAAATTACAAACGACTAGAAAAGCATATGAAAGTGAATTACAACCATATGTACAAAGTGATGCTGGAACATTCAATCAGGCGATGATGGAATTAGGAGCATTGGTATGTACGCCGAAGAATGCTTTATGCATGTTTTGTCCAGTACAAGAACATTGTGAAGCATTTTATAATGGTACCGTAGAGGCATTGCCTGTAAAATCAACCAAAGTTAAAAAGAAACATATCAAACAACATGTATATGTTATTAAAAATAATAAGAATGAAGTTCTAATAGAAAAACGTATGCAAAAACTTCTGAACAATATGTGGGAATTTCCGATGTATGAAGCGGAGTCCAATCAAGATATTAACAGAACATTAGATACCAATATCAAATTTTCAACGTCACCTGTTTATAGTTTGAAACATCAATTTACGCATATTACATGGGATATAGAGGTATATTTAGCAACTGAAATTATAGATGCATCAAACATTAAACTGCCTGAACAAATGACTTGGATGCATTTAGAAGATAAAGAGGCATATAATTTTCCGGTAAGTATGACTAAAATTTATAAATTTATAGCTCAGCACACTTAGGGTCGTTGTATGAGTGCGTCTTATGTTATAATTCTAAATGTGAAATTAATAAAAGGTGGTGTGGAGCATGATCAAAGAATCCATACCTAAAGAAGGTCAGACTATTAAGATTCAAAGTTATAAACATGATGGTAATATTCACCGTGTTTGGTCTGAAACTACTATATTAAAAGGTACGGAAGATGTTGTTATTGGAGGAAATGATCATACACTAGTGACAGAGAGTGACAGTCGTACATGGATAACAAGAGAACCAGCAATTGTCTATTTTCACTCTGAATACTGGTTTAATGTGATTTGTATGTTTAGAGAAGATGGGGTTTACTATTATTGTAACTTATCCTCTCCATTTGTTTGTGATGAAGAAGCATTGAAATATATTGATTATGATTTAGATATTAAAGTATATCCCAATGGCAAGTATCACTTATTAGATGAAGATGAATATGAACAACATATGCGTCAAATGAATTATTCTTCTGATATTGATGTGATTTTAAGAAGAAATGTAGATATCTTACAACAATGGATTGAGCAGAAAAAAGGGCCATTTGCACCAGATTTTATAAAGGTCTGGCGTGAACGATATAAAAAAATCAGAAATTACTAAGCACATTTAATGTTTTTAACTATGAATTCGTTTATAGTGTTATGCGTGTGAAAAAATAAAAAATGATCGAAACAAATCAATCGTATAGACAGATGTAGGATAAATAAGCAAAGTATGTACGAATAACAGCCTCGTTGATACGTCAACGTAGGCTGTTTCATTTGCTAATAAGTGTGTGGGGAGGATAATTTTTATGATTCGGAGATATTTACATTTTGTAAAACCCTATAAATGGCGTATTATTGCAACCATTTTGGTAGGTATATTGAAATTTGGTATTCCAATGCTTATCCCATTATTAATAAAATACGTCATTGACGATATAATAAACAATGGTGCAATTTCAACTGAAGAAAAATTCACGAGATTAGCGATTGCCTTAGGAATAGCCATCTTTATTTTCGTCATTGTAAGACCGCCAATTGAATTTTTAAGACAGTATTTAGCACAATGGACAAGTAATAAAATTCTATACGATATACGAAAAAGACTTTATGATCATTTACAAGCGCTTAGTGCGCGGTTCTATGCAAATAATCAAGCGGGGCAAGTAATATCAAGGGTAATTAACGATGTTGAACAAACAAAAGATTTTATTTTAACAGGTTTAATGAATATTTGGCTTGACTGTATCACTATTATTATTGCACTTTCTATCATGTTTTATTTGAATGTGCAGTTAACTTTAGCAGCGTTAATAATTTTCCCAGTATATATACTAACGGTTTATTTTTTCTTTGGACGTTTGAGAAACTTAACGAGAAAAAGATCTCAGGCATTAGCAGAAGTACAAGGATTTTTACACGAACGTGTCCAAGGTATGTCAGTAATTAAAAGTTTTGCAATAGAAGATAATGAAGCGAAGAATTTCGATAGACATAATCAGAACTTCTTACAACGAGCATTTAATCACACAAGATGGAATGCCTATTCATTTTCAGCTATTAATACGGTAACTGATATCGGCCCACTTATTGTTATCGGTTCAGGTGCATTTCTAGCAATCAATGGCTCGATTACTGTTGGTACATTAGCGGCATTCGTTGGGTATCTTGAACAATTATTTGGTCCTTTACGTAGACTTGTATCGTCATTTACAACCTTAACGCAAAGTTTCGCATCGATGGATCGTGTATTCCAACTGATGGATGAAGGCTATGATATTAAAAATAAAAAAGGTGCCTTACCAATTGAAATTAAAGAAGGTCACATTGAATTAAATGATGTGAGTTTTAAATATAACTCCGATGAAGCTACAATTTTGAAAAATATTAATTTAGAAATCAAGCAAGGTGAAACAGTTGCATTTGTCGGTATGAGTGGCGGCGGTAAATCAACACTTATCAACTTAATTCCGAGATTTTATGATGTCACAGATGGTGAAATTAGAATTGATGGTACGAATATCAAATCTTATTTAACCGGAAGTTTACGTAATCAAATTGGTCTCGTGCAACAAGATAATATTTTATTCTCAGATACAATTAAAGAGAATATTTTACTTGGACGTCCTGATGCAACAGATGAAGAAGTGATCAATGCTGCAAAAATGGCAAATGCACACGACTTTATCATGGAATTGACTGATGGTTATGACACTGAAGTAGGCGAAAGAGGTGTTAAACTTTCAGGAGGTCAAAAACAGCGTGTCTCAATTGCACGTATTTTCTTAAATAATCCACCAATTATTATTTTAGATGAAGCAACAAGTGCATTAGACTTGGAAAGTGAATCAATTATCCAAGAAGCACTTAATGTATTAAGTGAAAATCGTACAACACTCATAGTCGCACATAGATTATCAACGATTACTCATGCTGACAAGATTGTTGTTGTAGAAAACGGAGAAATCGTAGAAGTTGGTTCACACAAAGCATTGTTAGCCAAAAAAGGTGCTTATGAACATCTATATAGTATTCAGAACTTATAATACGTTTGCTACGAAACATAGATATTTTTGGCTCTTTTTCAATAACGGTTGGTCTATAAAAAATAAATATATTTCGATACATCAAGCAACTCGTTTTTGTTGCTTGATGTATTTTTTATGTTGAGAGAC
>NZ_JBOIRQ010000006.1:0-112792 GCF_051413795.1 Staphylococcus caeli | reverse complement strand
GTTATTAACATCTTACAATAGAGTGCCGTTTATGGGCATTTTTTTTATGAAATTTTAAGAGTGTTGCACTTAATATTACAATCCGTCTTATAAAAAAACTGTTTTTTATTCATTTTAAAATTGAGCTTAATTTGTTTGTTAAGTAACGTAAACAAATATGATAATCATGGTATAATATAGTGAGTTATATAATTTAAGATGGAGGCATAAATTGTGGGAGCTTTAATAACGATTGTAGTTTCACTCATCGTGCTTATCCTGATTTCTTTTTCAATATTAATTGTTTACTTTTTGAATCATTGTAAAGATGAAGAAAACAGTTAAATTTCACACAAAAATAAGACTTCAAGATCAGGCAACTAGGATTAAAATTAAAAAAAGACAAAACAAACCCCCAAATCCATCTAAGGATTTGGGGGCTTAAACATTTATGATTAGTCTACAACAGATACATTTAAATCAACATCTATATTACCGCGCGTTGCTTTGGAATATGGACAAAATTCATGTGCATCTTGTAAATATTTTTCAGCATCTGCTTGAGATAAGACGTTTTTGACTTTTGCATCAATTGAAACACTTAATTTAGGACTTTCAGCATCTGGGTCGTCTTCAAGGCGTACAGTTAAAGTTACTTCAGGTTCTGCACCTCTAACTTTATTTTGTTTTAGGATTAAATCGAATGCGCCATTAAAACATGAAGCATAACCTGCTGCAAATAATTGCTCAGGGTTTGTACCTTTTTCAGCATCTGCTTGAGCTGGTGGTACTACTGCTACATCAATTGCTTTATCATCTGTTTGAACGTGACCATTACGTCCACCTGTATTTGTCGCTTTCGTTTCATAATTTACTGCCATTATATGACCTCCTTAAAAACTTCATACTATATGGATACCCGAGAATTAAATTTTAAATCATGATATGTATTTAAAAATATTGATACTACGATAACTTACTTTCTGAATGCATTGTATTGAAACACGATTATGTTATACAATTAGCGCAATATCATAATAATAGAAGGGGACGATGGCATGTCTAATGTTAATATTGCTGTTACTATTGCACCTGAAAGTGAATTATCTCAATCAACGATGACTGCGTTAGTTCAATACCAAGATGCCATAGATATCATAGAACTGAGAATTGATCAATGGGACAAATGCGACGTGTCACATGTTGCTAAAGTAATTAAAAATATACACAAATTAAATTTAAATAAACGAATACTTGTTACTTACCGTACACATGAGCAAGGGGGAGAAGGACGATTCGATGAAAAGGCATATCTCCATGTTTTGACAGAAATTGCTAAACTTGAGGGGATAGATATGTTGGATATCGAATTTGAACCAACACGTTCAACAGATACAATTCAAACACTTATTGATGTTGCACAAGCGCATCATGTACAAGTTGTGCTATCACATCATAATTTTAAAGAAACACCGAAATTAGAAACATTAAAGCACCTTTATTATAAAATGCAGCAGCTAGCGCCAGATTATTTAAAAGTTGCAGTTATGCCTCATGATAAGCAAGATGTATTAAATTTACTGCATGCGATGTCTGATGCTGCTGATGAAGTACCACAGCAAGTTGTAGGTATTGCAATGTCTAAAATCGGACTGGTTTCCAGAACTGCACAAGGTTTATTTGGTGGGTCAATCACGTATGGTTGTTTAGATGAACCTAAAGCTCCGGGGCAAATTCATATTGCAGAATTAAAAAAGCAACTAGAATTGTACGCCTAATTTGAAAATACATTACGCCTGACTTATAATTGAAAATAGTTATCAATAAAGAAAGGGCGATATTATTATGGAACTACAAGAAGCTATCGCTAACCGTAGAAGTGTAAAAAAATTCAAAAGAGATATGCATATAGATGATGACGCTTTATATCAAGCGATTAAACAAGCTGCGGATGCGCCCAATCATGGTATGAGAGAGCCTTGGAGAGTGGTTCATATTGCTAAGGATAGATTAGGAGAGATGAGTAAGCAATTATCTGAAATTGCCTTTCATAATCTACCGAAAAAACAAGAAAGTCATTATGAAGCCGTGACGAATCTTGGAGGCATGCTCGCATTAATTGTGAAAGAAGATCCAAGACAAAAAGAAAATTTAGAAAACCATATGGCTTTTGGTGCTTACGCACAAAATCTAATGCTGCTCTTACATGAAGCTGGGATTGGAACATGTTGGAAATCGCCGGCGTATATCTTTATGCCTGAGATACGCGACATGTTTGGTGTCAAAGATAATGAAAAGTTAGTAGGGTTCTTGTATCTGACTGATTTGGAAGATAAAGTATTGCACAGACCACGTCACGTTGATCAAATCATTGAAACATTTTAACATTGTGTGATGAGCCTTTAACTAAATTTAGAAAATCGAGATAGAACGCATTACAATATGTAATTAAAAATAAGAAACCGCACTGAGCAACGATAGCTTAGCGCGGTTTTTGTGTTACTAATTAAAAGTTATGTTATTTAAATGTTTCAGCTAAAAATGACTCAACTTGTTCAGGTGATTTTGCATTTGCTGAGTGTAAGTGTGCTAATTTTTCACCATTTTTGAATACAAGTAAACTTGGAATACCCATAACATCGTTGTCTGCTACTACGTCTTCAAGTTCATCACGATTTACTGTGAACCATTCATAGTCGTTATATTTTTCTTGGATAGGGTCAATCCAAATATCCATTGCTTTACAATCTGGACACCAACCTGCTTCGAATTTAACGATAACTGGGTTGTCACTTTGTACTGTTTCTTTAAAAGCTTCATTTGTATTAATTGGTTTCATTAAAAATTCTCCTTTGTATCAATATTAGTAAATCCATTATAACGGACAATCATTAGTTAATAAAAAAATTAGCTTATTAATTAGAGCGTTTTGGTGCCAAATTTGATATATTAGTGTTAACTAGTCAGAGGAGGTACAGCATAATGATCAAATTTTACCAATATCCTAATTGTACTACTTGTAAAAAAGCAGCTAAATTTTTACAAGAACATGGTGTGAGCTTTGAGCCTATCGATATTGTTCAACATACACCTACAAAAAATGAATTTAAAGAAATTCTAGAAATGACAGATATTGATATCAACAAACTTTTCAATACACATGGGGCAAAGTATCGTGAGCTAGGTCTTAAAGACAAATTAGGCACGATGTCAAATGATGAAAAGTTAGATTTACTTTCAGAAAATGGCATGTTAGTTAAGCGTCCGTTAGCGATTTCAGGTGAAAAGGTAACGGTTGGATTTAAAGAAGATCAGTATAAAGAAACATGGTTAGCGTAAAATAGATTGCGATTCAATCATATGTAAAATGTACATAATAAAAGTTTTGGTGTGAAAACGCTTCACCAATTTTAACGAAACATTTATAATGAATTAAAGATGCCAATAAATAGTTGATTGTATAGTATTCGTGTGGCATCATTAATATGTAAAATCATTTAGGAGGGGATTCTCGTGGCAGTACCGAGTGAATTAAAATATTCTAAAGAACATGAATGGGTAAAAGTTGAAGGCAACACAGTAACAATTGGTATTACTGAATATGCGCAAGGCGAATTAGGTGATATCGTATTTGTTGAATTACCAGAAGTTGATGATGAAATCAATGAAGGCGACACATTTGGTAGCGTTGAATCTGTAAAAACAGTTTCAGAACTTTATGCGCCAGTTTCAGGTAAAGTTGTAGAAGCTAACGAAGAATTAGAAGATAGCCCAGAATTCGTAAATGAATCACCTTACGAAAAAGCTTGGATGGTAAAAGTAGAACTAAGCGATGAAAGCCAATTAGATGAATTATTATCTGCAGAGCAATACTCTGAAATGATTGGTGAATAAGAAGATATTTAACTCCATGATATAACTATCTTGGAGTTTTTCTTTTATCCATTTTTATATCCCTAATGTTTATAAAATGTAAAAAATATGTAAAGTGCAATGGTGCCAATTATTGAACTATAGACGTCTATAGATGACAAAAAATAGAAACAATAATAAGATAAAATGAGAAGTCTGTAAATCATGTTTATGACCGCTAAGTATTGTGAAGAATGAAGTAGTGTAATTTACTATCAACATTTAGAAGGTGGATGTCATGGCGATACTAAACCAAGTAATTATTGTCGAAGGAAAGTCGGACAAGAAGCGAGTAAAACAAGTGATTGATCAACCTATAGAAATTATTTGTACAAATGGAACTATGGGCGTCGATAAATTAGACGAAATGATAGAATCTCTTTACGATAAACAAGTTTATATACTTGTTGATTCTGATGATGAAGGTGAAAAAATCCGCAAATGGTTTAAACGATATTTAAGTGAAAGTAGACATATAAGAATTGATAAACAATATTGCGAAGTTGCGCGTTGTCCTAAGCCTTACTTATCTAGAGTATTGGAAAAACATGGGTTTAACGTAAAGGACGAAGAAAAAGTAGCTAAAGCAAGATTAGATTATATCGCTGAAAGGGTAAGTTTATTAACATGAATGTAACAAGTGAACAACGTGTGGACATCAATGAATATATACACGAAGATAAATACCTTATATTTGGGTACACACCGATGTGTGGTACATGTAAGGTCTCTGAACGGATGTTGGATATTGCTAACGAGATTCTGAAATTATCAATCACAAAGATTGATTTGAATTTTCATCCAGATTTTAGTCAACAACATGAAATACAATCCGTGCCAGTATTGATGGTCATGTCCAAAGGTGAAGAACAAAAAAGAATCTATGCATTTCAGTCCGTACCTTATTTGTTAGAAAATTTAAAATAATCATTGACGAAACATTAGTGCAATGGTAGGATTAAAAATAATTAAATAACGAAACTCTTATCACGAGAGGTGGAGGGATGTGCCCTTTGAAGCCCGGCAACCGTCTGTAACAGAAATGGTGCCAATTCACATAAAGTTTATAAAAACTTTAGAAGATGAGAGAAGCGCAATTTGCTTTCTCTATTCTTCGAACATAGGGAAGGCATTTTTTTATTTAATTGAAAAGCAATGCAATACAAGGAGGCAACAGGATGATTGAGTTAAATCAAGTAGTCAAAAAGTACAACACGAAAAAACAAGACGTACTGGCTGTAGATCATGTTGATTTAAACATTCAATCAGGCTCAATTTTTGGTGTGATTGGTTTTTCAGGTGCGGGGAAAAGTACGTTAATTAGACTTTTAAATAACCTTGAACAACCAACTTCAGGAGACGTCATTATTGATGGAGATACAATTGGTAAATTGTCCAAAAGTGACTTAAGAAAAAAACGTCAAAAAGTGAGTATGATTTTTCAACATTTTAATCTATTATGGTCGCGTACTGTATTAAATAATATTACTTTTCCATTAGAGATTGCTGGTGTTTCGAGAAAAGAAGCCAAGCAACGTGCGATAGAATTAGTGGAATTGGTTGGACTAAAAGGGAGAGAGCACGCGTATCCTTCTGAACTGTCAGGTGGTCAAAAACAACGTGTCGGTATTGCGAGAGCACTCGCCAATGAACCTTCAGTACTCTTGTGTGATGAAGCCACAAGTGCATTAGACCCACAAACGACAGATGAAATTCTAGAATTATTATTGAAAATTAAAGATGAACGCAATTTAACGATTGTGATTATTACACATGAAATGCATGTCATTCGACGTATATGTGATGAGGTTGCAGTGATGGAAAATGGCCGTGTGATTGAACAAGGACAGGTATCTCAAGTGTTTGAAAATCCACAACATGCTGTAACGAAACGCTTTGTCAAAGATGACTTGAACGATGATTTTGATGAGTCAATTAGTGATTTAGTCACATTGAATGAAAATGATTACGTCGTGAGATTGAATTTCACAGGCAATAATGCCACGGAACCTTTAGTGTCATACATAACGAAGACGCATAACATTGATGTGAACATCCTAGAAGCGAATATTAAACATACAAAAGATGGTTCGCTTGGATTCCTAGTGATTCAACTTTCCGATATAAATTCAGAAAAATTCGACAAATTCAAGCAAGATTTAGAAGCGCAACATGTAACAGTGGAGGTGTTGAGACATGGGTAATTCATTGAGTGATATCCTCCGTGAAATGTTTACGATGCCAAATGTAAGTTGGGACGAAGTTTGGCTAGCAACATATGAAACGATTTACATGACATTGATTTCAACAATATTCGCCTTTATTTTAGGGTTAATCTTAGGTGTGCTACTCTTTTTATCAGCTAAAAGTAAATCACCGGTTGCAAGAGTATTCTACAGTATCGTGTCATTTATTGTGAATCTGTTCAGAGCTATACCATTTATTATATTAATCTTGTTATTAATACCATTTACAAGTTTAGTATTAGGCACAATCAGTGGACCAACAGGTGCGCTACCAGCCTTAATTATTAGTGCAGCGCCATTCTATGCCAGATTAGTAGAAATTGCATTTAAAGAAATTGATAAAGGTGTAATTGAAGCGGCTTGGTCAATGGGTGCGAACACATGGACTGTCGTGCGTAAGGTACTGTTACCAGAAGCAATGCCTGCTTTAATTTCAGGTATTACAGTGACTGCTATTGCATTAGTCGGTTCAACAGCTGTTGCCGGTGTTATCGGTGCAGGTGGACTTGGTAATTTAGCATATCTGACAGGTTTCACACGAAATCAGAATGACGTTATTTTTGTATCAACCATTTTAATCTTAGTAATTGTGTTCATTGTTCAATTTATTGGAGATTGGGCTACAAATAAAATTGATAAAAGATAAACTTTT
Organism: Staphylococcus caeli; assembly: GCF_051413795.1. Taxonomy (GTDB): domain Bacteria; phylum Bacillota; class Bacilli; order Staphylococcales; family Staphylococcaceae; genus Staphylococcus; species Staphylococcus caeli_A. The sequence goes on along the minus strand of NZ_JBOIRQ010000006.1, from coordinate 106,003 downwards.
AGGGGGATTTTTATATGAAAAAACTTGTGAGTTTAGTATCAGTCATCGTTCTAGCGCTAGTATTAGCGGCTTGTGGTAACGGCGGTGGCGGAAAAGATAAGACGATTACAGTAGGTGCATCACCAGCGCCTCACGCAGAAATTCTTGAAAAAGCAAAACCATTATTGAAAGATAAAGGTTATGACTTAAAAATTAAAACAATTAACGACTATACAACACCAAACAAATTGTTAGATAAAGGTGAAGTAGATGCTAACTTCTTCCAACATACACCTTATTTAAATACTGAGAAGAAAGACAAAGGCTACAAGATTGAATCTGCAGGTAACGTTCACTTAGAACCAATGGCTGTTTATTCTAAGAAATATAAGAGCCTTAAAGACTTACCAAAAGGCGCTACAGTTTACGTTTCAAATAACCCAGCTGAAGAAGGACGTTTCTTAAAATTCTTCCAAGACGCTGGCCTCATTAAAATTAAAAAAGGCGTGAAAATTGAAGACGCTAAATTTGACGACATCGTTGAAAATAAAAAAGACATCAAATTCAATAACAAACAATCTGCAGAATACTTACCAAAAATTTACCAAAATGAAGATGCAGATGCAGTAATCATCAACTCTAACTTTGCAATCGATCAAAAATTAAGCCCAAAAGATGATTCAATCGTTTTAGAAAAAGCGAAAGACAATCCTTACGCAAACTTAATTGCTGTGAAAGATGGCCACAAAGACGACAAGAAAATCAAAGCATTGATGGAAGTCTTACAATCTAAAGATATTAAAGATTACATCAACAAACAGTATGATGGTGCGGTCGTACCAGCAAAATAATAGTAAATAAATGAAGTAACCCTCTAGCCATTATGGCTAGAGGGTTGTTTTTGCTTTAAATATTCAATTTGAATCTTATTTTAATGCGTTGTCTAATGCGTAATCGGCTAATGTTTGAGTAGTATCTACTAACGGTAGGTCAGTTGTAGTTTCGTCGATAATGATAGGCAATTCTGTGCATCCTAAAATAACACTGTCTATATTCTCGGTTTCTTGATATTTTTTAATGAGTGTTTTGAAAAATTGTGTTGATTCATTTGTAACATTATCTTTAATAAGTTCATCGCTAATGATGTTGTTTATAAGCTCTATTTCATTCGTATCAGGCTTAATTAAAGTGATTGGATCATTTTCAAAAAATGGTTCAAAGGTATTACTAATCATCGTTTCTTTTGTACCTAATAATAATGGTTTTTTATAATTTTTCTTGATGATTGCTTGTTTTGCAGATTCTACTATATGAAGCCATTCAACGTTAATTTCTTCATTAATGTCATTGTAGAATTTGTGTGGGGTATTAGAAGGACAAATAATAAGTTCTGCGCCAGCATTTTCCAATTGCGTAATCGTTTCTTTTAGCAGCGCTTTCCAAGTTAATCCCATATCATCTTTACCTTTAGCAGCACTATATTGAGCATAATTGATACTATGTAAAGTGATATTTGGATGTCCGTTTATTTTAGAATTTTGAAAAGCGGATTTTACGAGTTTACGATAAGTCAAACTTGCACCTGGAGCAGTAATAGCTAAAATACCTATATGTTTTAATTGATCGATCTTCCTCACCTCATATAATTAGTATGGTTACATATTACCATTGTTGTAAGTGGAGTGACAATTTTAGGTGTTGCTAATTAAACTATGTGGCATGATTATATATTTAAAAACATGGTATTTATATAGTAAAGGAGAATGCGATATGGATATTATTGGGAAAATTATAAGTTTTGTAATGAGCACAATTTCTAACTTTACAGGTAGTGGTTCAATGATAGAACATATTAAAAATGCATTTAATGAAAATTTTAAGAAGAATAATAAATAATTTGGCCTTTTGTAAAAAGACAATATTTAACTTTGAATAAAATATAAAAATGGTGTGAATAAATATGAGAATATATTTTGTAAGACATTCAACTAGAGATGTGAATATAAAAGATGATTATAATGCACCACTAACAGAAGATGGACAATTGAAAGCGGAAAAGTTAGTAAAGGTATTTGAAAACAAGAAAATCCATAATATTTATGTAAGTCCCTATAAAAGAGCAATTGACACTATTAAACCTGTTGCAAATAGCCTTAATATTGAATATAAAATAGAATTGGATCTTTTTGAAAGAAAAATTGGAGAATGGGTTGAGGACTTTGAAAAATTTTGTTTTCTCCAGTGGTTGAATTTTGATTACAAATTAGAAAATGGTGAATCATTAAATGAAGTGCTTATTAGAATGCTAAAAGTATTTAATAAAATCAAAGATGAAAATTGTAAGGATATTATTATTTGTGGACACGGTACATCTTTATCAATACTTTTTTATAAACTTACTTTTTCAAACTTTACGTACAATGATTTTAAAAGCTTAACCATGCCCGATGTGCTTGTGTATGATGTGGATGCCAAATCACTTGAGAAATATTTTAAATAGATAAGTAGTGGAGTTAATACAGGAAATATATAGTTAATAATCAACATTCTTTTGTACTTTTTGAAAACGCTAAATCTTAAATCCATTTATACAAATATTTAGCTAATAGTTTCGTTTCAAATTGATTTTGTCCCAATTCGGTAGCAAGTTCTGATATTGATTGATATAAAAGTCTAATGTCATCTTTATCTTCTAACATACTTTTGCTCCTTTACGTAAAAGTTTAGTGAATATGTTAACGTACCATATTGAAGTGTTCATTATGAAATAATGTATAACAAATTTAAATGTGGCAAGGAAGTGGCAATATGGATTTCAATTTTACGTATGTAATTTTGTATAGGTGTAGCATATTTTGAATGGTTATACTCGTAGTTAAAATTTCTGTATTTATTAATAAAGTGAAATAAGTTATATTATAAATGGAAATGTAAAAACACAATTGGGTTGGTAGTCCCAATGCAAGCAAATTATTTGTCAGTAACCTTCCTCCTCAGGTCGTCCATCATTTCTGATTAATAAAGAGGAGGGGTAGCATGCAGCTATCTATTTTTCATGATGGTCAGTTTTTTATTGGCATTGTCGAGTTTAAAGTCGGAAATAAATCCAAGTTTGTGAAATACACATTTGGAACGGAACCAGATGATGGTGTAGTTTGGTTGTTTATAGAAAATGATTTGTTGGAGCTAATTACTAACACTAAGACAAGTGTTAGAACCAAACATCAAAAGAGAAAGATAAATCCTAAAAGACTACAACGACAAGTTGCAAAAGAACAAAAAGTACCAAAAGATTTAACAAAAGCACAAGAAGCATTGAAGAAAGAACAGGCACTGAAAAAGAAGCAGAGTAAACAAAAAAGTAAGTTGCAAAAAGAAGTCTTTAATGAACGTAAAAGAAGGATCAAGCGACAAAAAGCCAAGGCAAAACATAAAGGGCATTAAATTGTTTCTAAAGTATAGTTTACTAATATCACGTAGAATACCCTATATCACTTCGATATGGGGTTATTTTTTTATAGTAACGTATTCATTAAAATACGCTTTTATTATCAATAGAAGTCATTATATAATAAGTTAAACATCATATTTCAATATATAATCAATAAGGGTGGTATTTATGGACTATAAATCACTAAAAACGCTATTTCATATGCATGGTATAACAAGGATGGAAGCAGAATATGAACAGCGGAAGCGGAGTCATGGCGCTTTTTTTACGGACATTGTAATCCATCCTATTCAAGGTGAAGTTCAACAACGAGAAGCACGTTATCCATTATTTTTCCTAATTACGAAAGAATTAGTAATCAAACTTGAACGGGTTTTGAAAAATAGTGCGAAGATACAGCGGCAATCCTTGAGTCAACCAGAAATTGCCAATGATGCTTATATCAAATATCTCTTAATTAATGAATTACAGAGTACAAATGAAGCAGAAAATATAAAAAGTACAAAAAATGAAATTGCAGCAGCATTAAATAATACGAAAAATACAAATAAACGATTTGATGGTCTTGTAAACTTGTATCTAATGTTAAAAAATAAAGAAATTGAGATAAATACAATTGGAGACATTCGCCGAATTTTCGATACATTGGTTTCAAATGAAGTGGAATTACAGAATTTGCCTGATGGTGATATGTTCAGAAATAAGGCAATCGGTATTTATGATCAATCAAAAGCAAAGTGGATTCATAGAAATGAATTTAATGAACGAGAAATAATTGAATATTTGACTTTATTATTAGCGTTTATAAAACATGATCCAGCCCCAGAATTATACAAAATGATGGCAAGTCATTTTATATTTGAGTATATTCATCCATTTTACGATGGTAATGGAAGAGTAGGGCGATTTATACTTGCTAAATTATTAAATAATGAACTTGACTCATACACGGCGTTGACATTTTCCTATATTGTAAATCAAAAAAAGTATAAATATTACAAGGCTTTCGAAAATGCCTCCAATGCCTATAATAAAGGGGAACTAACACATTTTATTGAAGCAATGCTAGATATAGTTCTAGAAGGTCAAGAGAGTGTTGTCACAGCATTAGAAAAAAATATAGAAATGATAACAAGACTTAGACAAGCATTAGAATTATATGATTTTAATAAGTATGAATACAACGTATTATTTGTCCTATTACAGGATAAAGTGTTTGGCAGCAGTTATTCACGCATAACGTTGAAAGAGCTTAAAAATGTTGTTGGATTTTCAAGAAATAAAATAAATGAAGTGGTGGCATCACATCGAGACAAATTGATAAAGTTGAATAGTAATCCAGTGGTTTATGAAATCAAAAATGAATATATCGATGTATTACTGTCTCAAGAACTGAGTTAAAGCCATAATATGACTCGCATTTTCTATCAATCAATCTGATAAAAATTACATTTGCTTGAGAATTATAAAGTGTGGGTATATTATCAAAGAGGATTTTAATTAATATATTATATTGAATTGGTGATGCTTGCATTGAATCATAGTCAAGTTTAAGCAAACAGACTGAGTCATATACATATCATTAATTATTATTATCGTGGGAGAACTTACGTTAATATTAGGTTTTTGTGTGATGCATCACCAAATGCCTGATATCCTTATAGGCATTGTTTGTGTTGCTTTTCGCTAATGTAACGCATGCAATGGCGGGCTTGGCTATGTGATGAATAGATATGTTTTGAGTAAATTGAAGTATATTTAATCATGACAAAGCCGAGTTTTTACATATTAAAAAGCGCAAGTACAAAATGTCTGTTAGAGACACAACGTGCTTGCGCTTGTTTTTTTAATTTTAGTGTTGATCGTGTTCGTCTTTGATATCGCCGACAATATTTTCTAAGATATTTTCCATAGTAATGATGCCGATAGGTGTATGTTCTGTGTCTTCTACGAGTGCAATATGAATATGTTGTTGCTTCATTTGCTCTAAGACTTGGTGGTATTTTGTATTTAGACTTACTTTAAGAATATCGTGTGTTATGGCATCTATTGCATCAATATCATCATTTAATAAATCTTTCGCGTGCACATAACCAATCACGTGTGTCGAATCTTTACTGATGACTGGGTATCTTGTGAAATGTGATTGATTCACAAATGCTTTTGTTTCTGCAACGCTACTATTGATGTCGACGACTGAAACTTTATTTAATGGCAAATAACCGTCTTTGACTCTCATCTCATCAAAAGCGAATGCACGATTGATATGTGTTAATTCATTTTCTGAGATTTCTCCGCCTTCATGACTTTCTTTAATCAGCATCTTCAATTCTTCTTCAGAATGATAAAGTTCGCTTTCTTTTGCTGGTTGCATACCAAATAATTTTAAGATAATTCTTGCTGAACCGTTAAGAATATATATAAATGGATAAAATAATTTGTAAAACATGATAATAGGTTTAGCAATCATCAGTGTTATTTGTTCTGCTTTTTGAATTGCAATCGTTTTAGGTGCCATTTCACCAATAACAACGTGTAGATAGGTTGCAATGACGAATGCACTAATCAAAGTAAAGACGTGTATCATTGTTTCCGATAAACCGAAACTACTGAATAACGGATGTAATAAGAATTCAAACGTTGATTCACCAACCATACCAATACCTAGTGCCGTAATGGTAATACCCAATTGACATGCTGCTAAGTATTCATCTAGATGTGAGACAACTTTTTTAGCGGCAATGGCTTGTTTATTAGAGCCAGTTGCGAGTGAATTGATTCGTGATGTTCGTACTTTAACGATAGCGAATTCTGTTGCTACGAAGAATGCGGTTAAAGCGAGTAAAAAGATAAATGTAATTAAGCTAATAAAGGTTCCCAAATATTAATTAATTCCTCCGATATGTTTTTTCAATCAATACTGATTGATATACTATTATATAAAAAATAAAATATGATCGCTAGTGTAACGAATTACAATTTTAAGTTTTTAAATAAATGATTTAGTTTTACGTCTTAAATTAATCTGCTGTTTCATCGGAAGTAATGTGGCCCAACTTATAACTAATTATGAAACCTATTACAAGTGTAATTATTGAAATAATCCAAATTCCCCATGAACTTGGCAAGCCAGGGAAGACTGCATACAGTGAACCGACGACGAATCCAATAATTACTGCGTACATAAGGTAAGTGTAATGTGTTAATAAGTATTGAATGAGTTTGCTTGAGAATAAGAATCCGCAAACTACACCTAAACCGACTGTGATTAACACAGGTATTGCAACGAAATTGAATGAAATGAATTCAGAAATAGCATACATAACTGTGCCATAAACACCAAATACGAGTAACATAAACGAACCAGAAATACCTGGTAAGAGCATAGCGCTAGAAGCACAAACGCCAGCAATAAAGTATTTGATAATATGACCGGTTGAGAGTGAAAGTGACTCACCAGCATGTTTATCGCCACTATTCAATAATGTAATAACTACTATAATAACAATGCCTAAAATAACTAAACCATAATGTGCTACGCCAAATGTTGTACGATAACGCGATGTTTTTAATAAATAGGGGATGATACCACCAATTAACCCTACAAAAAAGAACATGGTTGGCACAGTGTGCGCACTGAGCAAGTAGTTAATGACTTTACTTAATAAGCCGATTGCGATGACCATACCCAATCCAATCGGTATTAAAAATTTTAAACTTTCCCAAAAACGTTTTGAAAAAAGGCCACTTACAGAACGAATGAAATCATCATATATACCTAAGAGTAGGGCGATTGTTCCGCCGCTGACACCAGGTACTAAATCTGTAGTACCCATTGCAAATCCTTTCCATAGATTTGACCATCTAATGTTTGACATATCAGTTTCCTTTCTTTAATGAAATGTATTAACGATATTAGCATAGATTTGCCTTTTACAATAATAAAAATAAATATATCAATCCTAAGTCTGAGTCGTGTAACAGTAAAGACAGAATTCAACGAAACGACACTGCAAACAAATACAAATTCAAATATAGAATTCTGCACTAATATTTCATGCTTTAAAAGCTAAAGAGTATTGAGAACAACTGGGATATTTTTATCAGTTATAGAAATCTTACTATTATTATCGAAAATCATTGTGATATGATAACGATTTTAATTTAGCACTAGAAAAGGTTTATATTCATATATAACTACGTTATAATTAGATGATGTAACAAGGGCTCAGTCTTTTGACTGTAGATTAAAATTATTATAAACTAGATAGGAAAAACATATCATATAATACGGAGGGAATATGTATGCCATCAACATTAGAAATTAAAGACCTACATGTGTCTATAGAAGATAAAGAGATTCTAAAAGGTGTTAACTTAACAATTAATACTGGTGAAATACACGCAATCATGGGACCAAATGGTACTGGTAAATCAACATTATCATCAGCAATTATGGGTCATCCTAGCTATGAAGTGACAAAGGGAGAAGTGTTATTAGACGGCGTTAACATTCTTGAATTAGAAGTTGATGAACGTGCGAAAGCAGGTCTATTCTTAGCGATGCAATATCCATCAGAAATCACTGGTGTAACAAATGCAGATTTCATGCGTTCAGCTATCAATGCGAAACGTGAAGAAGGCGAAGAAATTAATTTAATGCAGTTTATCAAAAAACTTGATAAAGAAATGGATTATTTAGATATAGATCAAGATATGGCACAACGTTACTTAAACGAAGGTTTCTCCGGCGGTGAGAAAAAACGTAATGAAATTCTTCAATTAATGATGTTAGAACCAAAATTTGCCATCCTAGATGAAATTGACTCTGGTCTTGATATCGATGCCTTAAAAGTAGTTTCTAAAGGTATTAACCAAATGCGTGGCGAAGAATTTGGTTCATTAATCATTACGCACTATCAACGTTTATTAAACTACATCACACCAGATCACGTACACGTAATGTTCGGTGGTAAAGTAGTTACTTCAGGTGGTCCAGAATTAGCTAAACGCCTTGAAGAAGAAGGTTACGAATGGGTTAAAGAAGAGTTCGGTGCTGCAGAATAAGTCTCAACTCATATTAAACAAATGAATTTAGATGAAGATTTAAGGTCTTGATTTATACCGATGAATTAAATCATACAATCATCAAATGGGAGGAAAAAAGTATGACGACTGAAACTTTGAACATTTCTGAAGCGCAACTTGTTGAATATTCACAAGCCCATAATGAACCGACTTGGCTAACAGAATTACGTAAAGAAGCGTTAAAATTAACTGAAACTTTAGAAATGCCAAAACCAGACAAAACAAAAATTAACAGATGGGATTTCGACTCATTTAAACAACATGAAACGACAGGTAACGTATATAGTTCACTAGAAGAACTACCAGAAGCGGTTAAAGAAATTATCGATGTAGATAACTCTGAGAACTTAGTCATCCAACATAATAATACACTTGCATTCACTAAAGTATCTGATTCAGCAATCAATGATGGTGTTATCGTAGAAGGCTTAGCAGAAGCATTGGTAAACCATCCAGATTTAGTACAACAATATTTCATGAATGAAGCTGTAGCAGTTGACGAACATAGATTAACAGCATTACACACAGCATTATTAAATGGTGGTATGTTCGTATACGTTCCTAAAAATGTAGTCGTAGAACATCCAATTCAATATGTTGTCTTACATGATGACGATCAAGCAAGCTTTTACAATCATGTAATTATCGCGACTGAAGAAAGCGCCGAAGTAACATATGTAGAGAACTATTTATCAAATGCTGACGGCGAAGGTAATCAATTGAATATCATCTCAGAAGTAATTGCGGGTGCTAATTCAAAAATCACTTACGGTTCAGTAGACTATTTAAATAAAGGATTTACTGGTCATATTATCCGTCGTGGTACGGCTGCTACAGATGCAACAATCAATTGGGCATTAGGCCTTATGAACGAAGGTAGTCAAATCATTGATAACACGACAAATCTTATTGGTGATCGTTCAGAAAGTGAATTGAAATCTGTAGTTGTAGGTACAGGTGATCAAAAAATCAACTTAACATCTAAAATTGTGCAATATGGTAAAGAAACAATGGGTTATATCTTAAAACACGGTGTAATGTTAGAAAATGCATCGTCTGTATTTAATGGTATCGGCTATATCAAACATGGCGGTACGAAATCAAATGCGAACCAAGAGTCACGTGTCCTAATGTTATCTGAAAATGCACGTGGAGATGCTAACCCAATTCTGTTAATCGATGAAGATGATGTTGAAGCAGGACATGCGGCATCAGTTGGTCGTGTAGATCCTGAACAACTTTACTACCTTATGAGTCGTGGTATTTCACGTCAAGAAGCAGAACGTCTAGTTATTCATGGTTTCTTAGACCCTGTTGTACGTGAATTACCAATCGAAGATGTGAAACGTCAATTACGTGAAGTCATCGAGCATAAAGTAAATAAATAAAGATTAAGTCAAGGACAATAGTAAATGAAAGGTGCATCTTCGACTATGACGTACCTAGCGTATGGGATTAGGATTGAAGCGTAACTTAACCGCATGAATCTTAAGTGTTGATGGCGCCTTTACTAAGGTCTGATTATTGATTTTTAATTAAGAAAGGCCTGTGAATAATTTGACTAATACATTTAATGTTACTGAAATTATAAAAGATTTTCCGATTCTTGATCAGCAAGTGAATGGTAAACGATTAGCGTATTTAGACTCTACCGCGACGAGTCAAACACCGGTTCAAGTGATTGACGTAATGGCAGATTACTATAAACGCTACAATTCAAATGTGCATCGTGGTGTGCATACACTTGGCTCTCTGGCGACAGATGGTTATGAAAATGCACGTGAAACGGTTAGACGTTTCATTAATGCGAAATACTTTGAAGAAGTGATTTTTACGAGAGGTACAACTGCTTCTATCAATATTGTTGCGCATAGTTATGGTGATGCGAATGTTTCTGAAGGTGATGAAATTGTCGTAACTGAAATGGAACACCATGCGAATATCGTGCCATGGCAACAATTAGCTAAGCGTAAAAATGCGTCGTTGAAATTCATACCGATGACAGATGACGGAGAATTAGCAATTGAAGATATCAAAGCAACGATTAATGATAAGACAAAAATCGTTGCGATCGCACATGTATCTAATGTCTTAGGTACAATTAATGACGTGAAAGCAATTGCCGAAATTGCACACGAATATGGCGCGATAATCAGTGTTGATGGCGCACAAGCAGCGCCACATATGGCATTAGATATGCAAGATTTAGATGTTGATTTCTATAGTTTTAGTGGTCATAAAATGTTAGGACCAACTGGTATCGGTGTGTTATTTGGTAAGCGCGCATTACTCAATAAAATGGAGCCAACTGAATTTGGTGGCGATATGATTGATTTTGTAAGCAAATATGATGCGTCTTGGGCAGATTTACCAACTAAATTTGAAGCAGGTACGCCATTGATTGCGCAAGCGATTGGTTTGGCAGAAGCAATCAGATATCTGCAAAACATTGGTTTCGAAGCAATTCACCAACATGAAACAGCATTGACGCAATACGCCTATGACAAAATGTCAGAAATAGAAGGTATTGAAATCTATGGCCCAGCCAAAGATAAACGTGCCGGCGTCATCACATTTAATATGGTTGATGTACATGCACATGATGTAGCAACGGCTGTCGATACTGAAGGTGTTGCAGTCAGAGCAGGGCACCATTGTGCGCAACCACTCATGAAATGGTTGAACCAATCTTCTACAGCGCGTGCAAGTTTTTACATTTACAATACGCAAGAAGATATTGACCAATTCATTGAGGCACTGAAACAAACGAAGGAGTTTTTCTCATATGAATTTTAATAACTTAAATCAGTTGTATCGTTCAGTGATCATGGATCATTATAAAAGTCCTCGTAATAAAGGAACTTTAGACAATGGTTCTATGACTGTTGACATGAACAATCCAACGTGTGGGGATCGTATTCACTTAACGTTTGATATAGAAGATGGTTTTATCAAAGATGCTAAATTTGATGGAGAAGGTTGCTCCATTTCTATGTCTAGTGCTTCTATGATGACAGAGGCGGTCAAAGGCCACTCATTAGCAGAAGCAATGAAAATGAGCCAAGAATTTTCAAAAATGATGCTCGGTGAAGATTATGAAATCACTGAAGACATGGGCGATATTGAAGCGTTACAAGGTGTTGCACAATTCCCTGCAAGAATTAAATGTGCGACACTCGCGTGGAAAGCCTTGGAAAAGGGTACAGTTGAAAAGGAAGGTAATGACGAAGACTAAGATTTAATTGAAGTCGATGCCATTGACAATGTGTAAATTTCCATTCAAACTAGTAGGCACATCAAGATATATAACGTTGTAAATATTTCATAGCGTTAAGTCTTTAAAAGTAACGTTTAAAAGCAAATCGCATATAAATGATAGCGCACGTAAGTCGTTTTTAATATATAAAAGGAGTGATTGAAATGGCTAAAAAAGCACCTGATGTTGGGAATTATCAATATGGTTTCCACGATGAAGATGTTTCCATTTTTAGATCAGAACGTGGTTTGACGGAAAATATCGTCCGTGAAATTTCAAATATGAAAGAAGAACCAGAATGGATGCTTAACTATAGATTGAAGTCATTAAAACAATTCTATAAAATGCCTATGCCGCAATGGGGTGGCGATTTATCAGAATTAAATTTTGATGATATTACGTACTATGTTAAACCATCAGAAAATACAGAACGCTCATGGGATGAAGTACCTGAAGAGATCAAACGTACATTTGATAAATTAGGTATTCCAGAAGCTGAGCAGAAATATCTTGCTGGTGTATCAGCACAATATGAATCAGAAGTTGTTTACCATAATATGGAAAAAGAACTTGAAGAAAAAGGTATCATCTTTAAAGATACGGATAGTGCATTAAGAGAAAATGAAGAACTATTCAAGCAGTATTTCTCAACAGTTGTACCAGCTGCAGATAACAAATTCTCAGCATTAAACTCAGCTGTATGGTCAGGTGGATCATTCATCTATGTGCCTAAGAACATTAAATTAGACACGCCATTACAAGCTTATTTCCGTATCAACTCAGAAAACATGGGACAATTTGAACGTACATTAATCATTGCAGATGAAGGTGCTTCAGTAAACTATGTTGAAGGTTGTACTGCACCAGTTTACACAACAAGCTCGCTACATTCAGCTGTTGTTGAAATCATTGTGCACAAAGATGCGCATGTGCGTTACACAACAATTCAAAACTGGGCAAACAATGTTTATAACTTAGTAACGAAACGTACTCTAGTTTATGAAAATGGTAATATGGAATGGGTCGATGGTAACCTTGGCTCTAAATTGACGATGAAATATCCTAACTGTGTGCTTATGGGTGAAGGTGCTAAAGGTAGCACACTTTCTATTGCATTTGCAGGTAAAGGACAAGTACAAGATGCCGGCGCTAAAATGATTCACAAGGCACCTAACACATCATCAACAATTGTTTCTAAATCTATCTCAAAAGATGGCGGTAAAGTAATTTATCGTGGTATCGTACACTTTGGCCGTAAAGCGAAAGGTGCACGTTCAAACATCGAATGTGATACGTTAATATTAGATAACGAATCAACTTCAGATACAATTCCTTATAACGAAGTATTCAATGATAATATTTCTTTAGAACATGAAGCGAAAGTTTCGAAAGTATCTGAAGAACAATTATTCTACTTGATGAGTCGTGGTATTTCAGAAGAAGAAGCGACAGAAATGATCGTAATGGGCTTCATTGAGCCATTCACGAAAGAATTACCAATGGAATATGCAGTTGAGATGAACCGTCTAATCAAATTCGAAATGGAAGGTAGTATTGGTTAAGGTAAATAACTGATAGCTCGCCATTTATAAAATATAAAATGCACGATTGATACCACTTTGATACCAAGTAACTTGGCAATCAAATAACGTATCAATCGTGCTTTTTTGTTTGAGTTTATTTATGTGCATTAGGATCGTCTTTCCAACGATCAAGTTTAGCCATGAATTTTTTAGTATACATTTTGTTTAAAAAGAATTTTTGGATTTTATTCATATCAGATTCTTGGAATTTCTTCAAATTATATTCGTACATGTCATCAAAATTTAAATGCATTGTGAATTCGCCGTTTTGATAGCAATGGTGACAATATTTTTGTGATAACGTACCATCACTTTCTGTACCTGCTGGTGTTTTCTTATCAAGTGGTATGCCACAGCTTTGACACTGAGTTACTTTAGCCATTCATTTATTCCCCCATATTTTATAAAAAAGTAATTATTGTCAGGATGATGTTCAAGTTGATAAGATAGTTTACCATGTGTTTTTAGAAAAGGAAAGTAATATTGAGTTGACTGCTCATACAAAATGATAATTATGGGTGATTCTTTTATGTGCATTGGTGTGAAACATACCCAGGGTTTATAAAATTGCAATTTTGGGAATAAAATAACAAATCTATAGTGGAAAATACATATTTTAAAAGGAGTCATGCACGCATGATTATCGCAATTATCATATTACTGTTTGCTTCATTTTTCTTTTCAGGAAGTGAAACAGCTTTAACGGCAGCAAACAGGATGAAAATACAGACGGATGCACAAGAAGGAAATAAAAAAGCGGGTAAACTCGCCAAGTTATTAAATAAACCGAGTGAATTTATCACAACTATTCTTATTGGTAACAATATTGCTAATATTATCTTACCGACTTTAGTTACGATATTAGCTGTTGACTTAGGGGTGAATGTTGGTATTGCTACTGCAGTTACTACGGTAGCTATCATTATTATCTCGGAAGTTATACCTAAATCAATTGCAGCAACATATCCGGATAGAATGTCTCGACTTGTTTATACGCCAATTACGTTTTTTGTGATTTTATTCAAACCTATCACAAAGATATTAAATGCTTTAACTGATTTAATTAATAAAGCTATTTCAAATAATACGGAAGAATCTAAACGATTTTCTAAGGAAGAAATTAGACAAATGGTTAACATCGCAGGGAGTGAGGGTGCCTTTAATGAAATGGAACGTAATCGTATTCAAGGCGTTATGGACTTTGAACGCCTGAAGATTACAGATATTGACACTACTCCACGCATTAACGTGACGGCTTTTCCTTCAGATATTTCCTATGAAGAGGCTTATGAGACGGTCGTGTCTAATCCATATACAAGGTATCCGGTTTATGGTGAAGATATTGATGACATCATTGGTGTCTTTCATTCTAAATATTTGCTTGCATGGAGCCGTGAACCAAACAATGATATTTTAAAATATACTTCGGAGCCGTTATTTGTCAATGAGCATAACCGTGCTGAATGGGTGCTCAGAAAAATGACAGTATCACGCAAGCATTTGGCTATTGTCTTAGACGAATTTGGTGGTACTGACGCGATTGTATCGCACGAGGATTTAATTGAAGAAATGCTAGGCATGGAAATTGAGGATGAGATGGATGAAGAAGAAAATGAAAAGCTAGCAACGCATCCAAAAGGAAATCGTAACAGTTCGCGCTAATATAATATGAAACACACTTATTTGAAAGGGGATAACGATATGAAATTAACATCTAACTTAACCAAAATGATGCATGTACAATATCCTATTATCCAAGCCGGAATGGCAGGATCAACAACACCAGAACTTGTTGCGGCTGTTAGTAATGCAGGTGGATTAGGTTCTATAGGTGCAGGTTATTTTAGTGCTGATAAGTTAAAACAAGAAATTGAAGCAGTTGAAGCATTAACGGATTTACCGTATGTAGTCAATCTCTTTGTGCCGAGCGAAAAAACATATATTCCTGAAAAGGTAGAACATATGAATGCTTGGTTAAAACCTTATCGTCGTGCATTTCATTTAGAGGAACCTGTGGTCAATCTAAGTGAACAACAGCAATTTGATGAAGCAATTCGTATAATAATTGACCAAGAAGTACCTATCGCGTCATTTACATTTGGTATTCCAGATGCTGCTACGATTGAAAAGTTAAAAGCCCATCAAATTAAGTTGATTGGTACAGCGACGAGTGTAGAAGAAGCTATTGCAAACGAACAAGCGGGTATGGACGTTGTAATTGCACAAGGTAGTGAAGCCGGTGGTCATCGAGGTGCTTTTATCGAAACATCACAGTCATATACGCCACTCATTGGGACGATGTCTTTAGTGCCACAAATTGTAGATGCTGTAAATATTCCTGTAGTGGCAGCTGGAGGAATTATGGATAGTCGAGGACTTGTTGCAAGCATCGCGCTAGGTGCAGAAGGAATTCAGATGGGTACAGCCTTTTTAACAACTGAAGAAAGTGGTGCAAGTCAGCTATATAAAGATGCTATAAGTCAAAGTAAGGAAACAGATAGCTTAGTGACACATGTCTTTACTGGTAAGCCAGCGAGAGGTATTAATAATGATTTCATTCGTAAAATGAATGAATTTGATGGAGATATTCCAGATTATCCAATACAGAATCAATTGACGACAACATTACGTAAGGCATCAGCACAAGCTGGAGACCCACAATGGACGCATCTATGGAGTGGACAAAGTCCGAGACTAGCACAACATGTTACTGCGCAAAAACTAATGGAAGATATCATTCAAGAAGCACAGACATTAATACAAACATAACAAATTAAATCATGATTTAATGAAGTAAGGTCACAGTGAGATGTATAGTATATCTCCTTGTCACCTTGCTTTTTTATTTTCATCGCGAAATAAAGCATGAAAATATAATAATAATTTCGGTTATCAAATAGTAAATTTAATCAAGTGAATCTCACAATTCATCTGTGGTATGATGAATTTGGTGATACTATGATTAACATTGGACTAACAGGTTGGGGAGATCACGAGAGGTTATACCAAGACTTACAACGAAAGACAGATAAACTTGTCACTTATGCAAGTCACTTTCCAATCGTTGAGCTTGACGCATCTTATTACGCGATTCAGCCTGAAAGAAATATAAATAAATGGATAAAAGAAACACCAGAACGATTTCAATTTATCGTCAAAATACATCAAGCACTCACACTACACGCAGATTATAAAGATTATACCGATACAAGGCAGGCATTATTTGAACAATTTAAAGCAATGATACAACCATTAAAGGCAGAAGGTAAACTCGCGATGGTCTTAGTGCAATTTCCACCGTGGTTTGATTGTAATACGAAAAATGTTAGCTATATTCTCTATGTACGTGAACAATTGAAAGATTATCCAGTATGTATTGAATTTAGAAATCAGTCATGGTTTAATGCTGAACGCAAAGAAGATACGTTAGCCTTTTTAACGCATCAACAACTTATTCATGCAGTGTGTGATGAGCCACAAGCTGGGCAAGGATCGATACCACTGATTAATCGCATCACTCATGAAACAGCATTTGTACGTTACCATGGCAGGAATGTGCATGGATGGACTAAAAAAGACCTGACGGATGAAGCCTGGCGAGATGTCAGATATTTATATGACTATAGTGAACACGAATTAAAAGATTTATCTAATAAAGTAAAGTTGTTAGAACAAAAAGCTAAAAATATATATGTTGTCTTTAACAACAATTCTGGTGGTCATGCCGCGGAAAATGCTAAGACATATCAGCGATTGTTGGATATTGAATACGAAGGTCTAGCGCCACAGCAATTGAAATTATTTTAGGAGCGATAAATATGTTAACAATTATATTACTGGTTTTAATTGGTGGCCTATCGGCGATTATAGGCTCATTAGTTGGTATTGGTGGCGGCATTATTATCGTTCCAACGTTAGTATTTCTTGGAGTTGACAATGACTTACTCCATGGCATTACGCCACAAATTGCAATTGGTACGTCTTCAGTTATATTAATTGTAACTGGTTTATCATCAACCATGGGCTATTTAAAAACCAAGCAAGTTGATGTCAAAAACGGTTCAATCTTTTTATTTGGATTGTTGCCCGGTTCATTAATAGGTTCTATATTAAGTCGTTATTTAACGTTAGAATCTTTTAATTTATACTTTGGTATTTTTTTGATTGTTGTTGCGATTATACTCATGGTTCGCAATAAGATTAAACCGTTGAAAATATTCGAAAAGCCTAAATATGAAAGAACCTATGTAGACGGACATGGTAAAACGCATCACTATCATGTGCCACCAGTCGTTGCATTCATTGCAACATTGTTTATTGGCGTTTTAACCGGCTTATTTGGTATTGGTGGTGGTGCCTTGATGACACCATTAATGCTGATTGTATTTAGATTTCCACCGCATGTTGCAGTTGGAACAAGTATGATGATGATTTTCTTTTCAAGTTTAATGAGTTCAGCTGGACATATTGTGCAAGGACATGTTGCTTGGTTATACGCCATCGTATTAATTATCGCAAGTTATATTGGCGCGAAAATAGGCGTTAAAGTCAATCAATCCGTTAAATCAGATACTGTTGTAACGCTACTTAGAACAGTCATGTTAGCTATGGGTGTATATTTAATTATTAAATCATTTTTATAACATAAAGGGTGGGGAAGTATAAATGAAATTAACAATCTATCATACAAATGATATACACAGTCATCTCCATGAATATGCACGTATCACAAAATATCTTGCACAAGAGAGACCGAAGTTACAACATCCCTCACTCTATTTGGATATCGGCGATCATGTAGACTTATCCGCACCAGTGACAGAAGCGACGATGGGTTTGAAGAATGTGACGTTACTTAATGAAAGCGACTGTGACATAGCGACAATCGGTAATAATGAAGGTATGACAATTTCTCACGATGCATTAAATACATTGTATGACCATGCAACATTTGATGTTACTTGTGCTAATGTATTTGATGAACAAGGACAATTACCGAGAAATATTGTGCCATCTATCATTAAAGTCATTGAAGATACACGCATATTGTTTGTAGCAGCAACAGCACCATTTACTCCTTTTTATAGAGCTTTGGATTGGGTTGTGACAGATCCGCTTGAGGCGATTAAAGATGAAATCAGTGCGCATGCAGGTGAATTTGATGTTTTGATTGTGATGAGTCATGTAGGTGTTTTTTTTGATGAAAAGTTGTGTCAAGAAATCCCAGAGATTGATTTAATACTTGGTAGTCATACACACCATTATTTTGAAAATGGAGTAATGCAAAATGGCGTATTGATGGCAGCAGCTGGCAAATATGGCAATTTTCTAGGTGAAGTGACACTAGATATTGAAAATCATACAGTTGTAGGTAAATCGGCAACAATATATCCAGTTGACACATTGCCAGAAGTCGAGACCCACTATGAAGCGGAAGGCAAGACATTGTTAAGCGATGCAGTTATTGATCATCCTATTCGTCTACCGAGAAGGACAAATATGATTTCGGAAACAGCGTATATGTTGGCGGAAAGCGTCTTTGAATTTACGAACGCAGATTGTTCGATTATTAATGCAGGATTAATTGTGAAAGGCATCGACGCAGACTGTGTAACGGAATATGATATTCACCAAATGCTACCACATCCGATTAATATGGTCCGTATACGACTATGTGGGCAAGCATTAAAACAAGTTATTATCAAAAGTCAAAAGCAAGAATATATTGATGAACATGCACAGGGGTTAGGTTTTAGAGGTGACATTTTCGGAGGTTATATTCTCTATAACCTTGGTTTCATTGAATCAGAATCACGCTATTTTATTAATGGCGAAGAGATTGAAGATGATCAAACGTATATATTGGGGACGGTTGATATGTATACGTTCGGCAGATATTTCCCGACGTTAAAAGAGCATGCTATCGACTATCTTATGCCCGAATTTTTAAGAGATATTTTTAAGGAAAAACTACTAGAATATTAAAATATAGTATTAATACGTTTAAATTTAGGTAAAATTTCGTTATAATAGATAGAGATTTCAAATCAGGAGGATTGTGCGGTTATGGCTACTAAAAATGAAGAAATTTTACGTAAACCAGATTGGTTGAAAATAAAGCTGAACACTAACGAAAACTACACTGGTCTTAAGAAAATGATGCGCGAAAAGAACTTACACACAGTTTGCGAAGAAGCAAAGTGTCCAAATATACATGAATGTTGGGGAGAGCGTCGTACAGCGACGTTTATGATTCTAGGCGCGGTTTGTACGCGTGCTTGTAGATTCTGTGCTGTTAAAACAGGCTTACCTAACGAATTAGATTTAGATGAACCAGAACGCGTGGCGGAATCTGTAGAATTAATGAACCTTAAACACGTTGTTATTACAGCGGTTGCTCGTGATGATTTAAGAGATGCGGGATCAAATGTTTACGCTGAAACAGTGCGTAAAGTACGTGAGCGTAATCCATTCACTTCTATCGAAATTTTACCTTCCGATATGGGTGGAGATTACGATGCATTAGAAACATTAATGGCTTCTAAACCAGACATTTTAAACCATAACATCGAAACAGTCCGCCGTTTGACACCGAGAGTTCGTGCTAGAGCAACTTATGATCGTACGTTAGAGTTCTTAAGACGTTCTAAAGAATTACAACCAGACATTCCTACAAAATCAAGTTTAATGGTTGG
The DNA here is from genome assembly GCF_051413795.1 of Staphylococcus caeli. Classification (GTDB taxonomy): domain Bacteria; phylum Bacillota; class Bacilli; order Staphylococcales; family Staphylococcaceae; genus Staphylococcus; species Staphylococcus caeli_A. The sequence continues at coordinate 85,951 of NZ_JBOIRQ010000006.1, read as the reverse complement.
TTTAGGTGAAACACATGAAGAGATTTATGAAACAATGGATGATCTTCGTGCCAACGATGTTGACATATTAACAATTGGTCAATATTTACAACCATCACGTAAACACTTGAAAGTTGAGAAATACTATACACCATTAGAATTTGGTAAATTAAGAAAAGTAGCAATGGACAAAGGATTCAAGCATTGCCAAGCTGGTCCACTTGTAAGAAGTTCTTACCATGCAGACGAGCAAGTAAATGAGGCAGCTAAAGAAAGACACCGTATTGGTGAAGAAAAACTGGGAACTGAAATTGGTGCCGATTTAAATAAATAAAGTAAGTGTAGAAGACTTAGTTCAGTTATAACGATTGCGAAGCAACGTAGCGTATGACTTATGGACTAAGTCTTTATTACAATTAGTAGAAATAAGATATGAAAGTTATTGGAGTGGACATTTCATGAATAAGTACTATTAACAATGGTCAAATCATGAATCAGCAAGTGCAATAACAAATTAGATTAGGTGAAAAGATGATAAAAGTTAACGAACATTATTTTGAAATAATAGAAGAACATAGAGCATGTTTTGATGAAGAAACATTTGCAAATCGATATTCAGACATCTTAGATAAATACGATTTTATCGTCGGAGACTTTGGATACGATCAGTTGAGATTAAAAGGCTTTTACAAAGATAGCAATAAGAAGGCGGAATTAAGCAAACGATTTTCAACGATTCAAGACTATTTATTAGAATACTGTAATTTTGGTTGTCCATATTTTATTCTAAGACGATTAAGTGACGATGAAATTAAGTCACAGGTGGATACACACGATGATGAAGATAACGACGTTGACTTCGAAGAGAACAAATTACAAGATGTCAAAATTCAACCTAGTATTCAACAATCTGAAAAACAATGATTAACCTAGAGCATGCTTAGTGTGTCTAGTCGAAGGTAGACAAAAATATGAGCATAATAGATTTTAAACAAAATAAACCAAAAGCAAAGTAGGATATAAACAATGAGTTTTATATCGAACTTGCTTTTGGTTTGTTTTTTATATGCTTATTATTGAATGACTTCATTAAGATATTCCCATATTTCGTTGCCTTCTTCTTCGTTAACACCAAGAATATGTGCAACATAACCATCTTCTTCCAAATCGTCAGTACCAATAATGCCAAATTTGTTGGTTTGCATATTTAGGACAATGGTTTTGCCAAAATGACGGTCTGTTTGAAAAAGCATTAAATCATAACGGCTATGTTCACCTACAAAACCCACAAATTGTACTTGGGCAGATTCATCATCGTCATATAGATACATATCTATCATATTTAAAACACTCCTGACTTGTGAAATCGTATGAAACATATTAAATCAGGCTATATATTAGAAGCCTAAAAAGTCTTAATTTATAGTATAACCATAAATGAATTTGACTGCAAAGGTATGGTATGATGAAAACGATAGGAGTGACGCAAATGTATTTTGTTAATAAAACACAGTTGAATACAAAATTAAATTATTTACAACAATTAATCCATGATTATCCTCAAGCAAAAAATAATCATTATGCATTCGAGCGTGTTGCACACATGCTGATAGAATCTTCAGTAGATATTGGCAACATGATTATTGATGCATTTATCTTGAGAGATCCAGGCAACTACAAAGATGTTATTGATATCATGGCTTTAGAAAAAGTAATCTCCAAAGAAACGCAAGACCACATTAATCAAACGGTTGATGTAAGAAAGCAATTTGTACATTATTATGATGAATTAGATACACAAGCATTGCTGCCTTTGTTTGATGAGGCATTGCCTTATTATCAAACATATATTGAAGAAGTGATACAATTTTTGGAAAATGAAAATGTTCCAATTACAGCTTTTGGTAAAAAAGGAGAATAAGTCATTATGAAAAATTATAAAGCTTATCTGATTGATTTAGATGGCACAATGTATAAAGGTACCAAAGAGATTGATGGTGCTGCACAGTTTATCGAATATTTAAACCAACATCAAATCCCTCATTTATATGTAACGAATAATTCCACAAAAGAACCCGAAGAAGTTGTGTTGAAATTAAAGGAAATGGGTATTTCTGCACAACCTAATGAAGTGGTGACATCAGCAATGGCAACGGCTGAATTTATTTCACAAGCATCACCGGGTGCAAGTGTATTTATGCTTGGTGGTAGTGGTTTAAAAAATGCACTAACTTCGCATGGTTTAGAACTAAAAAATGATGAGTTCGTTGATTATGTTGTTATTGGATTGGATGAAGCGGTTACTTATGAAAAATTAGCTATCGCAACGTTAGGCGTGCGACAAGGTGCTAAATTTATCTCAACGAATCAAGATGTATCGATACTTAAAGAACGTGGCTTTTTACCAGGGAATGGGGCTATTACGAGCGTAGTTTCTGTATCTACAGGCGTACAACCTGTGTTTATTGGGAAGCCTGAGCCTATCATCATGAATAAAGCGTTAGATATTCTAGGATTAGAGCGATCAGAGGTAGCAATGGTCGGCGATTTATACGATACTGATATTATGTCAGGAATCAATGTGGATATTGACACAATCCATGTTCAAACGGGTGTGACGACGAAAGAAGAAATAGAACAGAAGTCAGTCCCACCTACACATACATTTAAAGATTTAAACGAAGTAATCAAAGAACTTGAACAATAGGAGTGATTGGATGGAAAAGGTTGTCATTACTAGAAAAATTCCACAACAATTTGTAGCACAGTTAGAATCAGTAGCACAAGTTGAAATGTGGGATGAATCACTTGAGCCTATGCCTAGGGAGCAATTTTTAGAGGCAATCCAAGATGCAACTGCTTGTTTTATAACTTTAAGTGAAACAATAGATGATGAAGTCATCGCAAAGGCGCCAAATCTTAAGATCATCGCAAATATGGCAGTAGGGTATGACAATATAGACGTTAACTTAATGAAACGCCATGGCATTATTGCTACAAATACACCAGGTGTCTTAACAGAAACTACAGCCGAACTTGGGTTTACACTCATGTTGACGGTCGCACGCCGTATTGTAGAAGCAGAAAAATATGTGCAAAATGGTGAATGGCAAAGTTGGGGTCCGTATTTATTTGCCGGTAAAGACTTGAACAATGCCAATGTTGGTATTTATGGTATGGGTGAAATAGGCAAGGCATTTGCGCGACGTCTAAAGGGCTTTAACACAAATATTATGTATCACAATCGTACGCGACATAAAGACGCCGAAGAAGCACTGGGTGCGCTTTATGTTCCGTTTGATACATTGTTAAAACAAAGTGATTTTGTCATTTGTACAGCGCCGCTTACTGATGATACAAAGGATAAGTTTAATGCACAAGCATTTGAAAAAATGAAAAATGATGCTATCTTCATTAATATCGGTCGAGGTGCAGTTGTCGATGAACAAGCACTTGTGCAAGCATTGCAAGATGGACAGATTGCTGCATGTGGGTTAGATGTCTTACGTGAAGAACCGGTTGATATGTCACATCCATTGTTGTCGTTACCAAATGTAGTCATTGTTCCTCATATAGGAAGTGCTTCGGTGACGACAAGAAATCGTATGATTCAACTTTGTGTGGATAATATTTTACGAGTATTCAAGGATGAACAACCGAAAACACCAATTATGTCCAATTAGTGAAATAAAGCTATTTATTTTTACAAAAACTTTACAAACGCATATGATAAATTTCTAATTAAAACAGAAAAGCAACAGTTGAAAGTTTTATTTCACTGTTGTTTTTTATGTTGCTATAGTGTGTTGTTTAAAACTAAATAACGATATAACACTGGTAAATAGTAAAACAGTGGATAATTGCATATTGCCAAAAATTGTGTTTTGAAAACTTTATTTTTTAAAACGAACTAACATTTTTGTTATATATAAAATACTTTATTCGATTGTCACACCAACCTAAAAAATGTATAATAAGTTGGTAAATTGTTAAATTAGTGTAAATCTCACTACAACCAAAAATATAATTATGCAATAACAACATAATAGTATAATAAATAAATTAAATGAAGAGGTGGAAGATGCGTAAAGAAATGGAGCAAAAAACAACTTACCAAAAAATCAAACCATGGTTATTAACTTTATTGTATCTTGCTATTTTTATAGCACTGTATTTAATATACGGCTCTGGAGACACGCATAATAACTTTATTTATAATGAATTTTGATTGAGGAGAAAATTATGACAGATATTTTATATTCATTAAATGAAAATGAACGCAATTGTCCTGAACAAATTGCTATTAAACATAATGAAGACACCATCACATATCGACAATTAAATCAATATGCAAACACACTTGCAGAGGTAATTAAAGATGCACAAAGTCCGCTTATAGTATATGGTCATATGTCACCATTTATGATAGTAGGGATGATTGCAAGTATTAAAGCTGGTTGTGGTTATGTTCCCATAGATACTTCTATTCCTGAAGAGCGCATCCACTCTATTATAGGTAAAATAGAACCAAGTTTTATATTGAATACAACTGAAACACAAATGGAATTTAATGATTGTGAAGTACTAGATACATCAGTATTTAATCGAGACACGCTAATAACTGAATTCGATGCACAAATGAAGGCTGACGATATTGCATATACGATTTTCACTTCTGGTTCAACAGGAGAACCTAAAGGTGTACAAATTCGTTATGAAAGCTTGAATGAATTTACAGAGTGGATGGTGTCATTGAATCAACTTGGAGACCATCAACAGTGGCTAAACCAAGCACCATTCTCATTTGATTTATCTGTAATGTCTATATATCCATGTTTAGCAACAGCGGGTACATTGCATTTAGTAGATAAGACAATGATTAATAAACCTAAACTATTAAATCAAATGTTAGAAGAAGCAAAAATTAATGTCTGGGTATCGACACCTTCATTTATGGAAATGTGCCTCATGTTACCTAACTTAGCAGAAGCAAGCTATAGTAATTTGAAAGAATTTTTCTTCTGTGGTGAAATATTAGCACATAGAACAGCAAAAATGTTACTACAACGCTTTCCATCGGCTTATATCTATAATACGTATGGCCCAACTGAAGCAACAGTTGCAGTGACGAGCATCCAAATAACAGAAGATGTACTTGCACGCTTTAATCCTTTACCTATTGGCGTGCCGAGACCAGGTACGACACTGTCGTTAGCTGATAATGACGAGTTAGTTATTGCTGGGAAATGTGTCAGCGAAGGTTACGTTAAAGACGAAGTTAGATCTGAAGCTGTGTTTAAAACAGTAAATCAGCAAAAACATTATTACACTGGTGATAAAGCTGTGTATGAAGATGGACAATGGTTTATTACTGGTAGAATTGACTTCCAAGTCAAACTGAACGGTTATCGTATGGAGTTAGAAGAAATTGAATTTCAAATGCGCCAAGTTGATATCATTAAAGAAGCAATTGTAGTACCAGTATATAAGGACAATAAAGTAACACAATTACAAGGTGTCGTTGTATTAAATGAACCACTAGATATGGATGAAGAACAGTCAGTAATCCATGATATTAAACAAGCATTGAAACAAACGATGCCTGAATACATGATACCAAGAAAGATAATTTTTAGAGCACAATTTCCTTTAACAGCTAATGGTAAATTGGATCGCAAACAGATTGCAGAGGATGTATTAGCATGATTCCATATGGCACATTTACGTTTTTCCTCATTGCATTCATCGTCTTAATACCAGTTATTATATTAGGATTAGCTGGTAAGCGCAGTCGTATTTATAATGGTATCAGTACAGCAATTATGATTGTGCTTATATTTTCTTCAGATAAACACAATTTATTTGGACAACCTTATTTAAGTGTTCAATTTATAAATTTTGTACTTTATCTGTTATGGCAAGTTGCCATTATTATGTTTTATTGGAAGTCACGTGCTAAAAACAATTCATTTAGTAAATTTGCAACCGTGATTGTCTTATCAATCTTGCCATTGGTTGTAGTTAAAGTGATGCAAAGTTCATGGTTTGGCACAGCGCAATTAAAGCTTCATGAAAATAAAGTGATTGAATTCATCGGATTTTTAGGTATTTCATATGTTACGTTCAAGAGTGTACAGCTATTGATGGAAATCAGAGATGGCTCAATAAAAGAAGTTAAAGTAGGGAAAGTATTCCAGTTTATCTCTTTCTTTCCAACCATTTCATCTGGTCCAATCGATCGTTATAAACGCTTTGTTAAAGATGAAGGTAAAATACCGACGAGTGACAATTATCAAGCTTTATTACATAAAGCAATACATTATATTATGCTTGGTTTCTTATATAAGTATATTATTGCGTATTTGATTCAAGTCTATGCGATTAATCCTTTATTACTAGATTTTACTGGTTTTACAACTAAGTGGCTTTACATGTATGCATATAGTTTATATTTATTCTTTGACTTTGCAGGTTATTCTTTATTTGCAATGGCATTTAGTTATTTATATGGCATACAAACACCACAGAACTTTAAACAACCATTTAAAGCTAAAAATATTAAAGATTTCTGGAATAGATGGCATATGTCACTATCATTCTGGTTTAGAGACTGTATCTACATGAGATCATTATTCTTTATGTCGAAAAAACGTCTGTTAAAAAACCAATTTACAATGTCTAACATTGCCTTTTCATTAAACTTTTTAATTATGGGTATTTGGCATGGCATTGAAGTTTATTATATTTTGTATGGTTTATATCATGCAGTCTTATTTATTGGTTATGGCTACTATGAAAAATGGCGCAAGAGTCATCCACCGAAATGGTCTAATCAATTTACAACAGCATTAAGTATTATTGTTACATTCCATTTTGTGACGTTTGGTTTTCTTATATTCTCAGGAAAACTGTTTTAAAAATGAGGAGGAATTATTATGGAATTTAGAGATGAAGTATTAAATTTATTAGCTGAAGTTGCCGAAAATAATGTCGTAAAAGAGAACCCTGATGTAGAGCTTTTTGAAGAAGGTATCATTGATTCATTCCAAACAGTTGGCCTTTTACTAGAAATTCAAAATAAATTAGACATCGAAGTATCAATTATGGATTTTGACAGAGATGAATGGGCGACACCTAATAAGATTGTTGCGGTATTAGAAGAATTACGATGAAATTGAAACCGTTTATACCCATAATTGTAAGTCTGTTATTATTTGGTGTTTTTCTAGTAATGCCGGCAAGTTGGTTTTCTGGTCTAGTTAATTCTAAGACTGTAGCTACGCAACGCATTGCGTTGACCGACCAAGTACTTAAAGGTACTTTGATACAAGATAAAATGTATCAATCCAATGCTTATTATCCAATATATGGCTCTAGTGAACTTGAAAAAGATGACCCATTTAACCCAGCCTTATTATTAAATGGTCGTAAAGGAGTTAGTAAGCAACCATTTTTAATAGGTACGGGCGGTTCAACGGACTTAGTCAATGCCGTGGAACTTGGTTCGCAATATGGAAATTTAAAAGGCAAAAAGATGGCCTTTATTGTTTCACCACAGTGGTTTACAAAACATGGATTGACGCACGATAATTTTAAAGCACGAATTTCAAAGGCACAATTGAATCAACTTTTTAATCAAAAGCAGTTAAGTCCCGAGTTGAAACAACGTTATGCGAAACGGTTGTTACATTTCAAGGACGTTGAGAATAGACCATATTTAGAAAAGGTTGCAGCAGGACATATACAACAGGACCAACAATACCTTTCTAATTTCCAAGATAGTCAGTTGAAAAAAATTGAAGCGATGAAGTCAGTATATCCTTTAAGAACTTCACCTGTATCACACGTCGAGCCAATTATACGTAAAAATGATTCATGGCAAAGTATGATGACACAGGCTGAATCATATGGTGAAGCACATACAAAGACAAATCAATTTGGTATTAGAGATGATTATTGGGATTTAATCAAGCAGCATAAGCGTAAAATCAATCGAAACTATGAATTTAGACAAAATTCACCTGAATTTGATGATTTGAAATTACTTGTAGACACGTTACGTGAAGGTGGCGCAGATGTGGAATATATTATCTTACCTTCTAATGGAAAATGGTATGACCACATTGGCATTCACAAAGAAAGACGTCAAAAAATTTACAATAAAATTGATAAAACAATTGTCGATAATGGTGGTCACACATACAACATGACTGATAAAGATTATGAGCCATATGTTGTTAGTGATGCAGTGCATATTGGTTGGAAAGGCTGGGTGTATATCACTGAGCGTATCGACAAACATATGCACGAAAAATAATAAAAGCTCAAATAAAAAATTCCTTTCATTCAAAGCACATATTCTGTGCAGAGAAGAAAGGAATTTTTTAATTTATATATTTAATCGTTGGCTTAGAATACTTGTTCTACTTCGATAACACCAGGTACTTCTTCATGCAATGCACGTTCGATACCTGCTTTTAAAGTGATTGTAGAGCTTGGGCATGTACCACATGCGCCATGTAATTGTAATTTAACAATGCCATCTTCTACATCTACAAGCGAACAGTCACCACCGTCGCGTAATAAGAAAGGACGTAATTTTTCAATAACTTCCGCTACTTGATCAAACATTGTTACGTTTTCAGTTGGCATGGAAATGCCTCCTTTCAAGTAAATTATTTCATTTTCTACTTATTTTTTTATTATAATAGAAATGTAGCGAAAAATCTATAAATCAAGACAAAAGGGGACAAGATATATATGGAGAAAGTCAGTGTCGTTGTTTATGGGGCAGATATTGTTTGTGCAAGTTGTGTGAATGCACCGACATCACGTAATACGTATGATTGGTTACAGCCGTTATTAAAGAGAAAATATCCAGAAAAGCAATTTGAGTTCACATATATTGATATTGAAAAAGATGTAGAAAACTTATCAGATCATGACCAACAATATATTGAACGTATTCAAGAAGATGAATTATTTTATCCATTAATCACGATGAATGATGAATATGTTTCAGATGGATATATACAATTAAAAGATATTACGAAATTTATGGATGGCCATTAAAAAAACAGGAGATTGCTACCAACCAACATAGGTAGCAATCTCCTGTTATATTTATAATGATTACTTTAAATGTGCTTCAAGTAATTTATCCATTATGATATTTATACATCCAAAGTACACCTGATTTTAAAATCGAAGCTAAGCGACCAGTAACAGTGCGATCCATGATGTATGCGAAACCTTTTTTATCACCTAATGAACCAAGGAAACCTTGAATTTTAATTTCTGGCATTTTTTCAGGTAATGGTTTGTTCTGCCATTGTAATTTCATGACATCTGCAATTTGATCTCCTTGTGCTTCGGCTAATTGAGCACTTGGTGCATGTGGGAGCTCAGCACAGTCACCTACAACATAAACATTTTTATAGGTAGGTACTTGGTGATATTGGTTTAAAATCACACGTCCACCTTTGCTTATATCGATAGGTAGGTTTCTAACTAATTCGACAGGTTGAATACCAGCAGTCCATACAATTAAATCGAGTTCTTCAGGCACATCGTTATTATAAATGCAACCAGGTTCAACGCGATTAATATCGGAGTTAGGTACAACAGTCACGTCATGTTTTTTAAACCATTTTTCGATATATTGACTTAGCTTTTCAGGGAATCGACATAAAATTCTTTCCCCTCTATCATAAAGATAAATTTGCAAGTCGCTTCTACTTTCACGCAGTTCACTTGCCAATTCGATACCACTTAATCCAGCACCAACAATGCCAACTTTAGCACCATTTGGTAATTCGCTAATATGATGGAATGTCTCACGTGATTTGGAAAGTGTTTGAATACTATGCGTATATTCTTCTGCACCAGGTACGTTATGATATTTGTCCTCACAGCCAAGTCCGATGACGAGTTCATCATAATCCACTTTGCTATTTCCAACGGATATGATTTGATCATCTAAATTGATGTCTGTAATTTCTCCAAAGACATTATTGATTCTATCTGAATCAGGAAAGGCCATACGAACGTCTTTATCAGATTTTGTCCCCGCCGCCAATTCATAAAATTCAGGCTTTAATCCGTGATAAGGCATTCGATCAATTAATGTAATTGAATAATTGTCAGGTAATGCAGATGGTAAAATATGTGACATAATACGCATATTTCCATATCCGCCGCCTAATAATACTAAGTTTTTCATTATATAATACCCCTCTAGTAAAAATTGTGTGAAGCTTGTAAATTACAATGATGAAATCAAACGAATTGTAATTACGATAACCCCTGTCAATGTAAGATATCTCCTGTAAATGAGTGATTTTATCTTTTGTCCAACATCGATATGACAATTTTTTATAATCAGTTGCTTATATTTATTATATGCCTTTTTGTTTACTACTACAAATAAAGTTGACGCATTCTAATTTGAAAATACAAATACTTAATATAAGTAAATATTATTGTTAGGCATAAACTAATCGAAGGCACGATGTGGTACAACACATAACTTATTGTAATAGCAAAATAATTTTTAGAATATTAAAAAAGCCTATAAAATAAGCTAGTATGTAGATATCGGTATTGCATGTTTGTTATAATCATTAGACTAATAAATTTTGAGAGGGTGTAATATGAATCCAATAGTTGAGTTCTGCGTTTCGAATTTAGCGAGAGGTGGAGATTATGTCTATAATCAACTTGAAAATGACCCTGGTATAGATGTGCTAGAGTATGGTTGTTTACAAAATTGTGGCATATGTTCCAGCGGGTTGTATGCGTTGGTGAATGGTGATATCGTTGAAGGTGAATCGCCCGATGACTTACTACAAAAAATATACGCACATATAGAAGAAACATGGATTTTTTAGGAGGTAATGAGAATGGCAGTTATTGATATGACAGAGTCAGCAGCTTATGAAGTTAAAGATATGTTACAACAAAATGGAATGCCTGAAGGATATTTAAAAGTTAAAGTGAACGGTGGCGGTTGTACGGGTTTAACTTATGGGATGTCAGCTGAAGAAACACCTGGAGAAAATGATGAAGTCATTGAATTTTATGGTTTGAAAGTGTTAGTAGATAAATATGACAAACCTGTACTAAATGGTACAACGATTGATTTTAAACAATCATTAATGGGTGGCGGTTTCCAAATCGACAATCCAAATGCGATTGCATCATGTGGTTGTGGTAGTTCATTCAGAACTGCAAAAGAAGCGGGAACACCAGAAGACTGCTAATATAGATTAATTTATTTTAGAGACTATAATGTACACAAATATAAGTGTAAATTATAGTCTTTTTAAGGTTTATGTGAAATAATAAACAATATACTTGTTAGCGCTTGAAAAACAACAGTAAAAACTATAAAATTAGTACTGGATGAAAAATGTCTTTTTTGTGAATTACTAAAGCGCAAATTGGGTAAAGAAAAAGACTATCGCAACAAAAAAATTATGAAAGCTTAGGTGAATGAAATGGCTCAAGATCGTAAAAAAGTATTAGTTTTAGGCGCTGGTTACGCTGGATTACAAACTATTACAAAATTACAAAAGCAAATTTCAGCAGATGAAGCTGAGATTACATTAATTAATAAAAATGATTACCACTATGAAGCAACATGGTTACATGAAGCTTCAGCAGGTACGATTAGCTATGAAGATTTACTATATCCAGTAGAAAGTGTTGTAAACAAAGATAAAGTTAACTTTGTAAAAGCAGAAGTTACTAAAATCGACCGCAACGCCAAAAAAGTAGAAACAGATGCTGGTATTTTTGACTTTGATATCTTAGTTGTTGCATTAGGTTTTGAAAGTGAAACATTTGGTATTAAAGGTATGAAAGAACACGCTTTCCAAATTGAAAACGTATTAACTGCTCGTAGATTATCTCGTCACATCGAAGATAAATTTGCTAACTATGCATCATCTAAACAAAAAGATGACAAAGATTTAGCAATCATCGTTGGTGGTGCTGGATTTACTGGTGTTGAATTCTTAGGTGAATTAACAGATCGTATTCCAGAATTATGTAATAAATATGGTGTAGAACAAAGCAAAGTGAAAATCACTTGTGTAGAAGCAGCACCAAAAATGTTACCAATGTTCTCTGACGAATTAGTAAATCACGCTGTAAGCTACTTAGAAGATAAAGGTGTAGAATTTAAAATTGGTACACCAATCGTTGCAGCTAATGAAAAAGGTTTCGTAGTTAAAGTGAACGACCAAGAACAACAATTAGAAGCTAATACAGCTGTATGGGCTGCTGGTGTTCGCGGTAGTCAATTAATGGAAACATCATTTGAAGGCGTTAAACGTGGACGTATTGTTACTAAACAAGATTTAACTATTGAAGGTTATGACGATATCTTTGTAATTGGTGACTGCTCTGCATTTATCCCAGCTGGTGAAGAACGTCCATTACCAACAACTGCACAAATCGCTATGCAACAAGGTGAGCACACAGCTAAAAACATTAAACATGTTTTAGAAGGTCAACCAACAACTGAATTTGAATATGTTGATCGTGGTACTGTATGTTCATTAGGTGCGCATGATGGTGTTGGTGTCGTTTATGGTAAAGACATTCAAGGTAAAAAAGCTGCATTCATGAAAAAAGTTATCGATACACGTGCTGTATTCAAACTTGGCGGTATCGGCTTAGCATTTAAAAAAGGTAAATTCTAAAATAATATAAATTAACTATATTGAATTATTAATGAAGATATAGGAAATTAGAGAGAGGCTAGGACAATTTATTTGTCCTAGCCTTTCTATATATAAATCGGCCTATGTACTTCATTTTCAATGGTATAATTAAAGAAAGAGTGTAACAACTATAATTAGATTGAGGAAGTGGAGAAAATGATGAAAGCAAATATTAAACATACAAGTGAATTAGCGCATGATGTTGTAATCATTGGTGTGCCAGAACACTTAAATCAACTCGATGAAGTACTTATCGATAATGTTGCAGTTAATGAACAATTAAAAACGCTGAAACAACTTCAAATCATCAATAGTAATGTTGGTACGATTGCTACAACGATGTTAAATGTAGAGCAAAAATTATATAAATTAATTACAGTTGGTTTAGGTAATATAAAAACAACAACATATACTAATATGCTGAAAGTCTTTGGCCAACTTTTCCAATATTTAAAAAGTGAACGTGTGCGTCAAGCATCTATGCTTTTCGACACTTTTCAAACACCAGAGACTTCAAAGCATACAGTGGCTGAAATATTAGGACAACAAAGTGAGCAATCCGTTTATCAATTTGATAGTTATAAAACAGACAAGTCAGCACCTTATAAAATTAATCTAGATCTTCATATGATAGAATCAGAAGATATACTAACGCCAATAGAACAAGGTCAAGCAATTGGTAATGCTATCAATTTAGCTAGAGATTATAGCAATATGCCACCAAATATTTTAACACCACAATACTATGCAGAATTGATTCAAAGTCATTTCAAAGGAACACAAGTAGCAGTAGATATCAAAGACAGTGATAAACTTCAAGAAGAGGGGTTTGGTTTAATACATGCAGTAGGAAAAGGATCGGCAAATGGACCTAGAGTTATTACGCTAACTTATAATGGCGATGACACTGAAGCAGCACCAATTGCATTAGTAGGGAAAGGTATAACATACGATTCAGGCGGCTATTCAATCAAACCTAAAGTAGGTATGCAAACCATGAAATATGACATGTGTGGTTCTGCAAATGTCATTGCAATGATAGAAGCGGCGCACAGATTAGAACTTAAAATTAATATCGTAGGTGTGATTGCCGCAGCAGAAAATATGGTCAACGAAGCTGCAATGAAACCAGACGATGTCTATACAGCATTAAGCGGTGAATCTGTTGAAGTGTTAAATACAGATGCAGAAGGACGTTTAGTACTTGGAGATGCAGTATTTTATGCAAATCAATTTCAACCGAAAGTCATATTGGACTTTGCAACCTTAACAGGAGCAGCGGTCGCGGCATTAGGTGAAGACAAAGCAGCAGTATTTAATCATCAAGCACAACAATACTTAAGTGCTTTACTTAAAATAGCTAGTGCTAAAGATGAATTTGTATTTGAATTACCTATGACTTCTACAGAAAGATCACTCATTCGTAAGAGTGAAGTCGCAGATCTTGTCAATCACACTAACGGTCATGGTAAGGCACTATTTGCGGCAACATTTATTAACCATTTTGCAGGTGAAACACCGCATTTACACTTTGATATTGCTGGTCCGGCGACAACGAATAAATCGACATATAGAGGACCCAAAGGACCAACAGGTTATTTAATTCCAACTATTGTGCAATGGTTACGTAGCCAAAAATAGCAAAGTATTTTGACTATATGACCTTGAAAGACCCTGGGACATAAATAATAACCTAAGCTTTAGAATTGTATAGGCAGTAGCTGATGGAATTAAAAATGTAAAGTCTCACTGCTTAATTCATTAAGTTAGTGAGATTTATACATGAACTTCAGCTCAGGTAAACCTTTCAATTCTAGTCATCCTTGTCGGGGTGGGACAACGAAACTTTTTTAGAAAAGTAAGTTTCTGTCCCACTCCTTTTTTAGTTGGCATTTAAAACTATAATTGATAATAAATAATTTTTAGAAAAGGTCAAGTAATCCTAGAAATGCGATTGACAAGTACTGAGCTTATTGATATTATAAGGCTCAAGATGCTTTAGTTCGATAACGTGATAAAGGAGTTATGTTAAGTGATAAATGCAGTTGTAATAGCAGTCGTATTAATGATTATTCTATGTTTATGTAGATTAAACGTAGTCATTAGTTTATTTATTAGTGCGCTCGTAGGTGGATTGATTGCAGGTATGAGCGTATCTGAAATCGTATCCGTATTTGGAAAAAATATAGTAGATGGTGCAGAGGTTGCATTGAGTTATGCATTACTTGGAGGTTTTGCAGCGTTAATTTCATATAGTGGTATCACAGACTACTTAGTGAATAAAATTATTGATGGCATTCATGCTGAAAATAGTAAAATGTCACGTGTAAAAGTGAAAGTTATTGTTATCATTGCCTTACTTGCAATGAGTATCATGAGCCAAAATATAATCCCTGTACATATTGCATTTATACCAATTGTAATTCCGCCATTAATTAGTTTGTTTAATGAACTCAATATTGATAGAAGACAAATTGCAATTATCATTGGCTTTGGTTTATGTTGGCCATATGTTTTACTACCATTTGGATTTGGACAAATTTTTCATCAAATCATTCAAAATGGTTTTACGAAAGCGGATCATCCAATAGAAATGGGAATGATTTGGAAAGCGATGCTTATTCCATCATTAGGCTATATTGTTGGCCTTATTGCGGGTATCATTTATTACAGAAAACCTAGAAAATATTCACAACACGAAACAATTAAAGAAAATGAGCAAATTGCCATTAAACCGTATGTGTTAATCGTAACAATTGTTTCAATTATTGCTACTTTTATTGTGCAATTACTTACAGACTCTATGATTTTTGGTGCGTTAGCAGGGGTGTTAGTATTCTTCATTTCTCGTGCATATAAGTGGACTGAATTAGACAAACAGTTTGTTGATGGTATCAAAATCATGTCATTTATAGGTGTTGTAATTCTGTCTGCAAATGGATTTGCAGGTGTGATGAATGAAACGGGTGATATTAGCAAGTTAGTGAACAGTTTAAGTGATATTGTTGGTGACAATAAATTATTAAGTATTATTGTTATGTATATTATTGGTTTAATTGTCACTTTAGGTATAGGATCATCATTTGCAACGATTCCTATCATTGCAACACTGTTTGTGCCATTAGGCGAGTCGCTTGGATTAAGCACTATGGCATTGATTGCATTGATTGGTACGGCAAGTGCTTTAGGTGACTCTGGTTCACCAGCAAGTGATTCAACGCTTGGTCCAACTGCAGGTTTGGATATAGATGGACAACACGATCATATTAGAGACACATGTATACCTAACTTTGTTTTTTATAATATTCCATTGATTATCTTTGGTACAATTGCGGCAATGATACTATAATAGTAAAAAGAAGCAAATGAGGTGTTTTTGACCATGGGGAATATGCTAGATGCATTACAAATGAAAGTTGAAAAGCAAGAACACGGATTGATGATTATGTCTATGCCGGTTACAGATGATGTGAAACAACCTTTTGGTTATTTGCATGGTGGCGCGAGTTTAGCGCTTGGTGAGACAGCTTGTTCTATGGGAGCGGCTTATCTTATTGATACTGAAAAGTTTGTGCCACTAGGTTTAGAAATGAATGGAAATCATATTGGTTCAACGACACATGGTACAATTTACGCCACAGCAACAATTATCCATGAAGGAAACACAACACAAGTTTGGAATATTGATATTACAGATGATACGGATAGATTAATTTGTGTCATGCGTGGCACCGTTGCAATTAAACCACGTAAAAACTAAATATAATTTAAAAGGCGCTGATCGAATCAAATTTCGATGAGCGCCTTTTGTATTTGCATAATGAGTAAAGTGTTAACAGTTAAATTGCATACGATGACATGATTGCTTTACCTTTTAACGATTCGGTAATACGCAATGCTGCTTCTCGGCCACCCATAATATTGCGTGCAAAGGGACCTAATTCTAAATCGGCTAAGCCACCACTTACATATAAATTAGGTAACCATTCTAAAGATGGTGTAATTGATGGTAAACCACAGGAAGAAACAGGTGCTTGATATTGATGTACTAATTGTTCGATGAGCGGTTGCTGCATAATATTATCTTTAAAGCCTGTAGCGAGTAAGATATGGTCATAGGGCATGCAATATTGTTCGGTGATAAGGTGATGTTGTTTGATATCAACTAATGTATTGATGTGGTGTGTTAAACGACCTTGTTTGATATGTTTTTTAAGTCTTAATTCAAGTTCTTTTGGCATCGACCCTTTATGACGTTCTTTTTTCAATAAGGCATAACGATGTTCGTTTGAATGTAAATTTTTAAAATGATTCATATTTTTAGGACCTAACCATCCTGTATCTGCATCAAAATCATGGACTTCAAAAGGCTTGTTTGTCCATAGATGTATTTGTGCATGCGGTTGCTTATTGAGTGATTTCAAAGTTAAATGTGCTGCTGAGATACCACTACCCACAACATGAGAAGCATGTGTGTATTGAGGGTTATCAAAAATATGTGATACATCAGGTTGTTGATCAAACATTTCAGGAATGTAGGGTTGGTGATTACAACCGAATGCAACGATTACATGTGTAGATTGTACCCAATGGCGGTCATTATATTGAACATGCCATGTTGAATGTTCATGTTTAATTTGAGTGGCTTTACCTTGAATATGACTAGCATTTAAATCATACCGATGAATTAACTCATGTGTATGCTGCATAAACATATCACGATTGGGTCGTTTATATGGACCATAAGATGCATGCGTGAACTGTTGTTTTTTCGCAAATTGATTTAAATGAAAAGGGTTAGGATGCACATGATGCACGCATGGTGATCTTAAATAGGGCATCTCAATCCTTTCTGTATAATTATTAAACTGGTCACATAAACTCGGGTGTGGGTCTATAATTGTTAGTTGTGAGGTCTTTAAACCTAAAGATTTTAATTTAAGTGCAATGGTTACTGCTTGAATACCACCACCAATAATGGTCCATGAAGACATGTCAGTGTCACTCCTTTTAAAACGTAATAATTACGATTTAATATATCATGAAATCACACAACTGACAATTAACTTTAATAGAATTAAGCAAATCATTAATCACAAAATGTTTGTTTTAGGTAAGGAATATCATAATAAAGACAATAATTGCCTTTCATAAATAAAAAACGACTAAACCCATTATTTCAGGATTTAGTCGTTTTCATAATTTATAGTTTAGTGTCTTTCATATCTTGTTTGATTTCATCGTGCTTCGTTCTTTTTGAAGCAGATGTATTCAAATTATATGCAGATTTAATAATAAGATGACTGGCTAAAGGTCCTGTAATTAGAATGAATAATATTCCAATAATAAGCTGCATATTTACGTAACCTTCACGACCGATAAAATAAAGGAAGACGCCACTTATTAATAGCATAGAGCCTAAGGTAGCTGCTTTACCTGCGGCATGTGCACGTGCGTAAACATCATCTAAACGTAAGATACCAATTGCAGCGAGGGCACTAATTAATGAACCGAGTATCACTAAGATAAGTGCAATACTAATGACGATCATCGTTATCATGCTCAATCACCTTACCTTTATCCATATATTTTGCAAATACTGCGGTACCTAAGAATGCGAGTATTCCAATTAAGAGTATAGCTACCATCATATATTTTGTACCTAAGAATATACTAAATAAAGCGACAATAGCCATTAATTGTATCCCCATGGCATCGAGTGCAACTACCCTGTCGGCGAGAGAAGGGCCGATAATTACACGAACTAACATGCCTAGCATTGATAACGCAACGATGACTAATGCAATGATTAAAATAATATTATAGTTCATTAATGTTCTCCTACCTCTCTAACCACTTTTTCAAGGGAAGATTTGATACTCTCAACTTCTTCTTCTTTTGTACTAAAATCGATGCTATGAATATAAATCTTTGTACGATCATCACTCACGCCTAAAACAATGGTACCAGGTGTCAAAGTGATGAGGTTTGATAACAATGCAATCTGCCAATCTTTCTTTAAATCTGTGTGATACGTAAAGAAAGCTGGTTCATTATTCATAGTTGGTTTAATAACGATTCGAATGACATCGATATTGGCTTTAACTAATTCTATTAAAAAGACAAGGAATAGTTTGATAATTTTATATACTGTTATTACATAAAATCTTCCAGGCAATACGCCACGCATTACATAAACTAAAAGAAGGGCGAATAAATATCCTAGTATAAAGTTATTAAAGGTATAGCTACCTGTAACAAATAACCAGAATATAGCTAAACCTAGATTGACTAAAATTTGAACGGCCATATTATTTCCCTCCCAATACGCTGTCAGTATAGACACTTGGATTGTAGAATGTCTCGGCAGCATCTTTAATAATTGGTTGTAACCAATCAGCAGAAAGGCCAAAAGCAACAGAAAGGATAACCGCAATGATTGCGACAGTTAAGATGCCTTTATATTGTAATTTTGAATTGACTTGGTAACCTTCTGATTTTCCGAAAAATCCTTTTAAGAAGATGCGAATAACAGAATAAAGAACAACTAAACTAGATAGTAATATTACAATGCCACTTAAATAGAATCCTTTTTCAAACGTTGCTTGCACAATATAATACTTCCCATAGAATCCACTAAGTGGGGGAATACCAGCCAAACTAAGTGCTGCAATAAAGAATGTCCAGCCTAAGACAGGATAATCTTTAATCAAACCACCATATTGGCGTAAATCATGTGTTTTCGTAATTTTATACATGACACCAATAAGGAAAAATAATGCTGCCTTAATTAACATGTCATGAAGGGTATAATAAATTGCGCCCATCATACCTGATTGATTCATCATCGCAACGCCGACAAGTATGACACCAACGGCAATCATGATGTTATAGAGAATAATTTTTTTCGTATCGTAATAACTAACTGCACCCACACAACCGAATATGATTGTAAGTAGGGCTAAAAACAGTATCGTATAGAATGAAAAGTTAGATGTATCTCTAAAGAACAAGCTAGCAGTCCTAGCAATTGCGTAGACACCTACTTTTGTCAATAAAGCTCCGAAAAAGGCGATAATGGCAATTGGTGGTGCATAATACGCGCCAGGTAACCAGACATACATTGGGAAGGCGCCTGCTTTAGTAGCAAATACAAAAATAAACATTACGAAAATAATTGTAACGATACCACTATCTTGTGCAGGTAATTGACTTAGCTTTTCACTGATGTCGGCTAAATTCAAGGTACCTACAACGGAATAAAGCATTGCAACCGCAATTACAAAGAAAGCGGAAGATGTCACATTGACGAGTACATATTTAATCGTTTCACTTAATTGTACTTTGGTACCACCAATAACTAATAGAATATAAGAAGCCATTAAGAATACTTCAAAGAATACAAATAAGTTAAATATATCTCCAGTAATAAAAGACCCTATAACACCTGTAAGCATAAACATTACAGCGAAGTAATAATAATATGTCTCACGCTCTATGCCTACAGATTGATAAGAATATAAGATAATTAGCATTGTGACGATTAAACTTGTAATAATTAATAATGCACTAAATATATCTAGTACAAAAACAATGCTGTAAGGTGCTTGCCAAGAACCTAATTCTAACGTAATTGGACCATCTTTTAATACGTTATTTAAGTTTATAAATGCGAATACTAATGTAATCGCAGTACCTGCTAAACTCACATATCTTTTGATGATAGGGCGTTTACCGATGAAAATAAGTGCAATGATAGTTAACAAAGGTATAACGAGTAGCGATATGATAAGGTTACTCTCGATCATTTTCTAGCACTCCTCTCATACTTTCTACGTTGTCTGTACCTAATTCTTTATAGCTTCTGAAAGCAAGCACTAAGAAAAACGCTGTAACTGAGAATGAAATTACAATCGCAGTTAGAATTAATGCTTGTGGAATAGGGTCGACATAAGATGTAATCCCTTTTTCATAGATAGGGACATCACCTTTCTTTAAACCACCCATTGTGATTAAGAACAAATTAGCAGTATGTGTTTGTAATGTAGTACCAATAATGATGCGTATCAAACTCTTAGAAAGAATGAGATAGACGCTCATTGTTGTGAGGATACCACATACGAAAATCATTAAAATTTCCATTACTCATTCTCTCCAATCGATAAGATTATAGTCATTACAGTGCCTACAACTGCACACATAACGCCTAAGTCGAAGAAAGTAGCAGTATGCATTTCCATCGGCGGCAACACACCTAATGGAATTTCAAAAGGTGTATGTGTGAAGAAATTTTTATTGTAGAACCAACTTGCTAATGGTGTAAGCAAACAAAATAGTAAGCCGATACCAATTAATTTTTTAAAATCCCAAGGGAAAATCTTACGCATTGTTTTAATATCAAAAGCAACCGTAATGATGACTAGTGCGCTTGCAAGTAGTAAACCACCAACGAAGCCGCCACCTGGTGTATAATGCCCAGCTAAAAATAGCGATAGGCCAAACATGACTATGAGAAAGAAGATAACAACTGCTGAATATTGAAAGATAAGATTATTTTTCTGTCTGTTCAACGTTTTTACCTCCTTTATCATTTTTAGTCGTGTTAGTACGTAATTTAATCATCGTATACACACCAAGACCAGCGATACCAAGAACGGCTGACTCAAATAAAGTATCCGTACCACGGAAGTCTACGAGTATAACGTTTACCATATTCGTACCATGTGCAAGATCATAAACATGTTCTTTGTAGAATGCTGCAATGGAAGCGTAATGTCTATTACCATAGGCGATTAAACCTAATATAGTAACGATGATGCCTGTACTTACAGCGATGATTATATTAACAACCTTAAATTCTCGTGTCTCTTTATGTCTATTTAAATTAGGTAAATGATAGAAACATAACAAGAATAATGCGGTTGAAATGGATTCAACGACAAATTGTGTTAATGCTAGATCCGGTGCTCCGAAGAAGATGAAGAAAATTGCAACAGAGTATCCGACAGCACTAGCCATAATAATGCTGAATAGTCTTGATTTTGCAAAGATAATCATTGAAGCCGCTGTAATGATTAGGACAACAATAATTAACTCAAACGGACGAATTGCACTGACGTCTTTAAAATCAATACTAAATGGCGTGACTATGAGTGTCACTATTGAAATCACAACGAGTGATGCAAAAATAATGACTAAGTTATTTCGAGTGAAACCAGTCACATAAGCATCTGTGAACTTACCAGAATAGCTTGGTGTAACTGAACCGAATTTATCATACCAATAATTTATCGTCAGTGTTGTAGGGTGTTGCTGTAACAGTTTCACCCAATACGCAAACGTTACTATGAGTGCAATACCGACAATGTAAATACCAAGCGTTGATAAAAATGCTGGTGTAAAGCCATGGAACATATGGATTTCTGCAGTTGTGCCCGACGTGTGTCCGATTGCATTGACAGCAGGTTCAATAATAGAGCCTGTTAATATTGATGGGAAGAACCCGAAGACAATCACGAGAATGGCAAGAATTGCAGGTGACACAAGCATCAATAGTGACGCTTCATGGGCTTTTTTAGGTAAATGCTCTGCTTTATGACTACCTAAGAATATTTGACCGATAAATCTAACAGAATAAACAAATGTAAATATACTACCAACAATTGCAACAATCGGTATTAACAATCCGAGTGAATCTAAGCTGAAGATATTTGCTTGAGTAACATCAATCATGCTTTCTAAGAACTTCTCTTTAGATAAAAAGCCATTGAAAGGTGGTACGCCTGCCATACTTAACGATGTAATGATTGTTATAGTGAATGAAATAGGCATGATAGTTAATAAGCCACCTAATTTTTTCACGTCACGTGTACCGGTTGTATGATCAATTGCGCCGGTAATCATAAATAGTGCACCTTTGAATGTCGCATGATTAATCAAATGAAATACTGCAGCTGTAAAGGCCGCGATATAGATTTGACTTTCGGAACCTTCAAAGTGATAACTTACAGCGCCAATGCCTAGCATTGACATAATCATTCCTAACTGCGATACAGTTGAAAAGGCCAAGATACCTTTTAAATCTTGTTGTTTTGTCGCATTCAATGATGCCCAGAATAATGTGATTAAACCGACAGCTGTTACGGTCCATATCCATCCTTGTGATATGGCGTAAATCGGTGTCATTCGTGCTACTAAATATAGTCCAGCCTTTACCATTGTTGCTGAGTGTAGGTAGGCACTGACTGGTGTAGGTGCTTCCATAGCGTCCGGTAACCATACATAAAATGGGAACTGAGCTGATTTTGTCATAGCACCAATTAAGACAAATACCATGGATAAAATGAAAAATGGACTTGTCTGAATGTCTGACACATTTTGAATTAATGTTTGAATGCTCGTAGAACCACCAGCGATGGAGAGTAAGATGAGACCACCTAATAGTGATAAGCCTCCGAACACGGTAACAAGCATCGACTTTTGTGCGCCATAGATAGAAGCTTGTTTTGATCTCCAAAATGAAATGAGTAGGAAACTAGAAAAAGAAGTTAACTCCCAGAATAAGTATAAGATGATGATATTATCTGATAATACAACACCTAACATTGCGCCCATAAAGAGCAATAGATAAACATAGAAATTGCCTAATTGCTCTTGTCGACTTAAATAACTTATAGAATAAAGTACAACTAAACTCCCAATACCAGTTATGAGTAAACTGAATAGTAATCCTAAACCATCAGCATATAAATTAAAATTCATACCGAAGTGAGGCATCCAGTTTGCCTTTTGCATAACTGTATTCCCAGACATGGTTGTCGAAATATAAGATAAAAAGTATATAAATAAGACGACGGGGATAGGTAACACAAACCATCCTAAATGTATTCGCTTATAGAATCGATATACAAATGGAATAATGAGTGCAAATATTAACGGTAACAATACCGCTATATGTAACACGCTCATTATATTATCCTCCTTTAAAAATGTAGTATAAAATCATTATACATGAATTGAACTGTTCTGAAAAACGTCTTAAGCCCTTGAAGCACTTGCGATACATATGTTATTAAATATGAAGAAACACGGTATTTTTATTCAAAATTTTGTTTATATTGAATGCCGTAATCTTGTTTTAAGCGCTGCAAATTTTCCAGAGACATAGACGCATGAAACGTTTCTTGTGTTTTCAATTTTGCTTCTAAATTTGAAATAGCTTGCTGTAATGAATCACAATAAGACATCGGTTCAACATCGAATGGCTTCAACTGTGATCTTTTGGCGTATCTTTTTTCAAATTGACTGAGTGCTTTACGTTCATGGAAAAACACATTTTCTGTTTCTTTAGGGTTGTGCAAATCACCTTGTTTAGGGTGTTTAATCACTTGTTCCACTTGAACAAGTACTTGGTCACCATCTTCTTCTTTAATCGTGACACCGTAACTACCAGTTTTATGTGCAAAACGATATAACATCATTCATACATCCCTTCTTTTTATGTTAGAATACATATATCATATTAACATGAAATGGAGAATGAACATGACGAACTATCCTCAGTTAAATAAAGAAATTACTGGCAATGAAATTAAACTTGTAATGCATACAAACAAAGGTGATATGACTTTTAAACTTATGCCTGATATCGCACCGAAAACAGTTGAAAATTTTGTGACACATGCGAAAAATGGTTACTACAATGGTGTAACATTCCACCGTGTTATCAATGATTTTATGGTACAAGGTGGAGACCCAACGGCAACAGGTATGGGTGGCGAAAGTATCTATGGTGAGCCATTTGAAGATGAATTTTCAAGAGAAGCATTTAATATTTATGGTGCGTTATCAATGGCAAATTCTGGTCCACATACGAATGGATCACAATTCTTTATCGTGCAAATGAATGAAGTGCCAGAGTCAATGTTAAGTCAATTAGCAGATGGCGGATGGCCAGAACAGATTGTAGAAGCGTATGCTAATACTGGCGGTACACCTTGGTTAGATCAAAGACACACAGTATTTGGTCAATTAATCGAAGGAAAAGATACATTAGAAGATATTGCGAATACAAAAGTGGGTCCACAAGATAAACCATTACATGATGTGACAATCGATTCAATCGACATTGTTGAATAAAAATATTAGTAGTTTTATATTCATAAGCTGAATAGTTTCTGAATATGAACTTTAATTAAAAAAGTCTAACGGACGATTACTGTAAAGTAATAAATCTGTTAGACTTTTTTGTTTGCTATTGTATTTTATTATAATCTTAAATTGTTGATTTTTTAATTTAGTTTCTGCTAAATATTTGTATAGGTTTATTTTAGCAGTTGGATTGTCTGTTCCTTGAACATATAAGGAATTATTAATTAAATTAGCTTTCTATATCATATCAAAATGGATAAATTATTGAATTTTTCTACATATAATATTAGTGCCATTCTACAATGTATGCTATTATAATACTGTTAAGTAATACGAAATAAGGGGTTATCACGTTGAATAATCACTATAAGGTAGGTCAACATATCAAAGTTCGTGTGACTGGTATTCAACCGTATGGCGCTTTTGTAGAAACCCCAGACAATGCTGAAGGTTTGATTCATATTTCTGAAATTATGGATGATTACGTCCATAATTTGAAAAAGTTTTTATCAGAAGGGCAAATTGTAAGAGCGAAAGTGATTTCAATTGATGATGAAGGAAAGTTAAATCTTTCTTTAAAAGATAATGACTATTTTAAAAATTATGAACGTAAGAAAGAAAAACAATCAGTATTAGATGAAATTAAAGAAACCGAAAGATATGGGTTTCAGACAATTAAAGAACGCTTACCGGTTTGGATTAAACAGTCCAAAAACGCGATTAAAGATGAATAAAGCATCTTTAAAGTACTGACATTTCTACTTGAGATGTCAGTTTTTTTGTAATTAAAAGTATTTTGTGACAACTTTGTGATTATAAGTTTCAAATATGTATAGAGGGCTATAAAAAAATATATGCATGAGCATATTTATTTCAAAGTAAGTTCAACCTAGTTACAATGAATGAGTAATTTATATTAATCAAATTTTTAAGGTAAATTGTAGGAGGAAACATTATTATGGATAAAAAATTTCAACCACTTTTTGAAAAGGTTAAACTACCTAATAAAGTTGTCTTAGATAATCGTTTTGTATTGGCACCATTAACACATGTGTCATCTCATGATGATGGTTCAATTTCAAATGAGGAAGTTGTTTATATGGAACAACGCTCAAAAGATGTAGGCTTAGCACTTTCAGCTGCAAGTAATGTGACTGATTTAGGAAAAGCATTTCCAGGTCAACCATCTGTTGCACATGATTCTAATTTAGAAGGTTTGAAACGCTTAGCAAAAGCTATGAAGAAAAACGGTGCTAAAGCTGTTGTTCAAATTCATCATGGGGGCGTACAAGCATTACCGAATTTAACCCCAGATGGTGATGTAGCCGGGCCAAGTCCTATATCAATGAAAAGCTTTGGAGAACAAGAAGAACACCATGCACGTGAAATGACAGAAGCTGAAATTCAAGAAACAATCAAGGCTTTCGGTGAAGCAACACGAAGAGTAATCGAAGCTGGTTTTGATGGTGTGGAAATACATGGTGCAAATCATTATTTAATTCATCAATTTGTGTCACCGTATTATAACCGTCGTGAAGATGCATGGGGCAAAGATCGCTTGAAATTTGTATCTGAAGTTGTTGATGAAGTTACTGCAACAGTAAAAGAATATGGTAGTAAAGACTTTATTGTTGGTTATAGATTTTCACCAGAAGAAGCAGAATCACCAGGCATTAGTATGGAAATTACACAATCATTAGTTAAACATTTAATTGAAAAACCACTAGACTACCTACATGTATCTTTAATGGATATACACTCCAAAACGCGTGAAGGAAAATATAAAGGTCAAGAACGTGTGAAATTATTGTTAGAGTGGATTGAAGGACGTATGCCACTGATAGGTATTGGTTCAATATTCACAGCAGAACAAGCAATTGAAGCGGTAGAATCTACGCATGTTGATCTTATTGCTTTAGGTAGAGAAATATTATTAGATCATAATTTTATTAGTAAAATTAAAGACGGTAAAGAAGACGAAATAATTTCTAAATTTGATCCGGAAAGAAAAGACAGACATCACTTACCACCAAACTTATGGAAACAATTTAATGAAGGTTTCTATCCATTACCAAGAACTGACGGAAAATAAATAATTGAAACGCATAAATGCACATCATTTTAATCGTGTGTGTTTATGCGTTTTTTTAGTATTTTCACGTATGAATATACGGTTCTATGCAAAGATAATTAAAACTGATTTTAGTTTTGAACAGGTGGGAAAATATGCTTGTAATCAAGCCTCAGAATATGTCATTATATATGTAAGGGCTTACATAAAGATAGCCGTGATTAATAGTATTATTAAAGGTACTTACTTTATAGCAGTTTAAAGTCAATTTAAATTTCAATCGCATAGCTATATTAGTAAATAGTTTCAGTTCAACTACAAATACGTTATGCTATGGGTAAGTATTGCTTAAGAGTCATTTTGCTCTTAAATAATTACAAAGGGGAGATATCATGTCAAGATCAGAAGAAATCATTGAATTAACAAATCACTACGGAGCACAAAACTATGTACCACTTCCAATAGTTATTTCAGAAGCGGAAGGTGTTTGGGTTAAAGATCCAGAAGGAAACAAATACATGGATATGTTATCAGCATATTCTGCTGTAAACCAAGGGCATAGACATCCAAAAATAATTCAAGCTTTGAAAGATCAAGCTGACAAAGTGACATTAGTTTCTCGAGCTTTTCACAGTGACAACTTAGGTGAATGGTATGAAAAAATCTGTAAACTTTCTGGAAAATCAAAAGCATTACCAATGAACACTGGTGCAGAAGCAGTAGAAACTGCACTAAAAGCGGCGCGTCGTTGGGCTTATGATGTTAAAAATATAGCACCAGACCAAGCAGAAATTATTGCGTTCAACGGTAACTTCCACGGTCGTACAATGGCACCTGTATCGTTATCATCTGAACCAGAATATCAACGTGGTTATGGTCCATTATTAGATGGTTTCCGCAAAGTTGATTTTGGCAACATTGACGCTGTTAAAGAGGCGATTAATGAAAATACTGCTGCAATTTTAATCGAACCAATTCAAGGTGAAGCTGGTATTAATGTGCCGCCAGAAGGTTACTTAAAAGAAATCAGAGCACTTTGTGATGAGCATAATGTATTATTTATTGCTGATGAAATTCAAGCAGGATTAGGACGTTCAGGTAAGTTATTTGCAACGGATTGGGATGACGTTCAACCAGATGTATATATTTTAGGGAAAGCATTAGGCGGTGGTGTGCTACCAATATCTGTAGTACTTGCAGATGAAGAAGTTCTAGGCGTATTTACACCAGGTTCTCATGGTTCTACATTTGGTGGTAATCCATTAGCATGTGCTGTATCTAATGCGGCATTAGATGTTATTGTAGATGAAGATTTACCAGGTCGTTCATTAGAATTAGGGAATTATTTTAAAGAAGAATTACAAAAAATTGACCATCCTTCAATTAAAGAAGTAAGAGGTCGTGGATTGTTTATCGGTATTGAATTAAATGAGAATGCAAGACCTTATTGTGAAGCATTAAAAGAGCAAGGGTTATTATGTAAAGAAACTCATGATACGGTAATCCGATTCGCACCACCGCTTATTATTTCTAAAGAAGAATTAGACTTTGCGTTAGATAAAGTAAGAAGTGTTTTTAAATAAATTCACACTTCTGTAACATATGTTTTGAAAACTCTTTAAAAAGGTGAATCTTATGTTACAATTAGCATGAAAGCGAAATCATTAGTAACGAAAAAGAGGCGAAATGAATCATGACTGAGAATAATAATTTAGTTACTTCTACGCAACAAATTATTAAAGAAGCATTGCATAAACTGGGGTTTGACGATGGGATGTACGATTTAGTAAAGGAACCATTGCGTTTCCTACAAGTAAGAATTCCAGTACGTATGGATGATGGTACTGTTCAAACATTTACAGGCTATCGTGCACAGCATAATGATGCTGTTGGACCAACTAAAGGTGGCGTACGTTTCCACCCTGACGTTGACGAAGAAGAAGTAAAAGCATTATCAATGTGGATGACATTGAAATGCGGTATCGTTGATTTACCATATGGTGGAGGTAAAGGCGGTATCGTTTGTGATCCTCGTCAAATGAGTATTCATGAAGTAGAACGTTTATCTCGTGGATATGTGCGCTCTATTTCTCAATTCGTAGGACCTACAAAAGATATTCCGGCTCCAGACGTGTTTACTAACTCTCAAATTATGGCATGGATGATGGATGAGTATAGCTCACTAGATAAATTTAATTCACCTGGATTTATCACTGGTAAACCAATCGTACTTGGCGGTTCTCAAGGCCGTGATCGTGCTACAGCATTAGGTGTTGTAATTGCGATTGAACAAGCAGCGCAACGAAGAGGCTTAAATCTTAAAGGTTCACGTATTGTTATTCAAGGATTTGGTAATGCTGGTAGTTTCTTAGCGAAATTCTTGTATGACATGGGTGCAACGATTGTTGGTATTTCAGATGCTTACGGTGCTTTACATGATCCAGAAGGTTTAGACATTGACTATTTATTAGACAGAAGAGATAGTTTCGGTACTGTAACGAATTTATTTGATGAAACAATTTCAAATAAAGAATTGTTTGAAATCGACTGTGATATTTTAGTGCCTGCAGCAATTGCAAACCAAATTACTGAAGATAATGCACATGATATTAAAGCAGGTATCGTGGTTGAGGCAGCAAACGGACCAACAACACCAGCTGCTACTCGTATTTTAACTGAACGTGATATCTTACTCGTACCAGATGTGTTAGCTAGTGCTGGTGGTGTAACTGTGTCATACTTCGAATGGGTACAAAATAATCAAGGTTATTATTGGACTGAAGAAGAAGTTAATACGAAAATGCGTGAAAAACTAACGACTGCATTTGATACAATTTATGAATTAGCTCAAAACAGAAAAATTGATATGCGTTTAGCGGCATACATTGTAGGTATTAAACGTACTGCAGAAGCAGCGCGTTACCGTGGTTGGGCATAGTCTAAGATAAACGAATTCAGCAATTTAAAAAGACCTTCATTCTAATGAAAATAGGATGAAGGTCTTTTTGTATGGATAGTTAGACATCTAAGAGTCTCTCTAAGTTAACATGTTCTTTTAGTTATGATTATGTTGCTGTTCTCCTTCACTAATGACTTGTTTATATACATCAGGATAATTTGTGAACACGCCATCAACGCCATATTTATTTAAGCGTTTCATATCTGCTGGTTCATTGACTGTAAATGGATGCACAAGTAAATCAGCTTTTTTAAGATTTTTAACATTTTGTCTAGTTAAATCTGTATATTCTGGACCGACACCTATAGCATATTGTCTAATTTGATTAAAGTTTTGCTGTGTCATACTTGTTAATTCACCTTTATCTAATAAACGAATGAGTGGTACTGCTGCATTTAATTTTTGCATTTTGAGTAAACTTTTTTCTGAAAATGATTGAACGAGTACATGTCCATTTTTTAACGAATTATCATTTAATAATTGATGTTTATTCAAGGTATCTAATAATTTCTCTTCCATACCGGGATAGACATCTGGAGATTTAGTTTCTATATAATAATTAGCTTCTGTACCATAACGATTTAGAATTTCGTCTAATGTTGGGATTTTAGCCCCTTTATAATTTGAATTGGCATATTGAGGGTTTTGCTCATTGAATTTACTGCCTGCATCAAGCTTTTTCAATTCTTTAAGTGTGTATTGATCGACTCTGCCAGTACCATTCGTTGTTCTATCAACGGTTTCATCATGCATAGCAACAAGATGTCCGTCTTTAGTCATTTGCAAATCGATTTCGATATAAGATGCGCCGATTGCATTGTGACTTTTATCATATGAGAAAAAAGTATGTTCAGGTGCGTAACCGCTCGCACCTCTATGTGCAACTGTTGTAAATTTTTCACCTGTTAGATTATGTATTTTCTTTTGATTACCATGAGCTTGACTTGAGTTACCATTTTGTTGGTTTGAAGTATTAACATTGTGTTGAGCATTGCTATTACCATAACCATTGGCATGAATTGTAGTTGTAGCACAAAGGCCAGTTAAAGTAATGGTCGCGAGTGTTGAGGCAATAAGTTTATTTGCTTGATTCATAATGATGTCACTCCTTAATATGAAATATAACTTTACCCTACATAAAAAGGGAGATATTGAAAATAGAATTTACAAAATTATAATTCAAACTAAATAAAATTAATTTAAGAATTACAATGTTTTCATATGTTAAACAAATTATAGGCACTGAATAGGGTATGCGAAGATATACCTATCCAGTGCCGTAAATTTATGGTCTTATTTTAAATTTTGTTTGATCTTTGCTAATTGTTGTTTAACTGCTGCTTGTCCCGTTGAACCGTAACTGATTCGGCGATTAATACAATTCTGTGGTGTT
Organism: Staphylococcus caeli; assembly: GCF_051413795.1. Classification (GTDB taxonomy): domain Bacteria; phylum Bacillota; class Bacilli; order Staphylococcales; family Staphylococcaceae; genus Staphylococcus; species Staphylococcus caeli_A. The sequence continues at coordinate 54,671 of NZ_JBOIRQ010000006.1, read as the reverse complement.
AAATAATCATAGATGTCCGATTCTATTAAGGAAGATGCATTTTGGTATTGTGATAATGGGACATTTAATAAATATACATCATGTTGTATCGCCCAAAGTACGAGTTTACCGACAATTTCATGTGCAGATCTGAACGGAACGCCTTTATTTACTAAATAATCCGCAAGTTCAGTTGCGTTTGAAAAGTCATTGTGCACTGTTTGTTCTAAATGATCTACATTAATCGTCATCGTATCTATCATCCCTTCAAAGATACGGAGTGATCCTTTTAAAGTATGAACAGCATCAAACAAGCCTTCTTTGTCCTCTTGCATGTCTTTGTTATAAGCTAAGGGTAAGCCTTTTAACGTCATCAGCATACTCATTAAATGACCAGAAGTACGTCCGACTTTACCTCTAATCAACTCTGCCATATCGGGATTCTTTTTCTGTGGCATAATAGAGGACCCCGTTGAAAATGTATCCGATAGTGTGATGAAATTTGCCTCAGTAGATGACCAAAATATAATTTCTTCTGCAAATCTTGATAAGTGTACCATTGTCAAAGAGATATTGTGTAACGTTTCTACGATATAATCTCTATCACTGACAGCATCGATACTGTTTTCATAAATTGCGTTAAAGTCTAATAACTTTTGTGTTTCATGACGGTCAATAGGATATGTTGTACCACTCAAGGCAGCAGCGCCAAGTGGAGATATATCTATGCGTTTTAAACTATCCTGAAAACGTGATTTGTCACGTTCGAGCATCCAATAGTAAGTGAGTATATGATGTGCAAATGAAATAGGTTGTGCTCTTTGCAAATGTGTATAACCAGGCATGATTGTATCAATATGTGCTTCCGCAATATTAATAATTGTTTTTTGAAATGAAGTGATTAATGCAATTAAAGTATACACTTCTGATTTTGTATATAAATGCATGTCTGTCGCAACTTGATCATTTCTGCTTCGTCCTGTGTGTAGTCTTCCTCCAGCATCCCCAATACGTTTGATCAATTCATGTTCGATATTTAAATGTATATCTTCAAGTGATTCGTCTAAAGCTAGATTACCATGTTGGTAATCAACTAGTATTGCGTTTAAACCATCAATAATCTGTTTACAATCTGATTCTGAAATGATGTCTTGATTTGCTAGCATGGTAGCGTGTGCGATACTACCTTGCACATCATATTCAATCAGTGTTTTATCGAAATCTATAGAAGCATTGAACGCGTCCACCCATGCTTCTGGCTGTGCACTAAATCTGCCACCCCATGCTTTATTACTCATGATTATAACCACCATGTAACATGGCATTAACTTTTGTCGGCAAGCCAAAGATATCTATGAAACCAACGGCTGAAGCTTGGTTAAATGCGTCTTCTTTAGTATAAGTTGCTAATTGCTCATTATAGAGTGTATAAGGTGACTGTCTGCCGTTGACTGTAGCATTACCTTTGTACAGTTTGAGTCGTACATCACCAGTAACATGTTCCTGTGTGCTGTCTACGAATAATTTTAAGCTGTCAGTTAATGGTGAGAACCAAAGACCATTATAGATTTGTTCTGAAAATTGTTTTTCAATTACAGGTTTAAAATGTGCCACATCTTTCGTTAACGTAATCGTTTCGAGTGCTTTATGTGCTTTAATAATGACTTCGGCTGCCGGTGTTTCATAAACTTCTCTAGATTTAATGCCGACCAATCTATTTTCAACATGATCAATTCTACCAATACCATGCTTACCTGCTAGCTTATTTAGCGTCAAAATTAATTCACTTAACGGATAGGAAGTACCATTTAAAGCGGTTGGTATCCCTTTTTTAAATGAAAGGACAAGTTCTTCGGCTTCATCTGGTGCGTCTTCCAATTCACATGTTAAATCAAAGGCGTCTTTAGGGGGAGCGGCATAAGGATCCTCGAGAATACCACATTCATTACTTCTTCCCCATAAATTTTGATCAATTGAATAAGGAGAATCGTGTTGAATAGGGACAGGGATATTGTGTTTTAATGCATAATCAATTTCTTCTTCACGGCTCCAAGCCCATTCTCTTACAGGTGCAAATACTTTTAATTCTGGATCGAGTGCTTTAATGGCAACTTCGAAACGTACTTGATCATTACCTTTACCTGTACAACCATGTGCAATGCCAATTGCATTTGTTTTTGCTGCGATTTCGACTAATTTTTTAGAAATTAAAGGTCTTGATAATGCAGAAACTAAAGGATACATACCTTCATACATTAAATTCCCCTTAATCGCATATGACACGAAATCTTGGCTGAATTCTTCTGTTGCATCGATGATATGACATTCAATTGCGCCCATATCTAACGCTTTTTGATGTACTAATTCCAAATCCTTTCCTTCACCAACATCTAAACAACAAGCTACTATATCATAGCCTTTATCTATTAACCACTTTACTGCGACGCTTGTGTCTAAACCGCCAGAATATGCTAATACAATTTTATCTTTCATAGTTCCACCTCAATTGATAATTTGTAAAATTTAATTTATGAATTTGTTAAAAATGATTATAGCAGATAATAAATGAAAATAAAACCATTTTAATACATAAATATGCAAAATGAAGAAGTGGGTATAATAAGGTCTCATTTATTTATGCTTTTAATAAAGAGGTTTTGCGTATTTTCGTCTATTTTGGAATTGTATAATAAAATGAATAGAACAATTGCGAAGTCAGTTGGCTGTGATAAGTAAATATGATTATTTTTAATAATAACTAGGCTAGTTGTTTGAATACTCAAAATAAACTTAGTAAAATAATATTAAATAAAAAAATGGAGGCAATTCAATATGACTCATATTCAATTAGATTATGGCAAAACTTTAGAATTTTTCGGCGAACATGAATTACAACAACAAAAAGATATCGTTAAATCAATTCATAAAACGATTCATGAAGGCACAGGTGCTGGGAGTGACTTCTTAGGTTGGATTGATCTTCCTGTTGATTATGATAAAGAAGAGTTTTCACGTATTTTAGAAGCTTCGAAACGTGTTAAAGCTAATTCAGACGTCTTCGTAGTTATTGGTATTGGTGGTTCATATCTAGGCGCTCGTGCTGCAATCGAGATGCTAACATCATCATTCAGAAATAGCGATGAATTTCCTGAAATTGTATTTGTAGGAAATCATTTATCTTCAAGCTATACACAAGAATTAGTACAGTATTTAGATGGTAAAGATTTCTCAGTCAATGTTATTTCGAAATCAGGTACTACTACAGAACCTGCTGTTGCGTTTAGATTGTTCAAGCAACTTTTAGAAAATAAATACGGTAAAGAAGAGGCGAAAGCGCGTATCTTCGCAACAACTGATAAAGAAAAAGGTGCTTTGAAACAATTAGCAACAAATGAAGGATATGAAACATTTGTTGTACCAGATGATATCGGCGGTCGTTACTCTGTATTAACAGCTGTTGGTTTATTACCAATTGCAGTAGCCGGTATAGACATTCAAACAATGATGGCGGGCGCAGCGAAAGCACGTGAAGAATTGTCATCAGAAAACTTAGAAGATAATATTGCTTATCAATATGCAACAATCCGTAATGTACTTTATGCAAAAGGCTATGATACGGAAATGTTAATTAACTACGAACCATCTATGCAATATTTCAACGAATGGTGGAAACAATTATTCGGTGAATCAGAAGGTAAAGATTATAAAGGTATCTATCCTTCAAGCGCTAATTACACTACTGACTTACATTCACTTGGACAATATGTACAAGAAGGTCGTCGTTTCTTATTTGAAACAGTAGTTAAAGTCAATAATCCGAAACATGACATCACGATTGAAGAAGACAGTGATAACTTAGACGGTTTAAACTATCTTGCTGGTAAAACAATCGATGAAGTCAATACGAAAGCATTCGAAGGTACATTATTAGCACATACGGATGGTGGCGTTCCAAATATCGTCTTAAACATCCCACGTCTTGATGAAGAAACATTCGGTTATGTGGTTTATTTCTTTGAATTAGCATGTGCAATGAGTGGTTATCAATTAGGTGTCAATCCATTCAACCAACCAGGTGTAGAGGCATATAAACAAAATATGTTTGCATTATTAGGTAAATCTGGTTTTGAAGATAAAAAAGAAGCACTAGAAAAACGTTTATAATCCAACTGAAAAATCAGTTTCATATTAAAAAATATAACCCGGGACATGTGGATGTCTCGGGTTATATCTGTTCTATTTCTGATATGGAGCACAAAGTAATAATCGATGATGTCATATGCAGTACAATATAAAATATGAAAGTTCATTCCTAGGACTGATTTATATTGTGTCGAATAGTTTATAGTTTTAAAATAGCAACTTTACACTTATAATTATATTGAATAGATAGTGTGAGGATTGGTACGATGACAGAAACACAAGTGCAGCAATGGGTCGAAATGTTTGGAAGTTTGGGTTACATAGTTGCTTTTTTATTACCTTTTATTGAAGCTTTTCTTCCAGTTTTACCAATCATTGTATTTGTTATTGTGAACGTCAACGCATATGGTTGGTTCGTAGGTACATTGTTAGCGTGGTTAGGCACGGTCTCAGGAAGTTTTATTGTATTTTTATGTTTTAGAAGATTTACGCATACAAAATATATGAAAAAGGTACAGCGTCGGAAAGCAGTTCAACGGTTAATTCATTTTATAGATCGCAAGGGTGTTATTCCTATATTTATCTTGATGTGTTTTCCGTTTACACCGAGCGCATTGGTAAATATCGTTGCAAGTTTGTCGCATATTAAAGCGCGAGCATATTTAATTGTCTTACTTGTGTCCAAATTTATAATGATTGGACTCATCGGTTGGTTGGGCAGAGATATTACGTCGTTATTTTCAAGTCCGCTGCGATTGGCGACTGTTGCAATTGTAATTATTGTCGTTTGGATTATTGGTAGAAAGCTAGAGCAACATTTTATGCATACGTCAAAGGAGTGACAACTTGCGAAAAATATTAAAACATTTGATTTCGATGATATTAGCGATTATTATTGTACTGTTGATTCAGGCATTCATAGTAACCGGATCAGTTGTTAAAGATCAAAATATGAGTCCGAATTTAAAGTCAGGTGATCGTATTATTATCAATAAAATTAAAACAACATTTGATTTGTTAGATAATAATGATATGATTATGTATCGTAACGGAAATAAAATTTATTTTAGCAGAATTATCGGCAAACCAGGTCAATCCATTGCATTTAAAAATGGTGCGTTATATAGAGATGACAAACTGGTAAAAGAAACATATGCCGATAAAGGTATTGATGATTTGTCATTAAGAGATATCAAACACTCTGAAGGTGATATTATTCCACCTAATGCTTATTTTGTATTAAATGATCAACGTAGTCATAAGCAAGATTCAAGGACATTTGGTTTTGTACATAAAGCAGATATTATTGGAGATGTCAGTTTGAGATATTATCCGTTTAAAGCATTTACAGTGAATTTTAACTAAATAGATGAGGTGTAAAAATTGAGAAAAGAAATAGTCGAATGGATTATATCCATTGCTGTTGCAGTCGCATTGGTAGCGCTCATTGTCAACTTTGTAGCAAAACCATACACAGTTAAAGGTGATTCCATGGATCCCACATTAAAAGATGGAGAACGCGTAATTGTAAACTTATTCAGTCAAAAATTTAAAGGACTGGAAAAAGGAAATGTCATTGTCTTCCATGCTACAAAAGAGAATGATTATGTGAAACGTATCATTGGTACAGAAGGCGATAATATTGAATATAAAGATGACCAATTATATGTTAACGGTAAAAAAGTTAAAGAACCGTATCTAGATTATAATGAAAAACATAAGCAAGTTAATTACATTACAGGAAGTTTTAAAACAAAAGACCATAATCAAATTGATGGTAAAAATAAAATTCCAAAAGGTAAATTACTTGTGTTAGGTGATAACCGTGAAGTTAGTAAAGATAGTCGTTCATTTGGTTTGATTGACGAAGATCAAGTTGTCGGTAAAGTATCGTTTAGTTTCTGGCCACTTAATGAAATGAAATTTGGTTTTAATCCAGATACTGATTATGAAAAATAAAATATAATACATGTGAGACGAGATGCTTATTTCTATAAGTGTTTCGTCTTTTTTGTTGTATATAGAAGCATGAAAGGAGTACTTCATGAAATGACATAACATGATAGGTTATGTGTTAAAATGTGAATCAAAGGAGTTGGCGTATATCATGGAATTAAATGCTTATATTGGCAGAGCGGGAACTGGTAAATCTACAACCATTATTGAAGAAATTAAACAGAAGATGCGTGACAATCCATTAGGTGATCCAATTGTTTTAATTGCGCCTACACAGAATACATTTCAATTAGAACAAGCATTTGTAAATGATGCAACTTTAAATGGTAGTTTGAGAACTGAGGTATTACACTTTGAACGTTTAAGTCATCGTGTCTTTCAAGAAGTGGGCGGTTTAATGGAACAACCGCTATCTAAATCAGGAACTGAAATGATGATATACGACATCATACAACAGCATCAAACTGAGTTGAAACTTTACCGTTCGCAAGTGAAATATTATGGGTTTAGTGAAAAACTTTATGAACAAATACAAGATTTTAAAAAATATGCAGTATCACCTGAACAATTAGAGACATATATTGCAGAAAACGAATTACAAACTAGAACGAAGCACAAATTACAAGATATCGCACTCGTTTATAAACATTTAGAAGATCGTATCAATGGAGAATACGTTTCTACTGAAGATAGTTTGCAACGATTCATTTCGATGATGGATCAATCTGACTGGCTCAAACGTGCTGAAATTTATATTGATGGCTTTCATAACTTTTCAACGCTAGAGTATCAAATCATTCAGCGTCTTGTTCAATGTGCCAAGAAAGTTACAATCGTGTTAACCACTGATGGTGATAAAGATTTATTTAGTCTTTTTAGAAAGCCATCTGAGTCATTATCACATATTGAAAGTATCGCGCATGAATTGAAAGTAGAATTAAATATTCAACGCTTTGACAAAGTACAAAGGTTTGAAAATGCAGACTTAAAACAGCTAGAACACAACTTTAATGCATTGCAATTTGAACCTGTTGCGGCACAAGGCGATATCAAAATACTTGAAGCATCAGGTATGCGTGAAGAAATCAATGAAGTTGCACGTCGTATTTTGAGAGAAAATCGTGAACTTGGACGACGTTTTCAAGATATAGCAATTTTATATCGTGATGAGGCATATGCTTACTTAATGGAATCTATTTTACCGCAATATGATATTCCGTATTATATTGACGTGAAAGCATCGATGACGCATCATCCTGTTATGGAAACGATTCGTTCGCTCATTGAAGTGATTCAAACGGGTTGGAATTTTGATCCGTTAATGCGTTTATTTAAAACGAACGTGCTATCGAAAAAATTTAAAGATAGTAATTATCTCATAGATATTTTAGAAAACTTTGTCTTAGAACGTGGCATATATGGAAAACGCTGGTTAGATCATAAATATTTTGAAATAGAACAATTTAGAAAAATGGGACTGAAACGACAACCACTGACGGATGAGGAACGGGAAACATTTGAACGTGTCATTCAATTGAAAACAGATGTTATAGATAAAATTATGTTGTTTGAATCTCGTATGAATGATGCCACAACAGCAATTGAATTTTCGACTGCATTTTATGAGGCAATGGAGTCCTTTGAATTACCGAGTCAATTAATGACTGAACGTGATACCTTAGATGTGAATGGCCAGCACAGAGAAGCAGAAGAAATAGATCAAATATGGAATGGTTTTATTCAGACATTGGATGATGTGGCCACTGTATTTGGAGAACAAACTATGTCTAAGGAACGTTTTTTAGAATTACTTGATATTGGACTTGAGCAATTAGAGTTTGTCATGATTCCACAAACGTTAGACCAAGTGAGTATAGGAACAATGGATTTGGCCAAGGTGGATAACAAACAACATGTTTATTTAGTAGGGATGAATGATGGTGTGTTACCGCAAACTGTAACAGCATCAAGTTTAATTACTGATGAAGAGAAAAAATATTTTGAAACACATGCATCTATCGAATTAAGTCCGACTGCAGACATATTACAAATGGATGAAGCGTTTGTATGTTATATAGCGATGACGCGTAGTCGAGCCAATATCACGTTTTCTTATGCGTTAATGGGCACGAGTGGTGATGTGAAGGAACCTAGTCCATTTTTGAATCAAATTGAAGCATTATTTACGAATTTAGAAGTTCAAAATATCCAACATCTACACCAAGCAGAACCATTACAATTAATGGAGCATCCGCATCAAACGAAGATTGCGTTGTTTGAATCGTTAAAAGCATGGCTAGATGATGAAATCGTGGCTGATACATGGTTGGATACCTATCAAGTGATGCGAGATGATACGCATTTAAATAAAGGACTTAACTATTTATTATCGGCACTCACGTATGACAATCAAACAGTACAATTAAGTGAAACATTAGCTAAGGACTTATATGGTTCGACAATTAATGCAAGTGTATCGAGGTTTGAAGGCTATCAGGCATGCCCATTCAAACATTTTGCTTCACATGGTTTAAGACTGAATGAACGTACGAAATACAAATTAGAAAACTTTGATTTAGGCGATATTTTCCATCGTGTATTAAAATTTATTTCCGAAAAAGTTAATGGTGATTTCAAGAATTTAAATCCAAAGCAAATCCATAAATTAACAACAGAAGCTTTAAGTGAAATATTGCCTGAAGTGCAGTTTAATCTATTAGATTCAACCGCTTATTATCGCTATTTATCCCAAAGAATTGGTGCAATCGTAGAAACGACATTAACCGCATTGAAATATCAAGGATCACATTCTAAGTTTACACCACAACGTTTTGAGGCTGCTTTTAGAAGAAAGCCACGTGATCAAAATGAGTTGCTCGCAGCACCACTACAAACGACACAAGGTGTACCTATTAATATTCGTGGACAAATCGACCGTATAGACACATATCAACTTGGCGATGAAAGTTTTGTGAATATCATTGACTATAAATCGTCTAGACATAGTGGGACGTTAGATTTAACTAAAGTGTATTATGGTATGCAGATGCAAATGATGACCTATATGGATATTGTACTTCAAAATAAAGCACGTTTAGGCTTAACGGATATGACGAAACCTGGTGGTCTGCTGTATTTTCATGTACATGAACCACGAATTAAACTGGCATGGAACCAATTGACCGAAGAAAATAGAGATTCTGAATTTATACAATCATTTAAACTGAGTGGTTTATTGAACAGTGATGCTACGGTGTTAGATGCCTTTGATACTAGATTAGAACCAAGTTATAATTCTGATATTGTGCCACTAGGATTAAAAAAAGATGGTGAAATTAAAAGTAACAGTAAAGTTGCAGATGAGGAAACTATTTATAAACTAATACAACATAACAAACAGAATTTTATTGAAACAGCATCTAATATTATGGATGGTCATACAGAAGTTGCACCTATGAAATATAATCAGACGCTACCTTGTGATTTTTGTAATTATAAATCAGTCTGTCATGTGGATGGGATGGTAGATAGTAAACGATATCGTACAGTGGATGAATCTATTGATCCACTCAAAGCGATTCAAGATGTAACGTTGGAAAGTGAGGATGAGACATAATGAGTGAAATCCCAGTTAAACCACTTGATACACGTTGGACGGATAATCAATGGAGAAGTATTTATGCTAAGGGGCAGGACGTACTTGTCGCAGCAGCGGCAGGTTCTGGTAAAACGGCAGTATTAGTTGAGCGTATCATTCAACGTATTATCAAAGACGAAATAGATGTAGATAAATTATTAGTGGTTACATTTACGAATGCAAGTGCTCGAGAAATGAAACATCGTGTTGATCAACGTATTCAAGAAGCATCTATCGAACATCCTGACAATGCTCACTTGAAAAACCAACGTGTGAAAATTCATCAAGCGCAAATTTCGACACTACATAGCTTTTGCTTGAAGCTAATACAGCAGCATTATGATGTCTTAGATATTGATCCAAATTTTAAAACGAGTAGTGAAGCTGAGAATATCTTATTGCTAGAACAAACCATTGATGAGGTGTTAGAACAACACTATGATATCTTGGATCCACATTTTGTAGATTTGACGGAACAACTTTCATCTGATCGGAATGATGACTTGCTAAGAAGTACAATTAAGCAAATGTATTATTTCAGTGTCGCTAACCCGGATCCATTACATTGGTTGCAACATTTAGCGCAACCCTATGAGGATGAAGCACAACAAGCATCACTTTTACAATTACTGAATGATTTAGCCATGATATTTATGAATTCAGCACTTGAGGCTTTAAATAAAAGTTATGATTTATTCATGATGCTTGAAGAAGTGGATAAGCAAGTAGCAGTCTTGGATAAAGAGCGCCGTTTTATCGCACAAGCACTTGAAGGTGGCATACTCAATACACAGACTATTGCAGACCATCAGTTTGAAGCACGTTTCCCAGCGAAAAATAAAAAAATCAAAGAAGCTAATGAAATGATGTTAGACGCGTATGATGATGGGAAAAAATATTATGATCAATATAAAGCGCTAGTTGAAAAGGTGAAAGCAGATTACTTCTCTCGCAGTGCAGAAAATTTAAAGATAGATATGCAACGCCTGGCACCTAGAGTTACATATCTTGCAAGAATAACGTCAGATGTGATTGAACAATTTAATCAGAAAAAGCGTAGTCGCAATATCTTAGATTTCTCAGATTATGAACACTTTGCATTACGTGTGTTAATGGATGAGACGGGACAACCTTCGGAAATTGCAGACATGTATCGGAATCAGTTTGAAGAAATATTGGTGGATGAATATCAAGATACGAACCGTGTTCAAGAAAAAATTATCTCATGTATTAAGAGAGGCAGTGAATCTGACGGCAATTTATTTATGGTTGGTGATGTGAAACAATCTATATATAAATTTAGACAGGCTGATCCGAGCTTATTTATTGGAAAATATCAGCGCTTTACGTTAGACGGCTCAGAGAATGGCATGCGTATTGATTTGTCTCAGAATTTTAGATCTAGAGAAGAAGTCTTAACGACGACCAATTATCTGTTCAAACATATGATGGATGAAGCAGTAGGCGAGATTGTCTATGATGATGCGGCACAGTTGTACTATGGTGCACCATTTGATGATCGACCACATGATGTACAAATGAATATGCTTATTGAAGATGCAAGTTCTGACTTAAATGGTTCAGAACAAGAAGCGGAATATATTGTTCAACAAGTAGAGAAAATTATGAGTGAACATGAAATTTATGATGTGAAAACTGAGCAATATCGTAAACCGAATTATAAAGATATTGTGATTTTAGAACGGTCATACGGTCAAGCTCGAAAAATTCAACAAGCGTTTAAGGATCACAATATTCCATTTCATGTTAATAGTAAGGAAGGGTACTTCGAACAGACGGAAGTGCAATTGATCTTGTCGTTTTTAAGAACAGTAGATAATCCATTACAAGATATTTATTTAGTGGGGTTAATGCGTTCAGTGATATATCAATTTACGGAAGATGAATTATCTAAAATCCGTGTTAGTAGCCCTAACGATGATTACTTTTATCAATCTGTAAAACACTATATGGCAAATGATGACGCAGAGCAGCCATTGGTTGAAAAGCTAGAAGCCTTTCTAAAAGATATCGCGCAATATCAAGCCTATAGCCAGAGCCATCCTGTATATCAATTAATAGACAAATTCTATAATGATCATTATGTAATTCAGTATTTTAGTGGCATTATCGGTGGCAAAGGTCGTCGTGCCAATTTATACGGTTTGTTTAATAAAGCTGTAGAATTCGAAAATTCCAGTTTCCGTGGCTTATATCAGTTTATTCGATTTATAGATGAATTAATTGAGCGTGGTAAAGATTTTGGAGAAGAAAATATTGTCGGACCGAATGACGATGTTGTGAGAATGATGACCATTCATAGTAGTAAAGGATTAGAGTTCCCATTTGTTATTTATTCAGGATTATCACGCAAATTTAGGAGAGATGACCTACGTCAACCTGTCATATTAAATCAAAGTTATGGTCTAGGGATGACTTACTATGATATTGAGCGTCAACTATCATACCCTTCATTATCATCAGTAACCTATAAGGCGATTGCAGAAAAAGAAATGATTTCTGAAGAAATGAGATTGATTTATGTCGCATTAACCCGTGCGAAGGAGCAATTATTCTTGATTGGTCGTGTAAAAGATGAAAAAGAAATTACACAACTAGAACAAGTTTCTGTATCCGACACACATCTTCCAGTAAGTTATCGTTTAACGGCGCAACGCCCAATAGACATGATTTATCCTATTTTAGCCAAATATCAATCATCATCATTACCAAATACATTACGGTTTGAATCATCAATTGACGACATTCCACAAGCAATGAAACCTTACGTTCAATTAAACATAGATTTTTATGAAGATATCGCATCAGAAATTGTTGAGTCATCAGATGAGCAACGAACTATTGATGACATCCAACAGACGCATACTGGAAATGATGCATTGAAAACGCAAATCCATGAGCAATTAAGCTATGAATATCCATATCAAGATGCAATTGAAAAGCCTTCGAAACAGTCAGTATCAGAATTAAAACGTCAACTTGAAACTGAACAATCGGATACAAATTATGATAGGGTTCGACAATATCGTATAGGCACGACTTCGTATGAACGACCAGCATTTTTAAGCCATAGTAAAAAAAGAAAAGCCAATGAAGTCGGAACACTCATGCATACAGTCATGCAACATTTGCCATTTAAAGCGGAAGGGCTGAAACAACAAGATATTGTGGCACATGTAGACCAACTCATTGAGAAACACATTATTCCGGAAGATGCGAAATCAGATATTCAATTTGACGATATCTATCAATTTATTGACAGTGATTTATATCAAATGATTGCAACAAGTGATGCGATCTATCGCGAATTACCATTCGTTGTGAATCAAGCGAAAGTTGATCGCAAAGATGAAGATTTAGAGGACACATCTATTATTCAAGGGATGATTGACCTTATTTTTGTAAAAGATGGGCAATATTACTTTGTAGACTACAAGACGGATGCATTTAACAGACGTCGCAGCATGAGTGATGAGGAGATTGGAGCACAACTAAGGTCTCGCTATAAAGTTCAAATGGAATATTATCGTAATACGTTAGAGACTATTTTAAAAACTGAAGTCAAAGGTTATTTGTATTTCTTCAAATTTGGACAACTGTCTATAGAAGGCTAATGACATATAGTCCTTATTAATTAGTAGATTTGTTTAGTTGAATATTTAAAATTAGTGCTGAGTATGAAATGGTCAGAATTTTTTGTATATACTAGTTATTTATTTGTTATTTAGTAGTAAATATAGTTATAATATGAAATAAGATATAGATGAGGAGCTGATATTGAATGAAATTTCTATCATTCAGACATGAAGGACAGACATCTTATGGTGTGAAAGTTAAACGTGAAGAAGCTGCATGGGACTTGAAAAAAGTATTTGCAGATTTTGCTGAAGGTGAATTCCACCCTAAAACGTTATTAAATGGACTTCAAGAAAATCAAACAGTTGATTTTCAAGAACAAGTTCGTAAAGCAGTTGTAGCTGCGGAAGATAGCGGTAGAGGCGATGAATATAAAGTTCAATTTAGCGATATTGAATTTTTACCACCTGTAACACCGACGAATAATGTGATAGCTTTTGGCCGCAATTATCAAGCGCATGCCAATGAGTTAAATCACGAAGTACAGCGCTTATATGTATTTACAAAAGCGGCTTCGTCATTAACGGGTGATAATAGTACAATTCCTAATCATACAGATATTACAGATCAATTAGACTATGAAGGTGAGCTTGGTATCGTAATCGGAAAGTCCGGTGAGAAGATACCTAAAGCACTTGCTCTAGATTATGTATATGGCTATACAATCATTAACGATATCACGGATCGCAAAGCTCAAAACGCACAAGATCAAGCCTTCCTTTCTAAGAGCTTAACAGGCGGTTGTCCAGTAGGTCCTTATATCGTTACGAAAGATGAGTTACCAACACCTGAAGATGTGAATATAGTTACGAAAGTGAACAATGAAATTCGTCAAGACGGTAACACAAGTCAAATGATTTTAAAAATTGATGAATTAATTGAAGAAATTTCAAAATTCGTAGCATTACACCCAGGAGACATCATTGCGACAGGTACGCCAGCAGGTGTAGGTGCAGGTATGAACCCACCAAAATTCTTGCAACCTGGTGATGAAGTTAAAGTTACAATCGATAATATCGGTACATTAACAAACTTTATTGCTAAATAATTAATATAGATAAGACGTCCGCGACATTTCAATATGTCACGGGCGTTTTGTTTAGATGACACTGGTGTGAGACTAATACTTGAGTTTGAGCTCAGGTACACTTATCAACCCTAGTCATCCTTGCCAGAGTGGGACTACGAATACTTTATATTAAAAATTTATTTCTGTTTTATACTCTTTGATAGTTTTTCTTTTTGAAATGTAGCAGTATTTTAAGTATGATTGAGAGAGACTTAGCCTGAGACAAAAATTGGGAACTTAGATTCTTGTTCAATTAGGCAGTAGAAATAAAAAAGTGTGGGGGTTATATACTGTGTTACATATGCATATTGCAAGTTGGGTTTTATTAATTATCCTATTCTTTGCAGCTTATTTTAATTTTTCAGAAAAACAAGGTGCTACACCTTATTTTAAACCGATTCATATGTTATTAAGATTATTTATGTTATTAGTCTTAATTTCTGGTTTTTGGGTTTGGATTCAAGCATTTTCATCAGGTGATGCTGGTGGACATATGTTATTAACATTGAAAATGATTTGTGGCGTTGCTGTGATTGCGTTAATGGAAGTTTCAATTGCGAAGCGTAAAAAAGGGCAACCGAGTCATGGTTTGATGTGGACAACAATCGTAGTTATTATTTTAACAATGATTATTGGTATTATCTTGCCTATGGGTCCAATCACGCAAATGTTTGGATTATAAATCGTAATATATTTAATATGAAAAAGGCAGGAACATGGACAATCATGTTCCTGCCTTTTGAATTGTGCACAGTAAAGGTAATGTGATTTTATTTATTTCGTGCTTTATAGCCAATCATATTGATAATATCTTTTGGACTACTATAAGGTGGTGCATATGCGACCTCGAATTCAACGAGATCATCTATAGTTAGTTTGTTCATCATTGCCATTGAAAGTACATCAATACGTTTATCGACACCTTTCTTGCCTACTGCAGCAGCTCGAATGATGCGTCTATTTGATTTGTCAAAATAAACACGCAGATGTAGTTTACTATTTCCTGGATAATAGCCTGCATGTGTACTTTGTATGGATTCTACCATGTCATAATCAAAGTTTGACAGTGCCTGAGGATCAATGCCAACACTTGCGAAAGTATAGTCAAAGAATTTTACAATATTGGCACCTAAGAAGCCTTTGAAGTGAACGTCTTTGTTTCCAGCTAATTGCTCTGCGATAATACTAGCACCACGGTGTGCACCCCAGGCTAACGGTACATGTGCAGGTAAATCGACATGTCGGTAGTGAGATGTAATGATATCTCCTAATGCATATATATTTGAGATGTTGGTTTGGAATTGTGCATTTACTGGTACGTAGCCTTTGTCGTCTAAATTGATATTTGATGATTTAATAAATTCAGAGTTTGGTTTGACTCCAACACCTTCGATGATTAAGTCATAACTTTCTACTTTACCAGATTCAAAGTGTACCTCATTACCATTTACTTTGACGACTTGTTCATTAAAACGATAAGAAATGTTGCGATGATCCATCTCGTCAATAATAGCTTGATTCATATCTTGATCCATCAATTTATTGATATGTTCTGAACGATGGATGAGCGTTGGTGTAATACCTCTTTCATATAAATTATCAAGAATTTCAAGTCCTATATAACCAGTTCCGATGACAAGTGCAGTTTTAACATTATTTTTTTCAATAAATGTCTCAATCGCATCTGTGTCTTCCATGTTTCTTAAGGTGAAAGCAATAGGACTATCAAGGTTCAAGGTATTAGCGCGACAACCTGGACTTAATATCAACGTATCATATGATTCTTCAAATGTTGTATCTTGTAAACGATTATATACTTTTACAGTATTTGTCGTATCATTGATAGCAATGACTTCGTGATAGGGCTTAACATTGATGCGTTTTGATTCATAGAAAGATTCGGGCGATGCTTCTAAAACTTTGTCACGTGAGTCTACGACGTTACCTAAATAATATGGTAAGGCACAATTTGCAAAACTCATGTCACGATCTTTTTCAAAAACCACAATTTCACTTTCTTGATCTAATCTTCTAATTTGACTGGCAACAGTTGCACCACCTGCAACCGCACCAACTACTACGATTTTATGCATAAGATTCCCTCCTTATATACTATTAAATATTGGAATACATTGTAGATTCATACGGTATATTTAATTGGAAATAATCATTTAAATAACGGCCAATGCCATCTTCATTGTTAGAGTGAGTGACATGATTAGCGACATGCTTCAATTCATCTAAGCCATTAGACATTGCTATGCCATGTTTCGCATATTTAATCATTTCCAAATCATTATCTTCATCACCAAATGCAATAATGTGATTTCTGTCGATATTTAAATGTGATTTCACATAATCGATACCACGTGCTTTGCTAATGCCTTGTTTTACAATTTCAATAACTGGAAATGGTGAACCCCATCTACGGTGTTCAATGTTTTCAGCATAAAATCGAGTGAGCATTTGTTTAATTCTAGGAATCATAATGTCTTCTGCTTCGACTAAAATAGAGGTCGGTGATTCCGTTAGTGAGTTTAACAAGTCGCCTGTTTCTACTTTAGGATTTCCCATGGAAAAGCCGTCGAATAATTTTTGATCAAAATTATTAATGAAAACATAATCTTTTACTTCAGCTATAATATTAGACACGCCGTGATCGTTGAGCGATTGTAAGATACTTTTAGATAAATCTAAATCTAAAACTTCATGTTTGGATTCGAAGTGCTCATCTTTGGGGTGATGAACATAGGCACCGTTAAAATTAACAACAGGCGTATCCATATTTAGCTCATGATAATATATTTGGCTAGCTCTATAAGGTCTGCCAGTGGCAATCATAAGTTTATGACCTTGTTGTTGTAAACGTGTTAATACTTGTTTTGTATATGGTGTTATGACTTTATCATCGTTTAATAGCGTACCGTCTAAATCTAGACAAATTAAATAAGGTTTCATTTAAATCTCCTTAATGTTTGATAATTGATGTATGAATATCATAGCATTTTATTGGCGTTTTGTAAGATATTTGATATATTGTTAGTATCATTAAATTCGAAGAGGTGAGTTGAATGGATGAAGGATTAAAAGATAGTATATTAAATGCATTAGAAATGGTTATTGATCCTGAGTTAGGCATAGATATTGTCAATTTAGGTTTAGTATATAATGTAGACGTTAATGATGAAGGTCTATGTACAGTAGAAATGACTTTAACATCAATGGGTTGCCCTATGGGACCTCAAATCGTTAACCAAGTTAAAATGGTACTTGCGGAAATTCCAGAGATTTCTGATACAGAAGTAAACATCGTTTGGAGTCCGCCATGGAGTAAAGATATGATGTCACGTTATGCGAAAATCGCACTTGGCATCGGCTAATCTATTTCCTATATAATTACAAATACTAGTCTGATTTCTTTAATAGAGATTAGACTAGTTTTTTATTGAATAAAATGATTTTTATTGAATTAGACTATTAATATAATAAAAATATTTATAGTGCAAAGCATTAAAATAATTGCAGTTTTGTTACGAAAGCATTACAATAGCTTGGTATATAACATTAAAGCGTGAGCAATTTAATTGGGGATGAAAGTATGATAATCAATGAATAGTAAATTAAATAAGACACATCAATTAAAGTATCGGCCACGTTACATGCCTGGTTTGGATGGACTTAGAGCCATCGCGGTCATCGGTATCATTATTTACCACTTAAACAAACAGTGGTTATCTGGTGGCTTTCTTGGTGTAGACACATTTTTTGTGATTTCTGGTTATTTAATAACGAGTTTATTGTTATACGAGTTTGAATCCAATGGTGCCATTGATTTGAAGGCATTTTGGCTACGTCGATTTAAGCGTTTAATACCCGCAGTGTTTGTATTAGTTTTTACAGTAACGTTGGCAACGCTCATTTTTAAACCAGAGCTGATTGTGAGTATTAAGCAAGATGCATTTGCAGCGATATTCTATGTGTCTAACTGGTGGTATATAGCTACAGATGTTAATTATTTTGAACAATTTGCATTTATGCCATTAAAACATTTGTGGTCATTAGCCATAGAAGAACAATTTTACATATTCTTTCCTATAGTAATAGTAGCTTTATTATTAACAGTAAAAAAATATCGCAACATAACACTCATTTTTTGGATTATTTCGCTGCTATCATTGGCAATTATGATTTTCATTGCACAACCACATATGCACCATTCTCGTGTGTATTTTGGAACAGATACAAGACTTCAAACAATGTTACTAGGTGTCATCCTTGCATTTATATGGCCACCTTTTAAATTGAAGAAAAATCCAAACAAAGCATTAAGAACAATTATAGATGGTACAGGTTTAATAGGGCTTATTGTATTATTCTTACTGTTCATTAAAGTCGACGATAATAGTGATTGGATATATAATGGTGGCTTTTATCTTATTTCCGGTATGACATTATTTGTCATCATGAGTGCAGTACATCCGTCAGGCTATTTTGCTAAAATACTCGGTAATCCATTATTTATATATATAGGAAAACGCTCCTATAGTTTGTATTTATGGCATTTTCCAGTTATTAGCTTTATTCATTCCTACTTTGTGGATGGACAATTACCGGTATACGTATATGTAATTGACATTTTTTTAACATTAATATGCTCTGAATTATCATATAGATATATAGAAACACCGTTTAGAAAACAAGGATTTAAGGCGTTCAGCTTAAATCGGTTCAAGACAACACCTTTTATAAGAACAGTTATTCTAATATTGATTGCCATTCCAACATTATTTATATTTGCCGGTGCTTTTGATAAATTTGGTAAAAATCAAACGGATCAGCAATCGTCCTATAATACTGATGAAATTGATAAATATCTCGTACGTCCTATTCCTGTGGATAATGTCAATTTCTTAGGTAAGTCTGACTTTAAAAAAGATAAGAAAGAGGAAGTCTATACAGATCTTAAGCCTTTACTTATTGGTGATTCTGTCATGGTGGATATCGGTGAAACCTTTAAAGAACAAGTACCTAATGCCGATATAGATGGTAAAGTAGGACGCAATTTATATGAAGCTGCACCATTAGTTGATCAAAAATATAAACAGTACAACAATAAATCAAGTCAAGTCATTTTAGAACTAGGTACGAACGGTGATTTTTCAGAAGCACAATTAGATGAATTAATTGGTAAATTTGGTAAGGCAAATATTTATCTTGTAAATACGCGCGTACCTAGAAGTTATGAAAATCACGTGAATCAGCTTATGGCAGACGCAGCTAAGAAACATGACAATGTTACATTAGTAGATTGGTATAAACGTTCAGAAGGTCACAGTGAATATTTTGCACCAGATGGCATTCATTTAGAACCATCGGGTGTGCGTGCATTGAGCGATGAAATTATAAAACATATTGCGCCCAAAAAAGATAAGTCATAATTTAATACTAATGAATTAATCCATGAAGATAAGCCTAATTTAGGACAGACCAGTCCTAGGTTGGGCTTTTTCATGTTAGCCGTTTGAAATTATAGAAAAATGGGGAAAGTAGGATTGGAAAAGGCTTTTAATAGTATAAATTTAATTGAAAAACTATAATCATATCTGTTGAAAATTCGGGTACAAAGGACTATAATTAAATTAAGGTCAAAGAAAGTCAAAGTCAAACTAACTTTATTTTGATCAAAGACTAAATGGTGAGGTGAATCATTTTGGATATTAATCAAATGACCTATGCAGTTCAAAGTGCGTTACAAAAAGCCGTTGAACTTGCAAAAGTAAATGAAAATCAAAATATTGAAATTGAAGCTATATTAAAAGCAGCATTTGAAGAAAATGAAAGTTTATTCAAAAGTGTGTTAGAAAGAGCGAATATTGATACAACTTCATTAAATCAAGCGTATGAAAAGAAATTGAAGAGTTATCCAACGGTACAAGGTGATAACGTTCAATATGGACAATATATAAGTCAAAAAGCAAATGAATTATTTAATAAAGCAGAACAGTATATGAAAAACTATGAAGATGAATATGTTTCAATGGAACATATTATCTTGGCTGCCATGGATATAGACGATATTACACAACAGTATGTTGATAACAAAAAAGAGATTATTATAGAAATCATTAAAAAAATAAGAGGAGGAAATCATGTGACGACACAAAATCCAGAAGCAAATTATGAAGCATTAGAAAAATATGGTAGAGATTTAGTTGAAGAAGTCCGTCAAGGAAACATGGATCCTGTAATCGGGCGCGATGAAGAAATAAGAAATACAGTGAGAATTTTGAGTAGAAAAACAAAAAATAACCCTGTGTTAATTGGTGAACCTGGTGTAGGTAAGACTGCTATCGTTGAAGGGCTTGCACAACGTATTGTTCGTAAAGACGTACCAGAATCATTACTAGATAAAACAATTTTCGAATTAGACTTAAGTGCACTTGTAGCAGGTGCGAAATATCGAGGCGAATTTGAAGAACGTTTAAAAGCCGTGCTTAAAGAAGTGAAAGATTCAGACGGTAGAATTATTTTATTTATAGATGAAATTCACATGCTTGTGGGCGCAGGTAAAACTGAAGGTGCGATGGATGCTGGCAATATGTTGAAACCTATGCTTGCACGTGGTGAATTACACTGTATTGGTGCGACAACATTAAATGAATACAGAGAATATATTGAAAAAGACTCTGCATTAGAGCGTCGTTTCCAAAAAGTTAATGTATCTGAGCCAGATGTTGAAGATACGATTTCAATTTTACGTGGACTCAAAGAACGTTATGAAGTATATCATGGTGTACGTATTCAGGATAAAGCACTCGTAGCTGCAGCTGAATTATCTGATCGTTATATCACCGATCGTTTTTTACCAGATAAAGCGATTGATCTTGTCGACCAAGCTTGTGCAACGATTCGAACAGAAATGGGCTCTAACCCAACTGAATTAGATCAAGTGAATCGCCGAGTTATGCAGTTAGAAATTGAAGAAAGCGCATTGAAAAATGAATCTGATAACGCTAGTAAACAACGTCTGCAAGAATTACAACAAGAATTATCAAATGAGAAAGAGAAACAAAGTGCAATTCAATCACGTGTAGAAGCGGAAAAAGAAAAAATCGCTAAACTTCAAGAGAAACGTACTGAGTTAGATGAAAGTAGAAAAGCACTTGAAGATGCAGAGAATAATTATAATTTGGAAAGAGCAGCAGAATTGCAACATGGTAAAATTCCTGAATTAGAAAAAGAACTACGTGAACTCGAAGATGCATTCCAAAATGAACAAAATGGAGACAATGACCGTATTATCCGTGAAATTGTTTCTGATGAGGAAATTGGTGACATCGTAAGTTCATGGACAGGAATTCCAGTGTCTAAATTGGTAGAAACAGAAAGAGAAAAATTATTAAATCTTTCAGATATCTTGCATGAACGTGTGGTTGGACAAGATAAAGCTGTTGATTTAGTATCAGATGCTGTTGTAAGAGCTCGTGCGGGTATCAAAGATCCTAATAGACCAATTGGTAGTTTCTTATTCTTAGGTCCTACTGGTGTAGGTAAAACAGAATTAGCCAAATCATTAGCATCTACTCTATTCGATTCAGAGAAACACATGATTCGTATAGACATGAGTGAATACATGGAGAAACATTCCGTCTCTCGTTTAATCGGTGCACCTCCAGGCTATGTTGGTCATGATGAGGGTGGTCAATTGACGGAAGCGGTTCGCAGAAATCCATATTCTGTCATTCTGTTAGATGAAATTGAAAAAGCACATTCCGATGTATTCAATGTGTTGCTTCAAATCTTAGAAGAAGGTCGTTTAACAGACTCAAAAGGTAGAGAAGTAGACTTTAAAAATACGATCATTATTATGACAAGTAATATTGGTTCACAAATATTATTAGAAAATGTGAAAGATGCTGGTATCATTACAGAAGAAACTGAAAAAGCAGTTATGACAAGTTTAAATCAATACTTCAAACCAGAAATTATCAACCGTATGGATGATATCGTGCTCTTCAAACCATTAACAATCAATGATATGAGCCATATCGTCGATAAAATTTTAACAGAATTAAATATCAGATTAATGGGCCAACGTATTTCTATCAATGTATCTGATCAAGCTAAAGCTTGGTTAGGCGAAGAAGCATACGAACCTCAATTTGGTGCTAGACCATTAAAACGTTTTGTTCAAAGACAAATCGAAACACCACTTGCGCGTAAAATGATTAAAGAAAATTTACCAGAAGGTACTACTATTGATATTGATTTAACTGATGATGGATTAACGTTTGAAACGTTAAAACCTGAGTCAATATAAGAAAATGTAAAGTCTCACTACTTAATTCATTATGTTAGTGAGACTTATACATGAGCTTCAGCTCAGGTAAACCATTCAACTCTAGTCATCCTTGTCGGGGTGGGACTACGAAATCTTTATTAGAAAATTTGCTTTCTGTCCCACTCCCGTTTCAGACTGTCAACAAAGTCTCCGACTTTGTTGGCAGTTTTTTTATGCACACTTTCCACGGGCACAGCCTTAGCCTGTAGTCTTCGGTTAGTGCTATTCTTGCAGGAGTCGGCATAAATCACTGCCAATATTACACACAAAATATTATAATGTATGTAAATTAAACTGTTGTGGTGTTTATTATGTTGAATAAATCAATTGATAAAAGAGATCAATGTAAAATGATTTCTATCTTTGAATTAGTCTCTAATAATAATTTATAACGTAAAGTCGATGCGATATTAGATTTAAATTTTGTATATGAACTTGTCGAAGATAAATATTGTCTTGATAATGGTAGACCATCTATAAATCCTGTTATTTTAATGAAAATATTACTCATACAAAGATTATTTGGTATTAAATCAATGAGGCAAACAATTAAAGAAATAGAAACAAATGTAGCAAAACGTTGTAGGATGTATTTTTAGTGGTGTTAGATTTAATAAGAGCTGGAGTCATGAACAATACGAATTTATAAATTATAATTGCTTGACCTAACAACGACTGTAAACTATAGATAATAGCATTTGGATAGAGTGGGATGGTAGCAAATTCTCGGAAAATTAATAGACAACAAAAAACTGCCAATGAAGACTTTGAAATCTTCAATGACAGTCAATTTGTATTAGAAATGATTCATGTTAATGTTGTTCTTTTGTGTCATTATTATTAGGTTTGATCATCGCATCTAGTACTAAAACAACGATTGTTATAATAACAGCGACAATAACTGGTGTTACGAAATTAAGTGCACCGCCACCATTTAGGCTATTTAGCACGAAATTAATCATTTGTAATAAGACAATAGACCAAAATAAAACTGCGAGGTATTTCATTATGTAATGCCTCCAATGTTAAAAATATATACTTTCATTATAAATAATAAAGTGTCATTTGTATAGTACAGAAGTGAGCATTATTCTTTTACTTTGTGATTGAACACTATTTAATTTATAATAATCTGTAATAATTCGTCTATAAAAATAGGTGTAGTTCTTGTATTTGAAATGTGTATTATGTTAAATTAATACCTGGTATTAAAATTAAAATTAAGAAGGTGTACAACCATGGACGTGGGTATTAAAGGTTTTGGTGCATATGCACCTGAAAGAGTTGTAGAAAATACCTATTTTGAATCATTTTTAGAAACATCAGATGAATGGATTTCTCAAATGACTGGTATTAAAGAACGTAGATGGGCAAGAGACGATGAAGAAACATCTGATATGGCATATCAAGCAAGTTTAAAAGCAATTGAGGATGCAGGTATAGAGGCTTCAGAAATCGATATGATTATTGTCGCAACATCGACTGGAGATTATCCTTTCCCGTCAGTTGCTAATATATTGCAAGATAGATTAGGTATAGGCAAAGTTGCCTCTGTCGATCAACTTGCAGCATGTAGTGGTTTTATGTATTCAATGATTAACGCAAAACAATTTGTGCAATCAGGCGACTATAAAAATGTTTTAGTTGTCGGTGTAGATAAATTATCTAAAATCACAGATTTCACAGATCGTTCCACAGCGATTTTATTCGGTGATGGTGCGGGTGCTGTTGTAATTAGTGAAGTATCTGAAGGTCGCGGTATCTTAAGTTATGAATTAGGATCTGATGGCTCAGGTGCAAAACATTTATACTTAAATCCAGAAAATGGAAAAATATTTATGAATGGTCGAGAAGTGTTTAAATTTGCCGTAAGAATTATGGGTGAAGCATCTAACAATGCGGTAGCTAAAGCAAATTTAACAGCTGATGATGTTGATATGTTTGTGCCTCATCAAGCAAATATTAGAATAATGGAATCAGCAAGAGAACGCTTAGGTATTCCAAAAGAAAAAATGAGTGTTTCTGTTGACCGTTTTGGTAATACATCTGCAGCTTCTATTCCGTTAAGTATAGCTCAAGAATTAGAAAATGGTAGGATTAAAGATGATGATGTCTTAGTATTAGTTGGCTTCGGTGGCGGTTTAACTTGGGGCGCTATCACACTAAGATGGGGAAAATAGGAGGATAAATTTATGAGTAAAGAACAACGTGTTGTTATTACAGGGATTGGTGCATTATCACCTATAGGCAACGATGCAAAATCCACATGGGATAACGCTTTAAAAGGTGTAAGCGGAATTGATGCTATTACACGTATAGATACAACAGATTATAATGTACATTTAGCAGGAGAATTAAAAGATTTCGATATAGAAAATCATATACCTAAAAAAGAAGCGCGCCGTATGGATCGCTTTACTCAATATGCTGTAGTTGCTGCTAGAGAAGCAGTTAATGACGCTAAACTTGATATTAATGATAAGACAGCAGACCGTGTTGGTGTATGGATTGGTTCAGGAATTGGTGGCATGGAAACATTTGAAATTTCACATAGCCAATTATTAAACCGTGGCCCTAGACGTGTGAGTCCTTTCTTTGTACCTATGTTGATTCCTGATATGGCAACAGGTCAAGTTTCAATTGATTTAGGTGCAAAAGGTCCAAACGGATCAACAGTCACTGCTTGTGCAACTGGTACAAATTCTATTGGTGAAGCATTTAAAATCATTCAACGTGGCGATGCAGATGCAATGATTACAGGTGGATCTGAAGCGCCAATCACGCATATGGCATTAGCAGGTTTCAGTGCGAGTCGTGCTTTATCAACAAATGAAGATAAAGAAACAGCATGTCGTCCATTCCAAGAAGGCCGTGATGGTTTCGTTATGGGTGAAGGTGCAGGTATTGTGGTATTAGAATCATTAGAATCTGCCAAGGCACGTGGTGCACAAATTTATGCAGAAGTAGTGGGCTACGGTTCAACAGGAGATGCTTATCATATCACTGCGCCTGCTCCAGAAGGTGAAGGCGGTTCACGTGCTATGCAAGCTGCGTTAGATGACGCTGGTATCCAAGCAAAAGACGTTCAATATTTAAATGCGCATGGTACAAGTACACCAGTCGGCGATTTAACTGAAATTCAAGCTATTAAAAATACATTTGGTGATGCGGCAGCAACATTAAAAGTAAGCTCGACAAAATCAATGACAGGACACTTACTAGGAGCAACAGGTGGATTAGAGGCAATCTTCTCTGCGCTTTCTATTAGAGATAGCCGTATTGCACCAACGATTCATGCGAATACACCAGATCCAGAATGTGATTTGGACATTGTACCTAACCAAGCTGAAGATCTAGATATCACGTATGCAATGAGTAACAGTTTAGGTTTCGGTGGACACAATGCAGTACTTGTATTAAAAAAGTTTGCTGACTAAGCGTTTAAATTAAAATAATATGTAAATAATGTAAGGAACGGAACGATGAAATCAAAGATTAAATTTTTGGTTTCATCGTTCCGTTCCTTTTTTTGTTTTTATAGTGTTATTAAGCATTATTTGAGTTAGGAATTAAATGAAACTTTTTAATATTTTAAAATTATTTTTTGAGAAATGTCTATTTTAGAAATACAAATAGTGTATAATGTAAATTATTAGAGCTGAGGTGGGGTGATTAAGATGAAACGATTTTTTACATTGTCGACAACTTTGAAAACTAGAATTATTGCTGAATTCATCTTAGTTATTGCGAGCCAAGCGATTTTACCGTTTATGGCATTATATTTAACAAGTAAAATAAACGCTATATTTGCTGGGACCTTTCTCATAGCAAATATAATTGTAGGTTTTGTAGTGTCTTTTGTAGGTGGATATATTGGTGATAATTATAATAGGAAGGAAGTCGTTAATTATGTCCATGGGTTGTATGCAATATGTTTAATTATTCTTAGTATTACTGTGACAATGAACGGTATAGGTTTAGTCATTTTTTGTATAACCGTATTTATATTTGAATTATTGTTTGCTGCAAGTCAACCGATATTTGAAGCTGCGATAATGGATGCAATCTATGAAGATGTTAGAGAATATGTATATCAATTAAATTATTGGACATTCAATATTGGTACTGCAATCGGTATGTTACTAGGCGCATTATTATACTTAGGACACAAACATTTGCTATTTATACTATTTTTCATTGCAATGCTCATTAGTTGGTACTTATTTGAAAAGTACTATGATGTAGAGCAAGTTATAAATAAAAGGGAAGATCTTACTTCGAAATTTAAACACTTTATAGATAGTTATCATACGGTCCTTAAGGATAAATATTATATGCTGCTAAATATAGGATTTATGATGGTTATTATGGCTGAATTAAGTTTGAATTCGTATGTCGTAGTTAGATTGAAAGAAGCGTTTGAACCTATTTATATTATTGGTTTTTATATTGATGGTGTCCGAATGTTTTCAATTATTATGATTGTTAATACATTAGTTGTGGCAACGCTCACATTTACTGTGAATAGAATTGTTGATGCAACTTCAAAAAGAATTGCTTTTATCGTAGGAATTGTTTTCTATACAGTTGGATATAGTATATTAATGTCATCAACCACTTTTTGGATTTTATGTTTATTTTCCATGATAGCTACTATAGGTGAATTGATATACTCTCCAATTCAAAATGCGCAGCGTTTTCTAATGATTCCAGACGATAAACGCAGTACCTACAACACATTTAGCATGATTTCATTTTATGGTGGAAACATTTTAGCGCGTTTTGGGTTAATTATAGGAGCATTTATCTTACCGTGGATGATGTCTGTATACGTTGCAGTCATTGTATTGTTAGGGTTTGTTTTATTGTATTATGCACTTTTCCGTAATCCAAATATTGAAGTGAAATCATAAAAGGCTGTAAAGATATTGTATTCAAACAATATCTTTACAGCCTTTTTATATTAGAAATGATATGACAATGGATAATAATACGTAAAAAATATTAGTACAAAATGCAGTAATAACCCAAGTAGAAACAAAATAGTGTGTTTTCTTCACTTGCGTTGGTTTAAAAAATTCATCATTTTCTAAGGCATCTTTATGTTTTTTATTAGTAAGTTGATATTTTAATCTTCTGAAACCGTAACTTGTTGGATCTAATACGCCTTCTTGAACAATGAGAATGATAAAGCTCAAAATAGATAAAGTAATAGCTATGTAAAAAATAATATTGATATATTGAACAAGTGTCTGGGCTGTGAAGAGACAAAATATTAAAGTGAGTAATGGTGTGAATACAAACCAAAGCAACACGTGAATAGGTTTTTTCAAATAAATGGCCTCCTTTAATTAATATATTTATTGTAACTTAAAATAACTAATAAATGAATAAAAATAGTTATAAATTCTTTTGTATCAATGCTTTTAAAGTGTTGGAAATATTTTAAAAAATTTTTCCTTTAATAAAGTAAAGCAAAACAATATTGATTAAAATAAGAAGTAAACGTATAATGTTATTAAATATTTCTGAATATTTAGAAGGGAATGTTTATTCTGAAATTAAAGGGGGATGAAATATGCTTAAGTATGTATTGAAACGTTTAGGGTATATGTTTTTATCGCTATTCATTATTATTTCAATCACATTTTTCTTAATGAAGCTAATGCCAGGTTCACCATTTAATGACGAAAAATTAAATGAAGAACAGAAGCAAATTTTAAACGAGAAATATGGATTGAACGATCCTGTACCTGTACAGTACGCAAGTTATTTAAAGAATGTTGTTACGGGGGACTTTGGTAACTCATTCCAGTATGATAACCAACCTGTATGGGATTTAATTAAACCAAGATTGATTCCATCACTAGAAATGGGCTTAACAGCGATGGTGATTGGTGTCATTATAGGACTCATATTAGGAGTCATTGCAGCAGTTCGGCAAAACACCTGGGTTGATTACAGTGCGACCGTAATATCAGTTATTGCAGTTTCAGTACCATCGTTTGTATTAGCAGTATTGTTACAATATGTATTTTCAGTTAGATTACAATGGTTTCCAGTTGCTGGATGGGAAGGGATATCAACAGCAGTGTTGCCATCACTAGCTTTATCTGCAGCAGTATTGGCAACTGTAGCAAGATACATAAGAGCAGAAATGATAGAAGTATTAAGTTCAGATTATATTCTATTAGCACGTGCGAAAGGGAATTCAACGATGCGCGTACTATTTGGTCATGCGCTTAGAAACGCCTTAATTCCTGTTATAACAATAATTGTACCGATGTTAGCAAGTATATTAACTGGGACATTAACCATTGAAAATATATTCGGTGTTCCAGGATTAGGGGATCAGTTCGTACGTT
Source organism: Staphylococcus caeli (assembly GCF_051413795.1). Classification (GTDB taxonomy): domain Bacteria; phylum Bacillota; class Bacilli; order Staphylococcales; family Staphylococcaceae; genus Staphylococcus; species Staphylococcus caeli_A. The sequence continues at coordinate 25,524 of NZ_JBOIRQ010000006.1, read as the reverse complement.
CTATAACTACAAATGATTTTCCAGTTATCATGGCGACAACTATTTTATTCAGTACACTATTTATCGTTTCTATATTCCTTGTAGATATTCTATATGGTTTGATTGATCCACGTATTCGTGTACAAGGAGGTAAAAAATAATGGCTGATAAAAAAGATGTAAAATTCAATGATGACCACTCAAATGCAGTAATGACACATACCTCAGAAGCAATACCAGCATCTGATTTTATTCGCAGTAAGAATGATTTAGAAAAAGAACCTGAAATGCAAAGAGAAAGTAAGAATTTCTGGCAAGACGCATGGGCGCAGTTGAAACGTAATAAACTCGCAGTTGTTGGGATGATAGGGCTCATTATTATTATATTGTTAGCTTTAATAGGTCCTTTATTAAGTTCACATGACTATGCGGAACAAGATGTAGAAAGACGTAATTTGCCAGCGAAGATACCTGTGTTAGATCAAGTACCATTCCTACCATTCGATGGTGAAGGGGCTCAAGGTGTTGATGCGTATAAAGAGGCAGGCGTGAAAGAAAACTTTTGGTTCGGTACAGATCAACTAGGTAGAGATTTATGGTCAAGAACATGGCAAGGTGCGCAAGTATCACTCTTTATTGGTGTGGTTGCAGCATTACTAGATATTTTCATAGGGGTCGTGTACGGTGCCATATCCGGATTCTTTGGTGGACGCATTGATAATGTGATGCAACGTATTATTGAAATCGTCGCATCTATTCCTACTTTGATTGTAGTAATCTTATTCGTATTAATCTTCGAGCCTTCGATTTGGACGATTATATTGGCGATGACAATTACTGGTTGGATTGGTATGAGTCGTGTCGTTCGTGGTGAATTTTTAAAATTGAAAAACCAAGAATTTGTTTTAGCCTCTAAAACATTAGGAGCATCTAAATCTAAATTAATTTTTAAGCACATATTACCTAACACATTGGGTGTCATCGTAGTAACTTCAATGTTTACTGTACCAAATGCGATATTCTTCGAGGCTTTCTTAAGCTTTATCGGAATTGGTGTACCAGCGCCTAGAACGTCATTAGGTTCACTAGTAAACGAAGGTAGAGCGATGTTATTAATACATCCACATGAACTATTTATACTTGCATTAGTATTAAGTTTATTAATTTTATTCTTCTATCTATTTAGTGATGGATTACGCGATGCATTCGATCCGAAAATGCGTAGATAATTTAAGGGGGCAACATTATGTCAGAAAGAGTATTAGAAGTTAGTAATTTGCATGTTTCCTTTGATATTGACGCAGGGGAAGTGCAAGCGGTTAGAGGTGTTGATTTCTTTATTAATAAGGGAGAAACACTTGCGATTGTTTGAGAATCTGGTTCAGGTAAATCAGTGACGACGAAAGCAATCACCAAGTTATTCCAAGGTGATGCAGGACGAATTAAAAAAGGAAAAATTAATTTCTTAGGTGATGATTTAGCACAAAAATCAGAACAAGAATTGATTAAATTACGTGGTAGAGATATTTCAATGATTTTCCAGGACCCTATGACATCTTTAAATCCTACGATGAAAATTGGAAAACAAGTTATGGAGCCACTAATGAAACATAAAAACTACAATAAAGCAGACGCTAAAAAAAGAGCGTTAGAAATACTTAATTTAGTCGGTTTACCAAATGCTGAAAAAAGATTCAATGCATACCCACACCAATTCTCAGGCGGTCAACGCCAAAGGATTGTTATTGCAACGGCATTAGCATGTGAGCCAAAAGTGCTTATCGCAGATGAACCGACGACGGCATTAGATGTAACAATGCAAGCACAAATATTAGAATTAATGAAAGAGTTACAAGCAAAGATTAGTACATCCATCATCTTTATTACACATGATTTAGGTGTGGTAGCCAATATTGCAGACAGAGTTGCAGTTATGTATGGTGGTCAAATGGTTGAAACAGGGGATGTAGATGAAATATTCTATGATCCCAAACACCCATATACATGGGGATTATTATCTTCTATGCCAGACTTAACAACAGGAACGGATACGGAATTATTAGCCATTCCGGGGACACCACCAGATTTATTACATCCGCCAAAAGGTGATTCTTTTGCTGAACGAAGTCAATATGCTCTAGATATAGACTTTAAAACGCCACCACCATGGTATCAAGTTTCACCAACGCACTTTGTGAAATCTTGGTTACTTGATGAACGTGCACCGCATGTTGAGCCACCAGAAATGGTTAAAAAACGTTTGCGTAACATGCCGAATAATTACGCTAAGCCACAACAAGTAGAAAGGGTGTCGTTCGATGGAGAATCATAAAGAGCTGTTATTACAAGTAAAAAACCTGAAGCAATATTTTAATGAAGGTAAACGCAATGAAGTAAGAGCGATTGAAAATATTTCGTTCGACGTCTTTAAAGGTGAAACATTTGGACTTGTTGGAGAATCTGGGTGTGGTAAATCTACTACAGGTAAAGCGATTATCAAATTAAATGACATTACAGATGGTGAAATCTTATACGAAGGTATCGATATTCAAAAGATTAAAAACCGTAAAGACTCACTTAAATTTAATAAAAAAATTCAAATGATTTTTCAAGACCCTTATGCATCTTTAAACCCTAGATTGAAGGTGATGGATATTGTTGCAGAAGGTATCGATATTCATAAACTGTCATCGGGTGTTAAAGATCGTAAAAAGCGCGTCTATGATTTATTAGAAACTGTTGGTTTAAGTAAGGAACATGCCAATCGTTATCCGCACGAATTCTCAGGTGGTCAACGCCAACGTATTGGTATTGCAAGAGCGTTAGCTGTTGAACCAGAATTTATTATAGCAGATGAGCCGATATCTGCATTAGATGTTTCCATTCAAGCACAGGTTGTTAATTTATTATTAAAATTACAAAAAGAGCGCGGTATTACATTTTTATTCATCGCGCATGACCTTTCCATGGTGAAATACATTTCGGATAGAATTGCAGTAATGCATTTTGGGAAAATTGTAGAAATCGGTAGTTCTGATGAGATATATAACCACCCAATGCATCCGTATACAAAATCTTTACTTTCAGCTGTACCGCAACCAGATCCGGAAAGTGAAAGAGTTAGAAAGAGAACGATTTTTGAAGAAGATGAAGCTAATAATGATCAACGTACATTACATGAAATTCGACCAAATCATTATGTCTTTACTACAGATGAAGAGGCAGAAACTTTAAAAGCACAAACACAAGAGACAACAGTATAAAAGGGGAAAGGGGGATTACAATGAATAAATTCAAATTATTTATCATTTTGATTGCATTATCTGTAGTATTGGCAGGATGTGGAAATGCTGAAGGTGTGTATTCTGATAAAGGTCAAGTATTTAGAAAAGTGCTGCCACAAGATATTTCAACGCTAGATTCGGCACTGGCAACGGATACTGTATCATTTGATTTGTATAATCAAATCTATGAAGGTTTATATACATTGGATAAAAATGATAAAGCACAACCAGGTGTAGCCAAAGAAATGCCAAAAGAAAGTAATGGCGGTAAAACGTTAACGATTAAATTACGTAAAGATGCGAAGTGATCAAATGGTGATCCAGTGACAGCGCATGATTTTGAATATGCATGGAAACGTGTTGTGAATCCAGATACAGCTTCTGAATATGCTTATATCATGTATGATTTGAAAAATGCAGAGGCCATTAATATGGGCAAAAAGAAAGTAGATGAATTGGGCGTAAAAGCACTCGATGATCATACTTTAAAAGTTGAATTGACAAAACCAATTCCATATATTAACGAAATGTTTGCATTCGGTACATTTATGCCACAAAACGAAAAGGTAGTTAAAAAAGCAGGTGAACAATATGGAACAACTGCTGGTAAAACTGTGTTTAACGGACCATTTAAATTAGAAAAATGGCAAGTTGAAGATAAACTGCAATTAGTTAAGAACAAAGATTATTGGGATAAAAAAAATGTACATTTAGACCGAATAAATTATAAAGTCTTAAAAGACCAACAAGCTGGTGCATCACTTTATGATACTGGTTCAGTGGATGATACTACAATCACAGCTGACCAAGTTGATAAGTATAAAGATAATCCTGGTTTGAAGAAACGCTTATTAGCTAGTACATTTTATATTAAATTGAATAGAAACAATGTTCCTGAATTTAAAAATAAAGATTTGCGACTAGCGATTTCTCAAGCCATTGATAAAGAAGGCTATGTAAATGCAGTTAAAAATAATGGGTCGGAAGCTACAGATGGCTTTACATCAAAATTAACAGCTAAAACACCAGATGGTAAAGATTTTGCAGATACAATCGATTCGCCGTTAAGTTATAATCCAAAAGCTGCGAAGAAACATTTAGAAAAAGCGAAAAAAGATTTAGGCAAGAAGAACATATCATTTACTATGAATACCGAAGATACACCAGATGCGAAAATTTCAGCAGAATATATTAAATCTCAAGTTGAGAGTAATTTGCCAGGTGTAACTCTTAAAATTAAACAATTACCATTTAAACAAAGAATTAATCAAGAACATGCTGAAACATTTGAAGCATCATTATCTGGTTGGGGACCAGATTACCCTGATCCTTTAACTTTCTTGAGTATTATGACTACCGGTAATACTTCCAATAATACAGGATGGGGCAATAAAGAATACGATAAATTAGTTAAAGACGCTAATGGTAAATTATTGAAGAAACCTGAAGAACGTAATGCAACAATGAAAAAAGCTGAAGAACTCATGTTAAAAGAAGCACCAGTTGCGCCAATTTATCAAAAAGGTGAAGCGCATTTGACGAATCCACAAGTCAAAGGTATGGTTTATCACCAAATTGGTGGAGATACATCACTTAAACATGTTGAAATTGATAAGGACATTGACCCTAAAACGGGTAAAAAGAAAAAATAATGATTTAAACGTTAGGTTTGCAAACAAAAAAGCACATCCGTGAGGGTGTGCTTTTTTGATATGGTATTGATTTGCAATATTATCTTTTACGGCCAAGGCCCATTGCTTTTTCCATTTTCTTCAATGTTTTGTAAGAGACTTGTTGTGCTTTATCTCTGCCGTTATCTAAAATAGTATCCAACTCTTCTGAATTAAAGTAGTATTCATATTTTTCTTGGAACTCAGTTAAGAAATTTTTTACAATTTCAGCTAAATCAGCTTTGAAAACACCATAATTTGACTCTTTATATTTTTCTTGTAGTGAGTCAATAGACTCATCAGTTAAACTAGAATAAATAGAAAGTAAATTTGAAATTCCTGGTTTTTGCTCGCGATCAAATTTAATAATGCCATCTGAATCTGTTACAGCACTTTTAATTTTTTTAGCTGCAACGCTTGGCTGATCTAATAATGAGATGAAATTTTTTTGGTTATCGTCACTTTTACTCATTTTTCGAGTTGGGTCTTGAAGACTCATGACACGTCCGCCAACTTTGGGCATACGAATTTCTGGCTTAACTAAAATATCATTGAAACGTGAGTTGAAACGGTCAACTAAATTACGCGTTAACTCTAAATGTTGTTTTTGATCGTCACCTACAGGCACAATATTCGTATTATAAATAACGATATCTGCTGCCATTAATGGTGGATATGTTAATAATCCTGCTGGTACACCTTCAGTTTGTTTCGTAGCTTTGTCTTTAAATTGAGTCATACGTTCTAGCTCGCCAATAGAAGTAATTGTTGTTAACATCCAGCTTGCTTGTACATGAGCTGGCACTTCCGATTGGATAAAGAGTGTAGATTTTTCTGGATCAATACCTGATGCAAGATATATTGCGGCAAGTTGTCTCGTTTGTTTACGAAGCTTTAGTCTATCTTGTGGTACTGTAATTGCATGTTGATCAACAATACAGAAGAAACAATTGTAATCATCTTGAACTTCACCAAATTGTTTCAAAGCACCAATATAGTTTCCGATTGTTGGAATACCACTAGGCTGGATACCTGAGAATAATGTTTCCATTTTTTAATGCCTACTTTCTAAAATTTAATTTAATACACAGTAGCTTTATTATAACAGTATTTCAATCATTTGTAAGTTATGTTAAACTATAGTCATATCAATATTTCAGTTGAATTTATTGAGAAATTCTTATATTTTAAATTTTTTGAAAAAAATTAGAGAATTCTCATTTAATTTTAATGTTGGAAAGGTATACTTTCATTGTAAGGTTAAGAAAGATGAATTCACAGAATATTTCTTAATCATATAAATATTGAAATCAAATGAATTTACATTCATGAAAAATAGGAGAGTGAGATGTATGGTAACATTATTTACTTCACCAAGTTGCACATCTTGCCGTAAAGCGAAAGCATGGTTACAAGAACATGACATTCCGTATACGGAGCGTAACATTTTTTCAGAACACTTAACAATTGACGAAATCAAACAAATTTTAAAAATGACTGAAGACGGTACAGACGAAATTATATCTACACGTTCTAAAACATACCAAAAATTAAATGTAGATATTGATGCGTTACCACTTCAAGATTTATATTCAATTATTCAAGATAATCCTGGTTTATTACGTCGTCCAATCATCTTAGACGAAAAACGTCTACAAGTTGGTTATAACGAAGATGAAATTAGACGTTTCTTACCAAGAAAAGTGCGTACGTTCCAATTACAAGAAGCGCAACGTATGGTTGACTAATTACAAATTATACATGAAACAAACAAGCCATGAAGTGATACATAAGACAATCGCTTTATGGTTTTGTTATATTTTAAACATAACAAATCAACAATGACATACGTCAAATCATAACGTTTGTGATGACAATAAGTTGTTTATGAATTGAATAATGTATGGAATTATTGTGACAGCACTTTAAAGTTAGTGCTGTTTTTTTGGCTATTAACATGGTATATGTTAAGATGAGGTACCAAATAGGATTTAGTGAAAATAAATCAAACAAATCAATTGTAATTCTTACTAGGTTTTAATACAATATGATTACTATTCATCGACTGTAAGGAGTGAGATGATATGAGAATAGAGCGTGTTGACGATACAACTGTTAAATTATTTATAACATATAGTGATATTGAGGCAAGAGGCTTTAAACGTGAAGATTTGTGGACAAATCGCAAACGTGGTGAAGAATTCTTCTGGAATATGATGGAAGAAATCAATGAAGAAGAAGACTTTGTTGTAGAAGGTCCATTATGGATACAAGTTCACGCTTTTGAAAAAGGTGTTGAAGTTACTATATCTAAGTCTAAAAACGAAGATTTAATGAATATGTCTGATGATGATAACGAACAACTTGATTATCAAGTTAATGAATTGTTATCACAAACATTTGATCAAGACGAGAGTTTAGAAGATTTATTTGAACAACGTCAACAACAAAAAGGTGCTAAACAAAACCAAGAGCAAAGTGACCATAAACAACAAAATACACGTACTGTTATAGTGAAATTTGACGATTTAGAAGAGGTTATTGATTTTGCACATCATAATAATCCGGTAACAGATGCGTTTGAAGATTTATTATATAGTATTGATCGCAAATATTATTATGCAGTTCATTACGATGAAACAGTGGATCAAGAAACAATTAATGATAGTTACAGTCAATTACTTGAGTTCGCATATCCTACTGACAAATCAGAAGTGTATTTAAATGACTATGCCAAGATTATTATGAGCCATAACGTTGCGTCTCAAGTACGTCGTTATTTTTCAAATGCGATTGATTAATATAAATAGCCTAATATGAAATAATATTTAAAAACTACGCTTATTGAAGCCATCAAAAGTTAATTACTTTTGATGGTTTTTTTGTGGGAATATTGAAGTAAATTGCGATTAGTAGAAGTAATTAATCACATTCAAACGTGTAATATTATGAGGTGATTGATTGATGTTATTTGCGAAAAATGAAGGTAATCAAATTGTTAGTGCACAGCATGCACATAGAAAAGCATTTTATATTTGTCCTTATTGCAGGAGTCAAGTTATTTTAAAAAGTGGTGCGGTAACAATACCTCACTTTGCGCACTTGAAAAAACGGAATATAGCTTGTAATAACGTAGAAACAATAGAACACCATGATGTGAAGTATATGATTGCAAGCCGTTTTAAAGAAACTGGACATCATGTACAAATTGAACCATTTATAAAAAAGTGTCATCAATATCCTGATTTAATCATCAATCAAAAATTTGCAATATAGGTTCAATTTTCTAAAATTACAATTCAAAATATAAAAAAGCGAAGTCAGGGACTCATCAGTTGCGGCTTGAAAGTTATATGGATTACAAAAGGAATTCAGTATAATGATAAAACAAAAATACTAAAGTTAAATAAATATGAACGTACTTATATTGATGCTTTAAACCAACAGTTGTTTGTATGGGATAGCGTAACAATGCAACTATTTAAATATCATATCTTTCAATTTTTAGGAGGGTCTAACTATATAGCGCTACGAGAAATTGTTGACTATCAACTTATTGATGATTTATTTAATCGTAATTCACCTGACATAGAATTTAAAAATCTCAAATTAACATCTCAAGCGATACAACAATATTTAAAAAGATGTAGAAATAGTCATTCTGTACTTCAACCTAGTCTCAGCGTGATATATAATTGTCGACTTTCTGAATCATGGGTATGTCGTCATTTAGGTATTGTTTATCCAGAACAATTGTATGTGCAGTCTCATCCAGTTTATTGGCAATTACAACTAATAAAAATGATGAGAACACAGGATACTGACACAGAGCAACTATCAAAAGTGTTTAAATTTAATCAATTCTATGATTATGAGGTTGATACGTTCAATATTACATGTGCTTTATTTGAAAAATTCAAAAATTCATACAGTCTGATGGGGTGTAATGACGTGCAAAATTAGCACTGACATGAGAAAATTATAGTATTGAAACTATAGGAGGTTTACAGAAAATGACACAACAATTAACAAGAGAAGAACAAGAACGTAAATATCCTGAATATACATGGGATTTAACTACTATATTTGAATCGGACGAAGCCTTCGAATCAGCTTTTAAAGAAGTTGAGCAAAGTCTCGGACAAGAACAACAATTTCAAGGACATTTGGCAGATAACGCCGAAACACTATATAAAGCATTAGCATTAGAAGATGAATTAGGTTCACAGCTAGAAAAGGTCTATGTATATGCACATCTTAAGCAGGACCAAGATACTGCCAATGATAAATATACTGGGTATGAGTCACGTGCACATCAATTGATTATTAAATTTAGCGCGGGTTGGAGCTTCTTAGTGCCTGAAATTTTGCAAATTGATGAAGCAACGATCCAATCATTTATCGAATCAAATGACGATTTAAAACGCTATGCCTTTGATTTGAAATTGATTAATGAAAAGCGTCCACATGTTTTAAGTGCAGATAAAGAAAAATTACTAACAGAAGCACAAGATGCATTATCTACACCGGATAATGTATATGGTATGTTCAGTAATGCTGATTTAGAATTTGAAGATGCAATTGATAAGGATGGTGAACGCCATTCACTAACTCAAGGTACATTCATTAAATGTTTAGAATCAGATGACCGTATTTTACGTAAATCTGCATTTGAAAATTTATATAAAGCTTATGGTGCATATAATAATACGTTAAGTGCTACATTAGCTGGTGAAGTTAAGAAAAATGTATTCAACGCAAAAACACATAATTATGATTCGGCAAGAGCTGCTGCTTTAAGCAGAAATCATATTCCTGAAAAAGTATATGATAATTTAGTGAAAACAGTACATGAATACTTACCATTGTTACATCGTTATACAGAATTGCGTAAAGAATTACTAGGGTTAGATGATATGAAAATGTATGATCTTTATACACCACTAGTAAAAGATGTGAAATTTGAAATGCCTTATGAAGAAGCGAAAGATTGGATGATAAAGGCATTACAACCAATGGGTGAGGAATACATGGAAGTTGTGCACGAAGGCTTGAATAACCGTTGGGTTGATGTATATGAGAATAAAGGCAAACGTTCAGGTGGCTATTCTTCAGGTGCGCATTTAACAAATCCATTTATACTATTAAACTGGTCGAACACAGTATCTGATCTATATACATTAGTTCATGAGTTTGGTCACTCTGCACATAGTTATTTCAGTCGTAAAAATCAACCGTCTAATTCAAGTGATTATACGATTTTTGTTGCGGAAGTTGCTTCAACTTGTAATGAAGCGTTGTTAAGTGATTATATGGACAAACATTTAGATGATGAAAGAAGACTATTGTTGTTAAATCAAGAGCTAGAGCGTTTCCGTGCAACGTTATTTAGACAAACAATGTTTGCAGAATTTGAACATAAAATCCATCAAATAGAAGAAGCGGGAGAACCATTAACTGCAAATCGTATGAATGAAGAATATGCATCATTAAATAGACAGTATTTCGGCGAGTCAGTAGAAACTGATGAGGACATCAGTAAAGAATGGTCTAGAATTCCGCATTTTTATATGAATTATTATGTGTATCAATATGCAACCGGATACAGTGCAGCACAAAGTTTAAGTCATCAAATATTGACTGAAGGTCAACCAGCTGTTGATAGATATATTAATGAATTTCTGAAAAAAGGTAGTTCAAATTATCCAATTGAAATACTGAAAAATGCAGGTGTAGACATGACGACTCCCGAACCAATTGAACAAGCTTGCCAAGTATTCGAACAGAAATTAGACGCTTTTGAAAAGCTAATGAAAGCTTAGTATATATGTATTCGTTTACAATATGACAAGTTTGTGACAAACTGAACTTATTTAATTTAAATGGTTGAAAGGTACATTTAAGCGTGTTATATTGTATACATGAAATTAATCACATAACAAACATACCCCTTTGTTTGAAGTGAAAAATTTCTCCCATCCCCTTTGTTTAGCGCCGTGTAATCAGACACGGCGTTTTTTTATGTCCTTTTTTAAATCACAGCTACAAAATACGAAAAAAGTGAATAACTATTCAGTTGACTTTACTTTAATAAAAGTATACGCTGTACCTGTATTTAATTTGAGTACAAGAAAGAGGGATGAATATGAAAGTAGCAATAATAGCAGCCAATGGTAAAGCAGGACAACTCATTACTAAAGAAGCTATAAGTAGAGGACTAGATGTGACAGCCATTGTGAGAAGCACAAATAAAACAGAGGCAAAGCAAGTTATTCAAAAGGATTTGTTTGATTTAACAAAGGACGATCTGTCAGAATTTGATGTAGTTATAGATGCATTTGGACAACCAGATCCAACTAAATTAGAAGAACATAGCAAATCATTAAAACATCTTAGTGATTTACTGAGTGGAAGCAAGCAACGCTTATTAATCATAGGCGGTGCCGGTAGTTTGTTCGTTGATTCTGCACATACAATGAGATTAGTAGATTCTCCTGATTTTCCAGAACAATTTAAACCTACAGCACTCGCTCAAACTAAAACTTTAGATGAAATAAAACAACGTGAAGATGTGCAATGGACATTTATTAGTCCAGCACCAGACTTTCAATTTGATGGTGAAAAAACAGGAACTTATAAAACAAGTGAAGATGAAGTCATTGGAACAAATGTTAGTTATGCAGATTTTGCTACAGCATTAGTAGACGAAGCGATCAATCCTAAATATGTTCAAAAACGTTTTGCAGTGTTTGCAAAATAGATTTTAAAAATTTATGAAAAACAAAAGGCAACACGCTATTCTTTATATAGCATGCTGCCTTTTTAGGAAATGGCTATCGTTCCGAGCTAAATTAATTTTTTGCTCTCCAAAACTTACCATCAGGTGAATTTAGTTTTTCAATTTTTTGGCGTAAAGCGAGTTTTTTGAGTTCTTTATTCATTAATTTCTCTGGCCATTCATAAATTGTGAGTAATTCCTCTTTGGTCACAAGTTGTTGTTGTTGGATATACGTTTCAAGATTTGGTGGTAACTCTTTTTCAATCGGTGTACCTATAAGTTCGTTAATAATATACGTATATATATGATAAGGATACAAGCCTTCAACTTTTAAACCTTCCTCATGTACATCCTCATTAAAAAACACGAGAGAGGGTGCTTCTTCAATTTCCATTTCTCTAGCGATATGCAAATCTACTTGTAAACTTTCTTTTAAACAACTACTATGCAAATCTTCTTTAAAAACCTCATAATCTAAACCTGCATTGCTAATACAATGATTTACCATCGATTCAGTAATAATATCGCGTTTTGGAATGATTTCATTTTGAACAAGATGAATAAAACGTTCTGCACGAGTACGCCCTTGAAGCTCTGCAGCTTTATAAGCAAGTGCGATATTATCTAAATCCGAGGTACTTTGTGCCTGGCATTTAGTTAAGACACGAAGTGATGGGTTCAATATATGTCTAATGCTGATATATTGTTTATATTCAATGCGTAATTTAGAAAGTATCGCTGATAATTTAAAGCATTCCTTACTGAATGGATCGAAAAATGAATAAATTTCAATCTTGCTTACAGGTGAAAGATTTGCATCTTCACGACTATTAGGTTGTATTATTCTTAATTCTTCAGTCATGTCTATTCCACCTACAATTAATTTTCGGAATTAACCATATGATTCGCTGTCAAACGTAATCTTTCATATAAGTAATCGCCGACACCAGCAGGAAGTTGCGCATGCATTATTGCATGTTGCATATTCTCAAGCCATGCATCGCGTTCATGAATTGTTATTTTAAAGTCCATATGACGTTTTTTAAGCATTGGGTGGCCATGTTCTTCTGTATAAAGGTTCGGTCCACCTAAAAACTGTGTTAAAAACTGCTTCTGCTTTCTGCTTGTTTCTTCAAAATCACCAGGAAATAAATGATTGATTCTATTGTCACGCTCGACCAAATAATAAAAATGGTCAATCATCTTATATAGAGCTTCTTGTCCTATGATTTCATAAGGTGTTTGAGTCATATTATCACCATATTCTGTTAATATAATACTAATATAACATGAATTTTTACATTTGGAAGTAATTCGACTTTTTGTGATTGCGCTTAATTAATTGCTGTTTAAATTTGATTTGTGTGTAAAAAATCTTTGTACTTTATTATCTGGAATTTCATGAGTCATATTGAATTTTTCCAAAATGCTTTTAAATTGAATCAGCCCTTCATCATAATCTTCAACCTCAAATTCTAGCTCGAAATCTTCAGTATCAAGATAGTGACTGTGATCTAATACAAGTAAATTACCATTAAGCTCTTTCTCCATACGATGAGTGGTTAAAGCGCCGAGTACTTTAAGCTGAGTGAAATCAATGTCCATAAGTGTGAGTTGTGTTTTGATTACATCTGGCAACATATCCTGCGTAATATTTTTATCAAGTTCAGGCACAACGTCTGTTTGGAAATTATATTCCATTAATCCGACTTCAGCAGGTACTTTTAATGTCATTTCATAATCATGTTCTTTAACACGAATTCTTAAAGCAGAATGATGTGACTTTAAATCGAATTGAGGTGTGTCTATATAATAATTTTTTTGGCTAAACGGATGCATTTCTTGAAAGAACTTGTTACTGATTGCTTGGTATTGAGATTGCGTGAGCATTTGTTTGAATTCAATTTCGTTATTCGTTGCCATAGAAGCACTCCCTTTACTTAATATCAATATGTATTTTAAATGACTTTTCACTTATTTTAAATCGAACTGCATTTGAAAATTAAAATCCATGTTCATATATACAATGAAACATGTTACAACATTAACTTGTCACGTGTTATGTACAAGTGAATTATGTTAAAATAATGAGGAATAAGGAGGAACAAGCATGCGTATTTATGTGAATGAAATTAAAGTTACAGAAGATAGTATAAATTGTTATACAGAACAATCTACAGAAGGATTACAAGAAGCAGGGCAAATGCTTGTTGATAGTGACAATTATAGTTTTGCATATATATTAGACGACGGACAATCATATTCCTATTTAATATTTGTTCAAGAAACATGGTCTATGTTACATAAAAATAAAGGTAAGAAAATTATTGTTAATGATGAATTAGAATTAGTACAATTCGAAAATGAATTTAATTATATATTAGATAATATACAAGGTAATACAAATTATGGTAAGGAGTTTGTGTCCGTTGTAGAAAATACTTTCGAATTAGATTGAAGCGGAGTGAGGCACAATGAATCAATGGGATCAGTTTTTATCGCCATATAAGCAAGCAGTAGACGAATTGAAAATAAAATTAAAAGGGCTTAGAAAACAATATGAAGTAGAGGACAATGCGTCGCCTATAGAATTTGTTACAGGCCGTGTTAAACCGATGACAAGTATCATTGATAAGGCGAATAAGCGTCAAATATCATTTGATCGACTACATGAAGAAATGTACGATATTGCAGGGTTAAGATTAATGTGCCAATTTGTTGATGATATAGATATTGTTGTTAATTTATTGAGACAACGTAAGGATTTTAAGGTTGTTGAAGAACGTGATTATATTAGTAACACGAAACAGAGTGGCTATCGTTCATTTCATGTTATTATCGAATATCCAATAGAAACTTTAAGTGGAGAGAAAAAGATTTTAGCAGAAATACAAATTAGAACTTTAGCTATGAATTTTTGGGCAACTATTGAACATACATTGAGATATAAATATGATGGAGACTATCCACCTGAGATTCAACATCGCTTAGAACGAGCAGCAGAAGCAGCTTATTTACTAGATGAAGAGATGTCAGAAATAAAAGAAGAAATTCAAGAAGCACAGAAATATTATTCTAAGAAGCGTGCGAAAAAGCATAATAATGACTAGGGGATGTTACAATGCGCTATACGATTTTGTCTAAAGGCGATTCAAAATCTAATGCTTTAAAACATAAAATGATTAACCATATGAAAGACTTTCAGATGGTAGAAGACCCGGAAAATCCAGAAATCGTTATATCAGTCGGTGGAGACGGTACGTTGCTACAAGCGTTTCATCAATATAGTCATATGCTTTCACGTTGTGCATTTGTTGGGATTCATACAGGACATCTTGGTTTTTATGCAGATTGGTTACCTCACGAAGTAGAAAAGCTAATTATTGAGATTAACAATTCAGAATTTCAGGTTATTGAGTATCCGTTACTAGAAATCATCGTGCGCTATAATGACAATGGTTATGAGACACGACACTTAGCATTAAATGAAGCGACTATGAAAACAGAAAACGGATCAACATTAGTGGTAGATGTGAATATTAGAGGGAATCAATTTGAACGTTTCAGAGGAGATGGCTTATGCATGTCTACGCCATCTGGATCAACAGCTTATAATAAAGCATTGGGCGGTGCATTGATTCATCCATCATTAGAAGCGATGCAAATTGCTGAAATTGCTTCTATCAATAATAGAGTGTTTAGAACGGTCGGGTCACCGTTAGTATTGCCGAAACATCATACTTGTTTGATTACGCCGGTGAATCATGACACGATTTTAACGACGATTGACCATGTTAGTATTAAACATAAAAATGTTAATGCAATACAATATAGAGTGGCGAACGAGAAAATAAGATTTGCTAGATTTAGACCATTCCCATTCTGGAAACGTGTACACGATTCATTTATCTCTAGTGGAGATACTGAATAATGAAATTCACCTTCAATATAACAACTGCGGAGATGTTGCGAACCTTTTTACAAAGACATCGCTTTTCAAAGCGGACGATTAGCGCCATTAAACATAATGGCGCTTTAGTAGTTAATGGAGAGTCGGTTACGGTACGTGCACAATTAAAGTGCGGTGACGTATTAGAGGTTTTTCTGGCTAACGAAACCCCAAGTACAAATCTTATTCCATATCAACAAGCGCTAAACATACTATATGAAGATCAATATTTAATTGCAATCTCTAAACCGGCATATCAAAATTGTGCGCCTTCACGAGATCATCTGCATTATAGTGTTGCTGAACAGGTATTAGGTTATTTTCAAACATATGAAAATGAGACCATACCACATATTATTACACGGTTAGATCGTAATACATCAGGTATTGTGATTATTGCAAAGCATGGTTTTATCCATCATTTGATGTCACAAACTCAAATTGACAAACAATATTTATGTATTTGCCAAGGAGAGATAACGCGTAGCGGTTTGATTGATGCGCCAATTGCTAGACATCCAGATAGTATTATACAAAGACATGTAGATAGAAATGGAAAAACAGCACAAACACGATTCAAACGCTTGGATGTAACTAAGTACAATAATCATACATATAGTTTGTGTGCAGTGACGTTGCTCACTGGCCGTACACATCAGATACGTGTCCATTTTCAACATTTTGGTCATCCAATAGTCGGTGACGATTTATATGGTGGTGGACATGATGAATATACACATCAATTGTTACGCTGTAAGCAAGTCACATTTATGCACCCTATAAATAATCAAAAAATTGTAATCAACGATAAATATGACACGATAGAATCGATTTTCAATATGCTATAATTTAACATATATGGAGGTGGGACTAATGGCTAATGAGAAAGATTCAATCACTTTAGAAGATGAACAAGTTTATGATCAAGTATTACTCGATGAGTTATTATCAAATAATGAAATTGATCAATTTAGAGAAGAATTCTTGTCCATGCATACATATGAACAAAGTGAATACTTTGAAGACAGTGATGAAGAAATTCGTCAACGTATGTTTGAAGTGCTTTCACCAGAAGAAGTAGCGGATTTTTTCGAACAATTAGAAATTGATGAAGAAGATTACGAAGCACTTTTTGATACAATGAACGCCAGTTACGCGAGTAAAGTATTAGAAGAGATGTCTTATGATAACGCCGTAGATATTATGAACCAGTTATCAAAACAGAAAATCGTTAGTCTCCTCACATTGATGAATAAAGAAGATGCTAGAGAAATCAAAGCTTTGTTACATTATGATGAAGATACTGCCGGTGGTATCATGACTACGGAGTACATTTCATTAAATGCAACTATGCCAGTCAAAGAAGCATTGATTCACGTTAAAGAACAAGCGCCAGACGCAGAAACGATATACGTGATTTTTGCAGTAAATGAAAATAAACAACTCGCAGGCGTACTTTCTTTAAGGGACTTAATTACAGCAGAAAATGATGCTTACATTGAAGATATCATGAGTGAGCGTGTCATTAGTGCAAATGCTGCTGATGACCAAGAGGATGTCGCACAAAAAATGCGTGACTATGATTTTATTGCCATGCCAGTAGTAGATTATCAAGACCATTTGCTAGGAATTATCACAATCGATGATATCTTAGATGTTATGGATGAAGAGGCGAGTGAAGACTACTCACGTTTAGCCGGTGTCTCTGATGTCGATGCAACGAATGATTCAGTGTTTACTACTGCTAAAAAAAGATTACCGTGGCTTATCATATTAACATTTTTAGGGATGATTACTGCAACAATTCTAGGGTCATTTGAAGATACCTTAGCTAAAGTTGCATTATTAGCTGCTTTTATACCTATAATTAGCGGGATGTCAGGAAATTCTGGTACGCAGTCGCTTGCCGTATCAGTACGTAATATTTCAACAGGTGAAATCTATGAACAAAGTAAGTTTAAAGTCGCACTTAGAGAAGCAGGCAGTGGTTTCTTTAGTGGTTTAGTGTGTGCTGCTGTGTTGTTTATAATCATTATGATTCTATATAGACAACCTATTTTAGCAATGATTGTTGGTAGTAGTTTAACCATTGCGATGACAGTAGGTACTTTAGTTGGTTCAATGATTCCGTTAGTGATGAACAAACTTAACATTGATCCTGCTGTTGCAAGTGGACCATTCATTACAACAATTAATGATATTGTAAGTATGTTGATTTATTTTGGATTAGCAACATCATTTATGTCTTACCTAACTTAAGGGGGTTATATGGAATTTATATCGCTTGTTGTCGTTGTATTGGCAGCATTTATTACACCAATTTTAGTCAATCGTTTGAAAATTAGTTTCTTACCTATTGTAGTTGCAGAAATATTAATGGGGATTGTCATTGGGCATTCATTTTTAAATCTTGTAGAGCGAGACGCAATGCTTAACATATTATCTACCTTAGGCTTCATCTTCTTAATGTTTTTAAGTGGACTAGAAATAGATTTTAAAGCATTTAAAAAAGATAAAAGTTCAACGCAAACTGAACAGAGAATTAAGAAAAAAGAGCCTGGACATTTACAAATGGCGCTTGTAGTATTCATGTTTATCATGATTATCTCAATTGTTTTTGCGTATATGTTCAAATGGTTTGGTCTTATAGACGACGTATTATTAATGGTTATTATCATTTCTACAATTTCACTAGGTGTTGTCGTACCAACGTTAAAAGAAATGAATATCATGCGTACTACAATTGGACAATTTATTCTATTAGTTGCCGTACTTGCAGACTTAGTGACGATGATATTATTGACGGCATACGGTACACTCAACGCTTCAGGTAGCACATCAATGTGGCTTATCGGAAGTTTAGTTGTATTTACTATTGTCTTTTATTTTCTTGGAGGTATGTTTAAAAAGGCACAGTTCCTTCAAAAGCTAATGGACGGTACCACGCAAATTGGTATACGTGCTGTATTTGCTTTAATTATATTATTAGTAGCTCTAGCTGAAGGGGTAGGCGCTGAAAATATTTTAGGTGCCTTCTTGGCTGGGGTCGTTGTATCATTACTCGGTCCCGATGAAGACATGGTTGAAAAGTTAGATTCATTTGGTTATGGATTCTTTATTCCTATCTTCTTCATTATGGTAGGTGTAGATTTAAATATTCCAGAATTGATTAAAGAACCATCGTTGCTATTAATTATTCCATTTTTAATGATTGCATTCTTAATATCTAAATTAATACCAATGTTTTACATACGCAGATGGTTTGATATGAAGACCACGATTTCTTCAGCATTTTTACTGACGTCAACACTCTCTTTAGTCATAGCTTCAGCAAAAATTGCAGAACAACTTGGAACTATTTCACCTGAAATATCTGGTATTCTCATTTTAAGTGCGGTAATTACATGCGTATTCGTACCGATAGTCTTCAAGAAAATGTTCCCAATGCCGGACGAAGCAACGAGACAAATTGAAGTAAGTTTAATTGGTAAAAACCAATTGACCATTCCAATTGCGCAAAATTTATCTTCACAGTTGTATCAAGTGTCACTTTACTATCGAAATGATTTGAGTGATAAACGAAAATTATCAGACGCCATATCGATGATTGAGATTGGCGATTATGAAGAACAATTGTTAGAGCGCTTAGGTTTGTTTGAGAGAAATATCGTTGTGTGTTCAACAAATGATGATGACATCAATCGTAAAGTTGCATTAATGGCGAAAAAACATGGTGTGAAACGCGTTATCTGTCGTTTAGAATCTAGTTCGACGGATGTGAGTTTACAAGAAGAAGGTATAGAAATATTTAGTAGTTATATGAGTAACAAAATATTGTTAAAAGGTTTAATTGAGACACCAAACATGCTTAATATCTTAAGTAATGTTGAAACTTCATTATATGAAATTGCAATGTTAAATCATCAATATGATCAAATACAATTACGTAATTTCCCATTCGGTGGGGATATCATCTTTGTACGTATTATTAGAAATAATGAATCAATTGTGCCACATGGTGATACGCAATTGCGTTATAAAGATCGCGTGATTGTTACTGGTTCAAAAGAGTATGTAGATGAATTGAAACGAGAATTAGAATTTTATTATTAATTTTAAATCTCTATTTTGAAATGGAAAACATTAGTTTAATACAAAATTATATAATAGAGCGGTCAAGCTTCAATGATGAGGCAGCCGCTCTTTATAATGAGAATTTTCATTGAAATTTGGTATTCGTTATAATTTATTGCATATGAAAGCGGATTAAATCGTTAAGTATAGTAAAATAAATTGTTTATTCAATCAAACCAATGTTAAAATAAGTAATGTTGAGATTGGCATCGAGCAAGCATAGACACTTCAGTTGCTTTATAACAACTCGAACCAGTTAAATGATAAATAAGGAAATTTAAATAAAGGAGTTATTTTCATGTTAAATTTAGAGAATAAGACATTTGTAATTATGGGTATTGCAAACAAACGTAGTATTGGCTTTGGCGTAGCTAAAGTATTAGATCAACTAGGTGCAAAATTAGTATTTACATACCGTAAAGAACGTAGTAAAAATGAATTAGAAAAATTAGTAGAACAATTAAATCAAGCAGAACATCACATGTACCAAATAGATGTTCAAAGCGACGATGATGTTATTAATGGATTTGCTAAAATTGGTGAAGAAGTAGGTAATATTGACGGCGTTTATCATTCTATCGCATTTGCGAATATGGAAGATTTACGTGGCCGTTTCAGTGACACGTCACGCGATGGTTTCCTACTAGCTCAAGATATTAGTTCATATTCATTAACACTTGTTGCCCGTGAAGCTAAGAAATTAATGCCTGAAGGCGGTAGTATCGTAGCTACAACTTATTTAGGTGGCGAATTTGCCGTTCAAAACTATAACGTAATGGGTGTCGCTAAAGCTAGTTTAGAAGCAAATGTACGCTATTTAGCTCTAGATTTAGGAGAAGATAATATCCGTGTGAATGCTATTTCAGCAGGACCAATTCGTACGTTAAGTGCTAAAGGTGTCGGTGGTTTCAACTCTATACTGAAAGAAATTTCTGAACGTGCACCTTTAAAACGTAATGTAGACCAAGAAGAAGTTGGTAAAACAGCCGCTTACTTGTTAAGTGACTTCTCAAGTGGTGTTACTGGTGAAAATATTCATGTCGATAGTGGCTATCACATCGTTAAATAAATTAATAGAATATAAAAAGCGTTCGTTTCTGAGTTAAGAAGAAACGAACGCTTTTTTAGTGTTATTCTTTAATATCACTATTTGCTTTTTCTATAATTTGTTCTCTATAACGGAATACGTTACGAACAATCGTTTTAATAATTGCATAGAGTGGTACGGCGACAAGAATTAGCACGAAGCCGCCTAAATTACCTGCAGCTAGAATAACAACAATGATTGTTAAAGGGTGAATATTGAGTGATTTACCCATGACATTTGGTGTAATTACGTTACCTTCTAATTGTTGTGCAACTAAGGTGATAATACATACCCAAATGAAAGTAGTTGGACTTTGGATAATACCAATAATTGCTGCCGGTGCGAATGCCATCCATGGTCCTAAGAAAGGTATCATGTTAGCAACACATGCAAACATCACAAGTAATAACGTATAATTCAAACCTATAATTGTATAACCAATATATAAAATGATACCCAAGATGATACTGACTGTAACTTGTCCTTGAATATAAGATTTTAATGTATGGTTTAAATCATTTAAAAGTTCAACTATAAATACTTTTCTATCTCCTTTAAACAACTTAGCGATAAAAGGAATGAAACGTTCATGGTCTTTCAACATATAAATTAAGAAGAATGGCACCATGATGAGTAAGAATAGTGTTGAGATAAATGAAGTTACATAGCTTAATGAATTAGATAAAATATCTGCTGTACTATTACTGAATGACTGTACCATTTTATTGATACGATCTGTAACATCAGATGGTAATCTTTCCATTTGATCTAAAGCAAAGTTAATAATATGTTGTATTTCATGTTGTAACGTTGGAATTTGATGAATTAAGTTTTCGATTTGGCCGGCAATTAATGGCCCAATATAACCAATTACAATGCCGATAATCACAATTAAACCTATAAAGATAATTGTGATACTTCCCCAACGTGGTACTTTATTCTTTTCTAATATTTTTTGGAATGGTAAACAAATATAGAATAAGAAACCACTTAATAATAATGGTAATAACACCGATTGTACAATGATAATAAACGGTATGAAGACACTATGGACTTCCATAACCAATTTGATTAATACAAACAGGATGATTAATGCAATACCTGTTCTAAACCAAACCTTGTTTAACATAGGACGGTTCCTCCTAAATTCAATTTATAAGTACTATTAAGTATAGCTTAAATAAAGTCAGAACAAAAGATGAAAATAAGGTGTTCAATTATGAATGTTTCAAGAAAACGCTACCATTATATATAATCGTGTGAAACTATTTCGTTTTATAGAGAAAGTTATCCAAAATATTTTATATTAATTAACAGGTATAATATATAAATTGTGAAAACAATAACTTATGAAATACGTTGCACGGAATATTTTATATGTGTATAATGATTAAAAATATATCATTTTACATAATGGTACAACAAGGGGGATACATTATGTTAGAAAGTTTATTGACTTGGTTTTATGATATTGTTTGGAGTAAGCCGTTAGTTTATGGGTTACTTATTACTGGAATACTGTTTTCGTTAATGATGCGATTTTTCCAGGTGAGGCATTTTAAAGAAATGATAAGGTTGATGTTTCAAGGGGAGAAATCACCAACTGGCATTTCAAGTTTCCAAGCGATTGCATTATCTCTAGCAGGACGTGTAGGAACCGGAAATATCGTAGGGGTGTCAACAGCAATCTTTATTGGTGGTCCTGGTGCTGTTTTTTGGATGTGGGCAACAGCATTTTTAGGTGCGAGTAGTGCATTTATAGAATCAACATTGGGTCAGATCTATAAACGTGAAGAAAAAGGGCAATATCGTGGTGGACCAGCTTTCTATATTGAATATGGTATTAAAGGTAAATTAGGAAAAATATATGGTTTGATTTTTGCGGTAGTAACTGTGATATCAGTGGGATTATTATTGCCGGGCGTACAGTCTAAT
This sequence comes from Staphylococcus caeli, assembly GCF_051413795.1. Lineage (GTDB taxonomy): Bacteria > Bacillota > Bacilli > Staphylococcales > Staphylococcaceae > Staphylococcus > Staphylococcus caeli_A. The sequence continues at coordinate 2,709 of NZ_JBOIRQ010000006.1, read as the reverse complement.
GCGATAGCAAGTTCGATGAAAAATGCTTTCCAATTAGAACCATGGATTATAGCAATATTTTTGGCTGTATTACTTGGATTAATTATATTTGGTGGTATTAAGTGGATTGCTAATGCAGCAACTGCGATTGTTCCATTTATGGCAATTGCCTATATACTCATGGCAGTGATTATTATATTCATGAACATTGGTCAAGTACCAGGTTTAATTGCGCTTATATTTAAATCAGCTTTTGGTATGCAAGCGGCATTTGGTGGTATTTTAGGTGCTATGATTGAAATTGGTGTAAAACGAGGTCTTTATTCTAATGAAGCGGGGCAAGGAACTGGGCCACATGCAGCTTCAGCAGCAGAAGTTTCACATCCAGCTAAACAGGGATTAGTTCAAGCATTTTCAGTCTATGTTGATACACTATTTGTTTGTACAGCAACTGCGTTAATAATTTTACTTTCAGGTACATATAACGTTACAGATGGTGGCACAACATCTAGTGGTAAACCTAGTATGATTAAGGATAACGGCATTTTCGTTGAAATGTCTAATGGAGATAGAGATTACTCAGGTACAGCAATGTATGCACAAGCAGGTATTGATAAAGCATTCCAAGGAAGCGGTTATCATTTTGACCCTGCATTTTCAGGATTGGGCTCTTACTTTATCGCCTTTGCCTTATTCTTCTTTGCATTTACAACAATATTGGCGTATTACTATATCGCAGAGACCAATATAACTTATCTAACACGTAAGGGAACAGGACGAACGACATTCTTTTGGATTAATGTGACACGTATTGTACTGATTGTAGCTACAGTGTATGGTGCGATTAAGACTGCAGATATTGCATGGATGATGGGTGATTTAGGTGTAGGGATGATGGCATGGCTGAATATTATTGCAATTTGGATATTACACAAACCTGCAATACACGCATTGAAAGATTATGAAATGCAGAAAAAACAATTAGGATCTGGCAAAAAAGCAATTTACAAACCCGATGCTAAAAAACTACCGAATGCGATCTTTTGGTTGAAAGATTATCCAAAACGACTAGAAAAAGCGAAACTAGATGAATAATATTGTAAAGATTAACATCGCTTTATTTTAAAATCATGCGTCTCTTGGTACAATGTCATTAAGACTACGAGGGGGCGCATGATTTATGTATGAATTTCAACCAGGACGTATCAATAAGATAAATTTTTCAAGTGAAATCTTGGAGAGAGACGTCACGTTATCTATTTATTTACCTAAAGATTTTACAGAATTATTTAAATATAAAGTTGTCTTTTGTTTTGATGGTGCTGATTTTTTCAGTTTCGGTAGAATTCATAGAACCTATGAGACATTACGTGAGGAAAATGAAGTCGAGCGTGCAATATTTGTTGGATTTCACTACGAGGATGTTGAGAAAAGACGCGCAGAATTTCATCCACAAGGTGCACGTACACCTTTAACTGTTAAAGCAATGGCCAATGAACTGTTACCATTTATAGACCAAACGTTTCCAACTTTTAAGGTGGGCAATGCGCGAATCTTACTCGGTGATAGCTTGGCAGGAAGTGTTGCATTGATGACTGCACTATCTTATCCACGTATATTTAGTCAAGTTGGATTATTGAGTCCGCAGCATGATGATAATATTAAAGAACTAATTGAACGATGCCAGTATACAGAACAACTATCAATTTGGCATGCGGTTGGTTTGGATGAAGCTAATTTCAAATTACCAACAACTGGTAAACGTGCAGACTTCTTAACTCCGAACCGCGAGTTGAATCACATCATAGAACAGTATGATTTTACTTATCAATATCTTGAATTTGATGGGGGACATCAGTGGAAGTCATGGAAACCATTACTTAATGATGTATTAAAACATTTTTTAACAGATAATATTTCTTTTTAATATTTTGAACTAAAGTTACTTTAGAGTAACGAATTTTTCAGAAATTTGATATAATGAAATTATGTTAAACAAAGGAGGAATTTAAATGATTTTAGGATTAGCATTAATTCCGTCAAAAGCATTTCAAGATGAAGTGAATTCATATCGTAAGCGTTATGATGCTCATTATGCGTCAATTATGCCGCATATTACGATTAAGGGGCAGTTTAAAATAAACGATGGTGATTTAGAATCGGTTAAAGAGACGATTAAATCAAAAATCGAAGGCATTCCGACGATTGATGTACATGCGACAAAAGCTTCAAATTTTGCGCCAATCACTAATGTTATTTATTTTAAAGTTGAAAAAACAGAAGCTTTAGAAAAACTATTTAATCAATTCAATAAAGGTGATTTCTATGGTGTCGCTGATCATACATTCGTGCCACACTTTACAATTGCCCAAGGCTTAACAAGTCAAGAGTTCGAAGATATTTACGGACAATTGAAATTAGCAGGAATTGATTACAAAGAAACGATAGAACAACTTTCTCTTGTATATTATGATGAGCAAGAAGAAAAATGGAAAGTATTAGATAACTTTAACTTAGCGTAAAGCTAACCATTTATTAAAATAATAGTTTACGATATAACGAGGCATTAAAAAAGCACCATAATGATATTAGATTAATTTCTAATGTCATTATGGTGCTTTTTGCTATATTTAAATAATGGCTGTACACTTTTAACGGTTGGTGAGTAAAATCATCAATCGTTATTTTTATGTTTGAATACAAAAAAGCACAAATATCTCTATAATTATA
>NZ_JBOIRQ010000005.1:0-127969 GCF_051413795.1 Staphylococcus caeli | reverse complement strand
TATAAATCATCGACCAAGAAAGTGTCTTAATTGGTGTACACCTTATGAAATTTTCACTGTAAGTCTGTTGCAGTTAAATTGACAATTCATCTATTTTAAAAATAAAGGGAGTGATTACTATGGAAATAGGTTTAAAAATCAAAGCGTTACGTGAACAAAAAAACTGGTCTCAAGAAGAATTAGCGGAAATATTAAACATTTCTAAGCAGAGTATTTCAAAATGGGAGTTAAATAAAGTTTATCCAAGCATAGATATGTTGATTAAAATGAGCGACCTTTTTGACGTTACTTTAGACGAACTCATTAAAGGCGACAAGCAATTCAAAAGGGCAATTATTGAAACCTACCAACAACCTATAAATGACCATAAGAAAAAAGATCCTATGAATGGTTGGGAGTTTTTAGCAGGATACTGGTGGCTATTCTTTCCTGTCGCCGGTATGATTTGGTGGATGATACAATCCTTGAATTAGTATTATCTTGAAACTGAACCGTGCATTTGGTTCAGTTTTGCTGCATTTAACTTTACGTACGCTTTTCAGTACGCTAAAATAATAGTACTTGAAAGGTTGTGATAACTTATGAATATAAAATCACCTACAAACGCGAGAAAAGAGTTTTATGAACTTCTAAAACAAGTAAATGACAATAATGAGCCTGTATTTATCAACAGTTCCAATACAGAAAATAATGCAGTAATTATTGGTCAAAAAGATTGGGACAGTATCCAAGAAACTTTATACCTCGAGTCAACTGGAACGCTAGATAAAGTCAGAACAAGAGAACAAGATCAAAGTGGTCAAACAAATATAGATGACATAGATTGGGACGACTTATAATGAGTAATTATATAGTTGTCATTAAGAATTCTGCAAAATCAGATTTAAAAAATCTTAAGCAATCTCAGCTTAAACATCAATTTTTAAATATTATTGAAACACTAAAAAAAGACCCTTATTCACCTACTCAATCTTTTGAAAAATTGCAGCCGAAACATTTAGGTCGTTATTCAAGACGGATCAACTATCAACATAGAGTTGTTTATACTGTCGACGAAGAAAAAAGAGAAGTTATAATCTATTCTGCTTGGTCTCATTATGAGTAATAATTCATGAAAACCGTGATACCAAAATCGCAATAACTACGCAACTTAATTAATATTTCACAAATAGCCTTCCTTCTCATTTCTAATGTTTAGTTGAGAATCGAAAGGCTATTTAATATATATACAGTGTTTATTTTTATATTTTCGTGCATAACAAGCAAAAGAAATTTTTCTTCAATAATCGTAAAGAATTATCACTGTACACCAATTTTTCATCTATTCACTTAACATTGCATCATTGTTGACTAACAATTAGGGACATGCAATAATAGGTTACGAAGATTAGAATTATTATAATTAAGAAACGGGATTACCCCTTTTAACTAATTCTAATTGAAAATACATTAACACATAATAGGAGGATGTTTTTATGTCATTAATAAATAAAGAAATTTTACCATTTACAGCTAACGCTTACGATCCACAAAAGGATGAATTTTTAGAAGTTACAGATGAGAACTTAAAAGGTTCATGGAGCGTAGTTTGTTTCTACCCAGCAGACTTTTCATTCGTTTGTCCAACTGAATTAGAAGATTTACAAAATCAATACGACAAATTACAAGAATTAGGTGTAAACGTGTATTCAGTATCTACAGATACACACTTTGTACACAAAGCTTGGCATGATCATTCTGAAGCTATTAACAAAATCCAATATACAATGATTGGCGACCCTTCTCAAACAATTACACGCAACTTCGATGTATTAGATGAAGAAGTAGGTCTTGCACAACGTGGTACATTTATCGTAGATCCAGACGGTGTTGTACAAGCAGCTGAAGTCAATGCTGATGGTATTGGTCGTGACGCTAGCACATTAGTTCACAAAATCAAAGCAGCACAATATGTACGTCAACACCCAGGAGAAGTTTGCCCAGCGAAATGGGAAGAAGGTTCAGAAACATTACAACCTGGTCTTGACTTAGTAGGTAAAATCTAAGGAGGCATTGATTTAAATGCTTAATGATCAGCTTAAATCACAACTACAACAACTACTTCAATTAATGGAAGGCGATGTCGTCCTGAAAGCAAGTTTCGGTGACGATGATAAGTCTAAAGAACTTAAAGCCTTACTAGACGAAGTATCTGCCGCTTCTTCTCACATTTCAATAGAAGAAGCAGACTTAAAACGTACACCAAGCTTTTCAGTAAATAGACCTGGTGAAGATACAGGCGTTACTTTTGCTGGTTTACCAATGGGGCATGAGTTTAATTCTCTCGTGCTCGCTTTACTACAAGTTAGTGGGCGTGCACCTAAAGAAGAAGCATCAGTCATTAACCAAATCAACGCTATTGATCGCCCACTGCATTTTGAAACGTACATTAGCTTAACGTGTCAAAAATGTCCAGATGTCGTTCAAGCATTGAATTTAATGGGCTTGTTAAACCCTAACATTACACATTCTATGATAGATGGAGCCATTTTCAGAGAAGAATCTGAAAACATAATGGCAGTGCCAGCTATTTTCCTAGATGGTGAAGAATTTGGTAATGGTCGCATGACGATTCAAGATATTTTAACAAATCTTGGTAGCCAAGCAGACCCAAATGAATTTAACGACAAAGCACCATACGACGTACTCATCGTCGGCGGTGGTCCTGCGAGTGGTACGGCAGCAGTTTATACTGCACGTAAAGGCTTGCGCACAGGTATTGTTGCTGATCGTATCGGCGGTCAAGTCAATGATACAGCAACAATTGAAAACTTCGTCACTGTAAAAGAAACGGATGGTCCTAAATTTGCTTCTGCACTAGAAGATCATATTAATCAATATGACGTTGATGTTATGACTGGAGTCCGTGCTGATGCACTCGAAAAAACAGATGATGGTATCAACATCACTTTAGACAATGGTGCTCAATTAACAAGTAAGACTGTTATCATTTCAACGGGTGCACGTTGGCGTAAACTCGAAGTTCCTGGCGAAGAAGCATTGATTAATAAAGGTGTGGCATTCTGTCCACATTGTGACGGTCCTTTATTTGAAAATAAAGATGTTGCAGTAGTAGGTGGCGGTAATTCTGGTGTCGAAGCTGCAATTGACTTAGCCGGTATCGTTAAACACGTTACATTGCTTGAGCGTAACGCAGAGCTTAAAGCAGATAACGTATTACAAGATCGTTTAAATAGCTTATCTAACGTTACTATTATTAAGAATGCCCAAACAACTGAAGTCCTTGGTGATAATGCTGTTACCGGTATTAAATACCAAGACAAGGTTCAAGGAGACATAAACACATTAACGTTAGACGGTATTTTCGTCCAAATCGGATTGTTACCAAATACCGAATGGTTAAATAACTACGTAGAATTAAATGACGCCAATGAAATTATCATTGACCGTAAAAATGCGACAAATATCCCAGGCATTTTTGCTGCGGGTGATGTCACAGATGATCGTAATAAGCAAATCATCATTTCTATGGGGGCCGGTGCGAACGCAGCATTAAATGCGTTTGACTATATTATCAGACACTAATCCCATGGCATCAAGCATTATAAAACCAAGCAAGTTATTGAAACTTGCTTGGTTTTTTGTCGTTTTTACAAATAATGCCCTCCATCCTAACATATTAGAAATTATTATAGAATTTTTGTTCAAAAGATTGTGCGTTTATTGCTTAATCCATCATTCAAATCAATAGCACGACATGATACGCTTAAGTTATAATTTCTTATAAGCGCGTTTAAACATTCTGTAATGTTATTTACTCGACTGATTATGATTAAAGGAGCAGTTTTATTTTATGAAAAAAAGAATACTATTATCGTTAGTTCTAGTACTAACTGTTATACTTGCAGCTTGTTCAAATGGAAAGTCAGATGATGACAATAGCCATAGTGAAAAACACGCACCTACCAATGTTAAAAAAATCACTGAGCAAGATGTCTTTAGTTCTGATAAAAAAGGTGAACAATTAAGTGAATCTGAAGCAAATCAAGCAATCCAAAAATACTTAGATGTAAATTCAGATATTCTCGACAATAAATATTTAATTCAATATAAACTCGATAAACAAACAGGTACAGATACTAAAATTACTGACAAGCAAGCAAAGCGCTTATCAGACTTATCACATAATGCAGTTAAAAACGACGTCCGTTTTGAAAAATTTGTAAAAAATAATACTTTACCAAAAGGTTATAAAGAAAATGTAGATCGCATTATTACTTATTTTAAAGCATTAAACAGTACAATTAGTAACGCGGATGAAGATATTGAACAATTAGACTATCAACCGCAAAATGAACTCAATGTTGTTGATGTTTCTACAAAATATGCTGGTGACGTAAACGGCAAACAACAAGATAAAATCAAAAAATTCTTGAAAGAAAAAGGAATTAAGACTGACGCAGTTGATAAATAAGTGACAACTTTGTGTCTCTTTTCATATCATACTTAGCATGCTGATCAATTTAATTAGCAACAATTAGAATAAGTTACAAAATGATTACATGTCACCTTTCCATGATGACAAAGGGCTTCAAGCACATTTTAAATCCTATCATTTTCACCAATGACTTATTTCTGTAAAAAACCTTACTTAATTGTAAGGTTTTTTAATGTAACTTTCCTTTTTTTCTTAAAGTGACATTTGTTATCATAAATTTAAGTAATAAAACAAATGCATCGAAGCACAGCCACTCAATTATTTTAAGGAGGTCACCTTTATGATATTAACTATATTAATAGGTGCAATGGCTGCTATCTTCATAGCTTTTAATCTCTTTGAGAAGAAAGAAAAATATGGCGTTGTTTCTTTTAAAACAATCGCTCTTAGCGTTACTTACGTCATACTTGCCGTTATTGTTGGTAGTTTCTTAGACAATTTCAACACACTATTCCAAGGATTTCATGATAGCTTAACAGCAGCCAAAAGATATTAACCTGAACCGTAACATGACGGCTCAGGTTTTTTGTTTAATATTTATTTTTCTACCTCATAAGGTACACAATTTTCTATTTTTCTATCAATTACTGTTTCTTCAGAATCATAACCCAAATAGACTAAACAACATCGAATAACCACTTGATGTGCCACAATTACAATAGAAGACAAGGAATCATCAACTACTTCATTAAAGAATTGTTCCACACGCTGCATGACATCGCTATAACTCTCTCCTTCAGGTGCTTTCTGTGTAAAACTGTGACGGAATGAACTGTAAGCTTTATCTTCAAAGAAATGACTATATTTAGTGTTCTGCTCAATATCTGTCACCATTTCACCTTCAAAAATGCCAAGCGAACGCTCTCTTAATAATGGCGTCATATGACTTGGTATCGAATCATTAAAAATTGCACTGAATGTTTGACGTGTGCGCAATAAATCCGAAACATATGCACAATCGATAGCCTTATTTTTAAAATACTTTTGCAATGATTGGGCAGCTTGTTCTCCATTTTCCGTTAAAGGGACATCTAGTTGCCCACAAAAGTAATTCTCACCGTTCTTTTTATCATAATTTGATTGTGATTCTCCATGACGCACTAAATATATTTTCATTATTATAATCCCCATTTCTTACTATATATGATTTAAGTTGTACTAATGCAAACTAACAATAGTGTAATATTAATCGCTATGCCTATATTTCCTCAACATTCATTGTTATCATTCAACTTGAGGTGAAATCAATGAATAATCAAACAATACAACAAAATACACAAAGCGAACGCGTACTAGCTGCAATATGCTATCTCAGTATTTTTTTCGCGCCACTCATCGTTCCTATCGTTGTGTGGATTTTCGCAAGTAAACCAACGTCAAGTCATGCAGCTAAATCGTTAGTCTATCATATTATAACGTACCTAGGACCAATATTTTTAATTATCAGTGCTGCCATGAGTGGTGTCTTATTGAATCATACTTCCACAACATTAACTGTTATCAGTATTACAATCGCAATTATTTTGCTAATACTTACAATTTGGTACACAATTAAAAATGTTTATCGTGGAATTATGGTACTTATTTCTGAAGATGCATTTTTCCGTCCATAAATAACGCCAAATCATTCACATGACTTAGTCACTGAAATTTAATTGGATTAATTTTTGACAAAATTCGTAACATTTTAAGTGCAATGTATACGAATACAATCTTATCCTTTATTCTTAACATTAAAGGAGACAGAGAATATGAATAAAAAATTTACAATATCTATAATTAGTATTTTAGTAATCATTGGTGTTGCATTCACTATTTTCATGATGGTATCTGGTCAAAAGAGCACGTATTATGGCTATATGTCTAATAGCACTACTGCTGAAAAAGTAGTAAGTGAAAAAGATGGACTTGTAACTAAAAATGTTAAAATCAAAGGCGACAAAGATTTCAAACCTAAAAAAGGTGACTTTGTAAAACTTGTTTCTAAAGATGACGGTAAAACATTTTATAAAAAAGAAGTTGTAGAACATGACGATATACCTCATGGTTTAATGATGAAAATCCATGAGATGAAGATGTAATTTAATAACAAAAAATGGAAGGCACACTTATGTGACCTTCCATTTTTTTATTGTTTTTTCTTATCTTTAAAATAAAGCAGTAACTCGATGATAAAGACGATAACTAATGAAAAACCAAATAATGGCATCAAAATACCTAAAATGACGAGTACAACCACTAATGGTATCGACATCGGCTTTTTAATTCGTTTTGGTACTTTTATATTCGTCGATTTCATTCGTTTAATCCATGATGTAAGCCCTAGACCAATTGCAGTTAACAAGGCGATACATACGAGTAAATTAATAACTTTATTAGCTATACCAAATAAATGACCTTCGTGTAATGGAATACCCCATGTAAACCATTTTCCAATAATGCCATATTCTTGATATTTCACTGTTCCTAAGGACTTACCATTATATTGATCGATATACAATGTCTGTTCCTCATCCGGTGATACATCTAAACCAGTCACTCCAGTATTACTACCTTTAGAAACTGTAAATGCCGCTTCTTCACTTGTTGGATATACAACAGAGAATGGTTTACTAATTCCATCTTTTTGTGCATTTGAAACCACTTTATCTATTGAAATTTGTTTCTCAATATCTGTTCTTGGCATCTCGCCACTTCCATGATGGGCCGATCCACTTTCAGATTCTGGTTGTTTATTATTTCGCGTTGCCCAAGGAATTTCATTCACATCTGATTTAGGTGGATTAATGGCTAACTCCGACTGTCCTAACTTACCTGAGTTATCCATAACACCTGCTATTTTTGCACCCATAAAACCAGACCATGGTAAACCAGTTAACACTAATACGAATACTGGTATCGCAATGATTACTCCTAGTACGCCATGCCATTTTTGAAACTTCAAATTTTTAGTTTTATTAGAAATTAGCTTCTTCTTAATAAGCATATAAGAACCAGACAATATCATAAAAATTGTCCAACATGCCGTCAATTCAACTAAGTAATTGATAAAAGTATTTTCTGTAAATAGTGAACTATGTATATTTCTTACTACATTCGCATATGTATGTTTAGCATTCTGATCCGCAACAATTTGATTATTATGATCTAAAAATACATAACGTTGGTTTCCAGCCATATCATCCAATGTGATTCTTTTATTATATGGTTCTTCTAAAACACTAACCTTACTAATGTAAAAACCATCAAATTTATCTTCCACTTGATTCACAGCTTGATTCAATGACTGATGTGTTTTTACTGAACTATCTCCAAAAAATTCATTTTTATAAACATTATTTTCTACTTCCTGGAAAAATAAAAAACCTATACCAGAAATTGTTAACGTAATAAGTAACGGTGTAATAAATAGCGCTGCGTAAAAATGAAGTCTTTGTAATGGATTAAAAATATTTTTCAAGATTTATCGCCCTCTCTCCATTAACATTATAAATAAATAACAAAATTATTATGTAGATAAATTGTGAATATTTTTAGAGTTTATTGATAATTTTATATGAAATTTCCAACTTTATATATACTTAAAAAAATAAGAGCCTTTCCGAAATACGAAAAGACCCCCATACAAATCTAACTACTCTTACTCAAAAGCAAATTAAGTGATAGCCCAATTAAAATAGCTCCAACTGTATAGTCGAAGATTGCTTTCACTTTCCTATTTGTAAACAGTAGTTTAATATATTGAAAAATATAAACACAAAAAGTAAACCATAATAGAATAACGGTTGTCACAATTGCACTTAATACTGCAATTTGACCCGTAACCGCATCTCCAGTACTTAAAAACTGCGGTAATATACTTATGTAATATAGCAATGCTTTAGGATTTAAGATCGTACTAAAGAAACCTTGTCTATAAGAAGTTAAATAACTGACATTATGAACTTTCATTTGTGAAGTCGAAAAATTCATACTTTGTCTTGCACTGATAATACTTCTAATACCTAAATAAATGAGATATATGGCACCCATTATCTTAATTGCTAAAAATACATAATACATATTAGCTAAGATAAATATAATACCAAAAATTGCCAACAAGAAATAACAAACATGACCTGTTGTAATACCTAAAGCTGCCATAGCTCCGTTCCCCTTACCAGACGTAATAGAATTTTTCATAACTACAAAAAAGTCTGGTCCTGGAACAATAATAATCAATAACGTAATTGTTATAAATGCTACTAATCCGTCCATAAAATGCACCCCTATTATTTTATTCTACGGTATTAATTACATACTATAATTACAATATCATAGAACTGACATTTTATATAATTCAAAACGCATTGACTGCAAAAAAATTACTATATAATAATCATCTTTCTAATTGAACTGTGTTCCTTAAATATGATATATTTAAGTTGTAGTTGGAAACCGACTACTAGTCTTTTATATTCATGAACATATTACTCTTAAGGCGACACAAATGTGTCGTCTTTTTTTGTTCATTAGAACTAGTTAAATCGATATGATTCATAGCTAACTTACTAATTTTAAGCCGATTGTACTAGCTAATATCACTAAAATACATAACACACGTTTAATATCTTTTGACTCATGGTAGAAGATCATACCAATGAACGCGCCGCCAACTGCCCCAATACCTGTCCATACCGCATACGCTGTACTCATTGGAAGTGACAGCATGGCGATAGATAGCGTAATAAAACTGAGTCCAAAACAGACGATTAGACCAATAATTGCGCGCATTTGACGTTGTTGTACATAGGCGTTCAAATAAGTAATACCTAGCATTTCAAATATTCCAGCTATAACTAATAAAATCCAAGCCATTATACTTCCTCTCCTTTGTGAGACGTTACTAACTTCAGACTAATAACACCTGCTAATAATGTTAAAATCAAAATAATTTTCGTAATACTGAACGGCGCTGCAAATACCAAGAAATCAAATAATGTAACACCAGTAGTTCCTAAACCAACAAATACTGCATATGCCGTTCCTACAGGTAATACTTTCGATGCATCAATTAGTAAGTAAAAACTTAAAAATATTGCAATAACTGTAAATAACCACTCAGCACCTGATGTGGCATGTGTTAATCCAATCACCCATACTACTTCAAACATAGCAGCAATTATTATTTTCAACCAATTCATGGCTATTCCTCCTTTATATAACAAACAAAAAACCTAAGAGATAGTATAAATAACTATCTCCCAGGCTTTTATCCTTCCGTGTCACATATAAATATGTGGCTTTCTCTCGGTCCAGACCAATCTAAATGATTACGGAACCCTAGAAAGCTTTATTCGATTAACTAAATTGTAGCAAATTACACTCCTTGAGGCAATCAGTATCTTTAAAAATTCTAGTTTAAAATTATTATCAATAAGAAAGCGCTTCACACTATATACTATAGTGTATTTTTTTAATTTCTGCTAAATTTTTAAGTATTTATCCTCTACATTTTATGAATTTTAATGTATAATAGTCATCAGATTATAATAATTATAATCTAATAACCTTAAAGTTGATATCTATTCTCATTTAACTATTTTAGATGTAGAATCGAAATTTAATAAAAGCGAGGGATTGCAATGCAACTATTAAATTATAAAATGCACAATGATGAACTTATCGCCACAGTACTATCAGACAAAAAACAATTATTTAAATATACATTTGATATCGCAACACCAGAATATGAAATATTAGACGTACTCGAAGAGATTAATCACTATGTTGATAATGGTCAGCATCCATTAGGCTGTTCTTTACTAAAAAATTATTCCCACGAGGACGTGAGTCACAATATTTTATAAATTATATTACACACAAGAAAGATGAGTATAACTGTAAACATCTAAACAGTATACTCATCTTTTAATTTTGTATTCTTATATCGAGCCATTCCAGTTTTTAATTTTTTAAAACCAAGTTGTTCATAAAATGGTTCATTCCCTGTCGTAGAAATCAAATGCACACACGATATGTCACCTAAATATTCAAGCATTTCACTTACAAGCTTTTTACCAATACCTTTTCCTTGAAATGGAACATCTACTACTACATCGTATATAGCGGCATTAAACACATCATCTGACATAGCCCTTACAAATCCAATAACTTTCCCATTGTTTCTCGCTATGACAACGTGTGTTGCTTTACTAAAGATTGTCACAACTTTATCTCGGTCATGCTTAAGCCAATTATTATTATGATAAATTTGAAGCATATCCTCTATATCTCGCTCATTAAATCGTTTGTCGAATACAATATCCATCTACCCTCACACCCGTCTAATCATGTCATATTATTAAAGCCCGGATCTTTACTAGACCCGAGCCATTCATTTCTCTATATTATATATTTACATGTTAAATAAGTCATTAAATGATTCAACCATTGTTGGATGTGTGTATATATTCGTTTTTAATACTTTATATGATAATTTTTGATCTATTGCTAACTTCACTAAATTAATAATCTCTTCAGACTGCAAGCCATATAAAGTTGCACCTAGTATTTCTTCAGTATCTTTATTGACCACGGCTTTGAATAAACCTCTTGGGTCGTTATTAATTTTGTGTCTAGGGATAGTATTTACTGGCATTGCATTTTCAATGATATTATAACCTTGCGCCTTCGCTTCATCAGCTGTTAATCCTACACGTGCTAAAGGAGGATCTATGAATACAGTATATGGTACAGCGCCACGATTTTCCGTAGAACGTTCACCATTTCCAAATAATTGATCTTTCACAATTCTAAAATCATCTAAAGAAATGTATGTGAATTGCATACCACCTTTAACGTCACCTAATGCATAAACATTGGTTGCCGTCGTTTGCAGATGTTCATCTACTTTAATTTCACCATGTTCACCAAGTTGAATATCTGTGTTTTCAAGATCTAAATCTGTATTAGGTTTACGACCAGTTGCTAATAATACTGCATCTGCTTCATAAGTACCGTCCGTTGTATGAACTACTGTACCAGCATCAGTATCTTCAAATTTCTCTGTTTGTGCATTTAAAACAATATTAACGTTTTTGTCTGCTAAATCTTTTTTTACTTCTTTAACAATATCTTTGTCTTCTCTCGGCATAATATCTTCGCCGCGTTCTAATACTGTAACCTGTGTACCGAAGTTCGCAAACATAGATGCAAATTCTAAAGCAATGTATCCGCCACCTATAATGACTAATTTCTTAGGTTGAAAATCTAAATTCATGATACCGGTAGAATCATATAAATGTTTTGAAGTTTCTACACCTTCAATTGGTGGAATCACAGATTTTGCACCCGTATTGATAACAATATGCGGTGCTGTTACAGTTTCTACAATTTCATCCTGCTCATTTAATAAATTCACTTCATGGTTCGATTTAAATTTAGCTGTATAATCAAGTACTTCTATATTGTCATCATCTGCTAAATTATGATAATTTTTGTTATTTAACGCCGTCACGACGTCTTTTTTTCTGGAAAACGCTTGGTCAAATGAACCATGTTCCAGTCCTTCATGAACAAGTGTTTTTGAAGGAATACAACCAATATTTATGCATGTACCACCATACATTTCTTTAGATTTTTCAATAACCGCAACTTTTTTACCTTGTGTTGCAGCAAACTTCGCGAGTGTTTTACCGCCTTTACCAAATCCTATAATCACTAAATCAAATTTTTTCATGGGAATCCTCCTTTAATACTTCGTTTAATACATCATGAATCGAAACATTTTTATAATAATCAATTAATAAGGCTTGTTCTCTTTGGTGAAAGCGAGACATTGTCTGGCCTATTTCCCGGGAAATTTCACAATCACTGCCGGCGTCGCCTGTAAATAACCGTCCGTCAGATCTTTCCTCGCTGAAAAGCACCAATAAATCCGCAAGATTCACACGCATTGTCTGCGCATTCGCTTGATAGCCACCATACTTACCTCGACTAGCATCGAGAAATTGTTGTTCAGTCAGCCTGCGTGTAACTCTACGTAACTGTACTGGATTTACACAAATACGTGTCGCCAATTCATTACTGCTATAACGTTCCTCCGGGTGCTTTGCTAAAAACGTCAGAAGGTGCACTGCAATATTAAATTCTAAATTCATGAACATCACCTTTTTAATTGTAACTTTTATAATTACATTAAAACATATTTACAGTTCTTTGAAAAGTATTTTGTTTGATTGTCTTTCGATATTTATAAAAAAAGTGAGAGAGAAACCCATATTCTGGATTCTCTACTCACTTATATCATTAACTATAAAATGGCGGCTCGAATCGATACACCGTGTTCCATATAGGCCTTCAGACAACTTAGCATGTAAACCCAGCCTTCTTTTTGACCTAGTATTTGCTCAACCTCTGTTGAATCAAAATTCTTTTCTGTTGTTGTAACTATTGTATTTTGGCCCTTATCTTCAAAATGGATGGCTACTGGATGTGGTCCCCACGTAAATTCAATCATATTATTCGGATCGATACGCTCTATCTGAACAACTAATTCTGCATCATATTCTTTGTATCGCAGCGTAATTGATTTTCCCTCTTCCCATCTTTGGGAACTTGAAGAAAACCAAAATCCTCCAATCTGCTCAGGATCTATAAACGCTTCAAACACTCGTTCTTTTGGAACATTAATCTGCATTTTTGTCACTATATCCAAATCATCCACTCCCTTTCTATTATGATTTACAATATGAATTTTACATGGGTTTATAGAAATATGCACTTAAGTTACTGATAAAAACCAATTTATCGTTTATTAAAATATGACAAATTGTGCAATACAAATTAACATAATTGTAATCAATATATAATTATTAAAACCATAAACGTTCTGTTATACTGACATAATTGTAACGACCAATAACAGGAGATTCTTATGAAAAATATCATTAATACTTATTTATATTATCTAATTATGTTGATTATTGTTGGTATTATCCTTGCTTCACTCTATTTTTTATATGTGTGGAAAAATGGACAACCAGAAAATCAAGATTACTATAAAAATTTTACAGAACTAAAATCAGATACTAAAGAACATCGCGACTGGCAAATAAATGCCAAGACCACAAACAATAAGGATATACTTGTAACTGCTATCCATGGTGGTGGCATTGAACCAGGAACATCGGAATTAGCAAAAATCATTTCTAAAAAAGGTGACTTTAATCTATATAGTTTCGAAGGATTATTAAAGACTAATAATCAAAAATTGCATATCACATCTACTCGTTTTGATGATCCAAAATTGATTAAAATGACAAATGAATCAAATGAAGCTGTCTCTATTCATGGCATACAAGAACAAAAGAAAGTTGTCTATATCGGTGGCAAAGATAAAGCCATGGCTAAATCCATTAAAAAAGAATTAGAAAAAGAAGGCTTTAATGTTGAAAAAAGTCCGCAATATGTAAATGGCGACTCTAGTAATAACATTATTAATAAAAATGATACTGGCTCAGGTGTCCAACTAGAAATTTCAACACAATACCGTAAATCATTTTTTGATAACAGTAGTCTTTCTAGAAAAACACGAGAAAATACAAGTAACTACAAGCAATCTATCTATGATTTTGCCGAAGCTGTCACAAAAGGCGTAAAAACACAAACACGTAAAAATTAATATAGTCACTACACAAACTAGAATTTCTGTAACCTTATAGAAATTCTAGTTTTTTTATTTCAAAACTTTTACAAATTTACTTGCTTTTTTAAACTATAGGTATAAAATACAGTTGATTAAAATCGAAAAGGAAATGGAAAATATGAGTATATTAAATAAGCCTTTATATTTTTACCTATTGCTTTTTATTACAACAACTTTGATTGGAGCAGTACTGCTCTATTTACCAGTCACTGGTAACCGTCATCTAGATTTCATAGATGCATTTTTCACTGCAGCGAGCGCTTTTACAGTAACTGGATTAGTTACTGTTGATGTATCGTCACAATTTAATTGGTTAGGCGATACGATTATTCTATTATTAATTCAAATTGGTGGTTTAGGAATTGTCACAGTCACACTTTTAACATTTATCTTGATCAATAAACACATTAGTTTAAAAAGCCGCTATTTGGTTATGACAATGTGGAATATTGATACACCTGGTGGTATCATTCGCCTAATGCTGCAATTTGTCTTATATAGTTTAGTTACCGAAGCAATAGGCACTTTATGCATTGCCTTATCTTTTGTTCCAAAATATGGCCTTGGTAAAGGTCTATTTTTAAGTATCTTTACTTCAATATCAGCATTTAACAATGCAGGATTCGCTTTGTTCAAAGATAACTTAATGAGTACGGTAAGTGATCCAATTATCACAATTACAGTTCCTTTATTAATAATTATGGGCGGGCTTGGTCCTCTCGTTTTTCTAGATTTAGCGGTATCACACAAATTAACGAAACTCAAATTACATTCTAAAATTGTATTAAGTACGTCTTTAATACTTATCGTTGTGGGAACTGCCATTTTCTTCATTTTAGAAAATCATAATACATTAAATCATTTTTCACTTTTAGAAAAAATAGGCACATCATTTTTCCAATCTGTAACAACACGAACAGCTGGCTTTAACTCTGTTGATATGGGGCAAATTACTGCTCCCACTTCAATGATGATGATGTTATTAATGTTTATTGGCGGCGCACCTGTAAGTTCAGCTGGTGGCATCAAGGTGACAAGCTTAGTATTAACATTACTTTTTATCAAGAGTACATTACGCAACGAAACTCATGCATCTATTTTCAAAAAATCTATACCAGATCGTACATTGAGAATTGCCGTTACAATTTCACTTTCTGCAACTATCTATGTACTCAGTGTATCGTTCATTCTAAGCATGTTGAACCCACATGCACCTTATACAACCGTGTTATTTGAAGTGATTTCAGCTTTCGGCACAGTTGGTCTAAGTATGAATTTTACAACTGAATACGATACTATAACCAAAATTGTTATTATTGCTACGATGCTTATTGGGAAAATTGGTATCCTGACCTTCATCCAATTATTTATAACTGAAAAGAAAGAATTGTTCTATTACGCTAAAGATAATGTACATTTATAATATAGAGGAATAATACGCTAATATATTTAGAAACACATAAAAAACCAAGTCTGGTCACCATTAATGGTGACCAGACTTGGTTTTACTTTATTATTCAGTTTCCTTATTGTCCTTGTCTTTAAAAATTGAAAAGATTGCCAACATAGCAAACCATATACAACCGACTGCAACATTCGCAAAAATAAAAGCAAACATTGAAAATACCATAGCTATAAGCGCTTTTATTATTTTCATATTGTCCACATCCCTTAAAACTTAATATGGAGCTATTTCGTTTTTAAAATTACATATTTTTACGTTTCTTAAGAATTGCCGAAGTAATAGCTGATAAAATAACAATGGCTACAAGAATATAAAATGCAATCATGTTTGACCCTTCAATATTCATACCACCACTAAAATTACCATCCGCACTATATTTCCAAAATATATTACTAATAAATAAAATGATAATCCCAATAGATGCTAGTACGCCAATAACTTGCGATATCACATAAAATTTACCCATACCTTCATTTTTATTCAACGTTTATTCCCCTTTCTATTAGGCAATATTAAAATAATTCATTTATAACTTCTTAATTATTAATATAATGTCACAATTTGTACTCCATTTCAAATATATATAGTACAATATACTTAATGAAATCATATTTCCAAGGAGAATTGTAGATGAAAAAATTAATATTCTTAATATCAGCTTGCTTTTTAGTATTAACCGCATGTGGTGGACAAGAAGAAAAAAACACTGCAGAGAAAAAAGATACACAAAGCGACAAAGATAAACAAAAGAAAAAAGAAAATCAAGACAAAAATCGCGACAAAGATCATACTCCATCAGAAGATACAACTAATGAAGCACAGACTAATGAAACTTCTGTAGAGGAATCAACTGAACAAACCCAAGACATTACATCAACAGAACAACAAAATACAAACACATCTAATTCAGAACAAGCAAATCAAGCACCAGAACAAAATCAAAAACAGAACATTGATTTAAATAATATGCCCGCTACCGATTTCAGCACAGAAGGTATGTCTGAGCAAGCACAACAACAAATACAAGAATTAACTCGTCAAAAAGACTTTGAAGGGCTTCCACAAGAAACATATAATGATAAAGTTTCAGAAATAATGAATAATGAAATGAATTAAAAAAACTGCGACCTTGTTCATATAAGGTCGCAGTTTCTTGTTATATATCAGTAAAAACACTTGATAAAATTGCAATTAAAGCAATAAACAACACAAAAACTAATAATGTATCAATTTTTCTCTGATTACGATGTTTTGGTAATTTTCTAAATTCTTTTATTGCGATTAATCCTGCAATTACCACTAAAATCAAGCACACCAAATGAAATACCAACGCTAGTATCGCCATTTTAATCACCTCAACTTTATAATTTAAAACTTTTGTGTATTCATGAACGTATTAATTTTAAAATTATAAGTCGGTCAGTCTACGCGTAGTCTTTCTATTCTATACCCGTATTAGGAGCTTAGAAACCGTGGGACTATTTGGTATTTCACTTATTCATAACTACTAATTATTCAGGCCGACGATGCTTTTCAATTGCCTTTGCTACCTGTTTTTCATTTTCAGAGTCACTTTCAGATAAGTGTTTTACTATATTTGAAAAATCAGTTTGTGACTTATTCTGACTCAATTTATAGGCAGCTTCGATTTCATTCACTTTAATTTCAAACCCAACGATACCTTTAACTTGTTGCTTCGTGTTATCTGATAAATTATCCCAAGTCGCACCATTTTCCCGATGTGACTCATACTTATCTAACAATATTGCCAAATCTCTTTTAAGCGCTTCTTCAGATAAAAGCTTGCCATTTCCATATACATGCACACTTTGGTAATCCCACGTTGGTACATCTTCTTTTTCGTACCAAGTTGAAGAAATATAACTATGTGGACCTTGAAAGATTACTAGTACTTCTTTATTATCTTCTAAAGTTTGCCACTGTTTATTACCTTTTGCCAGATGACCAGAAACATAAAGTTGATTTTCAGTTTCATAAATATTGACTGGAACATGTGTCGCAATTGGCTTATCCCCTTCATTGGTCACAACTGTGACAAAGGTATGTGCTTTAATAAAACGTTTTATTTCCTCATAATCTTTCATTTCATAATATTTAGGAATGTACATATATAACGCCCCCATCTTGTCAGAAATTCTTTACTTTATCTAGATATTCGCTAAACCTTCTAAATCTTCATGATATGCTTTAGATAATTCACGACATGAAATAACTTTACCTACTTCATTAAATTTAAATATTGCATATACCTCTATATTCCCCTTTGAATTATCTACTTTTTCTACTGCAACATCATATCTTAAAAATATGCTTCTCTGTTGCTCATCAATGAGCATGTCGTTAAATTTTTCAATCGATAATGATTTCACAACTTCTTTTAACTTTTGAAGATGGGCCTTAAATTCATTTAAATTCAAAGTATCATGATCAGTTTCTTGAATATAATTTTCCGCAAAATAATCATCTATCTTCTCTGTATCTAAATTAATTAGTATATCTTGATATAAATTTTGAATTTTCGTTTTTAAATCATTTGTATTCATGCTCATACCTCCAATTTTATCTACTAAATTACATCTATATCTAATATAGTGTATTTCTACTCACCAATAGTTTATGACACTACGCACTTTATCACAACTAATTCACAATCTTATATGACTTCAAATTACATAAAACTTACAATGTTGTCATTCGAACATTATATTGTTCCATATGTTATTTTTTTGTGTTTTACTTGCTATATCGGAGGTGAAAAACTTGGAAAATAACAATCAGAATGTGCTTTCATCATTAAATTATTTCAGCGTATTTTCGCACCTTTCTTACTACCTATTGTCGTTTGGATATGTGCAAAGAAACCTGTTACAACTCATGCCAAAAAAGCATTACTTAATCATATCGGTATAGCGGTATTTTATTTTCTAAGTAGTCTTGCTTTTATATTTTCCAAAGAAGTTTATGAAAAACCTTTTGATAATCACGCTATGATTTCTAATGTTTCAATAGGTATCGGATTAATATTTGGTATAGTCATCATCGTACTTTTTATTATCAATTTAATTCGTGGTATTAAAATTTTACTCAAATAGTCATTTCAATTAAATCAATAAAATAATTCCTGATAAGGCAATGAAAAAACTAGATTAATGTTAAATATACCAAGAAGGCGTTATACACTTACTAACTGTTGATATAGCGCCTTTTTAATGTCTTTTGTAAAACTGTTAATTCGTATTTCTTTTTACAAATTTATATATAATGAATCCAATAATCACGGCGATGGTCATAAAATCAAACGAGTGCATGAATGCAGAACCCATAGATTTCCCCATCCAAAGCCACCTAATGGCGAACAGAATGATTGAATGAATAAACAACGCAATAAAAACATATAAAATAGAATTGTTTAATATGAAGCAATAAATTATTATAAATAGAATTGCTATAATAGTAATTATTAGCATGACCATATTCGGTAATAGCAAATTAGCCCTCCTAGTGAAAAATGTCCTCTTGATTTCGTCTATGTTATATTATAAATATAGTACATAGTTGCTTACTATATTTTCACCAAAGTAACGCATCTTAAATTTTGAAGGAGGCTATTTA
Source organism: Staphylococcus caeli (assembly GCF_051413795.1). Taxonomy (GTDB): domain Bacteria; phylum Bacillota; class Bacilli; order Staphylococcales; family Staphylococcaceae; genus Staphylococcus; species Staphylococcus caeli_A. The sequence continues at coordinate 108,685 of NZ_JBOIRQ010000005.1, read as the reverse complement.
TGTCTAAAGCCTTATATGTGCACCATACCATCAATCTATTATTGATGATAATTTTTATTATTTTTCAATTTTTAGGAACTAGCAGCACAACTATTTCTATTATATTATTAGTATTGATGTTACTTAATATCATTGGATTTATTAGAGCAAATAGTATGAACGTTAAAGAAAAAGGCGTAACCATTGAAGATCAACAAAAATCCAAAAATAAGTAATAACCTTTAATAATACAAGAAAGGACGACTTAACTATGAAATTTATATGTTTTAATGCGATGACTGAAAAAGGATTAAACAAAAAGGTAAATGAGTTTCTACAAGAAAACCCTTATATAGAAATCATTAAGTTCGATTATCAAGTTGGTTCGAGTAGTTGTGGTGTGGGTATTTTATATAGCGAAACAAAAAGAACGTAGTTTCATTTCAATAGCAAAATAAAAAGCTCCCCCCGAAGGGCAGCTTAAAAGGGATGAAGTACTGGAGGGTACTTCGTAACACTATCTTATATTACACAATCAGATTGTTCAATGCTATTTACATAAATAAAACAAAAATATTACATAAAAACAATTTGAGATTATAAACAATGCGTTTTATATCAAACTCAATTTCTTATATTGTGTATTACTTCCAAATATGAAAACAGTTATCTTTTCTAAACTTCCATCATTATTTCCAACCTTTGCGTTTTATCTGCCTATAGGTGAAAATCCCAAAGATAATGACAAATAGCCCTTGCGTAATTTTTATTGTAATTGAACTAAAATCAATCATATTTATACTAAACGCTTCACCCAATATTGGTGCAATCAGATTGAAAATAAATAGAATTAAACAAATTGCTAAAATAATCCGTTGCGATTTCGGCATTATTTTCACCTCTATCTAAATTACTCAAATATCAATTCTTACAACACTACCGTATGTGGTTCTATATCTGGATCATGATTTGCTACTGCTTCTATGCAATTTTCATCTTTTACTGTTTTCATCACCCAATTTAATGATTCTTGAGCGTCTAACTTATTAACGAGAACGGATGGCTTTATATTTTCTTTCCATGATTTAGCTGCATACCCAACATCTGATACTAGTAATAAAAATTCATCACTATTCATGCTTTTTATGACTGTTGATGCTAATCCTTTACTGTGCCCTGGTACCCACACCATCTGTATCGTACCATCGTTAAATAAATCAAATGATTTTCCTTTAGGTCCAATGGCAGTATTATCAAATTTATATGTTTCTAAATGTAAACCGTTCCATTCATGGGGTAAATAATACATCTTATCCTTTTTAATCGCTTCGTATTCTTCTTCACTAACTAATATGTGCTTCGCATCTTTCACGAGTCTTAAGCCATCCGCATGATCACAGTGCATATGGCTCATTACCACATAGTCTATATCGCTAGGTTTGTATCCAAGGGCTGAAAGTTGTTCATGAATCGCTTGTCCTTCAGGTAAGTCTGCTTTATTTACAGGATATTGAAATAATAAATTTCTGATTTGTTTCGTCCGATTGTCTGTGTGCCATCCTGTATCAATCAATACTAAACCTTTAGGATGTTCAATCAAATATACGGAAACAGGCAATTTTACCAAATGCTTTTTCGAACGAAATAACCCCGTCCACGCCAAAGGTCTATTATTAGCATCACTAAACGGCAAAGCTTCATCGACAATCACATACCCAGTATGCAATATATGAACTTTTATTTTATTATCCATTGTTCTCATCCTTTATTAAAATAGAATTTATAGCCCTCACATGACTAAATAATTGTTGCAACTCATCATCGTTTAAATTTAACTTTTTTTCTAGTCCTTTATATAAAATGTTTTGCCTGTTTTCATAAAACTGATGCCCCTTCTCCGTCAACTTGATGACTTTTTCTCTGGCATCTGTTGAGCTTACTTTCGAAATATATCCTTTATCTTCTAGCTTTTTCACCCTCTTTGAAATTGCAGTCTTGAATACACCCTGACTTTCTGCAATTTCTTTCATGGATAGCTTTTTATGTTCTAATAATAATTTAAAAACACCTAATTGTTCTCTCGATATATCAATATGTTCTTCTTCAATTACTTCATTGATTTTGCGACTCATTTCTATAAATGCTAAATGCAGTTCATTAAACTGCTCAATTTTTTTAGTGTCCATAGTTCACCTCACACTTATATAGTACACCCAGGTGTACTATAATGCAAAATTTTTTTATTATTAAATAAGCTATACTTTCAATTAAAGTTTTTATAATAATTAAAAGTCCGTCACCTAGCTTTTTTCTTATTTTTAAAATCAACAGTTATTAACATATTACTAATACATCCTAATATACCTACAATCAATGCTCCCCAAATATTAGCATGACCTATATAAAATACAACTAAAAACATCAAGATGCCTGTTATAACACTAATAATCCAAGTCGATTTCTTTTGTCTCTCCATACTCTGAATGACTCCTTTATGTTATGCTTTAGGTGAATATTACAATCAACACAATATTATAATAACATATTTAAAAATTACCTTTCCTAATTCTCACTAATTACATAATTTAACGTTTCTGTTAAAGGAGGAATACTATGAAATTCGGTAAATTCAAATATGATTATAACTATATAATTTTATCTTTACCATTTTTAGTAGTATCTATATTTGCACCAGTAGTATTTATTGTATTTATTATTTGTTTGATTTATGGATTTGAGAAGGTAGAAGATTAATATATAAGGAGGAATTCAGAATGCAGTTTAATAATTGGAATGTCACTATAAATGGTAAAGGCTCACATGATGTTGTTGTTAGTGAAGATACATTATTAATTTTACAAAGCTATAAGCATGTTGAAATAGCATTGAAAATAGTGAATGATACTATTCAAGTAAAACCTCTAGGTTATGGTGAAGATGTATGTATTAACCCTGTTACTAAAGAAATTACTATTAATGTAACTAACTTATTAGAAGATGATGATTGATTTAGTTTTTATAATAACCTAACTGGCTATTTTTTTTTTAGTATGGATGGCGAACGTGGTATGGGCAAAACTTCTACTAATCGATTTATGAAAATTGATGACAATCCAAAACTAAATTAACTAGAAGAAAAAATAATATAGCTTAAATTGGAGGGAGTTTATGAAATTCGGTAAATATAAAATTGATGACATATATGTTCTATTGATTATATTTGGTTTAATTTTTTCTTTTTTTGTACCTCTTATGTTATTTCAAGTCATCATTGCTTTGTTTATTGGTATTGAAAAAATAGAGAAGTGAATTTTCGCTTCATTATTTACTCTGAAACATAACTAAGGAGTTGAATTATTTGGAAAGGTTTATACATGACATGGGTTTTTGGTATGAAGGCGAAACATTAGCATATCCGCTTATATTTTCAGATTGTACAATTGAATTTTTTATTATGGAAATTGAAAGAGCCTTGGAATATTATGATGAATACTCTTGGTGGAGAAAGTATGATTTAGCAATGAGCCAACTTGAAGAAAATATGCAAGCATAATTACTGTTTGTATTCACAAAACACAAAAATAACCCCGTAGGTATATGCCTACGGGGTTTTCAGATACAATATCTATTATTGTTCTTCTTTAACATATGGTAATAATGCCATATGACGAGAACGTTTAATAGCTAATGTCAACATACGTTGATATTTAGCTGAAGTACCTGTTACACGACGTGGTAAAATTTTACCGCGTTCTGAGATAAAACGTTTTAATAATTCTGTGTCTTTATAGTCGATGTGTGTAATTCCGTTTGCTGTGAAATAACAAACCTTTTTACGACGACGACCGCCTCTTCTTGGTCCACCTGCCATGGTAATTGCCCCCTTTTAAAAAATTTTCAATTTATATGTTCGATATAATTAGAATGGTAAGTCATCATCACTAATATCAATAGGCCCGTTTGCATTTGCAAATGGATTGTCAGATTGATTATTGTTTGATGAACTGTTGTTATTGTTTTGATAAGATGACGTATTTTGACCTGATTGTTGTCCGCCAAAGTTTTGGAAATTATTATTTCCTTCTTGTGCGTGACGTTGGTTTTGATTTTTAGGTTCAAGGAATTGAACACTATCACAAACAACTTCAGTGACAAAGATACGACGACCTTCTTGATTTTCATAGCTACGTGATTGAATGCGACCGTCAACGCCAGCTAAACTACCTTTAAACAAGTAATTGTTAACATTTTCTGCTTGTTTTCTAAAAACAACACAGTTAATGAAATCTGCTTCGCGTTCCCCTTGGGCATTTGTAAACGTACGGTTTACTGCTAGAGTAAAAGTCGCAACACTCACGCCTGAGGGTGTTGTTCTGTATTCTGGATCTTTCGTTAAACGACCTACTAAAACAACTCTATTTATCATTTAAACGACCCCCATCTATTATTTTCTTGTCTTATCTTCGTCTTCACGAATAACGATATAACGGATTACATCGTCAGAAATTTTAGCTAAACGTTGGAATTCGTCAGTAGCTACATTGTCGTTAGTTTGGATACGAACGATGTTGTAGTAACCTTCTGTGAAATCATTGATTTCGTAAGCTAGACGGCGTTTACCCCAGTCTTTTGCTTCCAAAACTTCTGATCCTTCAGAAGCTAAGATTCCGTTAAAACGTTCAACAACTGCTTTTTTAGCATCTTCTTCAATGTTCGGACGAACGATGTACATAACTTCATATGTTCTCATTGTATAATTGCACCTCCTTGTGGTCTATGCGGCTCATCATCATTTGTGATAAGCAAGGAATAATTTTCATTACTCACAATCAAGAATTATAGCACATGTCTTTACATTTTACAATGGGTTTCACACGTGATCTGTCTTGAAAATTTGCTTTTGTTTCATATGAAACATTAGATTTTTAAATCTTAAAATACAATCAAAAAATACATATGACTAAAATCAATTACTAGCAATTAACTTTTAATTACAAAAATATTAAAAATTATAAAACAATGTATAGATTATAAAATTAGGTTGTAAATGATTATACTTTCTACTAACATGACACTTGCATTCGAGAGTACAGAATCTCGTTGCATTACAAAGATTCAAATGTACAATCTAATACATATAAAGGAGTAAGTTATGTTTTCTTCTATTACTATTAAACGTTGCATGTTAGCAATGAGCATTATTTTCGCAATAATTGTACCATTAAGTACTGTAAGCGCAGCAGAAACGGCACAACATCCAGAAGGGACTATGGGTGCTGCCTATCAATCCAATGATAATCAAAAATCAACCAAAGAAAGTAGCACACAAATGCGTTCTGCAGATCCAGCACCTGAACAGGAATCAACACAACAAGGTGAGCGTGTCATCGACATTTCAGAATGGCAAGGTGACTTAACTAGCAAACAAGTCAAAGCACTGAAGAAAAACAATCCATTTATCATTATTCGTGCACAATATGGCTCTGAAAGAGAAGATGCTTCATTAAAAAATAATATTAAAGTTTTAGAAAAGAATAATTTAGACTACGGTGTTTATTCATATAGTATGTATGAAAATCCTGATGATGCACGTTATGAAGCAAAACAATTGTATGATCGTGCACCAAACGCAAGTTTCTATGTTAATGATTTTGAAGAAAATGCAGTTAAATCAGGAACAACAGAAGAGACGACTTCTGCTTGGTATGATGAAATGAAATCATTAGCTAAAAATAAAAAAGTGCTATTTTATTCGAATGAAAGTTTCATGCTTGAAAATACACAGAATGCGTTAGACGAATATGATGGTTACTGGTTCGCCAATTATTCTAAAACGGAAGCCGACCGTCCGCATGTTTTATGGCAATATACGGATAGCTATGACTCTCCAGAATTAGGCCAAGCTGTAGATGCCAACTATATCGGTCCTAATGTTAATGCAGATTGGTTTACTTCATAGTTAACTCCCTATAAAAAATTTAAAATTTATAATATGACGCAAAAAGGCGACATCCACACGATTACATGTGATGTCGCCTTTCTATATTTTAACAATTCAAACTGACAAACTACACGTTAAATCTAAAGTGGACAACATCGCCATCTTTCATGATGTAGTCTTTACCTTCTAAACGTTGCTTACCAGCTTCTTTCGCACCATTTTCACCGTTATGTTCAACATAGTCATCATAGCTCGTTACCTCAGCACGGATGAAGCCGCGTTCGAAGTCTGTATGGATAATTCCAGCACATTGTGGCGCTGTCATACCTTTAATAAATGTCCATGCACGCACTTCTTGTACACCAGCAGTGAAGTAAGTAGCAAGTCCTAATAAGTCATATGTCGTACGAATTAGACGGTCTAAACCTGGCTCTTCAATGCCTAAATCTTCCAAGAACATTTCTCTATCTTCATCTTCAAGCACTGCGATTTCTTCTTCAATCTTGGCGCTAATTACGATTACTTCTGAATCTTCTTGAGCCGCATAGTCACGAATTGCTTTCACTTTTTCATTGTCATCGTCACCGATTTCATCTTCGCCCACATTAGCAATGTATAACATGTCTTTCGATGTTAACAACTGCGCTTGATTGACATATTTTTGATCTTCTTCTGTAAATTCTAAACTTCTTACAGGATGACCTTCTTCTAATGCTTCCTTAATTCTTGATAAAATGCGTGTCTCATTAACCGCATCTTTATCTTTTTGACGTGCCATTTTTTCAACTTTTGGCAAACGTTTCTCTACTGATTCTAAATCAGCTAATACTAATTCCATATTAATAACTTCAATGTCATCAATTGGGTTTACGCGACCAGATACATGCGTCACGTTATCATCATCGAATGCACGTACGACTTGGCAAATCGCGTCCACTTCACGGATATGTGATAAGAATTTATTACCTAGTCCTTCACCTTTAGAAGCACCTTTAACAATACCTGCAATATCTGTAAATTCGAAAGTAGTTGGTAGTGTCTTTTTAGGTTGTACCATTTCTGTTAAAACGTTTAATCTGTGGTCTGGTACTTCAACGATACCTACGTTAGGATCGATTGTTGCGAATGGATAGTTTGCTGCAAGTGCACCTGCTTTTGTTATTGCATTGAAAAGTGTAGACTTCCCTACGTTGGGTAAACCAACAATACCTGCTGTTAAAGCCATGATTTATTCTCCTTATTATTCAGTATCTTGCTGAGATACTAGTATTTTTTTAAGTTTTTTATCAAATGTTTGTCTAGGAATCATAATGCTGCGTTGACAATGTTCGCATTTTATTCGAATATCCGCACCAACACGAATAATTTTAAAACGATTCGTGCCACATGCATGTTGCTTTTTCATCTCTACAATATCATTTAAACCGTAATTTGATGTCATTCTGTAACACCTCCGACCGTTTTAACCTTGATTTTGCTGGTTTGCATCGTACTGAACCATCGTTGGCTGCGGCGTTTTAATTTCTTTAACTTTGAATAGTTTCAATATTTCTTTTCTTAAAATTCTGCCACCTGAAGCACCTTCACCAGGTATCGTTTCAGCCGAAATTCTCAATATAAATTCGTTATTTGTAATAGAATTGACGCCAATAATTTCTGGAGTTGATATGAACAAGTAATATTTTGAGCGTATTGTTTCAAAATATGTGTTAAGTACTTCTTCCACATTATCAATATCTTCTTCAATTGCCACTGGAATATCTACAATCGCTTCGCCATTTATTACAGAATAATTGGTGATTTCTCCGACACTACCATTTGGTAAAGTCGTTAGCTCACCCGAAATTGTATTAATACGCATTGACCTTAATCCTATTGACTTCACTGTGCCCTCTGCTACTGGAGAGCCACCATTACTGATTTTAACATAATCTCCGACATCGAACTGATTTTCAAAAATAATGAAGAAACCTGTAATAATGTCTTTCACAACTGTTTGCGCACCAAAACCAACTGCTAAGCCGACAACACCAGCACTGGCAATGATACCGCCGACACTGATTCCGAATTTACTTAAAATGGTAGTCAATACTATAAACCATACCACATATGATACGACATTTTGAACTAATGATATCAATGTTTTAGAACGTTTTTTATTAGCATTTTTACCTTTATTTTGCATTTTAAAGAATTGCGCAATTCCTTTATTAATAAACTGCAAAATAATCCAAGCTGCAACGACATAAATAATAATCATTATAATATTGGATAATAAGGTTTGATATGTTTCTGGTTTCGTTAATGGTTCTATAATCGAATAAAGGATACTTTTAATTTGATTCAACCGTTTTCCCTCCTCAATCACTCTTATATAATTCTATTTTAACCATTTTAACACTGCAAAAAATCGAACTTCCGATTTAAATTTACGTGCACGTTAAAATATATTTATAAATCCATAAAATATGCGACCTTAACTAGTTTATTAAAAATATGGTCTTTAGCAAAGTGTTTTAATAACATTTTTTACTTACTAAACTATTTTTTGTAACAACGATGTTCATAATGCTTAAAAAACAAACATATATAGCACTATTGAACACCACATCTTCACATATAAAACCACACTCCATCTATTAATCAGTATCAATAGTATAAAGTGTGGCACCTGTTATAGTCATACATTATTCAGTAATTTGTTTCTCGAAATCATTTTCCAACTTGAAAATAATAATACGTTCACCAGTTCTAGAGCTCAAATCCGTATGGAAGCTTTTGACGGTTTCGCCAGTAATAGACAAAATAATATCATCTAATGCCTCTATGCCAGATTCTACAAGTTTAGAACGGGTTCTTTTAATCGTTAATAAACCTTCATTCGTTTCGCAAACTTTGTATTCTGCTTGAGTTAACACACCTTGCAAACTTACAATAATCATATCGCGCAGTATATCCGTTTTAACTGACAGAGAGCCGCGGCCAAGGAAGTCTTTTTCCCATTGTGTGATTGCTTTGCTGATTTCAGACTCGTAGTTACCTTTGGTCATTTTCATTAAATATGCATCTCCTGTAGCACCAAAATTATATATCAGAAAATTACTTTTAACAAAGATAACCGTACCATTTTTCTGCTATTTTCTCCATTGTTGTGCAACATTCCCCAGGAAATAATAACGATAATATACGTACACTCATACTACTTACAATCATTTATTATATTAATTAAACTATGACCAGTCTTCCCATTGATCATGCTCATCAACACTAGCCAGTCTGACCCAGCCATTTTCAACTTTTTGTTTGAATACCGGATCATTTTCCAACAAACGCTTAATAAATACTTTAGGTGCTTGAATAACGATTAACAACCTTATCGGTGAGTGATACATTTTATCATCGGCTGACATGACGGATTGCCAAGGTAAGCCTGTTAACAAATCGCTCGCATTCCCTTGCATCACGCCTATACCAGCAGTCACGGATTGTGTGGTCTTACTACCGCTTCCGTAGTAATGTGGTGCAACGGTAGACGCATAATATTGTAAATTAATCCATTGTGCAACGAGCGCTGGACCCGCGATAATATTCGCCAGTATTTGGCCGTCTTCATCATGTTTCCAGTGATAGTTATGCAGAAATGCTCTTCCAGCTAAATCACTGGTTTGTGTTAAAGTACGTTGCCCAATGATAAATGCAGCGTTTTTAGCTAGACCCCATTCTGGTCTAATTTCACTCCAATCATTTGTAAGACGATGTACTTCATGAATCGGGTCACGAGTTGTTAAATTGTTATTCGGCAATTGTGCGAGTCGTTTTTGATTTGCTCGATAACTGATTTCAGGTAGGGCCGCTTCAATACGTTCAAATGCAGCTTGTGCCACTTCCGTAAGCTCCGGGACATAAATCCAAGTTACTTCATCTACAGAAGTTTGATGCTCAGCAGCAGCAAAGATTGTCGTTTCAGGAATGTTAATACCTTCTTCTCTTAACCCTTTACGGACTTCCGGTAAATTGCAAAGCTGCGCTAACACTTTCGCATTAAATCCACTGGCCGCACCACCACATGCCCCACAATCTAATGAAGCCGCATATGGATTATTAGCACTTTGACTTCCATGACCGCACATCACAACAAGTGGTGCAAAGTCTGAAGTTAAATCCATTAGTTTCAATGCCTGCAGTGCATAGCTTACTTTTTCAGTATCTGTAAAGCCTACTGGTAAACCATGCTTCAAATGTAAATGGTGATGCTGATGCGTTTGATAATCCAAAGTTAGCGCTGTATCTTCAGGTTTGCGCAACCAACGTGCATAGAACTTATGCATACCCATACCTACACGTTTAGGTACAAAACTACGCGTAAACATTTGTATCGTTAGCCATGGACCACTTAATTCCGGTAATAATAAACTTGGAAGTACATTTTGTTTCATTTTTTTAAACGTATAAGTTACTGATTCTAATATGTGCTTACGCTGTTGAAACGCATTTGGCTCGCGTTCATGGGTATATTCTTTAATTTGGTGTTGTGGTTGATTCATCACTGGGAGCGATGGATGACCATGCTTACTGCCTAACTCTAATTTCTCGATAGGTAAGCCGAAAAATCCTGCAATGCCGATGGTTTCGAAAGGACCTGCTGACTCAATTTGTTTTCTAAATGGTTCTGAACGCACATCGATACAAAATGCCATTTGCACTTCAGTATGGTTTTGCATATGCGCATCACTAACATTCGTTTGTGCATCATGTCGCTGTTCTGGGACTAACATCTCTTTTAATTGGTGATTATAGCTTGCTTCCCATGCTTCTAACCATAATTTTCTACATAATTGATCATTAAATTTGCGAGAAAATGCGACATAATTTTGTTGTTCATGCTCTGACATACTTTGCCAATCCTCTACAGAACAACCGCCCCACTCTAACCACGCTTGAATGTGTGATTTCAAATAATTTTCGTTTGAATGACTTAAATCTCCTGGCTCTGACGCAGGCAAATAAGGTGCGACAATCGTCCATTCCATAGCAAGACGAATGGCAAGATATGAAAATACTAAATCATGTGCTTTATCATGTTGTTCATCGTGCCACAACATCATGCCAGCCCAACCTGGTAATGACAGTAAATGATTCTCTAAATATGTTTGTATATCAGCTTCCGCAATTCCTAATCGTGTTAACACGGTATCCATCAATTCCGATGCATTGTTAGGCAAATCTTTCAAACGTGCGCGTTGCTGTTTTGAAAGTGCTGGATCATACACTATAAGTTGTTGCCATGCATAAAACAATCCTTTATCCCGATTGGGCATAGTCCATCCAGACTGTGCATCATCCAGATATAATTTGCACCACTTTATCATGTGATAATCTACGGTATCAATTAGTTTTTCATTATTTTGATCAACAATATATGTACTCTTTAATGGTACTAAACGCGTGCTAGGTTGGTGTATGGCATTAGTTGAATCCTTAGCCTTGTATTGTGCAACCAACGTATCCAGCTGCTTGTTTAAATCTGTAGCTTTAGATAATGATTGTAATTTCAAAGCATTACGTCCATATTGTTCTGCTGCCGCTCTAGGTATCGTTAACGTCCTATCATCAAGCCATTGTTGTAAACGACGCTCCAGTATAGTATCGTCTATTTCGCCTTGTTGATGTGCTTGTAAAATCGCCATTCGCGGCGGATACATATCTACTTTACGTGCATCTTTTAACCATTGTGCAATTTCATCAAACGTCTTGTCTTCTAAATTCGCCCATGGACTTCTAGCAGCGAACACTGAAATGGGTGACAAAGGTACAATTACACGACTTGCATGCGTCACTTTTTCATATAATGCGTCTGTTGATGTGTAATTAGAGTTTCCCATTTTAATGTCCTCCTTTAGATATGTACGATTTTAGATAATTTGGATGACGCTCAACGGTTTCCATTTTCGCATCGCCTAAACGCACTATCCACATATAAATGATTGAAAATGCGACCGACGAACGGTGACGTGCAATCCATGTACTCATCAAGCTACCAAACAGTAATAACAACGCGAGAATCACAACAGTGAACATCGGCGGCTGCGCACTATCGAATGCAATCATGTGCAAGGCATGGCTAAAGAAGTGATGGACAATATAATAAACTGCACCAACAACAATCAGGATAATTAAGCCCATGATACGACCAAATCTACCTTCACCAAATGCCACGAGCTGTGTCCAGGATACAGATAAGGACCACGCTAAGATTAAGCCACTGACCAAACGATAACCTTGCTCAGGTGCGGATAACCAGAATCCTAATCCAATCGCTAATGCTAAACCACGACCAGCTAAGATCCATAGATAAGACATTCTTTCATTAGCACGACTCGGCACACTAAAGTGACGTACTGCTGATCCCGAGCGTAAGAATAGCGTGGCTTTAAATAGACCATGCAAGATTAAATGAATGATTGCAGGGATATATGCACCCAATGCACATTGAATTAACATAAAACCCATTTGCCCAATTGTCGAACCGACTAACAAGCGTTTATAATCCACGTGAACAAGGCTGATGCCAGCGCCTATCACTACCGAGATACTGGCGAAGAATAATAACACCAACGACGCAATGTCACCATTAAATATAGGCGAGAAACGCGTCAACATAATGCCACCTGCATTCACGATACCTGCATGCATAATTGCAGAAACTGGTGTTGGGGCTGCAACAGACTCAATTAACCAGCGTTGAAATGGCCATTGCGCTGCCGGAACCATGACCGCTAATACAATTAATAGATTGATACCAAATTTAGACCACGCGTCAATTTGATTCAAATTTGTTTCTGTAAAAATAGCATGAAAACGCCACTCTCCTGTTGCAATACCTAACCAAAGCACTGCGATGAAGAGCGCAAACCATCCTAAGAAGAACAATTTCCCCGTCACGACTGTAGCAACTCTTGTCACTTTCCACGCCTTTTTGAGACTCATGAGTAGCGCCAAACCTACCAATGTGAAGCCCCAACATACAACCATCAAGCGCATATCATCACTTAACCAAGCTATTGCTGCAAAACTCGTCGTGCATGTAAATAACATGAAATATTTTCTATATTTTTTGTCACTAGATAAATAACGCACACAATAACGTTGAATAATTAAGCCAATCATTAAGACAAAACATGACATGAGCCACGCTAGTATATCTGAATACCATAAACCTACCATTATATTTTTAGGTGCTCCGATTAAACCTACTAATGCGACGAATGGCGGTAACGTTAAGAGACATATATGTATACGTACATATGCCACTGGTATACGTTTATTTAAAAATATTATTCCACTGAGGACTGAAATAATAATAGTGATGAAAAATATAGTTAACAGTGTAGACACATCAAGTAGTGTGAACATATCAGATTCTCCTTTGTACGATAGATTTATTGGAAAGTGGACATTGTTTATAGCAGAAATATATTGTTCTCAAGATTTAAAAAAGCCGACAATCTATAATAAACCTTGCTCGATTTATTATCATTGTCGGCTTCATTACAACGCACTTTATATCAGTATGTAGTGATTTGCTTTGCTACCATTATTATATGTATATGTAAGTAAAAAATTTGTTATTGGAATGTTTAAAGTCACTTGAATATGCCGTACGATTTTCACTTTTAGCTACTGTTTGTCCACTTTTTCAATTTGCCAATTTATCTATTAACATCTTGCTAAAGCTTCCACACCTTAATAAAAGCGCCCTTCAACGACTATCATTATCTTTATTTAATATTATCACGATAACTTTATTATTCGTTATTGTCAAGAATGTGGGGCTGAAATTACGGTTCCATAATTAAATTACGTGATATGACTTTTCCTTATTCTAGAAATCGACTATGGAATTATTTACAGAGTAATCATCATAAAATTCACTTCTATAAAAACTCAGTTTGTCCTATTATGTTATAAATAATTTTCATAATTCTGCTAATCGGAAGTGGATACACTATGTATTTACAAGTGATATAATATAAAAGTCGTCGTTTTACTTCTGTGCTGTAATTAGCATGGAAGGAGGTGACATCATGTTCAGCATCATATTTGTATCTTTAATAGCTCCTATGCTAGTAGGGGTTATACTCACGTTATTTTCTTATTGGCTTAATAAACGTGATAGATAATTAAACGACGACAAAGCCAATACACCAAAAGAGCCCGATAACTATTCACAGTAGTTATCGGGCTCGGTGCTTATCATGCTTGCATCATATTTGTTAATTGCATTATAACACCATAGTGGGTAGGAATGCAAAAGACTGTTAAAATAGAGAAAAATAGCTATATTTACAGAATTAAATTTTTAAGTAGAATATACCATTACCATGTTTTTGAAAATGCAGTAGAAACTTTTGATAAATACGATTTAAGTAAGATAAGAGAAGTACTTCCGATTGTGGCATTTGGTAAATTTGAGAGAAAAAGTAAAGTGAATTTTGGAAAAGTCACTGAAAAACCATAAACTCTTTAAAAAGCAAATATTTTATGAAGAAATATTAAAATATGTTGGGCGGAATTTTTTGGAGTCTGAAGGATATTACAACAATTATATTTCTATGGATTCATACTCTAGTTATCATACTTATTTTTTAGCACCTATAGTATTTGAAAAAGAAGATAAAACTATTTATACATATTTTACTTTGAAAATATTTAATCAAGGAATCTTTTATATAGAAATATCTGATGAACTAGATAGATTAGAAATAATGGAGGACAATTTTAATATTTTAGAAACAGCAAAAAAGGGCGATAAAGTTTTAATTCCTAAATTAAAAGATGGAGATATTGACTATAAAGAAGTGGAAATAAAAGAAGGTGTAATAAATGACTTTATTAGTGATTACTGGAAAGAAATAGTCAAAAATATTGAAATAATCTTTAATCAAGATACTAAACATTCATATTATACGCTTTTTATGATAGATGACAGTATGCATAATAATTCTAGTAATATTAGCAATTACAAAAGAATTGTGACAGCTCCATATTATAAAAAATTAGGTTCCTATTTTATAAAAGAAGTAACTCAATTTACTTTTAGCCATTTTACTTTTATCGGAAATATCGATCGTATGGTTATTAATTTAAAAAGTGGAAAAAATGAGTATGGAATACCTAAAGAAGATTACATTAACGATAAAACTCATTTTAGAGGAATTAACAATTCATTTATTATGTCTGCATTAAATCATATTTATATAAAGAAAACTATATTGAACCTTTTAGCAGAAACAACATATACTGATACACCATTACATAGAGAATGGCTCAATAAACTAGAAAAGACCATAATACAAGGGTACTCACTAAAATATTTGCCTTCCCATAATCTAAGAAGTGAACTAGACAAAAATTTTATAGATGATAAAGAGTTTGAATTTATACAAAAAGTACACTTTGAAAATTCGAATAATATAATAACTAAACAACAGAAAGTGATGGAATCAAAAATAAACTTTTTAAATATCATTATCTTGATATTTACTATTATTTCTTTAGGTCAAATAGTTGATATTTTCATAAACGATAAATGGTTTATTGTGAGTATTATTATAGCTGTTGGTATAACTATTTCAGTTATATATATAAAATATTTAAATTGGTTAAAAAAGAAATTTAAATAGATGTGTAAAAGTAGATTGATTATTTATACGCTCTATTAAAATAAATGTCTATTAATTGGATTGACTTTAAATGATTGCAGGATATGAAAGAGTATCATAGATAGTTCAAAATTCAGGAAGTCAATTAGACAATTTAAAAACGTTTGAGTAGTGGAAATATTCACAAAAAATAATCAGTTGTGCTGATTGAAAATATGCCTATATTTCAAGAAACTTTTAACTTAATAAGAGTGGGAATAGGAAATCGCTTTGTTGTATAATATATTGATTATTCAGGACTTTATTATGATGAAATTATTGAAACTGCACATTATTTAAAAGAAAAGATGTTCAGATAATGATTACAAATTTACCTATGATTAATTACTTCGTCACAAAACGCCCCTCACGTTTATCGTAAGGGGCGTTCATTTTGCATATGACTCAATTTTTATAAAACTATGCATTTCCTTATTTAATAATATCAATAAGTTCTTTCTTCGCCGCTGCTCTAGCCGGAATCCAACCAAATACGATACCGATTAACATTGAAACGCCCACCGCAATTAACACGGAGCTCAGACTGACCACACTCTGAATGTAATCTGGCGTCACAGCATCAACACCTGCCGCAATCAGTATACCGAGTATCAAACCAATTAGACCACCGATGACACAGAGTACCACACTTTCAATTAAGAATTGTAGCTCTATATCACGCGCTTTGGCACCAAAGGCACGTCGAATCGCAATTTCCTCTGTACGTTCAGTTACAGAAATATACATTACATTCATGACACCAATACCTGCAATAAATAATGAAATACCTGCAACAGCTGCCACAAAGTAAGTAATACCATCAAAGACTTTGTTGATACCTTTCATCATTTCTTCCGTATCATTATAGCTATACTGTCCTTTACCAACGCCCGAACCTTTTTTATTTAAATCATCCGCGACTTTATTTGCGACATCTTTCTTATTCGCATCATCTGCAATGGTCAACTGTAGTGACGGGTAATCCTGATTTAGACCACTCATGTATTGTTCAAACGTTTTAGATGGCATATTGACAGCATTTTGATTCATCGCATCGTTCGCTATACCGACAACTTTAAAACCTTGGCCGTCGATATACAACGTTTTGCCAATCGCATCTTTGTTGAAAACATCTTTAGCAATTTTGTCATCCACAGTTACCACTTTTTTGCGTAACTCGTTGTCATCTGCATCAAACCCTTTACCTTTTTCAGGGCTCTCCATCGTTTTCTTTTTCAAAATACTGATGTCGCCTTTTTTCTGGGCATTAGTCATTTTAGCAGAATAACCTGTGTCATCATTTTCTTTGATTTTCGCATCAGAGACACCATTTTTTTGCTTAATCATATCAATATCTTGTTGTGTGAACGGGTTTTCCTTAGCACCTTCACCACTACTCGTCATGAAACTAATAATGGCTGAGTTTTTGCCTGCACCAGAATCTGAAAATTCATCGGCTGCCGTTTTCTTAAATCCATTTCCTAAAGACATAATTGTAATAACGGCCGCAATACCAATTATAATACCAATCATTGTGAAGATATTCCGACGTTTATTTTTCAAAATCGACTTAAATGAGACGGCTAAAATATTAGATATGTTCTTCATTTAACCACCTCTTCTCGTTGCACACGTCCATCTAATATATGAATAATACGATCTGCTTTATCCGCAACTTTACGATCGTGTGTTACTAGAATCATTGTCGTGTTGTGTTCCTTATTCAATTTCAAAAATAATTCCATAATATCTTTAGATGTTTTTGAATCTAGTGCCCCTGTAGGCTCATCGGCAATAATAAATTTCGGTTGATTAATAATCGCACGTGCAATGGCTACACGTTGTTGTTGTCCACCTGATAATTTATTCGGCACTAGATTTTCTTTATCAAATAAGCCGACATCATGTAATGTGCTTATGACCCATTCTTTACGTGCTTGCGAACCCATACCTGCATACACAAGAGGGATACTCACATTCTCTAAAATCGTGTTATTTTGAATTAATTTAAAATTTTGAAAGACAAACCCTACCGTTTTATTTCTAATTTCTGCGAGGTGATTGTCCGAACTTTTTTTATAATTTTCGCCATTAAAAAGATAATCGCCTTCATAACCACGATCAATAAATCCTAAAATGTTGATGAGTGTACTCTTACCTGAACCTGAAGGACCCATAATCGCAATGAATTCGCCTTCTTTGATGTTGATATTAATGTCCTTCAAAATGTGATTGGTTTCATCACCATTTTTGAAATGTCGATTGATATCTACAAGTTCTATCATGATGACACCTCAACTTTGTCTCCATCATTCATTGTATTTTTTGGATTTTTGATGAGCGTGTCACCTTTCTTCAATCCTTTTCTCACGAAGATTTCTCCATTGACTTTATCAATTGAAATATCGCGTTTTTCGACTTTATTATCCTTATTGACTACAAAGACATTATTATCTTTTGTTAATACAGATTTTGGTAATTTTATAGAATCCAATGGTACTTTAACATCCATAGAGTAACCTGCACGTACCGGGATGTCTAAATCTCCAATAATAACCGTGTATTTTGATGATTCTGAATCATTACCTCCACTTGGATCAGATGTTACAGGATTAGATGACTGTGTTGCCGCTGTGCCTGCACCTTCATCACCTTCTCCAGCACCGGCACTTGCTGCGCTAGCACCGCTTGACTCACCCAATTGTTCTTCATAACTTTTAGGTAATTCTGAGATTTTCTTAATTTCACCTTTACCCGTTTTACCATTACTTGTAATTTTGACATTTACTTTGTCGCCTTCTTTGATTTTTTCTAAATCAAATTCAGAAACTGTTGTTTTAATTTGAGGCTCTTTCGATACAAGTTGTAAAATAGGTTGTCCGTCTGACACATTTTCACTATTTTTGATATCTACTTTCCCGTCAAAAGCAGCATACACGCTATCATTGACTTGCTTATCATGTTGACTTAATTGTTGTTGTGCTTCACTTAATGCGCTTTGATCTTGTGTGAGTTTCTTTTGTAAGTCATTATTATTTGGATTTTGATTAATATTACGGTAGTCTTCGTTGACACTTGCCTGTGCTTCATCCACTTTGTTAGCAAGCTGTTGACGTTTACTGTTATTCACGTCGTAATTGATTAATGGTTCCCCCTGTTTGACTGATTGACCATCATCAACTTGTGTACTGACATATGTCCCAATTTGACTATTATTGTTATATGTTTTAACTGCATGCGGAGAGGCTTTCCCCTCTAAATTGAGTGGACTTTCTTTCTCCACTTTATATGTATCGTAGCCGTCTTTATCCTCTGAGCTACTATTAACTTGCCTTAAAATCAATGCGATTGCCAATAATCCAATGATTGCGACAATCCCTATAATCCACATCCATTTTTTCTTCAATTAACAAACACTCCTTAAATGTATTTTCAGTGCCATACTATCACACTTATACATTTTAAAATATAGAGCATCATATATTTATAAATCAATATGTTTTAAAAATTTTTATATAACACTATTGTAACAATGCCAACAATATTATTATATTTCACTTGTTTGTTCATAACTGACATTACCATCCGTTTGAAAATCAATTTCAAATCCTAAATCTTCTATCATTTCATAATCTAATTTGTTTGGCTGTCATCCAGTAATTAAATAATCACCAACAAATATGGAATTCGCAGCTTTCAAAGCTAAAGGTTGTAATGCGCGCAAGTTCACTTCTCTTCCACCAGCTATTCTAATCTCCTTAGATGGATTCACTAACCTAAATAGTGCAACTAATCTTAAACATTTCATTGGTGTTAATTCATTCATATTTCCAAATTTAGTTCCTTTAATTGGATGTAAAAAATTAATCGGTATACTATCTGCATCTATTTCTTTTAACGCAAATGCCATATCAATCACATCTTGATTCGTTTCCCCCATACCAAAAATCACGCCAGAACACGGAGATATATTATTATTTTTCATAATTTCTATTGTATCTGTGCGATCTTTATAAGTATGTGTCGTTACCACTGTGTCATGATAACGCTCACTCGTATTAATATTATGGTTATATCTATCGACACCTGCTTGTTTTAACTTTTTCGCTTGTTCCTCGTTTGTTAATCCAAGGCAAGCGCAAATTTTTAATTGTGGATGATTTTCTTTGATAGCTTTTACAGTATGACTAATGTGATCTACTTCTTTGTCACTTGGACCACGACCACTCATTACAATACAATACGTACCAATATGATGATCATGCGCAACCTTCGCGCCACTCATAATTTGATCCTTATCAACTAGTCGATATCGTTCTTTTTCCTTCATATCTCGTGATTGCCCACAATAGCCACAATTTTCTGGGCAAATGCCACTTTTCGCATTTAAAATCATGTTTAACTTCACTTTCTTACCATAATAATGCTTTCGTAATTGATATGCTTCATTCAATAAATCCAACGTATCGATATTATGATTTTCATAAATCTGTAAAAATTCTGCCTTTGTTAAGTCTTCACCATTTAGTATGCGTTCAGCTAATTTCATTGTTCGACACTCCCCATTGGTTAAAAGTAATTTTTATTCCTATTAGTAATTATCATAAAACTAATCGAACATAAATGTAAACTTATATTTTAAATTAGTTTACATTAGAATTGTGAAATATACACTAAATTGCAAAATTCATAAAAAAACACGCAACCACTTTTTCAAGTAGTTACGTGCCCTCATGATACTTATCCCTTTTTATACTTATTTAAGAAATAATATTTTTAATAAGCTTGATTACCCAACCAATGGTATTTAGAAATACATCGAATATGACACCAAATATTGTTTCTTTATTTTCCTTATCCATTTTTCGTTTGATTTTATTACGTCTCATTTTCCAGCCTCGTCTCTTTCCTAATAAATGCTACACATTACTTTTAGGATTGTCGCCGTATTTATTAAATTCTTTTTGACCGTTAGTAAAACATACGACTAAACCTACGATTGAAATCACCAAGTATATAACACCTAAAATAACAGCTATGATTGAGAATGCAGATCCTAAACTATTCACAATATCAATATCAATAAAGTTTATAGCGTTATTGATCCAAGTCCCTACAAACAACAGTATGGGAATCATCATCGTCATTCCAACATCATGAAAACGTCTCACCGTGACTGTAAACATCGCAATTGTCACTAGAATATAAAGAATCCAGCCTACTACTTCTTCAATGATACTCGGTATGGGCAATGCATAAGTAATAAGTCCAATGACAATCGCAAGTAATATATTCATAAGTATGGGATACCAATATTCTTTACGTCTCGACCTACCTTTGATATTCAACGCATTTTTCCAAAATAATTTGTAATAATGTAACATAATGCCACTCCTTTATTTATATTTATAAAATGAATGCCTTTACATTTACTTATTCAAACCATATCACATCGACACAATAAAAAATACATTCAATATCATGTTTTTTATTTTAAAATTAATATCAAACAAATAGTGTTCTAAATTTACTTACAACATATTTATTTAGTTTTAACTTTATTAATTTTTAGTAATTAATACTAAAAATTTATAGAAGTGTTTTAAAATATTGTAGTACATGTTACACTTTTGAAAACGTTATACATAGGAGGAACAATACATATGGAATCATCTAACTTACCTTTAGCCTCACATTTTGCAAGTTTACGTGAAAAACCGACTTGGGGCTTAAAACTTGTTATCACCATCATCATCGTTATATTAGCTGCTATAA
Organism: Staphylococcus caeli; assembly: GCF_051413795.1. Taxonomy (GTDB): domain Bacteria; phylum Bacillota; class Bacilli; order Staphylococcales; family Staphylococcaceae; genus Staphylococcus; species Staphylococcus caeli_A. Next base: position 87,289 of record NZ_JBOIRQ010000005.1, on the reverse strand, counting down.
TTGCTGGTCTAAATGTGGATTATAATCAAATGTACGAGGGTACTGGCTTAAGTGAACAAGAAATTGAACAATCGAAATCTATTGCACAAATTGGTGGTATCGTTGGTGGTGCTATTGGCGCCATTCTTAGTATCGGGGTCACATTCGTTATCTTTTTATTAATTGCTAAAATTATGAAGTCTGATGCAAGCGCAAAATCTATCTTTTCAGCAACTTTAAGTTATTTGATTATTACTAGTGTTATCGGACTAATTGTATTGGTTATTCAATGGATTGCAGGATTATCCATTAACGACTATTCGATTACCAGTCTTAATATTTTTGATAAAGGTAACAAAATATTAAGCGCATTTAATTTACAAACTTTCATTGGTGCTTATGTATTTGGCATCCTATTATTTGCGACATGTCGCTTTTCTAAGAAATCGGCTATCATATGGTCGATTGCCTACCTTGTCGTATTTATTGGATTCACACTATTAGGTGCAGCTTTCCAATAATTTCGCTCAACTCAATTGACATACAAACCCCCACACTACAACCATAGCGTGGGGGTTTCTTCATTTAAATTATGATTTTTCACGTTCTGCTTCTCTAAGTTCAATGCGTCTAATTTTACCGGAGTTGGTCTTAGGTAAGTCTTCGACAAATTCAATCGCACGCGGATATTTATAAGGTGCGACATCTTGTTTGACGTATTGTTGCAATGCTTTAACTGTTTCCTCTGTTGCAGGCACATCGTCTTGCAAAATCACAAATGCTTTAACAATATTCCCTCTAACTTCATGCGGGCTTGCGACCACGGCACATTCTTTCACAAACTTATGTTTCGTCAACGAATCTTCAACTTCAAATGGTCCAATCGTATAACCAGAACTGATAATAATGTCATCTTTACGACCTTCAAACCAGAAGTAACCATCTTCATCAATTTTGGCTAAATCGCCAGTTATGAAATATGAATCAATTCTAGGTTCGGCTGTGCGTTCAGGATCTTTATAATAACCTTTGAAGAGTGCCGGTAAGTCTAAGGGCACTGCAATATTGCCGACTTCTCCTACTGCTGCAGGTGCGCCGTCATCATTAATCACTGTGACATGACTACCTGGAATAGCTTTCCCCATTGAGCCCGGACGACTTGGTGTATCTTTCAAGAAACCTATAAGTAGTGTACTTTCCGTCTGACCATAGCCATCACGTACAGTGAGGTTAAAATGATTCTGGAATTTTTCCACAACTTCTCTATTTAATGGTTCACCAGCAGATACTGCACTGTGTAAATGTTCTAAATTGTAGTCCGCCAAGTTTGGTGATTTGGCCATTAAACGATACTCAGTTGGCGTACAGCAAAGTACATTGATTTGGTAGCTTTCCAATAGTGATAAATACTGCTCTGCATTAAATTTACCATTATATACAAAAGCTGTTGCACCTGACCCCATAATTGATAAAAATGGACTCCATACCCACTTTTGCCAGCCAGGTGCTGCAGTTGCCCAAACGATATCATCTTCTGTGATACTCAACCAATGTTTCGGCGCCATTTGCATGTGCGCATATCCCCAACCGTGTGAGTGTACGACGGCTTTTGGATTACCTGTCGTGCCAGATGTATAAGATAATAGTGCAACATCGTCTCTAGACGTTTCGACTATTTCTAATGTGTCCGCTTCGGTAGCCATTTCTGCTTCGACATCTAGCCATTCTTCTGCTTGACCGCCAACAATAAATTTCGTCAATTCAGTGTATTCTTCCACTGTTTTGAATTCTTCAATACCTTGAGCAGCTGCCACAATCGCTTTAACTTCACCATGTGTAATTCTATATTGCAGGTCTTTTGTACGTAACATTTCTGAACTTGGTATCACAACAATACCGAGCTTTAATGCCGCGATGTATATTTCATAAGTCTCTATGCAACGCGGCATCATGATAAGAACCTTATCTCCCTTTTGTAAGCCATGTTTTTTGAACACGTTACCTACTTTATTGGCTCTTTGAATCAATGTACGATACGTCACTTTTTGTGCTTCACCACTTGCATCTTCAAAAATTAATGCTTGTTTCGTTGGATCCTCCGCAAATTTTTCAATTTCACTGACAATATTATATTTGTCTGGAGCAATTAAATCTTGTTTATTCATTACATATTCTCCTTTAAATTAAAATCCACAATAGTTCTATTTTTTAATCTTAAATCTATCGTAGACCTCACTTTTCCTCATTTAAAAGCTTTATGCTCAAAACCATTATCTGCTGATGTGATTTTAAACCCAATGTCTAAATACCTTCATTATTATAGTACATTATATAATAAAGTTTAAATATTCTGAATTTATCGTAATAATATAAGTACCGTAACAAACTTCTTACTTTGACATTATCAGCACAAGTCATGTAGTATTCCTTACATATAGTTGTAAAATGTTTATATAAGAAACAAATGTCTTAAAATCCTGATGCCGCACTTAATAGCATTGTTATTTATGCTCATTTTTATAATTTTTGTCTGCAAATTCAATTTTTCTCAGTTCAACTTTTAGATTTAAATTAAGTATAGTGCTATAATATAAAACTGTGTAATTTTTAATGAAAGAAGTGAGTGCTTTGACATCAAATGACAATTTTCATGTCGAAAAAAGAATACCCTTGTTCATTGTATTATTGTCAGGGGCATTTATTACAATTTTAAACCAAACGTTACTCGGAACGGCTTTACCGCCAATTATGAAAGATCTTCACGTATCTGAAAGTACCGTGCAATGGTTACAATCTATATTTATGCTAGTTAACGGAATTATGATTCCAGTTACAGCCTTTTTAATCGAACGCTATACATCGAGGCAGCTCTTTTTAACTGCTATGAGTATCTTCGCAGTGGGTACATTACTTTGTGCGATTGGCTCAGATTTTTCAATGTTATTAATCGGACGTATTCTACAAGCTGCAGGCGCAGGTATCATGATGCCACTCATGCAAACAATTCTATTTTTAACATTCCCTAAAGAAAAACGTGGTACTGCAATGGGTCTGTTTGGACTCGTCATCGCTTTTGCACCTGCTATAGGTCCTACTTTATCGGGTGTTTTAGTAGAACATCTTACATGGAGAAGTGTCTTCTACGTTGTATTCCCAATCGCAGTAATTATAATAATCGCATCAATTTTCTTATTGAAAAATGTTACCGAAACATCTCATCCAAAATTGGATATTGCTTCAGTCATTCTATCAACGCTCGGTTTTGGTGGATTACTGTATAGCTTCAGTTCAGTCGGTGAAGCTGGATGGGCAAGTGTACAATTCATCGTACCACTTGTTGTCGGGGTTGTATCTTTAATCATCTTCATTCGTCGCCAATTAAAACTGAAAGAGCCAATGCTAGAATTTAGAGTCTTTAGCTATAACGTTTATACATTAGGTACGGTATTAAGTATGTTTGTCTTTGGTGTATTAATCGCTACTAACATCATCTTGCCACTGTATATGCAGAATATGTTACAGTTCTCTGCTTTAGAGTCTGGACTTGTGTTACTTCCAGGTGCAGTCGTTATGGGACTTATGAACCCAGTGACAGGTTATTTATTCGATAAATTTGGTGGTACGTGGTTAGCACGTATTGGGTTATTCATACTCGTTGTGTCTTCAATACCGTTTACAATGCTCACAACGCATACAAGCTTCACGTATCTTGCCGTTTCAAACGCTTTACGTATGATTTCAATTGCTATGGTTATGATGCCAATGACCACATTAGCCATCAACCAATTGCCAAATCACTTAATCGCACACGGGACTGCCATGAACAATACATTCAGACAAATGGCTGGTGCGATTGGTACAGCTTTATTCATCACACTAATGTCTGTATCCGCAAACCCAAGTGATGGCGTTGACGGTATTATACACGGTGTAAACGTAACCTTTATGGTTGCTACGGGTATTTCAGTGATTGCATTGATTCTATCTGCGAAACTATCTGATGATACTAGACCCGCACGCCGCACGTTATAAATATCGATAGTTTTATAATGATAATTTAAAAGCACTTACGACCAATTCTATTAGGAATGGCGTAAGTGCTTTTTGTTGTTTATTGAAAGTTATCTTTGAATTTTTCATTAAATTCGAAGTTATTCTATTGCCGTCAATCTGTTAATCGCTATCTCACCAAGTGATTTGGCAGCTACAATTAATGCGTCTTCGTTTACTTCAAATTTTGGATGATGGTTCATATATGGAGATTCAATATATTCTGGCTTACAACCAACAATATAGAATGTCCCTGGAATTTCTTTTAAATAATACGCAAAGTCTTCAGAACCAGAAACTGCTGGAATTTCCACTAAATGTTCAAAATAGTCACCTTTGCTCGCTGACAAGATATCTACAACATGATTTGTTTGTTTTGGATGGTTATAAAGCACCGGATATCCAAATTGATAATCTAAATCATACGTAACATCAAACCCAACAGCTACACTCTGAGCCACTTTCTCAATTTCTTCATACATAAATTGTTCCAAGTCATCATTTAAATAACGCGCTGTGCCTTTAATCGTAACTTTGTCCTGAATGACGTTTGCACCACCTGGCGCTTCAAATGCACCCACAGTAATGACGCCCATTTCTGATGGGTCAATACGTCTAGATACAATCGTTTGCAGCGTATTTACAAAATTCGTGCCTGCAACTAATGCATCATGCGTCTTATGAGGGCTCGCAGCATGACCACCCAAGCCTTTAATTGTTAGTGTGAATGTTGAACTGCCGGCAAAAGCATTCTCTTTATTAAAACCGATCACTTCTGGTCCAGCTACGGGTACAACATGAATACCATAAATTTCATCAACATCGTTAAGCGCACCAGACGCCATAATTTGTTGCGCGCCACCTGGTGGTAATTCTTCGGCATGTTGATGAATAATTTTAATTGTTCCTGAAAGTTGATCTTTAATTTCTATGAAAGCATCTGCTAATCCTAATAAATATGCAGTATGCGCATCGTGACCACAAGCATGCATGACACCTTCATTTAATGATTTAAATGGCACATCTGCTTCCTCTGTAATCGGCAACGCATCGAAATCGGCACGTAACCCAATGGTTTTGCCAGGATGTTTCCCTTTGATTTCAACAATAATTGCATGACTACCTTCAACTGGTTGCGTCACGGTAACGTCTTTATTTTTGTAAAAGTCTTTAATGTATGACGCTGTGCCTGTTTCTTGAAAAGATAATTCAGGATGTTGATGTAAATAACGACGATGCTTCACCATTTCTGCTTGTTTAGCGTCTAATTTTTCAAATAGTAGTTCTTTTACATTCATAAACATTCACTTCTTTCAGTTAAATTTAAAAACCTATCACTCTATAATAATTTTAAATTTAACGAAAGATTAATTCAAATATAAATTGAATTTTAAAGTAGTTTTACATTTTTTAAAAATCTTTTTTGAGTAATACACTAAAATCGTGCATCAATTAAGCTAATTGTAATTGCTTCGCTTGTTCTGCCTTATAAACCATATACATCATTGCACTCGCAAGTAATACCATAATTAATCCGAAATAAGGTGTCATTGTGATTGAAAAATGCTTTAATACATAACCACCAACGACAGATCCTAGTGTAATACCGATATTAAATGCTGCAATATTTAAACTTGAAGCAAAGTTTGTCGTTGCTTTGTTCTTACGCTCTGCAAATAATACAACAATCAATTGTAATCCTGGTACATTCATGAAGGCGAATAAGCCCATTAACAGAATTGCAATCGTACCTACTGCTGGCAATGACATTGTGATACCCACAAGGAGCAATACGATGGCTTGTAGTAAGAAGATACCTATTAATACTTTTGTCGGTTGATGGTTGGTTAATTTTCCGCCTAATGTATTGCCAATAGCGACCATGACGCCGTAAATGACTAATAATATCACGACACCATCGTTACCAAAGTGCAGTATGTCTGTCAGCATCGTTGTTAAATATGTGTATACGACAAACGTACCTCCGTAACCTAAAGCTGTAATCACGTAAACCATCATTAGCGATTTATTTTTAAAAACAGTCAACTGCTCTAATAAAGAAGCCTGCTCATATTCATTTAAATCATTAGGCACAGTTGCGATATTTACGATTAAACTGATTAGACCAATGAGGGCAATAGTTATAAATGAAGCTTCCCAACCGAATTCTTGTCCAATCCATGTGCCAATAGGAACACCTGTAACTGTAGCTACCGTTAAACCTGTGAACATCATGGCAATCGCACTAGAGCGTTTATCCGGTGAAACAAGGTCACTTGCGATTGCAGTAGCTATAGACATAAAGACACCGTGTACTAATGCTGATAACACACGCATCACTAATAACATACTGAAAGTTGTGGAAAATGCTGCCAAAGCATTCGCAACGATAAAAACAATCATAATCGTAATAAGTAGATGTTTCCGCTTCATTTTATTCGTCATAGGCGTAATCAATGGCGCACCAATCGTAACACCTACTGCATATAGTGAAACCGTTAAACCTGCTAACGGTATTGTCGTATGGAATTCTGCTTTAATTAATGGTAATAGTCCGACGCTAATAAATTCAGTCATTCCAATCGCAAATGCTGACATTGCCAAAGCTATGATGGCAAATTTATTTTTATTCATAATCATTTCTCTCCTTATTTGTTGTTGATTATGTTACTATAATGCACACATATACAAATAGGAAGTACGCACTTTAAAGTACGATAGGTGCTTTTTGGTGCCTATAAGGAGCAAATAACATGACTAAAACATATAATATTGGTGTTGAGGCCACGATTGATGTCATCGGTGGCAAATGGAAACCCGTTATTTTGTGCCATCTGCAAAATAATGGCCGCATGCGCACATCCGCTTTAAAACGTGCCATACCAAACATTACGCAAAAAATGTTGACGCAACAATTAAGAGAATTAGAAAAAGACGGCATTATTCATCGCATCGTTTATGATCAAGTACCACCTAAAGTCGAATACGAACTATCAGAATACGGTAGCACACTCAGTAAAATCTTATCTTCACTTTGTTATTGGGGAGAATTTCATGTTGAAAAATTATATCAACAAGGTGAATCTGTACAATTAAATCAACAAGATTTTGTGAATGTTCCTAATCCATAAATAGGTATAATAAAGCACACAGTAGTTAATTTTTATACTACTGCGTGCTTTTTGTATGCTATATATTTTCATTTTCAGCCTAATATCTGAATAACACTACATTTGACCACGCTTATTCCAAGTTAGAATGAAACTCAGCATCGCCAGTACGCTAATGACTGTTAGTAAGATGAAACCGACATCCCATCCAAAATGTTGTACTACATATCCTAAGACAATATTGGCCATTACCGCGCCAAATAAATATCCGAATAACCCCGTCAAACCAGCTGCTGTACCGGCCGCTTTTTTCGGAACATAATCTAATGCTTGTAGCCCAATCAACATAACAGGACCATAGATGAGGAAGCCAATCGCAATAAGTGAAACGTTGTCTAGCCAAGCGTTACCTGGTGGATTCAGCCAATAAATGATAACGAATACCGTGACGCCTAGCATAAATAAAAATCCTACTGGACCACGGCGACCTTTAAATAGCTTATCTGACAAGTAACCGCATAATAGCGTGCCTGGTATACCTGCCCATTCATATAGAAAATAAGCCCAACCCGACGCCTTTAAATCAAAGTGCTTTTCCTCACTTAAATACGTTGGTGCCCAATCTAGGACGCCATAACGCACAAAGTAAACAAATATATTCGCAAATGCGATTGCCCATACCCATTTATTGTTTAGCACATATTTAAACAAAATCTCTTTCGTAGACAACTCCGTTTCTAACGTTGCTTTAGAACGTGTCGCATAGTCGTTTCTATATTGTTCAATTGGTGGTAAACCTTGTGATTGAGGTGTATCCCTCACAAGTAAAAACGCAATGATCGCAATTACAATCGCTAATATCGCTGGATAAATGAACACACCCTCAAAGCCTTTTAAATAACCGAAATTATATAATGCTGTCATAGAGATGCCCCAAGTCGCAATGGGCGCCATTAACCCACCACCGACATTATGCGCAACATTCCAGATTGACGTCTTTGACCCACGTTCACTTACGCTATACCAGTGAACTAGCACGCGGCCAGATGGTGGCCATCCCATACCTTGAAACCATCCATTAAGAAAGAGCATGACGAACATAATTGAAATCGTAGACGTAAAAAATGGGACAAACCCCATCAATAAATTAACAATTGCCGTTAAAAATAAACCTAAAGCTAAGAATATCCTCGCATTACTCCGATCACTCACTGTGCCCATTACAAATTTACTAATACCATATGCAATAGACACGGCAGATAATGCAATACCCAACTCACCTTTGCTAAACCCTTGCTCTATCAGGTCAGGCATTGCCAAAGAAAAGTTCTTTCTCAATAAATAATATCCAGCATAACCAATGAAAATACCTAAAAAGACTTGTAAGCGTATGCGCTTATAAGTATCATCAACTTTTTCTGATGCTAGTGGTTCAATATGTTTTGGTGGACTTAAAAAGTTAAACATGAATACGCTCCTTATGTATGAAATGTTAAATTCATATTAAGGTTAAGCGATTGTGAAAACGCTGTCAATTTAATTTTATGTTTTTTATATGAAATTTTTGAGAATTAAAAATTTTATGTTATCGATATGCGTATTCACTATTTGAACTATTTAAGCATTATATTGAATTTACATATTTATTTTCTCATAACTTTTTTATATAGTTATATTGAGATTTACGAATGATATGGAGGCTAAAATAATGACTATTGTATCTTTTGTATTAGTGTTACTTGTTGCTATAGAGTTTTTATACATTATGGTATTACAAACATTTGTCACAACTTCTAGTAAAACAAGTAAGCTTTTCAAAATGCCTAAGGAAGCATTACAAACCAATCATTTAAATACACTTATGAAAAATCAAGGTGTCTATAATGGACTGTTAGGCATATTGTTACTCTATCTATTATTCTTTTCGGAGCATGCAAAAGCATTTATCGCATGCATATTGATTTACATGATTTTAGTAGCAGCATATGGCGCATTGACGAGCCAAAAGTCCATCTTGTTAAAGCAAGGTGGTTTACCTATCCTTGCGCTTATTTCGCTGCTTTTTTAAAAGTTATTATCTCATAATAAAAATGGCTGATTTCATACAAACTGAAATCAGCCATTTTTATAGTCAACCTATATTTAACGATTTTGATCATTCATTTTCCCAATATTTAACGCTTGAAGCATAATATACAATACAAGCAAACTACCAATCGTGTCTGTAAAATAATGCGCCTGTAAATAAATTCTAGAAATCATGATAGAGATAACTAAAAATATAGCGAGACATTGTAGCACTTTATGATTTTTCATCAATAGTATTAAACTGACAAAGATACACATGCTTAAAACATGCATACTCGGAAAGCTAAATCCATCAATCATCACATTAGGCCTTGGGCGTTGAACGACATATTTTAAAATTGTGCCAATCGCAAATACACTGAAGCACCAAAAACCATACCACCAAAATTTAAATCTATCGTGCATATATAAAACAATCAATAAAATTATCACGTAAATCAAACAACTAATTGGAGATAATACTGTTGAAATGATTGTAAGATATTGAATTGCCCAGTCTTGTGTAATATTATGTTTTAAAAATTGGTATACGCCCTCATCCACGCCATTTGTAAATCCACTGCCAATACATATCATTAATATCGCGAGACAGACGCTACCACTCATCATTTTTAAATATTGCTTCATGGTGTCTTAAGTTCCTTCCATTCCAATTATTAATAAATAGTAAACCAAGTTTTGTGCTCAAACTCAATCGTACTTTGGACTTAGCTCATTTATTTGTGAGACATTCTAGTCTGTGCTATTATCTATTAAAGACTTTTAGAATCTATAATAACCATTATACTTTTGGAATTAATTAATAACTAAAGGAGTTTATCTATTGAATAAAGAACGTTTTGAAGCTATTGCACAAAAATATGACACCCCTAAAAACATACAATTGGCACAAATCATTGCACAAGAAACCAACCAACTATTGGAGGGCTCCCAACACCATTCATTACTAGATTATGGGGGCGGTACTGGCTTAGTAACCTTAAATATTGATCATCATTTTGAATTCGTAACCCTTATGGATGCTTCACCCAATATGATTGATGTTTTCCGAACTAAAGTCGAAGCATTGGGCAAAACATCCATCACAGCTTTGACCGGCGATGCACTATCTGATGATACTTCACTAGTCAATACGACTTATGATGTCGTTTTCTTGTCATTGGTATTGCTTCATAGTGGCAATTATCAAGGTTTGTTAGAGAAACTCAGTGCGCATCTCAATGAGGGTGGTCAACTCATCCTTGTCGATTTTGATAAAAATGAAAAAATTGATCATCCAAATGTTTACAATGGCTTTGATCAGTCAGATATTCGGGCTGTGCTTGAACAAAACGGCTTAACCAATATAAACACACACACGTTTTATACAGGTGACCATATTTTTATGAATCAACGCGCTAGTTTATTTATTGCATCCGGTATCAAACCTAATACTAAATCCTAAGTGAATGTCTTGAATCTCAAAAACGTCCAATTTCAGAAGAAATTGAACGTTTTTTTATGACTGCATTTTAAATTTTAATTGTTGTTGCTCATCATCAGTTAAAAATGTATATTTAATCGCTCGTTGATTAATATATTGAATTTGTTCATACGTCATCAATTGGTGATGTAATAATAAGCTATATTCTTCATTTAATGATGTTTGTGTCACCGTACGATTATCTGTATTAATTAGGAATGGGATGTCTTCTTGGATCAAATATGGAATATTTAACTGGTGAACGCTGGTAATCGCTTGCGTTTGTATATTACTTTTCGGACAGATTTCTAGTAATGCATCATGTTCTTTCACAAACTGTAAGCCATCTAAATCTTGATTAATCGCCACACCGTGACCAATTCGATGCGCGCCTAATTTAATCGCTTCTACGACATTTTGCGCACAACCACATTCTCCTGCATGCAACGTCATATTAAATCCTTGCTCTAGACCGTATATAGCAGCACCTTGAATAGCCGTAGTAGGAAATCCGCCTTCTGGTCCTGCAAAATCAAGTCCACATACTGCTTTGCTATCGCTTTGTTTAATAAAATCAAATAACGCTCGATTCGTTGCTTCATCATGTTGACGCATCGCACAGATTAATAAGTTCATTTGAATATCTAGTGTATGTACCGCTTCTTGTACACCTGCTTCAACAGCTTCTAATATCTCGGTTAATGTCAAACCTTTATCCATATGAAATAAAGGTGCAAAGCGAATTTCTATGTATTTAATATTGTCGCGCGCTGCTTGTTGCGCAACATCAACCACAGCACGTTGCAAACTATCTTTTGTCTGTAAAACCTTTAAAATCTCTTCAAAACACTGTAAATATGCATCTAAACTATCACAGCTACTATCAACAAATAATTTCTCTTCATTGATGTCGATATCTTGTTCCTTAGCGAGTTGCCTAATAAGTTCCACACTCGTTGAGCCATCGAGATGACAGTGTAATTCAATTTTTGCAAGATCTTGTATAGCCTTATCCATGTAAAGTCCAACCTACCTTATACCGTAATTTTTTGTCTTGAAAATTATTTATACACTATATCACGTAAGGAAAAAATTGACTATTTCTAACTGCAAATTCGACTTATAACATCATAGTAGTTTGGAAAGTTATGAAGCATGGTACAATACATAATAAAACCATTAGAAAAAGTTTGATTTATGAATGAAACTATTTATGTTCAGTATCAATATTGCTAATTATTTCATAATTTTAGTAATGTTCTTTAGTCCTTTGTCCCCCGCTAGTTGGTATGGGGGAGATATATTAAACCTTTTCATTTTAAATTCAATAGTATTATTTGTGATATCAATACTAGTATTTCTTTTTTCTAAAAAATGTAAAAGTATTTGGAAAATAAGTTACATATTAAATCTAATCAATATATTAATCATTACACCTTTAATATTCTTTTACTTATTCTTTGGCATTCCATTTATTCACTAAGATAATGAATAAAAATAACATACAAAACCCCCACAAAGCTTTGACCGGCTGTGGGGGTTTTGATGTACTTATGACAATTGTGTTTATGGTTACATTATACTACAAAACCGTATGAATGTGAATATTGTTTCCTTCTATTCATGCTTATATTTTTCATTCAATTGATGTATCAGTCGTTTGAATTCAGCTTCAGATTTAAACTCAAATGTAATTTGGCCTTTTTTATTTTTAGTAGTAATCGCAACGTGCGCACCATATTGTTCTTTAAGTTGTCGCTCTTGTTGTCTAATAAATTTAGGTTTCGTTATAGCATCTTGCGCAACATCTGCCTTACTTTTCGGTGTTTCAGATTGGGCTGTCACATATTTTTCTAACTCACGTACACTCCAAGACTCCCGGGAGGCTTGTTTAGCAATCCTTAACATTTGATGTGCATCTTTCACACCTAATAACGTACGTCCATGTCCACCTGACAATACACCGTCTCTAACCATGATAGAAACAGATTTGGGTAAATTAAGTAAGCGCAACATATTAGCGATATAGGGTCTGGATTTACTTAAGCGTTGTGCCACTTCCTGTTGTGTTAAATTCAAATCATCCATCAACTTTCGATAACTTTCCGCTTCTTCAATCGCATTAAGATCTTCGCGTTGCAAATTTTCAATAATTGCAAGTTCCATCATATCTTTATCTGTTAATGATTTAACAATTGCAGGTACTTCAGTCAGTCCAGCAATGTTGGCAGCACGGTAACGTCTTTCACCCACTACAATATTATATCCTGCAATGGTCTTGCGAAGTACGATAGGCTGTAAAATACCATGTAATTGAATAGATTTTGCGAGATCATGTAATCGCTCATCGTCAAATGTTTTACGTGGTTGATAAGGATTCGCTTTAATCGCTTGTATATTTATTTTTTGAATTTTTTCATCAGCATCTAATATTAATCTTTGATCTTGATGATTGCTCATTTGCATACACCTGCTTCCCTTGGCCTGCTTGCATTGGTACATTTTAATTATTATAACATCACTGAAACAGCTAAAAATACCACCTCGAATAATTAGTTTAATCTAAATTTTCAGATAAGTTGTTGACAAAGTAATTTTTAGTGTGTAGTCTTGTGTATATCAAATACGAAAACATATTCGAAACACAGTAACAAGGAAAGTAAAACTTACCCTGCTGGCACAGAGAGTCTTTGTAACGCTGAAAGAAGACACGGAAAGAAAGTTTGAAAATGGCCTTTGAGTGTTGATACCAATATGAGGTGTCAACGGGATCGCCCGTTATAGCGATACAGTATTAACATTTTGTTAAATGGCGTACTGGATTAACCACACATCATCTTTTCGCACAATCATTACATTGCGAATTAAGATGCTCCATTCAGTCTACGCGAAGCACTTAACAATTTAGCGTACTGGATAAGGTTACTTTAGCGATAAAGTAACAAACAAAGGTGGTACCGCGAGCTAAGCTTTCGTCCTTTACATCCGATTATTCGGGTTTAAAGGACGGAAGCTTTTTTATTTTTACAAGGAGGTTAACAATTATGAAAAATACTGAACTTGCTCAAATCGCATTATCCAATGACCATACAGGCGCAATTGCCAATCCAATCTATTTATCAACAGCCTATCAGCATCCGCAACTTGGCGCATCTACAGGATATGACTATACGCGAACGAAGAACCCAACACGTTCAACGTTCGAAGAAGCATTTGCACAATTGGAAAAAGGTGTTGCTGCATTTGCGACATCAAGTGGCATGTCAGCCATTCAATTAATTTGTAATTTGTTCAAATCTGGCGACGAGGTATTAGTATCTTTCGATTTATATGGTGGTACATTTAGACTCTTTGATTTTTACGAACAACAGTATGGTATTCATTTTAAATATGTCGACTTTCTAAATTATGAAGAGGTCAAACAAAGTATTACATCACAAACGAAAGCATTATTTATCGAACCCATATCAAATCCACAAATGATTGAAGTAGATGTAGATCCTTATTACATCTTAGCTAAGAAGCATAATTTGCTTACGATTATTGATAACACATTCTTAACACCCTACCTTTCAACACCACTGGAAGATGGGGCAGATATTGTCTTACATTCCGCTACGAAATATATCGGCGGTCACAATGACGTCCTAGCTGGCGTAGTCACGGTAAAAGATGATCAACTCGCCGAACAATTAGGACAACTCCACAACATGATTGGTGCAACACTGTCACCTTTCGATAGTTATTTATTACAACGTGGTTTAAAGACATTACATTTAAGAATGGATCGTTCAGAATATAATGCACAATTATTAGCAGAACGATGTAGTCAGTTAGAAGCAATTGAAAAAGTGCTTTACAGTGGTCGTACTGGCATGTTGAGCATACGCTTAAATAAAAATTATAATGCAGCTAAATTTTTAGAGCATCTCAAGGTCTGCATTTTTGCTGAAAGTTTAGGTGGTACAGAGACATTTATCACTTTTCCATATACTCAAACACACGTCGATATGCCAGACGCCGAGAAAGACAAACGTGGTATAGATGAATATTTACTCAGATTGTCTATCGGTATTGAAGATTATGAAGATATTGAGCAAGATATTGTTCAAGCATTAGAAAAATCAAAGCAAGAGGTGATTTCATGAGTTTATCCAAAGAAACTGAAGTAATTTTTGATGCACGTAGAGGCATAGATTACGACTCTGCCAACCCACCACTTTACGATTCTTCAACATTTCATCAAAAAACGCTCGGCGGTGGCGCTCCTTATGATTACGCAAGAAGTGGCAACCCTAATCGTGCTTTATTAGAAGAAAAATTAGCAAAGTTAGAAGGCGGTAGTCATGCATTCGCATACGCTTCAGGCATCGCAGCGATTTCTGCAGTATTACTCACATTAAATGCTGGAGATCATGTCATTCTTCCCGATGACGTTTATGGTGGGACATTTAGACTTACAGAACAAATATTAACACGCTTTGACATTCAATTTTCAACAGTAAATACAACACATTTACAAGAAATTGAACAAGCGATTCAAGATAATACGAAACTGATTTATATTGAAACACCTTCAAATCCATTATTTAAAATCACTGATATCAGAGGTGCTGCCGATATAGCACGTCATCATCAATTATTACTCGCTGTCGATAATACATTTATGACACCTCTTGGACAATCGCCGTTAGCACTTGGTGCAGACATTGTCGTACATAGTGCAACTAAATTTTTAAGCGGTCATAGTGACATCATTGCCGGAGTCGCAATTACGAACAATGCTAAAGTTGCGGACGCCTTGTATTTATTACAGAACGGTACTGGTACAGCTTTATCAGCGCAAGATAGTTGGACACTTGCTAAACACTTAAAGACATTACCTGTTCGTTTCAATCAATCCGTTGAAAATGCCAAAAAGCTTTATGAAGCACTTCACCAACGCGATGAAATTGCTGAAGTATATTACCCGGGAAATAGTGATTTACATTTATCACAAGCACATCATGGCGGCGCTGTTCTGGGATTTAGGTTAAAAGATGAAACCAAAGCACAAGCATTTGTAGATGCCCTATCCTTACCTTTAGTTTCCGTGAGTTTAGGTGGCGTTGAAACGATACTTTCTCATCCGGCTACAATGTCGCACGCAGCGATTCCAAAAGAAGTAAGGGATGCACGCAATATTACGTTTGGCTTATTTAGACTTAGCGTTGGCATTGAATCCGCTGATGAATTAATTTCAGATTTAAATTACGCATTTAAGGAGGCTTTCAATGAGTCAACTACTCGACAAATTACAGAACAACATCTTAGTAGCTGATGGTGCAATTGGAACAATCCTCTACTCAGAAGGCTTAGACACTTGTCCAGAAGCTTACAACTTAACGCATCCTGATAAAGTTGAACGTATTCATCGTACTTACATCGAAGCCGGTGCCGATGTTATTCAGACAAACACATATGGCGCAAATTTTGAAAAACTTAAAGTCTTCGGACTCGAACACAAAGTCAAAGATATTCATCAAGCAGCAGTAGATATTGCTAAAAAGGCTGCAAATGATGAAACGTTTATTCTAGGCACTGTTGGTGGTTTCAGAGGAATTAAACAAGAAGATTTAGAACTGTCATCTATTCAATATCATACGGAAATCCAAGTAGAGACATTGGTCGAAGCTGGTGTCGATGGCATTTTATTCGAAACGTATTATGATTTAGAAGAACTTACAAATATTATTAAAGCGACGAAACGCAAATATGATATTCCAGTCATTGCACAACTTACTGCACTGAATACCAACTATTTGAGAAATGGTACAGAAATCAATGATGCGCTACAACAAGTTGCTGAAAGTGGTGCTGACATTGTCGGTCTTAATTGTCATCATGGTCCACACCATATGCAACAATCATTCTCGCATATCGAGTTACCAAATCACGCATTTTTATCGTGTTATCCAAATGCTAGTCTACTGGATATTGAAAATAGTAAGTTCAAATATAGCGATAATGCTGCTTACTTTGGAAAAGTTGCTGAGCAACTCATCAACGAAGGGGTACGCTTGATTGGTGGATGTTGTGGTACAACGCCAGAACACATTCAATATATTAAATCATCTATTACAGGATTAAAGCCTGTTTCAGAAAAAAATGTTGTTCCAATCACGAAATATATCAACCAGAAAGAACAATCATCCAAAAAACAAAATCTAACATCTAAAGTAAAGTCACGCCCTACTATCATTGTAGAATTAGATACGCCAAAGCACCTTGATACCGATTTATTTTTCAGAAATATCAAAAAACTTGATGATGCCAATATCGATGCTGTTACGTTAGCTGACAATTCACTCGCCACGGTGCGAATCAGTAATGTTGCCGCGGCAAGTATAATCAAACAACGTTTTGATATCGAACCTTTAGTTCACATTACCTGTCGTGATCGTAATTTAATCGGTTTACAATCTCATTTACTCGGTCTTTCATTACTCAACATTAATGAGATATTGACCATCACAGGCGATCCTTCAAAGATTGGCCACCTCCCCGGTGCAACCAATGTTTATGATGTGAACTCTAAAGGATTAACGGAAATTGCACTTCGCTTTAACCGTGGGATTAACACAGATGGTGATGCGCTGAAGACAAAGACAAACTTCAACATCGCAGGGGCATTTGATCCAAATGTAAGAAAATTAGACGGTGCTGTCAGACGTTTAGAGAAAAAGTTAGAAAGTGGCACACATTATTTCATTACGCAGCCAGTCTATAGCAAAGAAAAAATCAAAGAAGTCTATGAGGCAACCAAACACATAGATGCACCTTTATTCATTGGTGTCATGCCCGTCACAAGTTATAACAATGCATTATTCTTACACAATGAAGTCCCAGGCATCAAATTATCAGAAGATATACTCGCACAATTTGAAGCTGTTAAAGACGATAAAGTTAAAACAAAAGAACTAAGTCTTAAACTTTCAAAAGAACTGATCGACACCGTACATGAATACTTTAATGGATTGTACTTAATCACACCATTTCAAAAAGTCGATTATACATTAGAACTAGCAAATTATTCAAAATCAATTACTTCAACTACACAGGAGGCAATATTATGACAATTCAAACATCAAACTTAGGTTTCCCAAGATTAGGTAGAAAAAGAGAATGGAAAAAAGCCATCGAAGGTTACTGGGCAAACAAATATGATTTAACAACTTTAAATCAACAATTAACAGATTTACACAAAGAGAATTTATTACTACAAAAAAATTACAACTTATCTAGTGTGCCTGTCGGTGATTTCTCATTATATGATCATATTCTAGATACATCTTTGCTTTTTAATATTATTCCGGAACGCTTCCAAGGTAGAGAAGTAAATGATGACTTATTATTTGATATCGCTAGAGGTAATAAAGAATATGTTGCAAGTGCTTTAATCAAGTGGTTCAACACGAATTACCACTATATCGTACCTGAATGGGACAAAGCTGAACCAAAATTAAATCACAACGTCTTGCTAGAACGTTTTAATTATGCACAATCACTCAATGTCGATGCACATCCTGTTATTGTTGGGCCAATCACTTTTGTAGCACTATCTAAAGGTGGACATCAATCATTCGAAGAGAAAGTAAACACACTGTTACCATTATATAAAGAGGTACTACAATCATTAGTCGACGCAGGTGCACCTTACATTCAAATTGACGAACCAATCCTTGTGACTGACGACAGTAAAGATTATGAAACAATAACACAAGCTGCTTATGATTATTTTGCTGATGCTGGTTTAGGCGACCATTTAGTCATTCAAACTTATTTTGAGCGTGTGAATCTTCAATTTTTAAATGGGTTACCTGTCAAAGGACTTGGATTAGATTTCGTCCATGATCACGGTTTTAATCTTCAACAAATTAAAGACGGTGCATTAGATCGTAATAAAGTCCTTTACGCTGGCATTATCGATGGCCGAAACGTGTGGGCAGCTGATATTGAAGCTAAAAAATCATTAATCGAAACCTTACAGAATTATACAAATGACCTTGTTATTCAACCATCATCGTCTTTATTACATGTACCAGTGTCGTTAGACGATGAAACATTAGACCCGTCTGTCGCAGAAGGTTTGAGCTTCGCCACAGAAAAACTTGATGAGTTAGATGCATTAAAACGTTTATTTAATGATAATGACGACCGTAAATATAACGAACTGAAGGCACGCTATGCACGCTTCCAAGAGCAATCTTTCAAAAACTTGGACTATGATTTCGAAAAAGTGCGTACGTCTAGACAATCACCATTCAAAGAACGTAAAAAAGCACAAGATGAACGTTTAAATTTACCAGATTTACCAACAACAACGATTGGTTCATTCCCACAATCTCAAGAAGTCCGCAAATATCGTGCCGATTGGAAAAATAATCGTATTACCGATGCTGCATATGAAGATTTCTTAAAAAATGAAATCGCTCGTTGGATAAAAATACAAGAAGATATTGGTTTAGATGTATTCGTTCATGGTGAATTCGAACGTAACGACATGGTAGAATTTTTCGGCGAGAAACTCCAAGGATTCTTAGTAACTAAATTTGGTTGGGTTCAGTCTTACGGTTCACGTGCAGTTAAGCCGCCTGTTATTTATGGCGATGTGAAATGGACTGAGCCACTGACAGTAAAAGAGACGCTATATGCGCAAAGCCTTACTGACAAACCTGTCAAAGGTATGCTTACAGGACCTGTAACCATCTTAAACTGGTCATTTGAACGTGTAGACTTACCTCGTGAAGAAGTTCAAGATCAAATTGCTTTAGCCATTAATGAAGAAGTATTGGCACTTGAGGAAGCTGGTATTCAAATTATTCAAGTCGACGAACCTGCTTTAAGGGAAGGCTTACCGCTTCGTTCTGAATATCATGAAGCATATTTAGAAAAAGCCGTCCGTTCATTTAAACTTGCAACTTCATCAGTTGCAGATGCAACGCAAATTCATACGCATATGTGTTATTCGCAATTCGGGCAAATCATCCATGCCATCTATGATTTAGATGCTGACGTCATTTCTATCGAGACGTCTCGAAGTCATGGTGATTTAATTCAAGACTTCGAAGACATTACCTATGATTTAGGTATTGGATTAGGTGTATATGATATTCATAGTCCAAGAATACCAACAGAAGCAGAAATTACAGAAGCAATCCATCGTGCTTTACAAGAAATTGATCGCTCATTGTTCTGGGTAAACCCAGATTGCGGTTTGAAGACCCGCAAAGAAGACGAAGTGAAAGAAGCGCTAAGCGTACTCGTCAATTCAGTTGAAAAATTACGCAAATCAACACACTCAGCAGCTGTTTAGTATCAAATATTGTAGGTGATATCGATGAGTTATCCATTATGGAATCAATTAGAACAATTAAAGTCATCAACATGGGTCGATTTGACCCATACGTTTGATGAACATATACCTTGCTTTAGTGAATTTGAACGCGCACGCGTCTCAACACTGTTCAATGTTGCGGATGATGGTTTTTATGTACAACATTGGAATATCGTTAGCCAGTATGGCACACATATAGATGCTCCAGTTCATTTTGTAGAAAATACACGTTACTTGCATGAACTAGAGTTGAAAGAGTTAGCTTTGCCATTAATTGTTTTAGACTTTTCAGAAGCAGTGACACGGGATGCTGATTTCATCTTAACGCGCGCCCATATCGAACAATGGGAAGCCGAATTCGGTACCATTGAGCCAGGAACATTTGTGGCATTTCGAAGTGACTGGTCGAAACGTTGGCCAAATATTGAAGCCTTTGAGAATAAAAATGATGCTGGCGATATCCATTTACCAGGATGGGGACTAGATGCATTAAAATATTTACTCGAAGAACGACAAGTCAAAGCGATTGGTCATGAAACATTTGATACAGACGCATCCGTCGATGTCGCTAAAAATGGGGACATCGTTGGCGAGCGCTACGTCCTAGGTCAAGATACATTCCAAGTTGAATTACTAACGAACCTGGATCAACTACCTCGTCGCGGTGCTATTATCTACACGATTAGCCCTAAACCTAAAGATGCACCTGGATTCCCGTACGTGCATTTGCGATCAAACCTTAAGCTTTGATAACGTATTATCCATCATATTTCGAATATTTATGATTAAAATCTAGCCATTATATAATAATTAAGAACTTGAGCCATTCTTAATACTTTATTTCTCCTTTTAACATATTAAAAGTGCCCGCATCGTTATATTTATGATGTGGGCATATTTAAATGTTTAAAATGTATCGGCCATTCGTTGGATTTTTATCTAAATGATAATCCGTATCATTTAAAAACATACAATCAATGTTATAATTCAATAAAATTCAATATAGTTTATCGTAGGGGTTAATCTACCTATTTTCTATATAAATATAATAAATAGAGGTGACACACATGCAACTGAATCAAGACAACACCCCTTTTGACGAGAAGCAATTAGCTCTCATTAATCAACTAATACCAATGCTAACAACAGAGCAACAACAATGGTTAAGTGGTTACCTGCTCAATCCAAATGTATCAACATCAGGGAACGAACCTGTTACAAATAAAGATGCAGTGGCAAATACGGCAACTGACGCCGAAACGGCTACTGAACAGCCAAATATCGCACCGGCATCAACTGAATCTGAGCCTTTAGAAGTGCATGTATTATACGGTACTGAAACGGGTAATGCGGAAGAAATTGCAGAAACATTTGAATCAAAATTAAAAACACAAAACTTTAAAGTACATCTTTGGGATATGGATGATTTCCCAAGAGATTCATTGCCAGAGGTTGAACATCTTTTCATTATTTGTTCGACACAAGGTGTTGGTGAACCACCGATTAATGCGTTAGATTTATACGACCATCTTCATAGTGATGCGGTACCACAATTAAATTCGGTTAATTTTGCAGTATTAGCGCTTGGCGATCAAGACTTTCCAGATTTTTGTCAGGCAGGTAAAGATTTTGATCACATCTTAGGGCAACTTGGTGCACATAGAATGGCCGATAGAGTCGATTGTGATTTCGACTATGAAGAGACAGCGGAACAATGGATCATCGATATGCTTGAACTGCTAACACAAATATCACCTGATACACATGAAGATACGCCTAATATTGAGGACGAAGTAGTCACAATTGAAGAACCTCAAGCACCTTATTCAAAATCAAATCCTTTTCAAGCCGAAGTCTTAAAAAATACTGTACTCACAGAACCAGAAGCATCTCGTGAAGTGAGACATCTCGAATTATCACTTGAAGGATATCCCGAAACATATGAACCTGGTGATAGCATTGTCATTACCCCTCAAAACGACCCTGCCCTTGTGGAACAATTGATTGCTACACTTAATTGGGATGCAGAAACCCTTGTACCAATTAATGACAGTGGCGCTACGCGTTCACTTAAAGATGCTTTAACGCACGACTTTGAAATTTCAAAACTAACACCCGGATTAATGAAAAAAGCTGCGGAATTATTTGGTAATCCCATGCTAAATGCTAATATTCAAAAATCTGAGTGGGTTGAAAACTATATATACGGCAGAGATTTGATTGACCTGATACAATCATTTACACCAGTGGCATTAGAACCGAGTATGTTACCACAGCTATTAAGAAAGTTACCACCTAGAGAATACTCTATTTCAAGTAGTCATCTCGTCAATCCTTCTAGCGTCCATTTAACTGTTCGTGTCGTTAAATACGAGTCTCATCAACGCGAGCGTCTAGGTGTCTGTTCCGTTCAACTTGCTGAACGCACACCTGTTGGAGAGACATTGCCAATCTATATTAAAAAGAACCCAAACTTCACATTTTCCGAAGACGCAGACACACCAGTGATTATGATTGGTGCTGGTACGGGCATTGCACCTTATCGTGCTTATCTACAGGAAAGTGAACACTTAAATTTACAGTCACAGAAATGGTTAATTTTTGGAAATCAGAACCAACAACACGATTTTCTATATCAACATGATTTAGAACATTGGCTGCACACCGGCATATTAAATAAATTAGATTTAGCCTTCTCTAGAGATACTGAAAATAAAATCTATGTCCAACATCGCATTGAACAAAATAGTACTGAATTCTATAAATGGATTGAGGCTGGTGCTACTATTTACCTATGTGGGAACAAAGATGAGATGGCGAGTGGCGTGCATCAGTCACTTGTCAGCGTCCTAAAAATGGAAGGCAACTATAATCAGGATGAAGCTGAAGCTTATCTGAATGATATGATTAAGCAACAACGCTATCAACGAGACGTTTATTAATAACATTCCATTCGATACAACCTCGAGCAAGACTAGTACGACACTAGCAATTGTTCGAGGTTTTTATTTTTATATTTTATTAGTTTTATTTGCCACTTAGCTCATTTTTCAAGCCACATACACTCTTTATATAGTAATTTCTCACAAAATTTGGTTTACTTAGTTCAACAGGGAGGCCTGATATCTATGGAAGTCAAAATGATATATGACAATCAATTACCTAAAGATTCGATTGTGATTAAAAGTCATGAAGACACTGAACAATTACCAGAAATTTTAAACTATATCAATCAATTATCAAACAGCAAACTATTTCCCGGAAAATACAATGAAGAGACGTATTACATCAAACAACACCACATCATATGTTTTCGTATAGAAAATAAAGTACTCACAATGGTGACACCTGAACATCAATACACAACCACCCACCGTTTATACGAAGTCAAAGCACAACTCAATGCGCACTTTCTACAAATCTCAAAATCCGAAATTATCAATGTAAATTACATCGATAAGCTAAAATTAAATAAAAACAGTACGATTGAAATCATATTTACAAATGGTGATTTCACCTACTCATCTAGACGATATTTACCTTTAATTAAGGAGGCGCTCAAATTATGAAACGATTATTTAATGGAGTAACTATTGGCATTACCATAGGTGTCATGATCTCTTTAATATTTTCGACACTATTTGCAAAAACAGCTTTTCACCCAGTATCTCCAGAATCAACGATGGGCAAGTTCTATTTTGAGCATTTGACCGAATTGCAAATCATGGGTATTTCCGTTGTCATATGGGCATTAATTGGTATTACTTTCAGCTTTGGTGAATTGATTTTTTCAAATACGAACAAAGCACTATTAACGCAAACATTATTGCACTTTAGTCTCATGCTCATTATTATGTTCCCATTAGCAATACTAGCTGGATGGTTTCCTTTGAAAATTTCAGCAATACTCATGTTCGTTATCATTTATACAATTGTTTACTTTATCATTTGGACAATAGAAAAAAGACGCAACCAACGCTATATAGACGAAATTAACGATATGCTTTCAAAACGAAAGGGATGATTAATATGAATCAAGGTCGCTATACTGTATTACCAACTAAATCTGTCACTGTATTTTTGATAGGACTTCGCGTAAACAAATGGCACAAAATTCACAAATGGCTTCCCGTTCTCTTAGCAATGCCACCTATGCTCAAAGAATTATCGAAAGATGTATCTCTAGGATGTTTGTCTTATGAAATGCTCTTCAAATATCGTGGCGTCATGATTGTTCAATATTGGGAAGACAATGAAAAACTGCTGAGTTATTCTAGAATGCCTACCCACTTAAAAGCTTGGCGTAAATTCTCTAAAGCATTGAAAAATAACGATGCTGTAGGCTTTTATCATGAAACGTATAATGTCGATACCAATCAATATGAAAATATTTATATCAATATGCCAGATTTTGGCCTAGGTAAAGCTTTTGGTAACCAACCTGTAAATCAAGCAACACAAACTGCTAAACAACGATTAAGAAATCAAACGTAGCACATCTTCACATAAACAAATATAAGCCGCATTAATTGGATCAAACATGATCACGTTTAATGCGACTTTTTGTCGTACTATCTACTATTAAATATCTTCATTCGTATCATCTACGCTCTGACATATTCAAAGATACCTGCTGCGCCCATGCCGACGCCGATACACATCGTTACCATACCATATTTCGTATCTGGTCTTTGCTTCATCTCTGATAGTAGTTTACCGACTAACATTGCACCTGTTGCTCCAAGTGGATGCCCTAATGCAATGGCACCACCATTAACATTTGTTTTATCCATATCTAACCCTACTTCTCTAATTGAAGCTAATGTTTGAGCGGCAAATGCTTCATTTAATTCCACTAAATCCATATCATCTACCGTTAAATTGGCTTGTTTAAGCACTTCCGGTATCGCATAGGCTGGACCAATACCCATGAGTTTAGGATCTACACCGACTGCTTTAAATCCAACAAAACGTGCAATAGGTGTTACACCTAATTCTTTTAGTTTTTCACCAGACATGAGTACTACAAATCCTGCGCCATCTGTAAGTGGTGCTGAGGTGCCTGCCGTCACAGTGCCGTCAGCCTTAAATACCGTTCGTAATTTCGCTAATGATGCTTGATTCGTGTCTGGCCTAATTAATTCATCAGTATCAAACACTGCTTTCCCTATAACAGGACCCTCATCATTATATGAAACTGTGTTCACTTCTATCGGTATAATTTCATCATCGAATTTGCCCGCCTGTTGTGCCACAGCTGCACGTTGATGACTCTGTACCGCATATGCATCTTGGTCTGCTCTTGATACGTTATATGTCTCTGCTACCATTTCTGCTGTTAGTCCCATTGGGTAGGAAACACCTGCATCTTCATCTTGTAAAATAGGATTGTTCGTAGGTTCATTACCACCCATTGGCACAGCACTCATTAACTCAATACCACCAGCTACAAGTATATCTGCCTCATTAGCTAAGATTTGATTTGCTGCATGTGCAATTGTCTGAAGTCCCGAAGAACAATATCTATTTACGGTTTGTCCTGGCACTTCATTTGGCATACCTGCTAACAATGCAATCGTTCTAGCAATATTCTGTCCTTGCAACCCTTCTGGAAATGAATTGCCGACTATCACGTCTTCAACCATACTTGGTTTAAATGAACCATCAACTTTTTCTAAGACACCTTTTAATACTTTTGCTGCAACTTCATCTGGTCTTTCATGAAACAAAGCTCCATTTTTAGCCTTACCAGCTGCTGAACGTCCATAAGCTACTATATATGCATCTCGCATTTAAACTCACCCTTCCTTGTTGTATTTCATTTTTAGTTTCGTAATGGTTTCCCTGTTTCTAAAATATGAGTGATTCGGTCATAAGTTTTTTTATTTTGTAGCAATTCTAAGAAGCGTTCTTTTTCAAGTTTTTGCAAATATCTTTGATTGATATAGGTGTTACGCGGAATGTCTCCGCCACCTAATACTTCCGCAACTTTCAATGTGATTTCATAGTCATAATCA
This sequence comes from Staphylococcus caeli, assembly GCF_051413795.1. Taxonomy (GTDB): domain Bacteria; phylum Bacillota; class Bacilli; order Staphylococcales; family Staphylococcaceae; genus Staphylococcus; species Staphylococcus caeli_A. Next base: position 61,207 of record NZ_JBOIRQ010000005.1, on the reverse strand, counting down.
CTGATAAAATGGCCAATACGTTGCGCGTCCAACTGTCCTTCAGCTAATGCTTTAAAGTCTTTACCTAACGCAATATATCGTACTTGAGGTGTTGGCATATAGTTCGTTTGAGACTCATAGCGTGCTCTGTTCAAAGCAACTTCCACACGTTTCTCTGTATTTAAAATAATCGTATCTGTAGTTCTTAAATAATGATATTTCACCGCTTCATACGCATTTGTGGATACTTTTGCGAAACCGATTTGCATTAATATATCAGTAATAGACTTCTGTTTATCATCCATTTTATGATCTGTACGTAATATCCTATCAGATAATTCTGCAAGTCCACCACCTGCTGGTAATAGCCCAACACCTGTTTCAACGAGGCCGATATATGATTCACTTGCTGCAACTACAATCGGTGAATGCAGTACTAGTTCACAGCCACCACCTAATGCTTTTCCTTGTACAGCCGTGACGATAGGTTTCACTGCGTATTTCAATCTCGCAAACACATAGTGTAACTGCTCAACCGCCGCGCCAACTTCTTCTACCACGCGTCCTTCTTCATGCGCTTGTTTCATTTGGAATAAGTTGGCACCTACGCTGAAGTTGGCACCACCTGCATAGATAACCATGCTACTATAGTCAGATTGTTCAAGCGTATCAATAGCTTCAAGTAAATCTGCTAAAAATCCATCCGTAATCACATTATTTTTACTTTGCAATTTCAATAATAATTGATCTTTATACGCTACTGATAAATTAGAATCTGTTCTATTCCACAGTGTTTCATTAATGTAGTCATCTACTGGTGTAATTCGTTCGATTGTTTCACCCTGTGCATAGAATGGTTCGTTACGTTGTTCTATCCAATCAGGTAATTGTCCAAGTTCTTCTTTCATACGTGATTTCACACGTTCAAAGCCCATCGAATCCCATAATTGGAATGGTCCTTGTTTCCAGTTAAAACCCCACACGAGCGCGCGATCAATGTCTTTGAATGAAGTCGCAGCTTTAGGAACATTAATTGCTGAATAATAGAAGTTGTTTCTTAGTGTTTCCCATAAAAATACACCTGCATCGTCTTGTGCGTTAAAGATAACTTCTAAATTTTTAGCTAAATCTTTACTAAATTGACCAAGTATTTCAAATTGTGGTTGTTGGGGTTCAACATAATCGTTTTGTTCAGGATCAAAAACCAATCGTTGTTTATTTACTTTTTTATAATAGCCTTGTTTCGTTTTGTTTCCTAAAGCACCATTTCGGGCTAATTTTTGGGCTAATTGATTATCATGGAAAAATGGTTGTTCTTCTGGAATACGTTGCATCCCTTGAGTCACTGCTAAAGCAATATCCAAGCCAACTAAATCTGATAAACCATATGTGCCCATTTTGGGACGACCAATACCACGCCCTGTTAAAGCATCCACCTCGGTAATCGAAAGGCCTTGCGACTCTGCGCGATACATAATGTCATTCATCGTTTGTGTGCCTACACGATTGGCTACAAAACCAGGCACATCATTGGCAACAATAACCCCTTTTCCTAATACATCTTCAGCAAAATATTGTACTCGTTCAATGACTGTTTGTGCCGTCTTACTATTTGGAATCACTTCGACCAATTTCATGATGCGCGGTGGATTAAAGAAATGCATACCGAAAAATCTTGCTTTATCACTATCGTCAAAAACATTTGCGATTGATTCGATTGGGATACCTGATGTATTTGTCGCAAATACTGCATCTTCTTTAGCCACATCTTTCACTTTATTCCAAACTTGATGTTTGATTTCCACTTCTTCTTTAACTGCTTCTATATAAATGTCTGCATCATCTTCTCCAGTTAAATCATCGTTAAAATTGCCATATGACAGATTCGATGCAAAAGATAAATCAAATAGTTGCGGCCGTTTCGGATTAGTAATGATGTCATATGCTTTTTTTGAAATCTTATTGGGCTCATTGTCATCTATCACAATATCTAATAATTTTACTTTTAATCCTGCGTTGACCAGAAGTGCGGCAATTTGGCTACCCATTGTTCCTGCACCTAAGACCGTTGCTTTTCTGATTGTCATACTAAAACCTCCAAATTTATTGCATCATTTTTTTAATGAAGTCGATGTATTCTTAGATAAATGCAGAATCACCAGTAAGTGCACGACCGATGACTAGTGCGTTAATCTCATGTGTGCCTTCATACGTGTAAATGGCTTCAGCATCTGCAAAGAATCTCGCAATATCATATTCACCAGCTAAAATCCCATTACCACCGTGAATACCACGTCCCATTGAAACCGTTTCTCTGAGTCGCAATGCGTTCATCATTTTAGCCGTTGATGTAGCAACTTCATCATATTCACCTTTTGCTTGCATACGTGCCAGTTGCGCACACGTTGCCATAGCTTGTGCTAAATTACCTTGCATCATGGCTAATTTTTCTTGTATTAATTGAAATTTGCTAATTTCTTTACCAAATTGTTTCCGCTTAGTCACATAATCTGTGGTCGCTTTTAATGCACCTGCCATAGCACCTGTTGCCATATAAGCTACGCCAGCTCGTGTTGAATACAAAACACGTGCAATATCTTTGAAACTATTAATATTTTGTAAGCGTTGTGCTTCTTTGACGACCACATTGTTTAAACGTATATTAGTATTTGGTACGATGCGAAGTGCTATTTTATTTTCAATAATGTCAATTTCAACACCTGATTGATTGGGTTCTATGATAAAGCCTTTAGGTTTACCCGTTTCAATATCTACAGCATAGACTGGAATCACGTCGGCAACATTCGCTCCTCCTATCCATTTTTTCTCTCCATTTATAATCCACTGATCTCCGTCTCGTTTTGCAGTGGTTTCAAGACCTCCCGCAACATCCGATCCGTGTTCAGGCTCAGTTAAAGCAAAACATGTGCGCAACTCGTGTGACTGTAATTTAGGTAAGTAATACGCTTGTTGTTCTTTACTTCCTCCAAACCAGAATGAATTGTGCCCTAAACCTTGATGTACACCTAATAATGTTGCGAGTGAGACATCAAATTTAGCAATTGTGTATGACATGAAGAATTGGAATAATTGACTTGGTGTTTTTTCACCTTCACGCCCCTCAAACAGTAGTGGATTTTGAAAATAATTCAATTTACCTAAAGCTTCAAAATATCCTTCTGGCTCTGTAGCATTTAACCAATGTTTGTTCACCGAATCTCGATAGTTCTCTTCCAACATATCGTTCAATTGCTTTAATAAAGTTACTTCTCCCTCCGTTAAATCGTTGGCAATACTCAAAATATCCTCTGGGTACAAAGTTTTAATTATTTCTGCTTTTGTTGGCATAAGCAAAGACCTCCATTCAAAATGATAGCGCTTACATTTATCTCTAAAATTTTTTCTCTCTTACATATTTTTATACATCTACTCATAATTACTTCTTGTGGTTCGTTATAATTCTATGTTTGATTGTCTTGCGCTTTTTCATTCATAAACTGCTGAATTTGTAACTTATCCGCCTTCGAAGTAGAATTCAATGGCATATGTGTCAATTTGAGATATAACCTTGGAATTTTATAACCTGCGATATGTGTTCTCATATGCGCATCTAATTTTCCCTCAAAATTTGGATCATCTTCCGTCAACACTACAGCAGCAGCAACGGATTCACCATATTTAGGACTCTCGTAACCAACGACTACACTTTGTGCGACAAGTGGGTGCTCAGACAGGACTGCCTCAACTTCTGAAGGTAAGACATTTTCACCACCCGTAATAATCATTTCTTTACGTCGATCAACGATATAAATATCTCCGTCTTCGTCTATTTTCGCTAAATCACCAGTTAAAAAGTACTCTCCATGAAACGATTGTGCTGTCTCTTTTGGTTTATTCCAGTAGCCAGGTGTTACATTATTTCCCCGCACGCCCAGTTCTCCGATTTCACCTACCTGCACCACTTCAAAGTTGTCATCAAAGATACAGACATCTAAAAACATTACAGGTTGCCCAATACTCGCTGGTTTAAGCGCATTATTCTCAGGCGTATTCACGCAGACTAGAGGAGACTCGGTCAGACCATAACCAGTAATTATAGGTTGTCCCATCTTCAGAAATTGCTTTTGTACCAGTGGTAATGGTGCAGATCCACCTTGAACTAGAAACTCGATATTTTCAAAGTTTTTCAAGTCAAAATTTTCCGCAACTAACATCGCATAGTACATCGTAGGTATTTGTATTAAAAAATTAGGTTTATACTGTGCCATTAAATCATTCAACTGTTCTCCATTAAAGTAACGTTGTATGATAAGCGTACCTCCTGCCATCAACAACGGTAACGTCAAATCATTAAAGCCTAAAACATGAAACATTGGTGTTGAAATGATTGTCGTATATGTGGCATTAATTTTATACGTGAGTGCTGTATTGATAGGATTATTTACAAAGCCATCATATGTGAACATGACGCCTTTAGGTAAACCTGTCGTACCACTCGTATACATCAGAGAGGCTAATTCATTCCCTTCAACACTCACCGTTTGGAACGGACGATGACGCGAAGGATCAACGATATCATCGTATGCTTGTGAATCGATATCCATATGAAGTAATGTATCTGCAATGCCTTCTAAACTAGATAGATGTTTTTCAGCGTAAAAGATGAGTTTGACCTTCGAATCAGCAATTACACTTTCGATTTCTTGTGTCTTTAAGCGCCAATTAATCGGTAAATATACCGCACCTATTTTGAATGAAGCGAATAACAAATCCAAGATTGCTACATCATTCGGTGTAAAAATGCCGACAACATCACCACGACGAATGCCTTGTTCTTGTAAATAATTGGCTAAATTTTCTGCCCTGATATTTAAATCTTGATAGGTCCATTCCGTACCTTTGAATGGATCAATGACTGCAGCTTTGGGTGCATCAAACGTTGCTCTTGTTTTAATCCAGTCGTAGTTCATATTTTCTCCCCCTTATTTAAAATATGCTATTCCGAATTCAACAGATGATTCAAACCACCCCATTTATTTTGATAAATATCGTTTTCCGTCACTTTGAGATTCTTCGCAATGATAGGTCGAAAGGCCATCTGTGCTAAGACATCTTGTTCTAAATCTATGCCTGGTGCAATTTCAATCAACAACAACCCCTTGTTTGTTAATTCAAATACTGCACGCTCCGTTACAAAATAAACTTCTTGTTGCAACTTGGTGGCATAATCGGCATTGAAATCTATGCACTTCACTTCGGTCACAAATTTAGAAATTTCACCTTCTTGGGTAACTGTTACCTTATTATCTGCGTAAGATAGTTGACCCCCAACAACCATTGCACCTGAAAAGACGATACGTTTGACTGTTTGACTGATATCTATGAAACCCCCGCAACCATTCATCTTGTCTCCAAATTGAGAAACATTGACGTTGCCATATTGATCGACTTGCGCAAAACTGAGATATGCAACATCGAGTCCATTATTGTAAATAAAATCCCAAGTAAGCTCATGTCTCATTCTCGCACTCAAATTGTAATTCATTCCAAAGTGTTTACCACTGCTAAGCCATCCACCAAATACACCCGTATCAATATTGGGTTGTACTAAGTGATTGACATTTTCTTCCAGTAAGACATTCGATAATTCATTATTGATACCAAAGCCAATGCTGATAACGTCACCCTTTTTTAAAAATTGAGCCGCACGTCTTAATATCACTTTACGCGTACCAAATGCTAAGTATGGTTCTTGCATTTTAGTGACTTGATAGTATCCTGATAATGCTGGTTCATATTGTGTCTGTATCAATTGTCTATGCAAGTTCGAATCCGTATTTATTACAACATAATCTACTAGCTTTCCTGGAATAAATACATCGCTTGGATTAAAGTTTCCTTGTTGTACAATAGCCTTAACTTGCACGATTACTGTACCTTGATTATGATGCGTTGCTAGCGCCACACTGTAGCCTTCTCCAAGATGCGCTTCATGTGTCATATAGATATTACCTTCTTTATCTGCATAAGTACCCCTTAATATGGCAACATCTATTTTTGGAAAATGATACTGTAAATACGTTTGACTATTCACTTCAATGCGAGAAACTAAATCTTCCCTTGTCACCATGTTGACCTTGCCACCTGAATACATTGGATCTACATTGGTGTTCAAACCGATTTTAGTAATCATACCAGGTGATACAGCGGTCGTACTTCTATAATGTGTTGCAATGACACCTTGTGGAAGATAATAGGCTTCAATTTCATTGTTGTGCATTGCTTTAATCGTTTCAGGTGATGCCGTGATAATACTTGTAATTAATCGCTTAATCATACCTCTTGTTGTTAGGGAATCTAAATCATAACTATCGCCACGGTAATCACTAATATCATTCGCTAACATCACCGTAAAGTCTGTAAACGATTCATCTTCATCATTGAGTTCGACTAATGTTTTGAGTATCTCAGCTGGTAAATTAGCCGTTGATAAGGCGGCGAGAGCTATAACATCGCCTTTACTAATGATGTACTTCAGTTCTGAAAATGGAATAATCTTCATATATGTGACTCCTATCTTCATTTTATCCAATCTAAGTTATGCTTTTTTTATTAAAAATGCGCTCCTTTAACATAAAATGTAAGCCCTTACATGTAATATAACATCATTTTTGAAATTTATGCAAAAATTTGTATTTTTACAAATTAAAGTGAATCAATTTTTGAAATAGCATTAAGTGACTATTAATTGTGCTATGCCTTAAGTTATCAACATACATTTAGCTCTTATTTTTTAAAAATCAATCTACCCACTGTCTTAATAACAAAAAATGAGAACGAAACAGAATTAAGTTCTGACTCGCTCTCGATAAAATAGACTAAATTATATAATAATAAGACTTAATATGTTTTTTAAAATGTCACTATTGAATTACGTAAATCATTATGAATAAGGCGTCCTACCGTCTAATATTGAAATTATTTTCTCTTTTGTTTAACGAAATCCAAGTAACAAGTTAAGCGTCTGAATGACACCATCTTCATCATTATTTTTAGCTATGAGGTTCGCTTCTTTTTTTAGTTCTGGATAAGCATTATCCATAGCAACTTTATATTTGGCAGCCTTAAATAAATCTATATCATTAAATCCATCCCCAAATGCAATTGTTTCAGCTGGACTGATTTGAAGCAAACTTTGTATTCGACGAATGGTCGTTCCTTTATTCACACCTAAATCTGCAATATCAATCCATGCCTCATCTGAAGCTACAATATATACTTCAGACTCAAAGTGCGCTAATTGATGTGCAGTCACTTTACAATTTTCCTGAGCATCATGTACTGTAATTTTTAAAAAGTCTTCTTCTACTTCTGAAAAATCATTAACATATGTAACTTCTTGATATGAACCATGCACAATTTGTTTTTCTACTTCTGAAATTGTATTCAATACATATGCACTTGAAGCTGTACAACCAATAATTGTTTGGTTCGGATCAATTTCAGAAATCGCTTGAATCCGTTCTTGTCCCTTTTCATTTTTAATCGTCGCATTATAAATAAATTCACCATTATATTTAATTCTAGTGGCACTATCACCAACAATGAATGTGTCTGTTGATAGATCTCCGACAATACTTTCTACTCGTTCACACTGTTTTCCCGTACAAAATACAAATCTAATATGTGATGCCTCACAGTTTTGTTTTAACTGTTGAAACGCTTCATGATTAAATTGACTTTGACTATCTAAAAAAGTTCCATCCATATCTGTAACAATCAGTTTAATATCCAAAATCATAATCCCCCTTTTTCATTTAGAATCATATTAATTGTATCGATTTATATACTAAAAGTATATTATATAGTTTATATATGTGAAAAAAGGCTATCAAATATTCTATTTAGAACATTTAATAGCCTATCTTAAATTTAATTATTCATTTTAAAATTACTGTTTACGTGTCTTAAATATATAAAATAAATAATACACAATACCAATGATAAACCAAATCAATGTATAAATTTTCGCTTGGCCACTTAATCCCCAAAATACAGCAAATACACATACAAAAATAACAATCGGCATAACTGGATACAACGGCAATTTAAATGCTGGCAACGGTAAATCTTTGCCTTCGCGTTTACGTAACGCGTATATACCAATCGTCACAAACATAAATGCGACTAATGCACCCGCAGATATGAGTTGGGCTAAAAATCCAAATGGAAATACTGAGCCAATGATTACTGCCACGATAGACAATACAATGAGTGCACGATTCGGTAAATTTTTATTGTTTAATTTTCCTAACCAAGACGGTAAAATTCCATCTCGACCAAATGAATAGAGTAGTCTTGATCCAGCAAGCATCATACCGATAAGTGCGGTAAACATACCAATGACTGAAATAGCTTGCACAATAACAGCGACAGTGCCATGTCCACTCATTCTCAATGCCCAACCAACAGGTTCAGCATTATCTTTATAAGAACTATAATCAAACATACCGACTAATACAAGTGCAACCACAATAAATAAAGTAACAGCTATAAGTAGAGACCCTAAAATACCTCTTGGCATTGTTTTTTGTGGATTAATTGCTTCTCCAGAGTTTGCAGCAATTGAATCAAAACCAATATATGCTACAAAAATCACTGAACTTCCTGCATAAATACCTTGCCAGCCTCCAAAAGCACCAGCTGCCGTTTCATGATATTCAGGAATAAACGGTACATAATGACTGATGTCTACAACGGATAAACCTACAATGATAAATAATGCGATCGCGAGCACTTTAAGCACAACGAGAATATTTTGAACGCGGGCAGTCTCAGACGTTCCGCGAGATAATAACAATGCTGTAATCACAACAACAACCGCTGCGATGAGATCCATGATACCGCCATTTGTACCTAATGAATTAGACAATGCGTTGGGTAAAGTAACATGGAAGGGGTCTAACAGTCCTCTTAAATTTGCGGAAAATCCTGAAGCCACAAACGATACCGCAATCAAATACTCTGCAATTAATGCCCAACCAACAATCCAACCGAAGAACTCTCCAAATAAGATGCTAATCCAAGTATAGGCAGAACCTGCAAATGGCATCACTGTTGCCATCTCTGCATACACAAAAGCAACCATAGCTGCGACGATTGCGGCAACTAGGAAAGATAAACTTACAGAAGGTCCTGTATGATCAGCCGCTACCACACCAGGCAATGTAAAAATGGCAGTAGACACAATCGTACCTACACCTAGTGCTAAGAAATCTTTAACACGCAATGTACGTTCTAAATGGGCATCTTTATTTTGATATTGTGATACGTCTTCTTTTCTCATGATTCTATGTAAAAAACTCATTTTTATATTTCTCCTTGCTTTTATTAAAACAAATACGTTGTTAAGTATAATGATTTTTGAATCTATTGTATATGCTATTTTAGAAAGAATTATTGAAGCTAATTTTATAAAGGCTTTATTTTGGAGAATGATAGAGATTTTTTATGGTTACTTCAAAGTGCGTACTTACATTTTTCCTTATATGCGTATACAATGACGTGCATAGCAATGACAAAGCAATTAATTTTCAAATAAAGGAGTCAATTACATGCAATATATAACATTTAATAATGACCATACTATGCCTCAACTGGGTCTGGGTGTCTTTAGAGTTGAAAATAACGATACTGCAAAAGAAGCCGTTAAACATGCCATTATCAAAGGCTACCGCAGTATCGATGCTGCTTTAATATATGAAAATGAAGAAATGGTTGGACGTGGTATTCAAGAAGGTATAGCGGCTGCAGGTATCCAAAGAAGTGATTTATTTATTACTTCAAAATTATGGCTCACGCATTATGGCAAAGAGCAAGTTAGTGTTGGATATGAAACTTCGCTCAACAATTTAGGTTTAGACTACTTGGATCTATATCTCATGCATTGGCCAGGTACAGATAACGCATTAATGATAGATACATGGCACGGCATGGAAACTTTATACAATGAAGGAAAAGTAAAGAACATCGGCGTCAGCAACTTTGAAATCGAACATTTAGAGTCTCTCAAAGCACACGCTTCAATTAAACCAGTGATTAACCAGGTTGAATTTCATCCATATTTAACACAACAAAGTTTACGTGACTATCTCGCAACTGAAAACATACAAATGGAATCATGGTCACCACTCATGAATGCCGAAATTCTTACAGATGACACGATTCAGACCATCGCTGATGAAATTGGTAAAACACCAGCTCAAGTCGTCATTCGTTGGAATATAGAGCACGGCGTTGTTACAATACCAAAGTCAGTGACGCCACATAGAATAGAAGAAAATAGTAATGTCTTCAACTTCTCTCTAACATCAGACCAAATTGCGCGCATCGACGCTTTAAATGAAGATAAACGTATCGGCCCAGATCCGTTAACGTTTAACGGTTAACATTGTACGCGCGTATAAATGAACCAGCTATTTGAAAGTCAATTGTTCAAACAATGATAAAATAATCGTCAATTATTAATACTTATAATTGACGGTTATTTTTTTACATATAAGACAGTAAATAATGCCAATACTGATAAAACAACACCACTATATATCACACTCGTAATAGGTAAGCCTATACTTAGCGTCAAATTACCAATCGCAGTTCCGACAACGACACCCAATGTAATCATTGAATTTAAAAATGTCATAACGATTGTGCTTCCACCTGAGATATTTATCACCCTTACAACAGTAGCAGGATTTAAGGAAATACCTGACATTCCAAATAGCATAATTGCAATAATGACTATAACTGCATTATCAATATAAATAATTAAAAGTATAAACGCGATAATCATTTGTACAATTCCTATTTTTAAAATAGCAAACGTATATTTGTCTCCTAACTTACCAACTACAAAGTTCCCTATAAGCGTCATAATGCCATATATTCCAAGAATCATTGGTAATTGATAAGTCGTAAATACACTAGCTTTTGTAAGTATAGGTTCAAAATAACTTGAAACACCAAATGTTGCCCCTATAATCAGTAATGCTGTTAAATAGGCAAACCATAATGATTTAGATTTCAATAACTTCAATTCACTTAATACATTGACGTCTTGTTCAATATGAACTTTAGGAATAAATATTAATACCATTATAAATCCTATCAAAATTAATAAGCCAATCGAAATATAGCTTATCTTCCAACCATATGTATGACCAACAAAAGTTGCTAGAGGAAGACCAATAATACTACCCAGCATTAAGCCAGAAAGAACAATAGAGGATGCTTCACCTTGTTTTTCCTTCGATACTTGATGAAAAGCAATGTTTAAAGATGTAGCAATTACAACAGAAGCTGCACCACCCGTTACGATTCTCGAAATAACCATTAACAAATAATTAGATGTCAGTCCACCTATAATTTGGCCAATAAAAAATATTAATGTTACACCAACTAGTAAATTTTTAGGATTCATTCGAATAAATGCTATTGTTATAATTGGACCTCCAATAACCATTGCAAGTGCATAATAAGTAATGAGCATACCAATTTGTGATGTTGATACATTAAAGGCATGTGCCATTTCACTCATTAATCCAGAAATGAATAGTTCTGATGTCATCGTAGCAAAAACAACCAATGTTAGAACCCATAATTTTTTCATAATTTCTCCTTTTTGTACCAAACAGTACACAATTATTTAAAATTATAAAGGCTATTTAAATATAGCCTTTATAATCATGTTTTTTCTTTTTATTGCTGTTTCAGTTGTCTCACTATCAATAGCATTTAATAAACGAAAACCAAAATAGTCCATTAAAAATTTATCTTTTAGTTCATCTAACGTATAAACTGATTCCCGTAATTCATTGTGAACTTTCGCCCTATCAACAGCGGTCGAAATCAAAGTCTTAATGGCATCCATATTTCTTTTCATCAAGTTCGCAACTTCAATATCGAGGTTGCCACGCTCTAAATACGAATTAATCATATAGCAGCCTTCAATATTTTCATCGCTAAAATCATTATCAATTCCCCATTGTAACAGTGCATCAATGCCCTCTTTAATTGAGCGATTATTCAAGACTTTTTCACGCTGTATTCTTATACCTTCATCAACATACGCTTCTAACGTAGTAATAAATAGTGTGTGCTTATTTTTAAATGAATGATATAGACTGCTTTTACCTAAATTTGTAACGTCACAAAGCTGCTGTGTAGATACATTACTATAACCACGCTGCCAAAAAGCATCTTGAGCTGATGCCAGTACTTGTTCTCGACGATATGCTTGCGGTCTTCCTTGCTTCATCATATTCACCTACTTCAAGTGAAATATATCATATTGTACTGATTGGTACAATAAAAGTGAATTTTTTCATTACTAGTTTATTTAAGTTATTCATTCAATTGCTAATTACAAATATAATTTCACTCCATACGCTTCAACACTTCTAACTGAATGACTTTTAATGCTTCATTATACTCTCGATTTGTACTTTCCTGTGCATTCACAATTAATAAATCAATCAGAGCAACATTATCCTTCTCACTGACTTCATGCTCAAATTGGTGTATATGTGCTTCTGATGTCTTCGCATTCTGTTTTTCAATTTGATAATATTGATCCGCACCTAGACCACCTTCTTCAATCATCATTGAAATACCGCTTGAACGTGTCTCATTCACCCTTTTCACTTTGATACGTTTATTTTCACGAATTGTCATATGACTCCCTCCTCTTTTTAACAACATGTAATGACAGGCTCTTTACACATTGCTTCACTCACAGGCTTAAAACTTTTAAGATGGACTATATTTAAGCATTCGCTAAATTGTTTTATCGCTTTAAGTGTAATATTACATCAAAATAAATTCAATAACTATGCTCATGTGTTCGAACTACTTTTTATAAATAATAATTTAATTTGCATTTAAAATGCATGATTCTCTCAAAAACATTTAACAAAACATTCACAATTTCAATATGTACGCTACTTTTATTGTGCTAAACCTAACTATATAATTGATAATGATTATTATTATGAAAGAGTGATAGATATGTTGAATTTAAAGACTGGCAAGTTAAACAAAAATTACAAAATTAAAGCGATGCACATTCAAAACAAACACATGATTCAAAGGCTCAATGCATTAGGACTCAATCAAGGAACTAATGTAAAAATTAAGCAGAAATGTTTGTTTAAAGGGCCTTGTATTTTAGAAATCAATGGCCAAAACTTAAGTATTCGCGGCTGTGATGCATGTCAGATTTTTCTAGAGGAAGCTCATGGTTAATAATTACTGTATCTTAGGCAACCCAAACGTAGGTAAAACCTCACTATTCAACGCATTAACAGGCACATATGAATATGTTGGTAACTGGAGTGGTGTAACTGTTGAGAAGAAGGTCGGACGTCTTAAAGAACAAGCTGGTGACCTCGTAGATCTACCAGGAATTTATGAACTGTCGCCAATCTCAAAAGATGAAACCGTAGTAACTGATTACCTATTAAATTCTGGATATTCAGGCATGATTAATATCATCGACGCAAGTCAATTGAAACGTAATTTGCAACTCACTGTGCAATTGATGGAGCTAGGCGCCCCAATTATTATTGGATTAAATATGATAGATGTTGCTGCAAAACGTGGTATTCACATCGATCAAGATGCCTTACTGAAAAAGCTGAAATTGCCAATGCTTCCGATTATCGCAAGAAATGGTAAAGGTACGCATAAACTATTAGAAGCGTTGAAAGACCAACATTTGTCCAACAATCGACCTTTACACATTAATTATGGTGAAAATGTTGAATCAACAATCACACAAATTGTAAACCTATTAAAACAATATGGTGACTTTAAACCACGACAATTTAGATTTATAGCTATACAATATTTACTTGATAATCCTAAAGTCATAGAATTACTTAGCGATGACTTACTTAGTCGTTTAACACCCTTGCACAAGCAATTAACCGCTTCATTATCATCAACAATAAGGGAGCATATCCAAACAAAACGAAATTATTATATAGAAGATTTATTACAAGATACCGTTGTTTATCCAAATGAAGAACGTCAATATTTTTCTTCACGTTTAGACAAACTACTCACACATAAAATACTCGGTATTCCTATTTTCTTAGGTATTATGTGGCTCATATTTCAAATAACGTTTACCTGGGTCGGTACACCCATCTCAGATCAAATTGATGAATTTATAGGGGGCACGCTAACGGATAGTGTTAAATCTATTATGGAAGCAATCGGCTTATTCCCATTCTTACAAGATTTAATTACAGACGGAATTATTGCAGGTGTAGGTGCCGTTATTGTATTTGTGCCTCAGATATTAGTTCTATTCTTCTTTATTTCATTACTCGAAGATTCTGGATATATGGCACGTATTGCCGTACTAATGGATAGAATTATGGAAGTCTTTGGTTTGAGTGGAAAGTCCTTTATTCCAATGATCATCGGATTTGGGTGTAACGTGCCGAGTATTATGGCCGCACGTAGTATTGAAAGCGAGAAAGAACGTTTAACGACGATTATTATCGCACCTTTTATGTCATGTTCTGCCCGTTTACCTGTATACGCGTTATTTGTAGGAGTCTTTTTTGCACATAATCAAGCTCTAGTTGTGCTAAGTCTATACGTTCTAGGTATTATTGTCGCGCTTGCAACAAGTGTGATTTTGACAAAAACTGTTTTGAAAAATGATGATTCCGTATTTATCGTCGAATTACCAACCTATCGTCTACCTTCTGTTAAGACACTTTGGAGAAGTACATGGGAGAAAGCGAAAGGCTTTGTCAAAAAAGCAGGTACCTTTATATTTGGTGGTTCTGTTGTCATTTGGTTATTAAATTACACTGGACCAAGTGGATTCAATGTGGATGTTAATGATAGTTTCTTGCATGCCATCGGAAGTTTCTTCGCTATTTTAGTAGCCCCGTTAGGCTTCGGGACATGGCAAGCCGGTGCAACATTGATTCCTGGCTTCCTGGCTAAAGAAGTCATCGTCAGCTCAATGGCTATCATTTACGCATCTGATGAATCTGGTTTAGTGAATATTATTCAAAATCAATTCACACCACTATCTGCGTATGCATTTATGATTTTTATATTATTGTATATACCATGTTTATCAACAGTCGCTACGATTCGCAAAGAGACTTATTCTATGAAATGGACACTGCTTGCTGTCGCTTATCCCTTAGTCGCAGCCTATGTCTTGTCCTTTATTTTCTATCAAGTTGGACACCTATTTATTTAAGGAAGTGATATTATGACCATACTTATAAACATATTAATCATTTTGGCTATTTTCAGCTATACCGTATTTACGCTCACACGTTTTTTGAAAAAATCTAAAGCAGGCAAATGTCCTTCTTGCGGCATTAAAGATGGCTGTAGCACTGGTAAAAAAATAGAATAACCAAAATATGCTCCTATGATATCGGTGGATATCATGGGAGCATTTTGGTTAACTTAAATTTAATTATATACAAAATTATAAAGGTGAATGTGGTTTACCAATTTTCCAATTTTCATTTTTAAAACGATTATAAATGTACATACTTTCAGTAATATTAAAAGGTTTTTGCGAAATAACATAATAACTAGCAGTATTAATTGTTGCTTTATTTAAATATTGTATTTTTTCTGAATCTAACTTTATTTTCAATTTTTTTGTACTACTTAATGAATCCTCTTGAAAAACAATACAAACATTAGGGGATATAGGTATCATTATCCGTGCCCAATTATCAGTCCCTATTACGGGGTTATCACTTGTTAATAAATTTCTGTCACTTGTCGCAATATGAAATTTCATAGTTATTGGCTGCCTAAATTGTTTTAATAGTTTTTCTAAATTATCTCCTTGTTTAAATATCCAATTAAATTTTTTTATTTTTTCTTTATTTTCTTCTATCTCTTTTAATTCTATTGGTTTACTTCTAGGCTCGTACGAAAATATATTTTCATTCAGTAAAATAAAATTAATTCTTCCAGCATCAGTCCGTAGGTACTGCAACCAAATATATTCAAATAAGAATTGTTGTTGTTGTTTTGAAATCTTTAATGTATTTGAATCAATATTTTTTAGAATATAATCTACGATAGGTTCAATCTTAGATTCATAGTATGATAATTTATTTTCTAAAACATTATCAATTGCTTCATCACTTTCATAAGTATAATTTTTTGCACAAATATTCTCGTAACTCATCACTTGTTCTTTATGCGAAGGACGTATATATACATGTACTTTTTTATTTTCTTTTGCAAAGCGTTTCAACAGACACCTTGGATAGTAGTGTTGCTTTTTTGTAGTCATATTTACTCCTATTATTTTAAATTTAATTATATTTACTTATTATTTCATTAATATTGATATTACTGCTAATTACATAATTATTATTAAAATACTGAGTGAACTCATTTTCAACTGCATTTTTCATACCATATGTTACTAATTTAATTATATCACTCACAATAATAGTAAAGTTCTCAGAACTAATTTTGTTGTATTTTTCTCCTCTATGAATAATATTGTTTCTCATATCATAATAATTATCAAAATAATTATTAATGCATATTTTAATGTTTTCACTATAATCAACCTGTAATTCACTTAATTTAGGAATAAAATGATGATATACTACGTTTTTATAGGAAGACAATTTTTTCTGGGCATCACTGCTATCTAATTTTTCTTTAATTTTATAGTAATTATATGTAAAATTAAAAATGAAAGTTTCAAGAGAAGTCTGATAGTAAATTATTGCATTATTATAGTCTTCTTTATAAAAATACCTTTCCCCCATTCGCATCTTTTCACTAGGAATCATACTTTCTAAATTTTTATAAGCATCCCAATATCTAAAAATAGCACCTAATTCTTTATTACTCAAATTCCTATTTTGATCTTCTAAAATTTTATCTGACCATTTTATAAAAAAAGGTTTTATTTCAAAATTTTCAATTTCTCCATTAATAATTCTACAAGGTTTATATAGTGGAATACTTTGTATGTCACCTTTAGCAACTTGAAAAATGTTATGATAATGAAATTTAACCATAATAATTCTGATAAAATGGTTTACAATTGAAAGTTGTAAATCAAAAATTCGAGAAATTTCATTATCAGATTCTACTGTTAATTGACATACCTTTTCGAAACTGCGTTTATCTAAAATCGTTGTACATTCTACTATACTCCTTTTTTCTTCGAAAGGAATCGGAAGACGATTTCCATATTCAATTTTTCCAGTTGTATTTAAAAATTTTATTAAAGTTCTTTCTCTATCGTCTATAAAACTTTCTCCATTGTTAACTGGAATTCTGAAAGGAAGCATATACTTAAATGTGAGTAATTTCATATTACTATGATTGATTCCATTAATCTGTCTTAGTAGCTTTTCATTTTGTGACGTAAACCTAACATTATTAATTATAACCACCAATCCTTATTTAATTTCACTAAATATACAAAGTTCCACTGATAATATTAAATTTCATATATAAACTATTTGATGCTATATCCTAATACTAATATATATGCTTACTCATCGCTTCAAATTAGTGTCTAATAATTTTAAATCACTTATTTTATTATCTGTAAAACACTATCGAACCCTCAACTTTGTATTATTCCTAATGGAACTATAAATCATTCAAAAAATATTATCAGTAATACATACAAAACTCTCCCCTTACTATGGGAGTAGTATGGGGACTTTTGTTAATGACCAATTACCAATTGATCATTACAATTGCGTAGTGTCTCTAAATAAAAGAAAGTATCTCTATATAATGCTTTTCGTTCAATTTTTACATTGTAATTTTTCAATCTATCATCTATTCTTGATCTTGACCGACATAAATAAGAATTGCGTCTCTCAAAAACTGAGCGCCACCTTTAGCATGTTTATCATAATATGCTGCAAATCTTTCATCGGCTACATACATTTCTGCCAATCCTGCATGTGCCACTTTAGAATAATCCGTCCACGTATACATTAACCAATGCTTATGTTTCTCAGCTAGCTCTTGTGCTAATTCTGATGCAGGATTTCCTGTTTCACATGCTTTTGGAAGCAAATTTTTAATTTTTTCTTCTAACTCAAGCCAATCTTTATACTCCGCTTCAGTCATATTGCTGAATTTTTGGTTACTTTGATCAATTGTTTCATCTCCATATGATGCTCTCATTTCATCACCATATTTATTTTCATTTTCTTGAATTTTTTGTGCTTTAAATCCTTCGAATTTTTCTTTATCTTGCATGATAACTTCTCCTTTCTTACTTGCAATCGTCTTTTCAACAGTTTTGATTACTTGGTCTAGTCGTGCGCGTTTTTGTTTTAAATTATAAAAATGATTTTCCAAAGCTTGCGTCTGGTCAAAAGAAGGTTGCTGAATAATTTCTTTGATTTCGTCAATACTTACATCTAATTCCCGATAAAATACGATTTGTTGAAGCAAATCTACTTCCCGTTGTCCATATATTCGATAACCTGATTCATTAATACGCGCTGGTTTAAGCAATCCAATTTGATCATAATAACGTAACGTTCGATTACTCACACCAGAAATTTTAGCTAATTTACTAACTGTGTATTCCATATGTCACCTCCTGACAAATCTCACTTTACACCCTTACGCAACGTTAACCTCAAGTGCATAATTTCATTTTTTAATATTTGTTTTTCAAATTTGTAATTATGAGTCTATTTTTATGAATTTTTTAGTCTCATCAAATATTTTATACTTATATTACAAGTACAAATAATATAAAATGCACTTCTCAACCATTACTGAGAGGTGCATTTTTTAATTTATATTATTTAAATAAATACAAACTCACTAATAAAACTATTATAAAAGCACCAACGACACACACGAAACTATAAATTGAAGTCATTCTACCTCTTAGTTTAGTAGATCGTACTTCGTTTGGATCCTTACCATTCATAAATGCCACAATGCGATCATACGTTTGAATGTTATATGATTTTTTCAAACGATCTAGCATAATCGATGCTACAATGCCCGTTCCAAGTAACACTACTTCTACCAAAAGTCCGACATTCCCCCACCAATTCATTGCCGGTCCAATTAAAATTGCCCCTAGTAACATTGGCCAAATCATCAAATGTGTCCATACATTAAGTCTATTTTCTTTCAATTTGCGTTCCATAATCTCCACGTCTCCTTTGACTAAGTCATCTAAAGAAACATCGAACAGTGAACTTAACATCAATAAATTATGTATATCTGGATAACTTTTATCATTCTCCCAATTAGAAATTGTTTGTCGTGAAACGAATAATTTTTCAGCTAAAGTTTCTTGAGATAGATGATCACGTTGTCGAAAATACTTAATTTGATGTCCTAGATTCATTTGTTCTACTCCTTTAATTAGAGATTATGATTTATTTCATTATTAGACTATCAAAGTTTGTTAACATCTGCACTTTTTACTTTGTCTAAATGTTTTTACACCCCTTTATAACAGCTTTTTTAAGACAACCCTTAGACATACCAAAAGGGATGAGACAATTGTAATCTCTACAAAGTCTCATCCCTATATATTTTGAACACTAATTATGTTGTTTGTTGATTGGGTATCTTATAGTCTAATTCAAATTTAGCGCCTGCTGTAATTTTCTTATATTGATAAGCAAAGTAAGCAATACATAATATTGTTAAGATAAACGCCAGCACATAACTTAAATTCAAATCCA
Source organism: Staphylococcus caeli (assembly GCF_051413795.1). GTDB lineage: Bacteria > Bacillota > Bacilli > Staphylococcales > Staphylococcaceae > Staphylococcus > Staphylococcus caeli_A. Next base: position 41,462 of record NZ_JBOIRQ010000005.1, on the reverse strand, counting down.
AGCCTAAACCAATTTTCTGACTTAAAATATAGCTAAAAATATTCCATGTCATAAACACTGCAGGAATCGCTGCAACCCAGAAATTCTTTTTCGCAATTAATAAATACATGGCACCTACCCATAAAGCAACAACAGCCGTCGTTTGATTGGCCCATGAGAAGTATCTCCATAGAATTGTGAAATCAACTTGCGTTAATCCAAAACTAATCACAAATAATGGTGCTGCAACAATTATACGTTTGACGATACTTCGTTGACCATAATTTAAATAATCTGCAATAATCATACGTGCACTACGGAAAGAAGTGTCTCCACTTGTTATAGGTAATACGATAACACCTAACACTGCAATAGTACCGAAGACTGACCCTAGTAACAGATGAGAAGCCTGACTTACAACCAATGCAGCTTCACCGCGGGCTAATACGTCATTCAAACCATCGTAACCATTGAACAAGCTCATACCTGCTGCAGCCCAAATCATGGCAATAATACCTTCAGCAATCATCATACCGTAAAAGATAAATCTACCATTCTTTTCCTTATTCGTAGTTCTAGATATAATCGGTGTTTGTGTTGCGTGAAAGCCTGATAAAGCACCACAAGTAATCGTAAAGAATAACAATGGGAATATCGGTGCGCCATCTGGATGCATATTGCTAAAATTCAACTCTGGAATCGGTGCACCCGTTTGAATTAAGCGAAAACCAATTCCCACAGCACTTACTAATAACAACGCACCAAATATCGGATATATACGTCCAATAATTTTATCAATAGGTAAGATTGTAGAAAGTATGTAATATACAAATATTGCAAAAATAATGATGCCTAGTGCAATACGTCCGTCCATTAGATTATGTAGTAATAATGCAGGACTTGTCACAAATACTGTACCTGTTAACAACAATAATAGAATCGAAAAAATATTAACAAAATGCTTCATGACTTGACCTAAAAATTTACCTGCAAGTTCAGGTAAGTGTGCCCCTTTATTTCTAATTGAAATCATACCGGTTAAATAATCGTGCACAGCACCAGCAAATATACAACCTACGACAATCCAAATAAATGCCACCGGTCCATAAAGTGCCCCCATAATCGGTCCAAATATAGGTCCAACACCTGCAATATTAAGTAATTGAATCAATGAATTGGAAGAAGTTTTCATCGGTAGGTAATCAACATTATCCCTTTGATTATATGCCGGTGTCGGTCTCGATGACTTAGGACCAAACATCTTATCAATGTATTTACCATACGTAAAATAACCGACGATCAATAATAAAATCGCTACAATAAAAGTAATCACGTTAGCATCCCCCTTTAAGTTAACATGAAAGCGTTTTCTCAATTTAATCATAAATTCTATATTTTCACAATATTGCAGAATTTTTTTATAAAATTTTTATACATACCTACTTACGCTTATTTTCAATTATCTAGGCGTTATTATTTGATTATAGTTCAACAAAAAAAGGCCTACCGCATGCTTACATCGGTAGGCCACTCACACTATAATTAGTGTTTGAATAATTTAATTTTTATTTCATAATAATCATCAAAATCTTTACCTTGATGTTCATATTTAATGCCACTTTGCTCAATTGATTCAAGACTCTTACCAACCGCTTCACGCGCATCGGTTAAATCTTTTTCAAATTGAAATCTTTGTGCTTTTACCTTTTCAGGACCAATTTTTTGTTTAACACGTGCTTCTGTCTGCTTAACATTTAATTTTTGGCTAATTACCGTTTCAATTAATGTTTCTTGATCTGCTTCTGATAGGCTTAACACTGCACGTGCATGACGTTCTGTTATCTTATTCTCACGTAAACGTTCTATTACTTTCGGCGCTAACTTCAATAAGCGTAACTTATTAGCTATAAAACTTTGGCTCTTACCAACACTTTTGGCTAGCTCACTCTGTGTTGTTCCACCGATGTCTAATAATTTTTTATAGGCTTCTGCCTCTTCTACCACTGATAAATTTTCACGTTGAATATTTTCAATGAGTGCGACGACCGCTGTTTCTTCATCATCTAGTTGTCTGATGATAACGTCTGCGTGCGTCTTATTTAAGCTCTGTAAGGCTCTAAATCTTCGCTCACCTGCAATAATTTCAAACATATCTTCTTCAATTGGACGTACGACAATCGGTTGTAACAAACCATGCTCTTCTATAGATTCTGCGAGTTCTTTAATTTTATTTGGCTCAAATACTTGTCTTGGTTGATAACGGTTTGGCACAATACGCTCAGTGTGAATAGATTCAACGCTATTATTATGATCCTCTTCAATATAACCAACAATGTCATCTTTATTCTTTAAACCAAATAATTTAGAAAAAGGTTTCTTCATCATTCTGCGCTCCCTCTAAATTAATTGTATTGAATTGAATTTCTTCTACTTTTCCAGTAATGGCGACTTATTCGGTGTTCCAGGTTTTCTAGGATATTTTTTAGGCGTTTGACTTCTTTTATCTATGATAATAACTTGTCTTTCACCCGCATCCTCTGGTAATTCATATGAAATCGTATCTAATACCTTCCCACCAAAGACACCTATACCAAAACGTGCATCTTCCAATTCTTCTTCACCTTTGGATGATTTTAAAGCGATAAATTTGCCGCCTTTTTTAACTAATGGCATACATAATTCACTCAATACTGAGAGTCTAGCAACTGCACGTGCAGTTACAATATCATAAGACTCTCGGCAGTCTCCCTTACCGAATGTTTCGGCACGATCATGCACAAAACTTACTTGTTCTAAGTCTAATGCTTCTGCTAATTGATTCAGAAAATGTATGCGTTTATTCAATGAATCTACAATTGTAACTTTTAAATTTGGGAAGATGATTTTCAAAGGAATACTTGGAAAACCAGCACCAGCACCTACGTCACATACTGTTAATTCTTTAGTTAAATCCGTATAAAAACTCGTCGCAATAGAATCATAAAAATGTTTTAAATAGACTTCATGCTCTTCAGTAATACTTGTTAAATTCATCTTTTCATTCCATTCAACAAGCATTTGGTAATACGTTTGAAACTGTTGTTGTTGTCGTTCTGATAGTTCAATTCCATGTGTACTGAGTTGCTTAGTTAACCATTCTACGCTCATTTTAATGCTTCACCCTTTGGATTTTACCTTGTTCAAGAAATACTAATAGTATTGATATGTCAGCTGGGTTTACACCAGATATACGAGAAGCTTGCGCGATATTTAGCGGTTTAACTTCGGCTAATTTTTCACGCGCTTCTGTCGCTAGACTATCTACTTTACTATAATCTAAATCTTCCGGAATTTTCTTCTCTTCCATGCGTTTTACTTTTTCTACTTGTTGTAAAGATTTATTGATATAACCTTCATATTTAGTTTGAATTTCAACTTGTTCTTCAACATCTGAAGGTAATTGATGTGGTTCATCTAAGATTTCTAAGATTAAGTCATATGTCATTTCAGGACGACGTAATAGTTCTAGTGCTAAAATACCATCTTTTAATCGAGAACCACCATGTGCTTCAATTATTTCTTGAACACGTTCATGTGGTTTAATACGAATACCATTTAAACGTGCTTGCTCAGATTGAATCATATCTCGTTTTTCATTAAAACGTGCATAACGTTCTTCAGAAATCATACCTAATTGATAACCTAGGTCTGTAAGTCTCAAATCTGCATTGTCATGTCTTAACAATAAACGATATTCTGCACGCGATGTTAATAAACGATATGGCTCATTTGTACCTTTAGTGACTAAGTCATCGATGAGTACACCAATATATGCATCGGAACGGCTCAAGATAACTTCTTCTTTATCTTGTACACGTGCTGCCGCATTGATACCAGCCATAATTCCTTGACCAGCCGCTTCTTCATAGCCAGAAGTACCATTTATTTGGCCTGCTGTATAAAGATTTTTAATTTTTTTAGTTTCTAATGTTGGCCATAATTGTGTTGGCACAAGTGCATCGTATTCAATCGCATAACCTGCACGCATCATGTCTGCTTTTTCTAAACCAGGAATTGTTTCTAACATTTGACGTTGTACATGCTCTGGTAGACTTGTTGAAAGCCCTTGAACATAAACTTCATTTGTATTTCTACCTTCTGGTTCTAAGAACAATTGATGACGTGGTTTATCATTGAAACGTACAAATTTATCTTCTATTGATGGACAATATCTTGGGCCAGTCCCTTTTATCATACCTGAATACATTGCTGATAGATGTAAATTATCATCAATAACTTGGTGTGTATCACCATTTGTATATGTTAACCAACATGGTAATTGATCCAAGATATATTCTGTCGTTTCAAAACTAAATGCTCTACCGACATCATCACCAGGTTGAATCTCAGTCTTAGAATAGTCAATCGTTTTTGCATTGACACGTGGTGGTGTACCAGTCTTAAATCTAACGACATCAAAGCCAAGACCTCTAAGATTATCAGCCAATGAAATTGACGGTAACTGATGGTTTGGTCCACTTGAGTATTTCATATTACCTAAGATAATTTCACCACGTAAGAATGTACCTGTTGTAATGATTACTGCCTCTGCCCAGTATTCAGTTCCAATGTTTGTACGTACGCCTTTAATCACGTCGTCTTCAATGATTAAATCGTCTACCATGCCTTGCATAATATCTAGATTTTCTTCATCTTCTATGACTTTTTTCATTTCTTGTTGGTATAACACTTTATCTGCTTGCGCACGTAACGCGCGTACGGCTGGACCTTTACCAGTATTCAACATACGCATTTGAATATGTGTTTTATCTATCGTCTTAGCCATTTGACCACCTAAAGCATCAATCTCACGTACAACAATACCTTTAGCTGGACCACCTACAGATGGATTACATGGCATAAAAGCAATATTATCTAAATTAATCGTTAGCATTAACGTTTTTGCACCTCGACGTGCTGAAGCCAACCCTGCTTCAATACCTGCATGTCCGGCTCCAATTACTATGACATCATATTTTTGAGCCATCATTTTCCCTCCTTATTATTTTCCTAAGCAAAATTGACTAAATAATTGATCAATCAATGCATCGCTTGCGGATTCTCCGATTATTTCACCTAAAATTTCCCAAGTTCTCGTTAAATCTATTTGTACCATATCCATTGGAACACCAGATTCTGCTGCGTCAATGGCATCTTGAATTGTATTTCGTGCTTGTTTCAATAGCGAAATGTGTCGTGAATTAGAAACATAAGTCATATCTTGATTTTGTACATCGCCACCAAAGAATAAATCTCTGATTTGAATTTCTAATTGATCGATACCTTCTTGTTTCAACATCGATGTCTGGATTAGTGGCATATCGCCTATCATTGACTTAACTTCTTCTATATCTAGTTGCTTTTCTAGATCCATTTTATTCACTATAACAATTGCATCTTCATTCTTTATGACTTCATACAATTTACGGTCTTCTTCCGTTAAACGCTCATTATAATTAAGTACAAATAGAATTAAATCTGCCTCGCCTAATGCTTTACGAGAACGCTCTACACCAATACGTTCAACAATATCTTCTGTTTCACGTATACCTGCCGTGTCAACTAATCTTAACGGCACTCCACGAACATTGACATACTCTTCTAATGTATCTCTTGTTGTTCCTGGTACTTCAGTCACAATGGCCTTGTTATCTTGAATAAGGTTGTTCAACATAGAAGACTTTCCTACGTTTGGCTTGCCAACTATAACGGTAGACAACCCTTCCCTCATAATTTTACCTTGAGTACCAGTATCAAGTAATTTATTGATATCTGATTTTATTTCATTTGATTTTGTTAATAAGACTTCGGTTGTTGCATCTTCAACGTCGTCATATTCTGGATAATCTATGTTTACTTCGACTTGTGCAAGGATTTCGAGAATGGATTGACGTTGTCGTTTAATCATGTCACTTAAACGACCTTCAATTTGATTCATAGCAACTTTAGATGCACGATCTGTTTTAGAACGAATAAAGTCCATTACCGCTTCTGCTTGAGACAAATCTATACGTCCATTTAAGAATGCACGCTTTGTATACTCCCCAGGTTCTGCCATACGTGCGCCATGTGTCATTGTTAGCTCTAATATTCTATTTATCGTTAAAATACCACCATGACAATTAATTTCAACAATATCTTCACGTGTAAAAGTCTTAGGTGCACGTAATACGCTAACCATTACCTCTTCTACAACTTCATTTGATTCTGGATCAACAATATGACCATAGTTGATTGTGTGTGAAGCGACCGCTTCAAGACTTTCTTTTCCTTTATATAGCTTATCCGCTATATTCACTGCATCTGCACCAGATAACCTAACAATGCCAATCGCACCTTCACCCATCGGTGTGGAAATACTCGTAATCGTATCTAAATCCATCATCCATCTCGCCTCCTTCTCAAGTTCATTTTTATCATTATAATATTGTAAGTAGTTTCCTATTAAAAAGCGAGGATATTGCTTTTCTTTTTCGTTAAGTTAGTCTTAGGTTTGTCTGACGTAAGACTTCGGGTCGTGTTAAATTCCCTCGCCCTACCCTGCTTTATATACGCTTATTAAAAGCTTTCGCTATTTTCAAAACATGTTCCAAACTTGCTTGTATTTCTAAAGTAGTCATATCCTTTGCAGGTTGCCTAGCGATGACAATGATATCCATCGGTAGTATGTCTGCTTTGTGTACTTTAAAATTTTCACGAATAGCACGCTTAATTCTATTTCTCACTACGGCATTTCCCAACTTTTTAGAAACACTTATACCTAAACGAAAATGTTCTAATTCTGCATTGACGCGTGTATACACTACAAATTGTCTATTCGCAACTGATTTTCCTTTTTTATAAATAAATTGAAAATCACTATTTTTTTTAATTCGGTAAGCTTTCTCCACCAAACATCACTCACTTATCTGTTCATTCAGACTAGGACACTATATTAAATATCCGTCTGGTTCATATGATAGGACTACAAAATCTTTATCAAACAATAAGATTTCTAAATATGTCCTCTTATCTATAACATTATTTTTCTTGAATTGCTAGAAAAATAAACGTTTTTTATCTATTTTTACTCCACTAAAACCAAAAAAAAGACCACTGACGAGTCAGTGATCTTATGCTGATAGTACTTTACGGCCTTTACGACGACGACGCGCCAACACTTTACGACCATTTTTTGTGCTCATGCGTTTTCTGAAACCATGAACTTTACTATGTTTACGTTTATTTGGTTGATAAGTACGTTTTACCATGCAAAAACACCTCCATCTTTATTCGGTTCTATACTATTATAATAGATAAATTAATATACGTTTCTGCCTTAAGTCTTGATTTAACTGTTATTAATTTCTAGTCATTATTCAAGCAACTACTACAATATAACAAAATCTATTTTATAAAGCAAGTATCAATTTAAGTCGTCTATATTATTATGAAGTTACAATTCTATCTATAACGTAAATGATTACTTCTAATGAAGAAACACATTGTATTCATCTCGCTAAATCTTTCCTGCTCAGCATCAAATCACTCTCTATACGCTTCATTCATTTTTCATACATTCTTTATAAATTATTTCTCAAGCCCACAAACTGATAAAAATTTGATATACTAGCAATCGCTTAAAGTTATCCACTTATACACAATTAATTCATTATCTTTTGTGGATAATATTAATAATATACACAGACTTTTACAGCATTTAACAACATATTCACATGTATTTGACAGACGTTCCTGTTAAAAAGTATAATTATGTGGATAAGTCATGTAGATATTGATTGATACAGGGTTTAATTTATTAAATTATATATCAAAAGCCTGTGTATAAATCACAGTAATAGAATAGTTATCCACTAAATGTGCGTAACTTGTGGATAATTATCAACATGCTGTGATTATTTTTATTTATACCTGTAGTTTTTGTGTATAACTTTTAAAATTTACGAAAGTTGGAGTTTGTTATATGTCAGAACAAGAGATTTGGGAAAAAGTCCTCATATTAGCTCAAGAGAAAGTAAGTAGTGCTAGCTATCAAACCTTTCTTAAAGATACGAAGTTACATCAATTACAAAGTAATCAAGCCATAGTCGTCACAGATGATGATTTTGTTGCGAATTGGTTAAAAATGAACTATGCAGAAATAATTAAAGCAGCTCTATACGAAGCAATTGGGCACGAAATTACACCAGTATTTTATACAGAAAAAGAACTTGAGAATGCACATACGAACAATACTAGTGATTCGCAACAAGCTGACCAGCAGACCAAACAATATACACCTGGTGTCGATGAAGCTGCTATTGGAGGCGAACAGTTCAATACACACAATACATTTGAAACATTCGTCATTGGACCAGGCAATAGATTTCCACATGCCGCAAGTCTTGCCGTAGCTGAGGCGCCAGCAAAAGCGTATAATCCATTATTTATATATGGTGGCGTTGGTTTAGGTAAAACGCATCTTATGCACGCGATTGGTCATTATGTTTTAGCGAATAATCCTGATGCCAAAGTTATTTATACGTCTAGTGAAAAGTTCACAAATGAATTTATTAAATCTATCCGTGATAATAAGACAGAACGTTTTAGAGAGAAATACCGTAATATCGATGTTTTATTGATTGATGATATCCAATTTATACAAAATAAAGAACAAACACAGGAAGAATTTTTCCACACGTTCAACGAATTACATCAAGCAAATAAACAAATTGTCATTTCAAGTGATCGACCACCAAAAGAAATTGCTAAACTCGAAGATCGTTTACGTTCAAGATTCGAATGGGGCTTGATAGTAGACATTACGCCACCTGATTATGAAACTAGAATGGCGATTCTACAGAAGAAAATTGAAGAAGAAAACCTAGATATACCGACCGAAGCATTAACTTATATTGCTAATCAAATTCAATCAAATATTCGTGAGCTTGAAGGTGCATTGACTCGTGTACTTGCATTTTCTAAACTACAGAGTGAACCTATTACAACTGAGTTAACAGCTGAAGCACTTAAAGACATCATACAGGCACCAAAATCTAAGAAAATTACAATACAAGATATTCAAAAAATCGTGGGACAATATTATAGTGTACGTATTGAAGACTTCAGTGCTAAAAAACGTACAAAATCCATTGCCTACCCACGTCAAATAGCTATGTACCTTTCACGTGAACTTACAGATTTTTCATTACCAAAAATTGGTGAAGAGTTTGGAGGACGTGATCACACAACAGTGATTCATGCACATGAAAAAATAGTTAAGGATATTCAAAATGATCCTACTTTTAAGCAAGAAGTTGAAAATTTAGAAAAAGAAATACGAAATCAATAAAACTGTACTACAACAGATTAATAAGTAGCATATTGTGGAATAATTAAGTACTTGGCTCAAAATATAAAATGTGGATAATGTGAAAAAGTAATACACACTGTGCACAAGTTATCCACAGTCTTGAAATAGTGACAGTCATCACTTATTTTGAGTTATCCCCTAATCCACAAGCCCTACTACTATTACTACTGTTTTAAAACCTATATAATTTAATATATAAACGACTGGAAGGAGTTTAGTAATGATGGAATTTACAATTAAAAGAGATTATTTTATTAATCAATTAAACGACACACTTAAGGCCATCTCACCAAGAACAACATTACCTATTTTAACGGGTATCAAATTAGAAGTTAAAAGCAACGAAGTTATACTTACAGGTTCAGATTCTGAAATTTCAATTGAAATCACTATTCCAAAACAAGTTGATGGTGAAGATATTGTTAATATTGCTGAAACAGGATCAGTTGTACTTCCTGGTCGTTTCTTTGTTGATATCATTAAAAAATTACCTGGCAAAGAAGTAAAACTTTCAACAAATGAACAATTCCAGACATTAATTACATCTGGACATTCTGAATTTAACTTAAGTGGTTTAGATCCAGATCAATATCCATTATTACCACAAGTATCTCGTGATGATGCAATTCAATTATCAGTAAAAGTACTTAAAAACGTCATTGCACAAACAAACTTCGCAGTGTCCACCTCAGAAACACGCCCAGTACTTACTGGTGTTAACTGGCTTATACAAGATAATGAATTAATATGCACAGCGACTGACTCACACCGCTTGGCTGTAAGAAAAGTTGCATTAGAAGATGACTCAGAAAATAAAAATGTCATCATTCCAGGTAAAGCATTATCTGAATTAAATAAAATTATGTCTGATAGTGAAGAAGACATCGATATCTTCTTTGCTTCAAACCAAGTACTATTTAAAGTTGGAAATGTAAACTTCATTTCTCGCTTGTTAGAAGGACATTATCCAGATACATCTCGTTTATTCCCAGAGAATTACGAAATTAAAATAGGTATCGATAACGGTGAATTTTATCATGCGATAGATCGTGCATCATTATTAGCACGTGAGGGTGGTAATAATGTTATTAAATTGAGTACTGGTAATGAGTTAGTTGAATTGTCATCAACGTCTCCAGAAATAGGTACGGTAAAAGAAGAAGTGAAAGCTAGCAATGTGGATGGTGGCAACTTAAAAATTTCATTCAACTCAAAATATATGATGGATGCACTTAAAGCCATTGATAATGACGAAGTAGAAGTTGAATTTTTCGGAACGATGAAACCATTTATCTTGAAACCAAAAGATGATGACTCTGTAACACAGTTAATCTTGCCGATTAGAACATATTAATCACTTTAAAATTTCAAATTACCTAAAAGAAGCTGAGGCAACACTATTGTCTCAGCTTCTTTTTCATTAAATCATGTTGTAATCCATTTAGAGCATCAATATAAGAAACCTTTAAAATATTTAAGGGAAATAGACCAAAAATTAAAAATGAGCCTTTAAAACGGCTTAAATTGAAAAATACATAATGTGAAGTAAATCAAATTATCATGTCCAGCATGAAAATAATTTTCGAAAATTAATATTACTTATGAATAATTCCCATATCAACTAGTCATTTTTGGTATAATATTACTTAAAGATTAACGTTATAAATAACTTTGAAACTAATTATTAAAAAATAGTTGTTATATGTTAAAAGAAATCGCTTACTAACTGTATTTCACATGAAATTTTCCGCAAAAAAAGGTATAATATATAAGTGAGCTTAAAAGAAATGGAGTGATTGATTTGGTTGAAGAAGTAATCGTTGATGGAGACATTACTTTAGGGCAATTTCTAAAGACGGAAGGTATTATTGAATCTGGCGGGCAAGCGAAATGGTTCTTACAAGATTTTGACGTCATGATTAATGACGAGCGTGAAACGCGTCGTGGTAAAAAATTAAATCACCAAGATCGTATTGTTATCCCAGAAGTCGGTTCATTTTTGATTTTACATCAAGGTGAAGAATGAAATTAAAAACACTCCAGCTAGAGAATTATCGTAATTACGAGTCAATCACCTTAAACTGTCATCCTGATGTCAATATATTGATTGGGGAAAATGCCCAGGGAAAGACGAATTTGTTGGAGTCTATTTATACTTTAGCATTAGCAAAAAGTCATAGAACATCAAACGATAAGGAACTGATACGTTTCGATAGCGACTATGCTAAAATAGAAGGTGACCTTAGTTATAGATATGGTGAAATGCCTTTAACAATGTACATCACTAAAAAAGGCAAGCAAGTTAAAATCAATCACTTAGAACAAAGTAGACTGACACAATATATTGGGCATTTAAATGTTGTGTTGTTTGCACCTGAAGATTTAAATATTGTCAAAGGTTCACCACAGATTAGACGCAGATTTATCGATATGGAATTAGGACAAATCTCAGCAGTCTATTTGAACGATTTGTCACAGTATCAACGAATTTTAAAACAAAAAAATAATTATTTGAAGCAACTGCAATACGGTCAAAAGACGGATAGTACTATGCTGGAAGTCTTAAATCAGCAATTTGCAGAATATGCGCTCAAAATTACACAGAGACGTGAACATTTTATTAAAGAACTTGAATCACTAGCTAAACCTATTCATTCTGGAATTACAAATGAACGTGAAACATTGTCATTAAAATATTTACCGAGTATCAAATTGGAGAATAATGAAAAAAGTGAGACGGAACGCTTGGAGGAAGTCTTAACTTTGCTCAATGACAATATTGAACGTGAAAAAGATCGGGGCGTATGTTTGTATGGTCCCCACAGAGATGATTTAGGTTTTAATGTGAATGGTATGGACGCTCAGACTTATGGTTCGCAAGGGCAACAGCGAACGACTGCTTTATCCATAAAACTCGCAGAAATTGAGTTGATGAATATAGAAGTAGGTGAGTATCCAATCTTATTGCTAGATGATGTATTAAGTGAATTAGATGATTCGCGTCAATCTCATTTATTGAGCACTATTCAACATAAAGTACAAACATTTGTAACTACGACATCTGTAGACGGAATAGAACATGAAATAATGAAAAATGCTAAACTTTATCGCATTAATCAGGGCGAAATTATAAAGTAACGGAAAGTGAAGGTGGAAACATTGTCAGATGTGAATAACACGGAAGATTATGGCGCTGGACAGATTCAGGTATTAGAAGGTCTTGAAGCGGTACGAAAAAGACCAGGAATGTATATTGGTTCAACTTCAGAGAAAGGTTTGCACCATCTTGTATGGGAAATCGTTGACAATAGTATTGATGAGGCCTTAGCTGGTTATGCAGATACAATCGAAGTTGTGATTGAAAAAGATAATTGGATTAAAGTAACTGATAATGGGCGTGGTATCCCAGTTGGTATTCAAGAAAAAATGGGACGTCCTGCAGTTGAAGTTATCTTAACAGTGCTACATGCTGGTGGTAAATTCGGCGGTGGCGGATATAAAGTATCTGGTGGTCTACACGGTGTAGGTTCTTCAGTTGTTAACGCATTATCTGAAGATCTTGAAGTATATGTTTTTAAAGATCGTCAAGTTTATCATCAAGCTTATAAAAAAGGTGTACCACAGTTTGATTTGAAAGTTGTTGAAGAAACAGAAGATGATAATACAGGTACAGTTATTCGTTTTAAAGCAGATCCAGAGATTTTCACTGAAACAACAACATATCAGTACGAAACATTGCAACAACGTACAAGAGAGCTCGCATTCTTAAATAAAGGTATTTCAATCACGTTGAGAGATGAGCGTGAAGAAGAAGTAAGAGAAGATACATATCACTATGAAGGCGGTATTAAATCTTACGTTGAAATGTTAAATGAAAATAAAGAGCCGTTACACGAAGAGCCAATTTATGTACATCAAACGAAAGACGATATCGAAGTAGAAATTGCATTGCAGTATAACAAAGGCTTTGCGACAAACTTACTGACATATGCAAATAATATCCACACATATGAAGGTGGTACGCACGAAGAAGGATTTAAACGTGCATTATCACGTGTGTTAAATAGCTATGGTATTAGCAGTAAAATTATTAAAGATGAAAAAGAAAGACTATCAGGTGAAGATACACGTGAAGGTTTGACTGCAATTGTGTCAATTAAACACGGAGATCCACAATTCGAAGGACAAACGAAAACTAAGCTAGGTAACTCTGAGGTACGTCAAGTTGTTGATAAGTTATTCTCCGAGTTGTTTGAACGTTTCTTATTAGAGCATCCGCAAGTAGGACGTATTGTTGTTGAAAAAGGTATTATGGCTTCTCACGCACGTCTTGCAGCGAAAAAAGCACGTGAAGTAACACGTCGTAAATCAGCACTAGAAATTTCTAGTTTACCTGGTAAACTTGCCGATTGTTCAAGTAAAGATCCATCAAGAAGTGAGATTTTCATCGTCGAGGGTGACTCTGCCGGTGGGTCTACAAAATCAGGCCGTGACTCAGAAACACAAGCAATTTTGCCATTACGTGGTAAAATCTTGAATGTTGAAAAAGCACGTTTAGATCGTATTTTAAATAATAATGAAATCCGTTCGATGATTACAGCCTTCGGTACAGGTATTGGTGGAGAATTTGACTTAAGTAAAGCACGTTACCATAAGATTATTCTGATGACAGATGCCGATGTCGATGGTGCACATATTAGAACGTTATTATTAACATTCTTCTATCGCTTTATGAGACCGTTACTAGAAGCAGGATATGTATATATTGCACAGCCACCATTGTTCAAATTGACACAAGGTAAACAAAAGTATTATGTGTTTAATGATCGTGAATTAGATAAACTTAAAGCAGAGTTAGATCCTACGCCGAAATGGTCAATTTCACGTTACAAAGGTCTTGGTGAAATGAATGCGGACCAATTGTGGGAAACAACAATGAATCCAGAAAACAGAGCTATGTTACAGGTATCATTAGAAGATGCGATTGAAGCGGATCAAGTATTTGAAATGCTAATGGGCGATGTTGTAGAGAACCGTAGACAATTTATTGAAGATAATGCAGTCTATGCCAACTTAGATTTCTAATATGATGAACTGAATTTGAAGGAGGATATCTTGATGGCTGAAATACCGGAATCAAGAATTAATGAACGAAATATAACGAATGAAATGCGCGAGTCATTTTTAGATTACGCGATGAGTGTTATTGTCTCACGTGCTTTACCAGATGTGAGAGATGGTTTGAAACCAGTACATCGACGTATATTATACGGATTACATGAGCAAGGTATGACACCTGAAAAGTCATATAAGAAGTCTGCACGTATCGTTGGGGATGTAATGGGTAAATATCACCCACATGGTGACTCATCCATTTATGAAGCAATGGTCAGAATGGCACAAGACTTCAGCTATCGATATCCTTTAATTGATGGTCAAGGTAACTTCGGTTCAATGGATGGCGATGGTGCGGCTGCGATGCGTTATACAGAGGCACGTATGTCTAAAATAACGCTTGAATTACTCAGAGATCTTAATAAAGACACGATTGATTTTATAGATAACTATGATGGTAATGAAAGAGAGCCGTCAGTCTTACCTGCAAGATTCCCTAACTTATTAGTGAATGGTGCTTCAGGTATCGCAGTAGGTATGGCTACGAATATTCCACCACATAATTTAACAGAAGTTATCAATGGAATATTGAGTTTAAGCTATAACCCAGACATTACTGTTTCAGAATTGATGGAAGACATTCAAGGTCCTGATTTCCCGACTGCAGGTATTATACTTGGTAAGAGCGGTATCCGTCGTGCGTTTGAAACAGGTCGTGGTTCAATTCAAATGCGTTCACGTGCAGAAATAGAGGAACGTGGTGGCGGTCGTCAACGTATCGTTGTTACAGAAGTTCCATATCAAGTTAATAAAGCGCGTATGATTGAAAAAATCGCAGAATTAGCACGTGATAAAAAAATTGATGGCATCACTGACTTGCGTGATGAAACAAGTTTACGTACAGGTGTACGTGTTGTTATCGATATTCGTAAAGATGCGAATGCCAGTGTTGTATTAAATAACTTATATAAACAAACACCGTTACAAACGTCATTTGGTGTGAATATGATTGCCCTAGTTAACGGCAGACCTAAGTTGATTACACTGAAAGACGCATTAGTTGAATACTTAGAACATCAAAAAGTCGTTGTAAGAAGACGTACAGAATATAACTTGAAAAAAGCGCAAGACCGTGCACATATCTTAGAAGGCTTGAGAATCGCGCTTGATCATATAGATGAAATCATTAGAATTATCCGTGAATCAGACAATGACAAAGTCGCAATGGCAAGCTTACAAGAACAATTCAAGTTATCTGAGCGCCAAGCACAAGCAATTTTAGATATGCGTTTAAGACGTTTAACAGGATTAGAACGCGATAAGATAGAATCTGAATATAACGAATTAATTGCTTATATTGAAGAATTGAAAGCTATTCTTGCAGATGAAGAAAAATTATTACAAATCGTCCGTGATGAACTTATAGACGTCCGTGAACGATATGGTGACGAACGTAAGACGGAAATCCAATTGGGTGGTCTTGATGATATCGAAGATGAGGACTTAATCCCAGAAGAACAAATCGTTATTACATTAAGCCATAATAACTATATTAAACGTTTACCAGTTTCAACATATAGAGCACAACACCGAGGCGGTCGTGGTGTTCAAGGTATGAACACACTGGAAGAAGATTTCGTAAGTCAGCTTGTAACGTTGAGTACACATGATAATGTCTTATTCTTTACGAATAAAGGCCGTGTCTACAAACTTAAAGGTTACGAAGTTCCTGAACTTTCACGTCAGTCTAAAGGTATTCCAGTAGTGAATGCCATTGAGTTAGACAATGATGAATCTATCAGTACAATGATTGCTTTGAAAGATTTAGAGAGCGAAGAAGATTACTTAGTCTTTGCAACGAAAAAAGGCCGTGTGAAACGTTCAGCATTAAGTAATTTCTCACACATTAATAAGAACGGTAAAATTGCAATTAGCTTCAAACAAGATGATGAATTGATTGCGGTACGTCTTACTGATGGAGAAGCAGATATTCTAATTGGTACATCTCACGCATCTCTGATTCGCTTCCATGAAACTGCACTGCGTCCACTTGGTCGTACTGCAGCAGGTGTGAAAGGTATTACCCTTAGAGAAGGCGATAAAGTTGTCGGTTTAGATGTGACTAGAACGGAAAGTGACGATGAAATTCTTGTTGTTACTGAAAAAGGTTACGGTAAACGTACACCAGTTAGTGATTACAGATTATCTAATCGTGGCGGTAAAGGTATCAAAACAGCTACCGTTACTGAGCGTAATGGTAATATTGTATGTATCACATCAGTAACAGGTGAAGAAGACTTAATGGTTGTAACAAATTCAGGTGTAATTATTCGTATTGATGTAGAAGATATTTCACAAACTGGTCGTGCTGCACAAGGTGTAAGACTTATCAGATTAGGTGAGAATCAATTTGTTTCCACAGTAGCTAAAGTTAAGGATGAAGATGAAGAAAACACAGAAGTGACGGAATCTGATTCCAACGACACAGAAGCTATTGAAACAAATGAACAAGCTATAGAGAATAGTGAATCTGTTATTGAAGACGAGACACCAGGTAATGCAATTCATACAGAAGTTGAAGAAACTACAACAGAAGATGATTCACGTAAAGAAGTAAGACAAGACTTTATGGATCGTGTTAACGAAGATATCGAAAATGCAGATTCTGAAGACAGTGATGATAACGAATAAGCTTAAAAAGCGATAAATAAAAGACCTACCTCAGTCGAGGTAGGTCTTATTTATGTTGAAATTTAATTTTCTAAAGTTTTCATAGCATGTGGAATTTCACTGATTAGTCTTGATGGTGGCACGACGTACATTTTTTCTGCTAATTGCTCACCAATAAAACTGTGTGTGTATGTTGCACTTGTTACGGCTTCTTCTATGTCATTAAACTGACCAACAAAGCTTGTAATCATACCGGATAAAGTATCCCCCATGCCACCCGTTGCCATTGCAGGTGTGCCAATGGGTAATTTATAGTCTTTATCTCTGAAATAAAGTTCAGTGCCATGCATTTTTAAGATAATTGTAGCTCCAAGTCGATCGACAGCTTCACGATTACGTTCATATGTTTGTTCTTCAATTGGAATACCACTTAAACGTTCCCACTCTTTTTGATGTGGTGTGAAAATGACTTTACACGTTGGAATATCTGGTTTCAATTTACTGAAAATTGTAATGGCATCACCATCTACAATAAGTGTTTGGTGTGGCTGAATATTTTGTAATAAGAACGTGATTGCATTATTACCTTTAAAATCACAACCTAAGCCAGGTCCGATTAAAATACAATCTGTATGTTCAATCATTTTTGTTAACATTTTTGTATCATTAATATCAATTACCATTGCCTCAGGACAACGTGAATGTAAAGCAGCATGATTCGTTGGATGCGTTGCTACCGTTATTAAACCACTACCACTATAAACACATGCGCGTGCTGCAAGCATAATTGCACCACCTAAGTTTGCATTGCCTCCAATTAAAAGAATTCTCCCATAATCTCCTTTATGTGTTTCATCTTTACGTTTTGGAATGCTTACTGATGATAAAGTTTCCATCTTGAAACCTCCTTTTAAACATTTAGCGTTATTTTAGTATTTTGTATTGAAAAAGATGAGCTGTTGCTTAAAATGATAAATGTTAAAGTTGGTCACCTTAATGTTCTATATAATAGAATGTTAAGCCATTTTATTTTAAGTTCCGGTTATCTTGTTTTCTCTTCGTGAATTATAAATACAATATGAAATATTATACCTGGTTTGGAGATTAGTCAATAGGTAAACGTGTTAATAAAATGTTAATTTTGGAAAACTTGTTTTGCATACAGCTTTATCCCATTAAATCAGTAATTTAATACCATATTACGGATGTTGTAGAAGCTATTGTTCAATTAAAATTGTAAGCGTATACTCAAATTAATTGCAGTTAATTAACAAGCAGGGAGATGGGAATATGACATTACAACTTAACGGCGAAAAGCTCACAATTAATCAAATTAAGCAATTTCTAAATGAAGAGGATCAGGTCGAAGTTACAGCAGATGCACTTGAACGTGTCAAAAAGAGTCGTCAAACAGTCGAACAAATTATTAAGAACAAAGAAACGGTTTATGGCATTACTACTGGTTTCGGATTATTTAGTGATGTACGCATAGATGAAGGTGAATATAATCAACTGCAAGTTAACTTAATCCGTTCACATGCATGTGGTGTGGGACGACCATTTTCAGAAGAAGTAGCGTTAATCATGATGGTCTTACGATTAAACACCTTACTTAAAGGCCACTCGGGTACAACGGTAGCGCTCGTTGAACAACTTGTTTACTATATCAATCAGCGTATAATTCCAGTTATTCCTCAGCAAGGTTCACTAGGTGCTTCAGGTGATTTAGCGCCACTTTCACATCTAGCATTAGCTTTAATTGGTGAAGGCAATGTATTCTACAAAGGTGAAGAAGTAGACAGTCGGTATGTTTTAAATCAATTAAATAGAGAAGCATTGCAACTTCAAGCGAAAGAAGGACTGGCATTAATTAACTTCACGCAGGCGATGACTGCCCAGGGTGTAATTAACTACATTGAAGCAGAGAGCTTAGGGTATCAAGCAGAATGGATTGCTTCACTAACACATCAGGCATTGAATGGTATCACGGATGCATATAATGAAAAAGTTCATAAAGCGCGTAATTTTCAAGAGCAAATTGATGTTGCCGCTAGAATGCTAGACTGGCTTGAGGGTTCAGAATTAACCACAACACAAGGCGAAGTCCGTGTACAAGATGCCTATACGTTGCGCTGTATTCCACAAATCCATGGTGCTAGCTTCCAAGTATTTAACTATGTTAAGGAAAAATTAGAATTTGAAATGAACGCAGCCAATGATAATCCACTAATATTTGATGACGATGATGAAACGCTGGTTATTTCAGGTGGCAATTTCCATGGACAACCGATTGCGTTTGCACTAGATTTCTTAAAATTAGGTGTCAGTGAGTTAGCTAATGTATCTGAACGACGTCTAGAACGCTTGGTAAATCCACAGTTAAATAATGGTTTACCTGCATTTTTAAGTCCACAACCGGGTCTACAAAGTGGTGCAATGATCATGCAATATGCAGCTGCAAGTCTAGTTTCTGAAAATAAAACACTCGCCCATCCAGCTAGTGTCGATTCTATACCATCTTCAGCCAATCAAGAAGATCATGTATCGATGGGTACGATTGGAGCACGACACGGCTATCAAATGATTGAAAATGCGAGACGTGTGTTAGCCATTGAAACAATTATTGCCTTACAAGCAGTAGAGTATAAAGATATTGATAAATTATCGCCAAAAACATATGAAAAATATCAAGAACTTCGCCATATCGTACCGTCTATTACGGAAGATCGACAGTTTCATAAAGATATAGAAGCAGTGTCACAATATTTACGAGATATTGCTTATTTGGATGAAATATAATTGAGATAAATATAGTCACGCTTGAAATCAATCATGTTATTTGCTATATTTAAAATAACTTAATTAAGACATTGTTCGTGGGATAAGTAGCGTTGTGTATCGATTTCAGAGAGCTTGTGGTTAGTGTGAACAAGTAATCATTACAATGTGAATCTACCTACTATATGAGAACAATCGGCGATAACCGTTATTTTAGTGAGAGTGCAGTCTAAAATTTAGACTGTTAAATAGGGTGGCAACGCGTAGACCACGTCCCTTGTGCAGGGATGTGGTCTTTTTTGCGTTATTATCCAATATAAATATAACTATTTGAAAGGATGAATTACATGTTAGACATTAAATTATTCCGTAATGACCCAGAGTTCCTCAAAGAAAAAATAGCGAAGCGTGGTATGGATTCAAACGTTGTAGATGAAGTGTTAGAGCTAGATGAACAACGTCGTCAACTTATTAGTAAAGCTGAAGAAATGAAAGCAGAGCGTAATAAAGTAAGTGGTGAAATTGCTCAGAAGAAACGTAACAAAGAAGATGCAGACGATGCTATCGCAGCGATGCGTAGTCTTGGTGATGAAATTAAAGTATTGGATGACACATTAAATCAAGTGGATGTGTCACTAAATGATAAATTATCTCGTATTCCAAATATTATCCATGAAGATGTACCTGAAGGTGCTACAGATGAAGATAATGTTGAAGTAAAACGTTGGGGTACACCAAGAACATTTGAATTTGAAGATAAAGCCCATTGGGATATCGTTGAAGATCTTAAAATGGTTGATTTTGAACGTGCAGCGAAAGTATCTGGTGCAAGATTTGTATTCTTAACTGGTGAAGGCGCACAATTAGAAAGAGCATTAATGAACTATATGATTACCAAACACACGACACAACATGGCTATACTGAAATGATGGTACCCCAGTTAGTCAATGCGGATTCAATGTATGGTACAGGGCAATTACCTAAATTTGAAGAAGACTTATTCAAAGTTGAAAAAGAAGGTTTATACACAATTCCTACAGCGGAAGTACCTTTAACAAATTATTACCGTAATGAAATTATCGCACCTGATGTCTTACCAGCGAAATTCACTGCACAATCAGCGTGTTATCGTAGTGAAGCGGGGTCAGCCGGTCGTGATACGAGAGGTCTTATCCGTTTACACCAATTCGATAAAGTAGAGATGGTACGTATCGAAAAGCCTGAAGATTCTTGGCAAGCGCTTGAAGATATGACTGAACATGCAGAAGCGATATTAGAAGAGCTTGGTTTACCATATCGCCGTGTTATTTTATGTACAGGAGATATTGGTTTTGGTTCAAGTAAAACGTATGATTTAGAAGTTTGGTTACCAAGCTACAATGATTACAAAGAAATTAGTTCTTGTTCAAATATTACTGATTTCCAAGCACGTCGTTCAAATATTCGCTTTAAACGTGATAAAAATGCAAAACCAGAACTTGCCCATACATTAAACGGTAGTGGTTTAGCAGTAGGTCGTACATTTGCTGCTATCGTTGAGAATTATCAAAATGAAGATGGTTCAGTAACAATCCCAGAAGCATTAGTTCCATTTATGGGTGGAAAAAAAGTTATTCGTCCAACTAAATAAAAACTAAAATGCTGTATTAACAACGCGTAGAGACATACAACTCTACGCGTTTTTTTATATCTTGGGGGAGGGTAGGGGAGGTGTAAATCCATGGATATTAGTATCAATTGATGTTTAAAAAAATTAAAAAATTAGGGGTAGTCTAAATTAAAGTTGAAAAATTCTGAAACTTAGAAACATTGGTATATAAGTGAATTTAAACTTCCGTTAGTCTAACATCAGACAAACGTTTGTCTAACTATATTGCTTATTTTGTACGACTTATATTAGAATTAATCTACTATTTTATTAAAGGTACAGGAAGGGTGGGCATATGGAAAATGAGGCACATGTGACTTTTAAACAAGGCGTCAAAGCGTGTATTCCCACGTTATTAGGATACGCAGGTGTTGGTTTATCATTTGGAATTGTTGCCGTTGCCTCGGGCTTTAGCTTATTAGAAATCATCTTATTATGTTTGCTCGTGTATGCAGGTGCAGCACAATTTATTATTTGTGCACTTGTCATTGCGGGAACACCTATTTCTGCAATTGTACTTACTGCTTTTATAGTGAATTCGAGAATGTTTCTTTTAAGTATGACACTGGCGCCGAGTTATAAGTCTTATGGTTTACTAAACAGGATAGGATTAGCAACGCTTGTGACAGATGAAACTTTTGGAGTTGCTGTAACACCTCACTTAAAAGGGGAAAAGATAAATGATCGTTGGTTGCACGGATTAAATATAACAGCATATTTATTCTGGACATTTGCCTGTATTTTAGGAGCGATTTTCGGAAAATATATACATAACCCAGATGCTTTAGGATTAGATTTTGCAATTACTGCAATGTTTATTTTTCTTGCAATTTCGCAGTTTGAATCAATTAAGCGTTCGAAGTTTAAAATATATGTCGTGCTTATCACTTGTGTCATCGTAATGATGTTACTACTGAGTTTGTTTATGCCATCTTATTTGGCGATTATTATAGCATCGACATTGACGGCGGTACTTGGGGTGGTGATGGAGCAATGACAACAACAATGCATATGCTGACGATTATAATTTTATGTGGAATTGTAACGTGGTTGACGCGTATTATACCGTTTGTGATGATTTCTAAAGTGCAATTATCGGAACGTGTTATCAAGTGGCTATCATTTATTCCAATTACGCTTTTTACAGCATTAATCATTGATGGCATCATTATTCAAGAAGAGGGTATGATGGGGTATCGTATTAATATTCCATTTTTAATTACCATGCTACCGACTATTGTCATTGCTGTGATATCACGCAGTCTAACAGTGACGATTATAAGCGGTATTATCATTATGGCGGTACTAAGATGGTTCTTTTAAAGAATGGCATTGATGAAATTGAATGTATCCGTTAGAATGAAAATAATTAGAAAATTAAGATATTTCAGACTTTTATGTATGACTAGTTCAGTATTTTAGGGCATGTGTGCATAGTTGAACAAGTCATTTTATATCAATAAAACTAAATCTTATTCCGAGAAACTAAGAGATTTGGCTAATGATGTTTCAGCAATCGACTTGAAAACCATAGTGTTAATACCAACGATATACTTGAAGGATGAGCATTTATAGTGACTGAGGCAAAATAGATGTACTAGATATGTTTTCAATGCTAGTCATCCTCGTCGGGGTGGGGCAACGAAATCTCTATTATAAAAATAGATTTCTGTCCTACTCTCTTTTTAATTAAGCTAGGAGGGGAAGTATGACAAATTACACGGTGGATACTTTGGAATTGGGACCATTCACGACAGAATCGGGCGAACATATTTCCAATTTGAAATTAAGATATGAACACGTAGGTTTAAAAGGGCAACCATTGGTCGTCGTATGTCACGCTTTAACAGGCAATCATTTAACTTATGGCACAGATGAAGAGCCAGGTTGGTGGCGAGAGATTATTGACGGTGGTTATATGCCGATACATGATTATCAGTTTTTAACATTTAATGTCATCGGTAGCCCTTATGGTTCAAGTTCGACACTAAATGATAAAGACTTCCCTAAAACACTAACATTAAGAGATATTGTGCATGCTATAGAATTAGGCATTGAAACGCTTGGTTTTGAACGGATTCATATTCTTATCGGGGGATCACTTGGTGGCATGCAAACATTAGAACTCTTATATAATCGAAAATTTGAGGTTGATAAGGCAGTTATTCTTGCTGCTACAGATAAGACATCCTCATACAGTCGAGCTTTTAATGAAATTGCAAGACAAGCGATTCAATTAGATTACAATGAAGGCATGAGTATCGCGAGACAGTTAGGTTTTTTAACTTATCGGTCGTCTAAAAGTTATGATAAACGTTTTTCACCTGACCAAGTCGTCGCTTATCAGAAACATCAGGGTGATAAATTTATGAAGTATTTTGATGCGTCATGTTATTTAACACTGCTGGATGTCTTAGATAGTCACGATATAGATAGAGGTCGTGATGATGTAGATGACGTATTTAAAAGTTTAGATACGAAAGTCATGACGTTAGGATTTACTGATGACTTACTATATCCAGATGACCTTGTACGTGCTGTAGGTAGAAGGTTTAAATATCATAAACATTTCTTTGTGCCAGATAATGTGGGGCATGATGGTTTCTTGCTTAATTTTAATGATTGGGCACCTAATTTATATCATTTTTTAAAAGTTTATAAGACTAAGCGCAAATAAACAACAGTAGAATTATTGTAAGGATGATTGCTTGATAAAGCTGACTCATAATTTTGAGTTTAGGCAATAAGTAATTGTCCTATTTATTTTGAAAAATGAGATGCTTTTAAAGCATTTAATTAAATAGTTACTTTGTGAAGCGATTGCTCAGAAATATTGAAATTGAAGTTTTATGAGAATGGTTGCCAATAATTGTATAAAAGTTTTAAAGAGGTTAAAATAGAAGATATAGTCAAAAATAGTATAGGAGTGGCGAATTTGTTTTCTAAAATATCTCCTAAAGCAACTGTGCTTAGTATCATTACGCTAATCGTAGTCGCTTTAGCATTACATATATTACCACCGCTCGGATTGATATTGGGCGTATTTGCGACAATTCCTGGCATTATCTTATGGCATAAGTCTATGGAATCATTCGCAGTGACAGCAGTCGCGACAGTTGTATTAACAACGTTATTGGGTAATATATTTGTATTAAGTATGATGGTCCTCATACTATTAGTAAGTTTTGTAGTAGGCCAATTATTAAAAGAACGTACTTCAAAAGAACGTATTCTGTATATCACAACTACATATGTGAGTATGGTGTCATTAATTGCATTTATGGGATTGCAAACATTTGATAAAATTCCAAGTTCTGCAACTTTAATGAAACCAATTAAAGATCAAATGCATGAAGTTATATCTGGCGCAGCAGTCGGCAATGATTATAAGCAAATGCTTGAAGAAGGTTTCCGCCAAATATCAGTGCAGCTACCAAGTTATGTGGTAATTACAGTATTTCTACTTATATTAATCAATTTAATTGTTACTTTCCCAATTCTACGTAAATTTAAAATTGCTACGCCAATATTTAAACCACTATACGCATGGCAAATGAGTCGTTCGTTATTATGGATGTATATTATTGTATTATTCTGCGTTATGTTTACGAGTCAACCGAGTACTTTTCAAAGTATCGTTTTAAATTTCGAAATTATGTTATCATTGTGTATGTATATTCAGGGGTTAAGTGTGATTCACTTTTTCGGAAAGGCAAAATCAATGCCACTCGCGCTTACCGTGTTATTAATGGTGATAGGGACAATATTAATGCCATTGACACATATTGTAAGTCTCCTGGGTGTGATAGATTTATGTTTTAACTTAAAAAACATCATTAAAAAATGATTTGAGGTGGAAAAATGAACCGTCAATCCACTAAAAAAGCGTTGATTTTACCATTTATTATTATGGCGCTTACAGCAATTGCACTTGTAGTAGTTTGGTTTGTTTTTAACCAGCTCGTAGCAGGCATCGCAACAATTGTGTTAGTGATTATTATTATAGGGACAGCTTTTATGGTAAGGCAAGCTTTACAGAAATTAGACAGCTATGTTGATAATTTAAGTGGGCATATCTCTCAAGGTAGCAATATTGCAATTAAAAATCTGCCAATTGGGATGATTATCCTCGATGAAAATGAAAACATAGAGTGGATGAACAAATTTATGTCGGAACGATTAAATCGCAATGTGATTTCCGATCCGGTAAACGAAGTATATCCTAACATCTTAAAACAATTAGAAAAAACACAAGAAATAGAAATACAAGAAAATGAATACTATTATCGCGTACGTTATTCAGAAAAAGAACACGTACTCTATTTCTTCGATATTACTGAAGAAATACATACAAACGAATTGTATGAATCATCAAAACCGATTATTGCCACGTTATTCTTAGATAACTACGATGAAATTACGCAAAACATGAATGACACGCAAAAATCTGAAATTAATTCAATGGTGACGCGTGTTATCAGTAGATGGGCAAGCGAACATAACATTTACTTTAAACGTTATAGTTCCGACCAATTTGTAGCGTATTTAAATCAAAATATTTTAAATGAAATTGAAGCAACAAACTTTAGTATTCTAAGTCAACTTCGTGAGAAAAGTGTAGGTTATCGCGCACAGTTAACATTGAGTATTGGTGTGGGTGAAGGTTCTGAAAATCTCATCGATCTTGGTGAACTATCACAATCTGGACTCGATTTAGCACTCGGCCGTGGTGGCGACCAAGTTGCGATTAAACATATGAACGGTAATGTACGTTTCTACGGTGGTAAGACTGACCCGATGGAAAAACGTACACGTGTAAGAGCACGTGTTATCTCTCATGCGCTTAAAGATATTTTAATGGAAGGCGACAAAGTCATTATTATGGGTCATAAACGCCCAGACTTGGATGCGATTGGCGCAGCGATTGGTGTGTCTCGCTTTGCCATGATGAACAACTTAGACGCATATATCGTCCTAAATGACTCTGATATCGATCCGACACTACGTCGTGTTATGGATGCCGTTAATGAAAAGCCTGAGCTGAAAGAACGCTTTATCACGTCAGATGAAGCATGGGATATTATGACATCTAAGACAACACTTGTCGTTGTAGATACGCATAAACCGGAAATGGTTATCGATGAAAATATTTTAAATAAAGCAAATCGTAAAGTGGTGATTGATCACCATAGACGTGGAGAAAGTTTCATTTCGAGTCCTTTACTCGTGTATATGGAACCATACGCAAGCTCTACTGCAGAGTTAGTGACAGAGCTATTGGAATACCAACCAACAGAACAACGTCTGACTCGATTAGAATCAACGGTAATGTTTGCGGGTATTATTGTCGATACACGTAATTTCACATTGCGTACAGGTTCAAGAACCTTTGATGCTGCAAGTTATTTACGTGCACACGGTGCAGATACGATATTGACCCAACATTTCTTAAAAGACGATCTTGATACGTATATCAATCGTACAGAATTGATTCAAACAGTGAAACTGCAAGGAAATGGTGTGGCGATTGCGCACGGTAAAGATGATAAAATTTACCATCCTGTTACAGTTGCACAAGCAGCGGATGAATTGTTAAGTTTAGATGGTGTAGAAGCTTCTTATGTCGTAGCAAGAAGAGAAGATAATGTGGTAGGTATGTCTGCCCGCTCACTTGGTGCAGTCAATGTACAATTAACGATGGAAGCACTTGGTGGCGGTGGTCATTTAACGAATGCAGCCACACAATTAAAAGGCGTCACAGTCGATGAAGCAATCGAACAATTACAACAAGCTATAACAGAACAAATGAGTAGGAGTGAAAATGCATGAAAGTAATATTCACACAAGATGTTAAAGGTAAAGGTAAAAAAGGCGAAGTGAAAGACGTGCCAGTAGGTTACGCAAATAACTTCCTATTGAAGAAAAACATGGCAGTTGAAGCAACGCCAGGTAATTTAAAACAATTAGAACAAAAAAATAAAGCGATTGAAGCAGAACGTCAACAAGAAATTGAAGATGCTAAAAAATTAAAAGCACAATTAAGCGAAATTGAAGTTGAAGTATCTGCGAAAACAGGTGAAGGCGGTAAATTGTTTGGTTCAGTAAGTACAAAACAAATCACACAAGCGTTACAAGACCAACACAACATTAAAATCGATAAACGTAAAATGGACTTACCAAACGGTATCCATGCATTAGGTTATACGAATGTACCAGTCAAATTGGACAAAGAAGTTGAAGGCACGATTCGTGTGCACACAGTGGAACAATAATAACGGATTGAGATATGAGGTGTAATCACAATGGATGGAATGTATGAACAAAATCAAATGCCACACAGTAACGAGGCTGAACAGTCTGTCTTAGGTGCCATTATCATAGATCCAGAATTAATTAACACTACTCAGGAAGTATTACTTCCTGAGTCATTTTATAGAGGTGCACATCAACACATCTTTAGAGCAATGATGAACCTCAATGAAGACAATAAAGATATTGATGTCGTTACTATTATGGATCAGCTATCTCAGGAAGGTCGCTTGAATGAAGCAGGTGGTCCACAATATCTTGCAGAGTTATCAAGTAATGTACCAACGACAAGAAATATTCAGTATTATACAGAGATTGTCTTTAAGCACGCGACCAAACGTAAATTAATTCAAACTGCTGATAGTATTGCGAACGACGGCTATAATGATGAACTAGAGCTTGACACAATACTTAATGATGCTGAACGTCGCATATTAGAACTATCGTCGTCACGAGAAAGTGATGGATTTAAAGATATTCGTGACGTCCTCGGTGAAGTATATGAAAATGCAGAATTATTAGATCAAAATAGTGGTCAAACACCAGGTATACCAACAGGTTATCGTGATTTGGACCAGATGACAGCGGGTTTCAATCGTAATGACTTAATCATTTTAGCAGCACGTCCTTCAGTAGGTAAGACTGCCTTCGCACTTAATATTGCGCAGAAGGTAGCGACACATGAAGATCATTTTTCAGTAGGTATCTTCTCACTTGAGATGGGTGCAGATCAGTTGGCCACACGTATGATTTGTAGTTCTGGAAACGTCGATTCAAACCGTTTAAGAACAGGTACAATGACTGAAGAAGACTGGAATCGCTTTACCATTGCAGTCGGGAAATTATCACGAACAAAGATATTCATTGATGATACACCTGGTATTCGTATTACAGATATCCGTTCAAAATGCCGTCGTTTAAAACAAGAACACGGCTTAGATATGGTAGTGATTGACTATTTACAATTAATTTCAGGAAGCGGTTCTCGATTTTCAGATAATAGACAACAAGAAGTATCTGAAATTTCGCGTACGTTAAAAGCGATTGCCAGAGAACTTGAATGTCCGGTTATCGCACTGAGTCAGTTGTCTCGTGGTGTTGAGCAACGTCAAGATAAGCGTCCGATGATGAGTGATATTCGTGAGTCTGGTTCTATCGAGCAAGATGCTGATATCGTTGCATTCTTGTACCGTGACGATTACTACAATCGTGGTGAAGACGAAGATGATGATGACGATTCAAACTATGAACCACAAACAAACGATGATAATGGTGAAATAGAAATCATTATCGCGAAGCAACGTAACGGACCAACAGGTACCGTGAAGTTACACTTTATGAAGCAATATAATAAATTCACAGATATTGATTATGCACATGCCGATTTTGGTTAAGAAAAAAATATTTTTATGATTATTTCCGTACAATTTTCGTTATATACGTTTTATTGTACGGTTTTTGTTTGTGTTTGGAGATGTATAATATTTGTAAGTATGTGTCATTTTATATATAAAAAGTAGTTGAAAAGCATGGTGTTATTGACTTAACAATGTATTGAGCGTCAATTTAAATTTTTGCCGTTTTTTGAAAATGGCTTAAAATCAATGTTCGATTTTTGGTTTGCAATATGGTTTGGGTATTGGTAAAATACGTAATGGTTAATCGAGAAAACTTGGAGGTGCTCATATGTCATCAATAGTAGTCGTTGGGACACAATGGGGAGACGAAGGTAAAGGTAAAATTACAGATTTCTTAGCAGAACAAGCAGACGTTATTGCACGTTTTTCAGGCGGTAACAATGCAGGCCACACAATTAAATTTGGTGGAGAAACGTATAAATTGCACTTAGTACCATCTGGTATTTTCTATAAAGAAAAATTAGCAGTGATTGGTAATGGTGTCGTTGTCGATCCAGTAGCACTATTAAAAGAATTAGACGCTTTAAATGAACGCGGTATTTCTACAGATAACTTACGTATTTCAAACCGTGCGCAAGTGATCTTACCATATCACATCAAGCAAGATGAATATGAAGAAGAGCGCCGTGGAGATAATAAAATCGGTACTACTAAAAAAGGTATCGGCCCAGCTTATGTAGATAAAGCACAACGTATCGGTATCCGTGTAGCTGATTTATTAGATAAAGAAACATTTGAAAAATTATTAAAAGATAATATTGAATATAAAGGTGCATACTTCCAAGGTATGTTTGGAAAAGAGTGCCCAACATTTGATGAGATTTTTGAAACGTATTACGCTGCAGGGCAACGTTTAGCGCCATTTGTAACAGACACTGCTAAAGTATTAGACGATGCATTTGTTGCAGAAGAAAAAGTATTATTTGAAGGTGCACAAGGTGTAATGTTAGATATTGACCACGGTACATACCCATTTGTTACATCTAGTAACCCAGTCGCTGGTAACGTGACTGTTGGTGGTGGCGTTGGTCCAACATTCGTTTCTAAAGTTATCGGTGTATGTAAAGCTTATACATCACGTGTTGGTGATGGTCCATTCCCAACTGAATTATTCGATGATGATGGTCACCACATTCGTGAAGTAGGCCGTGAATATGGTACAACAACAGGTCGTCCGCGTCGTGTTGGTTGGTTTGACTCAGTAGTCTTACGTCACTCTCGTCGTGCAAGTGGTATCACAGATTTATCTATCAACTCAATTGATGTGTTAACAGGTCTTAAAGAAGTTAAAATCTGTACAGCATATGAATTAGATGGTGAAGAAATCACTGAATACCCAGCAAACTTGAATGACTTGCAACGTTGTAAGCCAATCTTTGAAACATTACCTGGTTGGACTGAAGACGTAACATCTTGTCGTTCATTAGAAGAATTACCTAATAACGCACGTAGATATTTAGAACGTATTTCTGAATTATGTGATGTTGAAATTTCAATATTCTCAGTTGGTCCAGACCGTAATCAAACAAACTTATTAAAATCATTATGGTAAACCATTAAATAGATATTAAAAAATACCTTGTAGACGTCAGTAACAATGATCTTGTTGCTTGTTTACAAGGTATTTTTGTATTTTTAGATTTAGTTTTTTAGTGTAGATGTTTATCACGAAAAGCTAATATTTGATCCACAGCATAAATATAACCTGGGAAATCAAGTGACTGCTCATGTTTAACTTTTTCAATGTTTGCTTGGTAGTCTTCACTTTGTTGCAACATTTCAATTACTTTTGCTTTTAAAGCATTAGGTGTGATAGTGTCCGCGTCAACTTGTTGTCCTATTTTTAATTTTTCAATTTGTTGTGCAACAATCGGTTGATCCGCACTCTGTGGAAAAGCAAGCATAGGCACATTCATCAACATCGCTTCATTTGTACTGTTCATGCCAGCATGAGTCAGAAATAGAGATGTATACTGCAATAATTCTGTTTGTGGCACATAAGGTTTCAGTAACACATTTGATGGGATAGTGTTAAAGTCTGAAGGATCATTGACGTCGCCAATCGATACAACAATCGAAGCATCAATATCTGACAAAGCCGCAAAACATTTATTGAAGAAATCAATATTCTGATTAAACACGGTTCCCAGTGAAATATAAATGATTGGACGTGTCTGATCCATCTCATCCATAAAATTAGAAGGCTTAGGTGTTACGACTGAAGGTCCTGCAAAACAATAACGCTCAGAATCAAATTTCGAAGGATTGATTTGGAAACTTTTCATCACATAAGAAACATTGAAGTCACCTGGATTTGTCATTGTTTCATAGCGTGAGTCAACATCAATGTCATAACGTGATTTGATCTGCTGTTGTAAGTGGTGGAACGTTTGATTGGCCTCATCTAGTTCAGCAGTTGTAAGTTTTTGTGCTTGGTAATTGAGCACCGCTTCAAAGCTAGATTTGGTATGTGCGAACGTTGTGATAGATGAAATGGTAGGAATATTTAATTTTTGAGCGATTAAAGCACCACAACTAAACATTGAATCGTATATCAAATAATCATAATGTTCGTTTGCGATTTCCGATAAAATTTTTGGCAGAATGATATCCACAGTATTTAATAAACCGTTAATAACATGATACAAATTGCCAGAACCATATGCAGTAAAACGTGCGACAATTTCTTCAGCAGGAAGTGTGCGTACTTCGACGCCTGTATCTTCCAATTTATCTTGGTAGTAATCACTGGCATAATAAACGACTTCCTCGCCTCTTGCTACGAGCTCTCGACATACAGCAATTGTTGGATTGATATGTCCTGTAGAACCTAAGTTGATAAATAAGACCTTTGCCAATATAAATCCTCCTTAAACTAATACAATATATTTAGTTTATCAAAAAGAAGTGAAAACAAAAGCATCTTAAATCGTCATGAATTTCTTTAAAATTAAGAAGTGATTTAAAATTGTAGAGTTTCTATTAATATATGGAAAAATCAGGCACCTATAAGTAGTGTTATTATGGGATTTTTAAGATTTTAAGGTCGTATTTGCACTTTATACAATAAATATAGAAAATTATACTAATAAAATTAAAAAAATAGCTTGTCATCCCTGTTCAGAGTTGATATAATTTATCTTGTGCTTAAGACAGGCTCCTTGGTCAAGCGGTTAAGACACCGCCCTTTCACGGCGGTAACACGGGTTCGAGTCCCGTAGGAGTCACCATTTTAGGTCTCGTAGTGTAGCGGTTAACACGCCTGCCTGTCACGCAGGAGATCGCGGGTTCGATTCCCGTCGAGACCGTATAAATGCCCATCCAATAGGATGGGCATTTTTTTATGTATAATCATAGAATTTGATTTGAATTTAAACGAGAAAATCCGTAGTATAATGAGAGAAAAGATTAGTAATATGCTAAAGATGAGAGAAAGGTGTGTGTACATATGGATCAACATAAACAATCAGAAAATGTAGATTTGATCAACCTCATTAGTGATCGACATAATGAGCTTCGACAAAAAGTAGAATATATGACGGCACAACAACTACCTGAAATCTATTTTAGCAGTTCAGAATGGTATTTAATTACAATTATTCAGTATGGTAGTCCATCCTTAGCAGAACTAACACGTATCATCAATTTAACGCGCCAAGCGATTCATAAAGCAGTGAAGCAATTACAGGAGAAGACAATCGTTCAAATTGAAGCTGTACCTAATAATAAAAAAGAAAAGCGTGTTACTTTGACGCCACTCGGTATTACTTGCTATGAGCAATATATAGCAAATAAAGAACAATTAATTACCCATATTGGTGAGGTGATTGGTACGTCAGAATTAGCTAAATTGCAAGATTTATTACAACAAGATTGGCAATTACAATCATTTGATACAGAATAATGAGGAGCATTTTTAACAGGAATAGAAGCTGTCAGACATGCTCTTTCTTATTTATTTTAATTTAGTCAACTAGGTTGACAATAATCGCGAAATTTTGCTAAAGTAAATAGGTCAGTCTGATGAATACACAGATTATTTAAGAAGTTTTATGTTATGTGTGAAACAACCACTCAAGTACGATTATCTTGATTAGAAACGATGATGAATACTGATATGACATGACAAATTTTTCACCACCTTAATCATAGAACTTCTATTATAAATGTTATTCATAGCACGGTGAATAAAAGAATGGAAATATAGAATAAGTCATAATTTTTGTAGCGTATGTATATTCTAAATAAAAGTCAGAAACAACAGTCAGAAACAACAGTGCAAAATTCAAATAAGGTCAACTACTCAATCACGATTATTACCTTAATGTATTTGCAATTAGACAGTACATACGCACATGTATACTTATACTTCGTTTACCATAAAAAGGAGTATATCAAATGGCAACACTAGTTAACGTAAAAAATCCCAAAATGTACGCACTCGTCTTAATGATTGGTGGATTTATGGGACTCTTCAGTGAAACGGCACTCAATATGGCACTTACCGACATTATGGAAGACTTTCAAGTCCCTGCAGCGACAGTACAATGGTTAACGACAGGATATTTGCTCGTCATGGCTTGTCTTGTACCAGCTTCGTCATATCTCATTAAATGGTTTAGTACGAAATCACTCATTATTTTTGGAATCCTCTTATCTTTATTAGGCGTTGTTATTGGTGCTATGGCGCCCAATTTCGCTTTGCTATTACTTGGACGTATCATCCAGGCTTTAGGCACAGGTATCTTACTACCGATAATGGTTACCGTCTTAATGTTAATCTTCCCCATTGAAAAGCGTGGTGCCGTTATGGGTATCATGGGGCTTGTGATCACAGCAGGACCAGCATTAGGACCAACACTTTCAGGAATTATTATTTCTGCATCAAGCTGGCATTATATCTTTTGGATAAGCGCAGTCTTATATCTTATCGTATTAGTCATAGCCATTTCTAAAACGGAACACGTGGGTGATATATCCAAACCGAAAATTGATATTTTATCCATTTGCTTATCGACAATTGGATTTGCAGGATTAATCTTTGCATTAAGTTCAATGGCAGAGGCATCATTCACTGAGCCCATCGTCTGGCTACCTTTAGTCATTGGTGTGGTGACACTCGCACTATTTGTGATACGTCAATTCAAAATTGACTCACCGATGCTTAATTTGAATGTCTTTCGATATCCGATGTTCGTGCTTGGCGCGGCAATGGTATTTATTACTATCTTATGTATTTTATCGACAGGTATTTTACTGCCACTCTATTTAAAAGGGGCGTTACTTTTTAGCTCTGTGATCGCAGGATTAATTTTATTGCCAGGCAACGCAGTGAATTTAGTACTTTCGCCAATCATAGGGTCACTATTTGACCGCTTCGGTGCACGCTATTTCGGTATTATAGGCTACCTGTTGATGTTTATAGCGGCGCTCACGTTTGCATTAACGATTACTGCGCATACACCCGTTTGGCTGGTTATCTTACTATTTATGGTTCTATTCTTTGGAATAACTATGGTGATGATGCCTGCGCAAACGAATGCGTTAAACCAGTTACCACATGATTTATATGCAGACGGTTCAGCAACGATTACGACATTGATTCAAGTAGGTGGTTCAGCGGGGACAGCGATTGCCATTACAATCTATACAACTGCAATGAAATCATTTGGAGCAGCACATCCAAGTGCAAGTCAAGAAGTGGTATTAGCACACGGCGTCCAATTTACCTTCATCTTCATTACAATATTGACCGTGATTGGCTGGATACTTTCACTGTTTGTCAGAAAGACACCACAAGCTTAATTTTTTGAAAATGACACAGTTTTAAGGGTATGAATATACAGTAACGACTACGTTAAATTCTGTATGTTTACACCCTTATTTTTAGTTATAAGCAATAAACTCGAAGGAAGCTTGATAATTCTATAGACTGTATTTACATATGAATAGGCGGAAAATATCTATTTGTTCATAACAATGTTATAATTTTGCAATATACAATTTTAATTTTTTATTTAGAAAAATAGAATTAGACCGCTATAAATGGTAAATTATATTATAGGGAAATGCGTAGAATTTAATGTAAATGTACTACAATATAGAAATGAGGTTTATAAATATGGCTAGAAAAGTAGTTGTAGTCGATGATGAAAAACCAATTGCTGATATTTTAGAATTTAATTTGAAAAAAGAAGGCTACGAAGTATTCTGTGCCTACGACGGTAACGATGCAGTAGATTTAATCTACGATGAAGAACCAGATATAGTCTTATTAGATATTATGTTACCAGGTCGTGACGGTATGGAAGTCTGTCGTGAAGTCCGTAAAAAATACGAAATGCCGATTATCATGTTAACGGCAAAAGACTCAGAAATCGACAAAGTATTAGGTCTTGAACTTGGCGCAGACGACTACGTAACGAAACCATTCAGCACGCGGGAATTAATCGCACGTGTGAAAGCAAACTTACGTCGTCATTATTCACAGCCAGCACAAGAAGTGAACGATGCATCTAATGAAATATCAATTAAAGACATCGTCATCTATCCAGATGCATACTCTATTAAAAAACGTGGTTCAGATATCGAATTAACACACCGTGAATTCGAACTTTTCCATTACTTATCTAAACATATGGGTCAAGTAATGACACGTGAACATTTATTACAAACTGTTTGGGGTTATGACTATTTTGGTGATGTGCGTACTGTAGACGTAACAATTCGACGCTTACGTGAAAAAATTGAAGATGATCCATCGCATCCAGAGTATATCGTGACACGTCGTGGTGTTGGATACTTCCTCCAACAACATGATTAGAGGCACGTATTCATGAAATGGCTTAAACATTTTCAGTCCTTACACACGAAATTAGTTATTGTCTATGTCTTGCTCATTATCATCGGTATGCAAATTATCGGTTTATATTTTACAAATAGTCTTGAAAAAGAACTAACACAAACATTTAAAAATAATATTTCGCAATATGCGAAACAAATAGAAATAAATATAGAAAAAGTCTATGACGAAGATGATTCGGTCAATGCTCAAAAAGAAGTTCAGAACTTATTAAATGAGTATGCCAATAGACAAGAAATAGAAGAAATTCGTTTTATTGATAAAGATCAGATTATCATGGCTACCTCCAAGCAGTCTACGCGTAGTCTAATAAATCAAAAAGCGAATGATAGCTCTATCCAAAAAGCATTATCATTAGGTGAGATTAATAGTCACACCGTTTTAAAAGACTACGGTAATGGTAAACAACGTGTTTGGGTATACAACTTACCCGTAAAGACATCGAATGATGGAACTATCGGGGATGTCTACATCGAAGCGGATATCAATGACGTGTATAACCAACTTAGCAATATCAATCAAATCTTCATCGTTGGTACGGGTATCTCATTATTGATTACCGTAATTCTCGGTTTCTTTATTGCACGTACAATTACCAAGCCGATTACAGACATGCGTAACCAAACCGTCGAAATGTCTAAAGGGAACTATACACAACGTGTGAAGATTTATGGCAATGACGAGATTGGCGAACTGGCACTGGCCTTTAATAACCTATCTAAACGTGTACAAGAAGCACAAGCCAATACCGAAAGTGAGAAGCGGCGTCTAGACTCCATTATCACACATATGAGTGACGGTATCATTGCCACTGACCGTCGTGGTCGTATCCGTATCGTCAACGATATGGCATTAACAATGATGGGCACAATGAAAGAAGACATTATCGGCGACTACATGCTCAATGTACTTAAACTAGAAGAAGACTTTTCATTGGACGAAATCCAAGAGAATAACGATAGTTTCTTGTTAGATATCAACGAGACAGAAGGCATTATTGCCCGCGTAAACTTTAGTACCATCGTGCAAGAAACAGGCTTCGTCACAGGTTACATTGCCGTACTACACGACGTTACTGAGCAACAACAAGTCGAGCGCGAACGTCGCGAATTCGTTGCCAACGTGTCACATGAATTGCGTACACCATTAACTTCAATGAACAGTTACATAGAAGCACTTGAAGGCGGCGCATGGAAAGATGGCGAATTAGCACCACAATTCCTATCCGTAACACGTGAAGAAACAGAACGTATGATTCGACTCGTCAATGACTTACTACAATTATCTAAAATGGATAATGAATCCGACCAAATTACCAAAGAAATTGTCGACTTTAATATGTTTGTAAACAAAATTATTAATCGACACGAAATGTCTGCCAAAGATACGACATTCATCCGTGAAATTCCACAACAAACGATTTTCACAGAAATTGATCCAGACAAGATGACACAAGTGTTCGACAACGTTATAACCAATGCGATGAAGTATTCTCGTGGTGATAAACGCGTCGAGTTTCACGTGAAACAGAATGCCTTATACAATCGTATGACCATTCGCGTCAAAGATAATGGTATTGGTATTCCGATTAATAAAGTAGATAAGATCTTTGATCGTTTCTATCGTGTCGATAAAGCACGTACACGTAAAATGGGCGGTACAGGACTTGGCCTAGCAATCTCTAAAGAAATTGTCGAAGCACATAATGGACGCATATGGGCAAACAGTGTTGAAGGACAAGGTACATCCATCTTTATCACGTTGCCATGTGAAGTCTTAGAAGATGGTGATTGGGATGCGGAGTAAAGAGCTAATCAAATCCATTATCCTCGGTCTCCTAGTCCTAATGAGCGTCGTCTTAACCTATATGACGTGGAACTTTTCACCAGATTTGGCCAATATCGATAATCAAGAGAGTAGCAGCAAAGCTTCAGAAGCCAATGTGATTGGTAAGCCATTAAACGAAGGCATGGGTAAAGTTGTTACACCATATCAAATTGTTCACTCTGAAGGTGAAGATACAGAAGGTATGGAAGCGACGAAACATAATGTTGAAACAACACTTGAGCCGTTAAAAGACCACCGTGTTATTCGTTCAGAACAAATGCACAGTAATCACAATTTAATTATTCCAGACTTAACCGATGAATTCCTTGTGCTCGACTTCACCTATGATATGCCGTTAGCGACATATTTAGGGCAAGCACTTAATATCGATGCTAAAGTGCCGAATAACTTTAAATTCGATAGACTCATCGTCGACAACAATAAAGACGGTAACGTGAAACTTTACGCGATTAGTAAAGATAGACACAACGTAGTCCGCATGACAACGTCTGCCAAACTAACTAAATTTAAAAATGTTATGAAGCAACAACAAAAAAGCATGCAACCATATACAGAAATCATTACCAACAAAGATACGATTGATAGAGCGACACACATTTTTGCGCCGAAATCACCTAAAGGTATGAAATCATATCATACGATTTACAACCGCATCAGTGTCGACACAATGAATTCAATCCTGTTCAATGACTCTGTCGTTGTGCGCAGTACGAAGAGCGGTACCGCAACTTATAACAATAATACAGGTGTAGCGAATTATAATGATGATAGTGAAAAATATCGTTATACAAATCTGTCAGAAGATGAAAATCGGTCAACCAATATGCAAGACAGTATTCCAAGTACCTTTGATTATATTAATAATCACGGCGGCTTTACGGATGATTTTAGACTATTTAATGTTGATAACAAGAGCGGTGAACTCACATATCAATTATTCTTAAATGGTCGTCCAACTTTTAATGAAGAAGATCTCAATAACATCAAAGTTTCATGGGGCGATAAAGGCGTCTTCAGTTATGCACGTGCATTGTTGAAAGCGAATGTGACGATTGACAGTGGTGAAGACGAAACGAAATTACCTGGTGCTGAAACCGTTCGTTCAGAACTCGCCAACAATCCAGAGATTAATTTTGAAGAAGTGACCAATATGACTATTGGTTATAAAATGGAAAATCAACCAGATAAAAGCGATATAGAAATTCAACGCAACAGCGAATTTAAACCGCAATGGTATGTGCAATACAATGGTGAGTGGCGTGCATACAACGATGGGGGGCTAGAATAAATGAACTGGAAACGCGCAAAAACATTATTTATTTTCGTATTTATTCTAGTAAATTTAAGTTTAGTCATTATCTACATTGATAAAGTGAACAAATCACACATCAATGATAGTGAAGATGAAAATGCTGTGAATTTTAAACAAGAAGAAATTAAAATTCCAGACAACCTCCCAAGCGTGAGAGATTTGAAAATGCAATTATTGACTGCCAGATCTTATGATTTCTCATCTTATGCAAAGTCACATTCTGAGGTCTCGAGTGAAGACTCCGGTGCCACAGCAAAAGGAGATATCTCAAGTCCCGTCGATGTCAGCAATGATCAATACACAGATTTGAAATCATACGTGAAAGACAACGTCTATAAAGGCAAAGATTATGAAATGAGCAATATCAATAACAACAAAGTGACGTTTGAACAAACATACAACGAATATCCAATTATGAATAATAATAAAGCTAGATTGGAATTTAGTATTAATGGTGATGGCAAAGCGTCGAGCTATAAACAGACGGCCATGAGATCCATTGCACCGTCTGATGGCGCTAATAACGATAAGAAACAAGTGAATTCAGCTAGAAGTGCCATAGAGGCCTTGTATTATAATCGTTACTTGAAGCGGAACGACGAAGTCACGAATGCTCGTCTCGGCTACTATACCGTTGTTAAAGAGCCTAACGTACAAGTATTAGAAGCCAATTGGGAAATTAAAGTGAAACACGCAGACAAGATTAAGACATATTACGTTGAAGCTGTTTCAGATAGCCCGAAAATTATTGCAGAATAACGTGAAATATTAGCACACCTTCAAGTTGAGGGTGTGCTTTTTTGTGAGGGTGTGGTCGTAGTTGATAGGTTGGTATTGGATTCGGGTTCAGACAAATTATGTATTTTGGGAAAATGATTCTAGTAAAATTAAACATTATGCACGTAAGTCAGAGCCAAAGTATGTTAAAATTAAATACTGTTAATAGGCGTTGGATAAAATTAAAAAATGACGCGCTAACGTATGAAAGCCTTGAGTGACTATTGTTGTATAGTTGTGGTTAAGAAGTGCCTAATTTTCGAAAAGTGGCATTACTACAAGAATGATATTGCGGCAATTGATACGAATCAAGGGCTTTTATAGTACATAAATTAGACGGAGGGCATGTTGACGGCACATAAACCGTAGTCTGACCCCAAATAAATTAAATTTAAACAGTGTTTATAGATTAGAAAGGGTGAATCGCTTGATACGAATGAGTGTATTAGCGAGTGGTAGTACAGGAAACGCCACTTATGTTGAAAGTGATAAAGGCAGTATCCTTGTCGACGCAGGTTTGACAGGAAAAAAAATGGAAGAACTATTTGGACAAATAGATAAACAAATACAAAACTTAAATGGTATCTTAGTGACACATGAACATTCAGATCATATTAAAGGACTTGGCGTCCTAGCACGTAAATACAAATTGCCAATTTATGCTAATGAGAAGACGTGGACAGCTATTGAAAAGAAAGACAGCAAGATTCCTATGGAACAGAAATTCATTTTTAACCCATATGAAACAAAATCAATTGCCGGTTTCGATATTGAATCATTTAACGTGTCTCACGATGCCATTGATCCACAATTTTACATTTTCCATAACAACTATAAGAAATTCACAATTTTAACCGATACAGGCTACGTCTCAGACCGCATGAAAGGTATGATTCAAGGCAGCGATGCATTTGTCTTTGAAAGCAACCACGATGTGGATATGTTGCGCATGTGCGGTTATCCATGGAAGACGAAACAACGTATATTAAGTGATATGGGCCACGTGTCAAACGAAGATGCTGGTCACGCCATGACAGACGTCATCACAGGTAGCACTAAACGCATTTATCTGTCACACTTATCGCAAGACAATAATATGAAAGATTTAGCACGCATGAGCGTTGGACAAGTGTTAAATGAGCACGATATTGATACAGAAAAAGAAGTATTGTTATGCGACACTCACAAAGCCAATGCAACCCCAATATATACGTTATAAGAGTCCTCGCCCCTGTATTTATTGAAGGGGTCAGGGCTTTTTAATATGATGAATTGTCAATTTAACTGCAACAGACTTACAGTGAAAATTTCATAAGGTGTACACCAATTAAGACACTTTCTTGGTCGATGATTT
>NZ_JBOIRQ010000004.1:0-135572 GCF_051413795.1 Staphylococcus caeli | reverse complement strand
ATCATCGACCAAGAAAGTGTCTTAATTGGTGTACACCTTATGAAATTTTCACTGTAAGTCTGTTGCAGTTAAATTGACAATTCATCATAAAAATAAATACAGAAAAGGTATAGATTTAAGCTAATTGTATATAATTCAATTGCACATTATACACTTAAGCATTCAAAACTGTTTATAATTTTAAATATTTTGACATTTAAAGCATTTTTGTGGCTAAGTAAGAAAAATTGCACAATTAAATAACATATTATCTTATAGTAAATGTATCGAACGATAGCTAAACAAAAAACAACTTTTGAATTGCATCGTTTGCAACGTAGATACAGTCATAACAAACTAATTTTAACGAGGAGTGTTTATAGTGGAAGGTTTATTCGAAGCAATTAAAAACACAGTTCAAGCAGGCATTGCTGGAGACGGCGCAAAATTAGGAACAAGTATTGTAAGTATCGTAGAAAATGGCGTTGGAGCATTATCTAAATTATTCGGATTCTAGTATTAAATTATATAAATATAAAACTAAAGAGGAGAATTTAATTATGACTAAATTAGCAGAAGCAATCGCAAACACAGTAAAAGCAGCAAAATCAGGTAACGGTTCAGACTTAGGTTCAAGCATCGTAGATATCGTATCAAGCGGTGTAGGTTTATTAGGTAAAGTTTTCGGATTTTAATTCAAATATAAATAATACAAAATATAAAATAAAGGGGTAATTTAAAATGGCAGATTTATTTAACGCAATTAAAGAAACAGTACAAGCAGGTATTGCTGGAGACGGCGCGAAATTAGGAACAAGCATCGTAAGCATCGTAGAAAACGGTGTAGGCGTATTATCAAAATTATTCGGATTCTAGTATTTGAATATATAAACAATGGTCAGGGTGATAACCTTGGCCATTTTTTTGTGTTATAAAATCATGTATAATACAACAAAAGCATGTATTAAATAATTCTAAGATGTGAATATAAAAGAGGGTTCCATAATGAATAAAAAGAGTTTACTTTTAGATTTTGATGACACAATTGTAGATTTTAAAAGTGCTGAAGCATATGCATTTTATAAATTAGCAGAGCATTACAACTTAGAAGTTAATAATGAAGATTTACAAAATTTTATGTTGGTCAATGAAGCACACTGGAATGCTTTCCAAAAAAATGAACTAACAAAAACTGAAGTTTTGAGTCAAAGATTTGAAGTTTATTTTGAGTCGCATCAATTAACTGTCGATGGTAATGAGGCAGATCAATTTTTTAGAAATGAATTAGCAAACGCGCCAATTAAATATTTTGAGAACACTAAAGATACGCTAGCACAATTAAAAACACAGCATGATTTATATATTGTGACGAATGGTGTGCTAGAAACACAAGAAAGACGTATTACCAAAACAGAAATAGAGCAGTGGTTTAAAGGCGTATTTGTTTCTGAACAAACAGGTTACCAAAAGCCAATGCCAGAATTTTTTGATTATGTATTTAATGAAATAGGCGAGGATAAACGTGAAGAGGCTATAATTATTGGTGATTCATTGTCATCTGATATATTAGGTGGTAAGAACGCAGGGATTAAAACATGTTGGTTCAACCCTAGAAAGAAATTGAATGATACGGGCATTCTACCTGATCATACAATTACTTCATTTGATGAATTATTGCTACTGATAAAATAATAAAAGAGATTGCACGTGTGCAATCTCTTTTATTTATGGCTTCCAAACTAATACGTCATGGCCATCTCTATTTACAGCTTCTAAATCAGTGAA
Organism: Staphylococcus caeli; assembly: GCF_051413795.1. GTDB lineage: Bacteria > Bacillota > Bacilli > Staphylococcales > Staphylococcaceae > Staphylococcus > Staphylococcus caeli_A. Next base: position 133,808 of record NZ_JBOIRQ010000004.1, on the reverse strand, counting down.
CCCTTGCTTAATAAAAAATTGTTTAGACTGATTTCGTGCAATAACTTTAATTGGGAGTCCTTGTTCTTTGGCAAAGTCTAAAAGTGCCTTGCCGTAACCACGATCTTGAAAATCGCGTAAAACTTCTAATTTCCATAATACGTTATAATCATCGAAGTCTGGGAAGTATGTTTCTTCTACTTCTCCTTTGCGGTATAACGCCATTCTTGCCCCTAGACGGTCGCCGACATAGATACCGTAGAATGGTGAATCTGAACTTGCATCAATCATCTCTCCACGAAGTTCGTCAACTAAATATAAATCTTCGTTTCCGAAGTTACGGAAATCTTCGAAAAGTTCGTCTGTTTTGTAATTGATATCGAGACGCTTAACATTACTCATAGCATCTTCCCCCTTTGCATTATTACATACTATTATACCTTATTTTAATTGTTTTTTCACAAAAATAACGGTTTAAATCTTTAATCATTTAGGGATAAGTTTTTATCGCAATAAATTAGTTGAATTATGTATTTGAATAAGTAGATTGTTGTGTAGCGTACATGAGTCACTTTATTTATCAACAAATAATATAAAAATATAAGCCGTAAAATTGTCAATATTGAATATAAACTTTATACTAATTAGGAATAGAGTAACATAAGGAGAATTACGCATGGATTGTATGATTACGAAACTAAACGAAAAAGATCAATTTATATCGAAAATAAAAAATAGTGATTCAACACTGGGGCAGTTTTATCAATTTGATGCAATGGACGAAAACAGTTACCATACGCAACTCACAGCTACTAATAATGGTAGAGAAGAAGCCCTTTCGGAAGTTATAGAACATTATATGAGTGATTTAACATTATCTGAACAGCAGTCTGAAAATTTAAGATTATTAAGTGAAGGCGCTAAAGTAATTATAGGTGGTCAGCAAGCAGGATTGTTTGGTGGACCTTTATACACGTTTCACAAGATATTTTCAATCATTGCCTTGAGTGAAAAACTTTCAAAGGATCATGATACAAATGTGTTACCAGTATTTTGGATTGCAGGAGAAGATCATGATTTTGATGAAGTCAATCATACTTATGCTTACAATGCGCAACAAGCAAAATTACAAAAAGTAAAATATCATACGATGACACCACCAGAAGCAAGCGTATCAACATATTATCCAGATAAAGAACAACTAAAAGAGACACTTGGACAGTTTTTCCAACAATTGAATGAAACAGTACATACGAAGCAACTATTAAAGATGTGTACTTCTATTATTGAACAATATGATTGTTGGACAGATATGTTCAAAGCGCTATTACATGAAGTGTTTAAAGCGTATGGATTATTAATGATTGATGCAAATGATCCGGAATTGAGAAAAATAGAACGACCATTTATCAAACAAATTATCGAACAACATGAAGCAGTAGATACCGCTTTTAGATCAGGGCAAAAAAATACAATCGATAACGGATTGGATCAAATGATACAAACAGAAACTAATGTGCATTTGTTTTTACAAGAAGACAACATGCGACAATTGTTAACGTTTAAAGATGATTACTTCTACATTAATAAATCAGACAAATATATTACTAAAGAAGAATTGCTTAATATATTAGAAACAGAACCAGAACGTTTTTCTAATAATGTGGTAACACGTCCAATTATGGAAGAATGGTTATTCAATACAGTGGCATTTGTCGGTGGTCCAAGTGAGATTAAATATTGGGCTGAGTTAAAAGAGGTATTTCATACCTTGGATGTAGAGATGCCAATTGTGTTACCAAGATTGAGAATCAGTTATATATATACACGGACTCAGAAGTTACTAGCGCAATATAACTTGGAAGCACAATCTATTATTAAAAATGGTATCGCAGAAAGTAAAGAAAGGTTTGTACGAGCGCAAGCTTCACAATCATTAATAGATAAAGTAGAAGCGTTAAAAGTACAACAAGAAAAGTTATACGAAACATTAAAAGATGAAGTTTCTGATAGTAACGATAACCAATTATTATTAGAGAAGAATAATAAAATTCATCAGAATCAGTTTGATTACTTAATTAACAGATACCTTTTAAACATTGAAAGAGAAAATGCAATCAGTATGAAGCATTTTAATGAGTTAAGCGCGTCATTACATCCGATGGGAGGATTGCAAGAAAGAATTTGGAATCCACTACAAATTATGAATGATTTTGGGATAGATGTGTTCAGTCCCTCCACCTATCCACCACTTTCTTACACTTTTGATCATATTATCATTAAACCTTAGATACGCAAGGGTTTCACCCGATTCATCAACTTGATGAATCGGGTGTTTTTTTATGTATTTTAAGAAAAATTGGTGAAATTTGTATAATTAGTGGAGGATAGTGGTGAGATGTGGTAAATTATATATATAAGAAGGTGAGGTGATTATAAATGTTCATGGGAGAATACGAACATCAGTTGGATACCAAAGGACGTATGATAGTTCCATCTAAGTTTCGTTATGATTTAAATGAACGTTTTATAATCACTCGAGGCCTTGATAAATGTTTGTTTGGCTATACTTTAGAAGAATGGCAAATCATTGAAGAAAAAATGAAGACATTACCTATGACTAAGAAGGATGCACGTAAATTTATGCGTATGTTCTTCTCAGGAGCAGTTGAAGTAGAGCTAGATAAGCAAGGGCGTATCAACATTCCACAGAATTTACGCCAATATGCAAATTTAAGTAAGGAATGTACAGTGATTGGTGTTTCAAATCGTATTGAGATTTGGGATAGAGAAACTTGGAGCAGCTTCTATGATGAATCTGAAGAAAGTTTCGAAGATATTGCTGAAGACTTAATTGATTTTGATTTCTAAATGGAGGTGTTAACTTGTTTCATCATGTCAGCGTAATGCTTAAAGAGACCATTGATTATTTAAATATTAAAGAAGATGGCGTGTATGTCGACTGTACATTAGGTGGGGCAGGTCATGCGCTCTATTTATTAAATCAACTCGGAGACGAAGGTAGACTAATTGCAATTGATCAAGACACAACAGCTATAGAAAATGCTAAATCAGTATTGAAAAATCATTTGCATAAAGTAACCTTCGTACACAACAACTTTAGAAATATAACTGAAATTTTAAATGACTTAAATATTGAAAAAGTAGATGGTATTTATTACGATTTGGGCGTTTCTAGTCCACAACTAGATGTGCCAGAACGTGGATTTAGTTACCATCATGATGCAAAACTTGATATGCGAATGGACCAAACACAGGCATTGTCGGCTTATGAAGTCGTTAATGATTGGGAGTTTGAAAAACTTGTTAGAATTTTCCATCGCTATGGCGAAGAAAAATTTTCTAAACAAGTTGCTAGACGTATAGAACAAAATAGAGCACAGAAGCCAATAGAAACAACTTTAGAACTAGTAGACATCATTAAAGAAGGGATACCTGCTAAAGCACGACGAACGGGCGGACATCCAGCGAAAAGAATTTTCCAAGCGATTCGTATCGCAGTTAATGATGAACTATCCTCATTTGAACAATCGTTAGAACAAGCAATCGAAGCAGTAAAAGTAGAGGGTAGGATTTCAGTCATAACGTTTCATTCATTAGAAGATCGTTTATGCAAGCAAATGTTTCAAGAATACGAAAAAGGGCCTGATGTACCAAGGGGATTGCCAGTCATACCTGAAGCATACACACCTAAATTGAAACGTGTTAACCGTAAACCTTTCACCGCTAGTGATGATGATCTTGAAGTAAATAATAGAGCGCGTAGTGCAAAGTTACGTGTAGCAGAAATTTTAAAATAAGGAGTGAATGATGAGTGGCAGTTGAAAAGATATATCAACCTTATAACGATATAGAAACACAAATTCCTGAGTCGCAACCGAGGACAGAGCCAAAAACCGTAAAACGTAAAGTCGTAGTTCAACTTACAAAGTTTGAGAAGATGTTATACATAGGACTTATAACAGTTATTGCTTTAATCAGTATTTATATGCTATCTTTAAAAATGGATGCGTATGATACACGAGGAAAAATTGCAGATTTAGACACAAAAATCGAAAAACAATCAAGTGAAAACAGCGCAATAGAATCTGAAATTAAAAAGAACTCTTCATATGAACGCATTTACGATAAGGCTAAGAACGAAGGAATGAGCCTTAAGAACGACAATGTAAAGGTAGTGCGTAATAATGGCGAAGCGAAAAATTAGATTAAAAAAACCTAAATTTCAAATTAAACAAAGTAAAATAGGGGCAGTCCTACTCATCCTTGGATTCGGACTGCTCTTTTTTACGTTGGTTTTAAGATATTCATATATTATGTTGACCGGTCACTCATCGGGCGAAGATTTAATTATGAAAGCAAATGAGAAATATTTAGTAAACAGTCAAGAGCAACCTGAACGAGGTAAAATCTATGACAGAAATGGCAAAATTCTGGCTGAAGATGTTGAACGATATAAACTTGTGGCAATTGTAGATAAAAAAGCAAGTGAAGGCAGCGACAAACCTAAACACGTTACTGACAAAAAAGAGACTGCTAAAAAATTAGCAACAGTAGTTGATATGTCAGCTAAAGAAATTGAAGAAAAACTAAATAATAAAAAGGCCTTTCAAGTAGAGTTTGGTCAAAAAGGTACAGATTTAACATACCAAGAAAAAGAAAAAATAGAAAAAATGAAGCTACCAGGTGTGACATTATATCCAGAGACTGAAAGATTTTATCCTAATGGAAACTTTGCATCGCACCTTATCGGTATGGCTCAAAAAGATCCAGAAAATGGCGATCTTAAAGGTGCTATGGGCGTAGAAAAAATCTTTGATAGTTATTTATCAGGTCAAAAAGGTGCGCTCTCATATATACATGACATTTGGGGTTATATCGCACCAAATACTAAACAAGAAAAAGCACCAAAGCGTGGTGATGATGTTCATTTAACGATTGACTCTAATATTCAAGTCTTTGTAGAGGAAGCATTGGATGGCATGGTTGAACATTATAAACCTAAAGACTTATTTGCTGTGGTGATGGATGCACACACAGGTGAAATATTAGCATTCAGTCAAAGACCAACATTCAACCCAGAAACTGGTAAAGATTTCGGGAAGAAATGGGCTAATGATTTATATCAAAATACGTATGAACCAGGATCAACATTTAAATCTTTTGGATTAGCAGCTGCGATTCAAGAAGGGAAATTTGATCCAAAAGAAAAATATACTGCTGAGCCTCGTGAAGTTATGGGTTCAAAAATCTCTGACTGGAATAAAGTAGGTTGGGGTAAAATTCCAATGTCACTAGGATTCACATATTCTTCCAACACGTTAATGATGCATTTGCAAGACTTAGTTGGTGCAGATAAAATGAAGGATTGGTATGAGAAATTTGGTTTTGGTAAGTCGACAAATGGTTTGTTTGATGGTGAAGCTACAGGCGGTATTGCTTGGGATAACGAAGCACAACAAAAAACATCTTCATTTGGACAATCTACTACTGTCACACCAGTCCAGATGCTTAGAGCACAATCAGCATTTTTTAATGATGGAAATATGCTAAATCCATGGTTTGTAGAAAGTGTTTCAAATCCGGTTAGCAAAGATACATTTTATAAAGGTAAAAAGGAATTTGCTGGAAAACCAATTACAAAAGATACAGCTAAAAAAGTTCGTACTGAACTAGATAAAGTTGTGAATAGTAAAGATAGTCATGCCCAAAATTATAAAATTGACGGATATGACGTAGCCGGTAAAACAGGTACTGCACAAGTAGCCGATTCAGATAATGGTGGTTACGTCAACGGTGCAAACCCGTACTTTGTAAGTTTCATTGGTGATGCACCAAAAGATGACCCAGAAGTTATAGTTTATGCTGGTATGAGTTTAGCGCAAAAAAATGATCAAGAAGCCTATGAAATGGGTGTGAGTAAGGCGTTCAAACCAATTATGGAAAATACTTTGAAATATCTTAATGTTGGAGATAAGAATTCAAAAGATAGTTCTGATGTTAAATATAGTAAGGTTCCAAATGTAGAAGGACAAGCCACTCAAAAAGCGCAAGACAAATTAAACGGCAAATCTATAGAACCGGTTGTAATTGGTAGTGGAGAAAAAATCACTAAACAATCTATTACACCAGACAAAGAAGTGTTACCAAATAGTAAGGTTCTGTTATTAACGGATGGAGATATTACAATGCCTGATATGACAGGATGGACAAAAGAAGAAGTAGTAGCTTTTGAAAAACTTACTAATACTAAGGTTACAACTAAGGGTAGTGGTTTTGTATCTAACCAATCTGTAACTAAAGGTCAGAAATTAAGTAAAAATGATAAAATTGAAGTTACTTTATCATCAGAAAATATAAACGGACAATCGTCCGAAAATGAATCGAGTGATGGTCAATCATCAAGCGATCAATCAAAGGAAAAAGATTCAAAAGATAAACAAGAGTAAATTGAAAGTAGGTATTTGAACATACTGAAGTCACTTGAAAGTTAGCATTATTTTAAACATTAAGGTGAACACAATCGCATGAACGGTGGCATAGCATCATTCAATAAATGCATCGTTTATGCAATTCTTACCTTGTTAAATAGCAATTAACTACAGGCACCACGACATAATCCAATTAAAGAAATAAAGGAGCATTATATGGTTTATTTACTCGCAATTATTGCACTTCTAATCACATTTATATTAGTCCCAGTATTAATTCCAACACTTAAAAGAATGAAGTTTGGTCAAAGCATTAGAGAAGAAGGCCCTCAAAGTCACATGAAGAAAACGGGTACACCGACAATGGGTGGACTTACATTCCTAATTAGTATCATTATCACTTCAGTACTGGCAATTATCTTTTTAGATAATTCAAATCCTATCATCCTATTATTGTTTGTAACGATTGGTTTCGGACTCATAGGATTTATTGACGATTATATTATTGTCGTTAAGAAAAATAATCAAGGTTTGACAAGTAAACAAAAATTCTTAGCTCAAATTGCAATTGCAGTTATATTCTTCATTTTAAGCCAAGTTTTTAATTTAACTGATTTTTCTACAGGTATTCACATACCATTTATTAATATTGAAGTGCCATTATCTATCGCTTATGTGATATTTATTGTCTTTTGGCAAGTAGGTTTTTCAAATGCAGTTAATTTAACAGATGGCTTGGATGGGTTAGCAACGGGATTATCAATCATTGGATTTGTAATGTATGCCATTATGGCTTACTTCCAAGGTGCCACATCTATCGGTATATTTTGTATTATTATGATATTTGCTTTACTAGGCTTCTTGCCATTTAACTTAAATCCGGCAAAAGTCTTCATGGGAGATACGGGTAGTTTAGCACTTGGTGGTATCTTTGCTACAATATCTATTATGTTAAACCAAGAGTTGTCACTCATATTTATAGGTTTTGTATTTGTAGCTGAAACGCTATCTGTAATGATGCAAGTAACGTCGTTTAAGTTAACAGGTAAACGAATTTTCAAAATGTCACCATTACATCATCACTTTGAACTAGTAGGTTGGAATGAGAAGAAAGTAGTTACGGTATTTTGGACAGTAGGCTTAATTTCAGGACTAATCGGCTTATGGATTGGAGTGAACTAATTTGCTTAAATATACAGGATTAGAAGGCAAGAACGTACTTGTAATTGGATTAGCAAAAAGTGGTTATGAAGCAGCGAAGTTATTAAATAAACTGGGAGCGCATGTAATTGTTAATGATGGTAAAGATTTAAGTCAAGATGCACATGCGATTGATTTGGAAAATATGGGGATTAAGGTTATCGGTGGCGAACACCCATTATCCTTGCTAGATAGCAATCCCATAGTCGTTAAAAATCCAGGTATTCCTTATTCCGTACCTCTGATTGAAGCAGCAACGGCTAAAGGATTAACGATATTAACTGAAGTTGAGTTGAGTTATTTAATATCAGAAGCCCCGATTATTGCTGTGACTGGGACGAATGGTAAAACGACAGTTACATCATTAATTGGAGATATGTTTCAAAAGAGTAGAGTAATTGGTAAATTATCAGGGAATATTGGTTATGTTGCTTCTAAAGTTGCACAAGAAGTAACTGCAGATGACTACTTAATTACCGAATTGTCATCATTCCAATTGTTAGGTATTGATCAATATAAACCACATATTGCAATTATTACGAATATCTATTCAGCGCATCTGGATTATCATGAGACGCTAGACAATTATCAAAATGCCAAAAAGCAAATTTATAAAAATCAAACCGAAGACGATTATTTAATTTGCAATTTTCACCAACGTCATTTAATAGAGTCTGAATCATTAAAAGCTAAAACATATTATTTCTCAACACAACAAGAGGTTGATGGTATTTATGTTCAAGATGGCTATATTGTATTTAAAGGATTTAGAATCATTCATAAAGACGATTTAGTATTACCAGGTGAACATAACTTAGAAAATATACTTGCAGCAGTGCTAGCAGCGCTCCTGTCAGGCGTATCAGTTAGAGCTATTATTGATAGTTTAACTACCTTCTCAGGCATTGAGCACCGACTCCAATATGTTGGCACTAATAAGACGAATAAATATTATAACGATTCAAAAGCTACTAACACGCTAGCAACACAGTTTGCACTAAATTCATTTGATCAACCAATTATTTGGTTGTGTGGTGGATTAGATCGAGGTAATGATTTTGACGAATTAATTCCGCATATGGAGCATGTTCGTGTGATGGTTGCTTTCGGTGAAACTAAAGACAAATTTGTGAAACTAGGTGAAAGTCAAGGGAAATTCGTGTTAACTGCGAATGACGTTCAAGATGCAGTTGATAAGATACAATCAGTTATAGAACCGAATGACGTTGTTTTACTATCACCAGCATGTGCAAGTTGGGATCAATACAATACATTTGAAGAGCGCGGAAATAAATTTATTAAGAGTTTCCAAGCGAACTTACCGTCTTTCTAAAGGGTGTGAAAATACATGACTGATAAAGTAAAAACCTTTGATTCTGATTACTTAAAAGAAAAAAGAGCGCAACGTCGAAAAAGACAGAAACAAATTCAATATTCGGTCTTTGGAGTATTATTGTTTATTATTGTATTAATATTAATTTATATGTTCACACCGTTAAGTAAGGTGAATAATGTAGAAATAACAGGTAATGATAATGTTTCAAAAAGCGAGATTAATAAAGCCATTAACGTGAAAGATAATTCTAGAATGTATACGTTCAGCACTTCAAAGGCACAAAGTAACTTGAAAGACATTAACTTAATTAAAAGCGCAGAAGTGAAAAAACATTTTCCCAATCAGTTAACTGTTAAAGTATCAGAAAAGCAAATTGTTGCTTTGGTTAAGCAAAAGGATGAATATGTGCCGATTTTAGAAGATGGTTCAGAATTAAAGGGTTACGATGGCAATGCAACTGATGATGGTCCGATTTTAGAAGGATTTGAAAAGGATAAAAAGAAAAAAATTATCCAAGAATTATCTAAAATGCCAGCTAAGGTTAGGAGCGTTATAGCAGAAATAAAATACGATCCTCAAGAAAATGCGCAAAGCCAAGTTAAATTATTTACAACGGATGAAATCCAAATCGTTGGCAATCTTAATACAATTGCTAATAAAATGCAGTATTATCCACAAATGTCGCAATCGTTGGAACGTGACGAATCAGGAAACCTTAAGAAATCTGGATACATTGATTTATCTGTAGGTGCTTCGTTTATTCCTTATAATGGAGGTAGCACTACAAAATCATCCAGTGACCAAAATGTGGAAAAAGGATCTGCTGAAGAAAATAAAGCAAAAGATGAATTACAAAATGCTTTAAATAAAATTGCAGATAAAACAAACAAAAATAATTAAAAAATTTAGACAAATACATGTGTTTATAGTTCACAAGCGTCGAAACGTATTGTAAACTGTTAATAGTGTGAACATGAATAAGTGATTGTCAGGAGGTGCCTATCTATGGAAGAGCATTATTATGTAAGTATAGATATCGGTTCATCAAGTGTTAAAGCGATAGTGGGCGAAAAATTTCACAATGGTATTAATGTGATAGGTACAGGACAGACCTACACAAGTGGGATAAAAAATGGTTTGATTGATGATTTTGATATTGCGAAACAAGCAATTAAAGATACTATCAAAAAAGCCTCTATAGCTTCAGGTGTAGATATAAAGGAAGTATTTTTAAAACTTCCAATTATCGGTACAGAAGTATTTGATGAATCTAATGAAATAGAATTTTATGAAGATACAGAACTAGATGGTACGCATATTGAAAGTGTACTTGAAAGTATTAGAGAGAAAAATGATGTACCAGAAACTGAAATTATTAACGCATTTCCAATTAAATTTGTAGTTGATGGAGATAATGAAGTATCTGATCCGAAAGAACTTGTTGCAAGACATAGTTTGAAAGTTGAAGCGGGTGTCATTGCAATTCAGAAATCAATTCTAATCAATATGATTAAATGTGTTGAATCATGTGGTGTAGACGTCTTAGATGTATACTCTGATGCATATAATTATAACTCAGTACTTTCTGCTACTGAAAAAGAGTTAGGTGCTTGTGTTATTGATATTGGTGAAGATATTACGCAACTAGCTTTTTATGAACGTGGTGAGCTTGTCGATGCCGATGCCATAGAAATGGCTGGTCGCGATATTACCGAAGACATAGCAAAAGGATTGAATACTTCGTTCGAAACAGCTGAAAAGATTAAGCACCAATATGGACATGCATTCTTTGATTCAGCGTCTGACCAAGATGTGTTCAGTGTTGATCAAGTGGATAGTGATGAAGATGCGCAATATACACAAAAAGATTTAGCAGATATTATTGAAGCACGTGTAGAAGATATTTTCTTTAATGTTTTCGAAGTGTTACAAGAACTTGGTCTTACTAAAGTTAATGGCGGCTTCGTTGTTACAGGTGGTTCTGCTAATTTATTAGGTGTTAAAGAATTGCTACAAGATATGGTTAGTGAAAAAGTGAGAATTCATACACCATCACAAATGGGAATTAGAAAACCAGAATTTTCTTCAGCGATTTCAACAATTTCTAGTAGCATTACTTTCGATGAATTGCTAGATTATGTTACAATTAGTAATCATGACAATGAAGAATTTGAAGAAGAAGTCATCGAATCCGACGAAAGAGAACATAGTACAAAGTCAAGTGGATTTGATTGGTTCAAGAAGAAATCGAACAAACAAGATAATGCACTTCAATCGTCAAATTCTGATTCAAGAGTGACAGATGAACCTGTTGAAGCGGAAGAGCCAGAGGTATACGATGATACGTATGATGAACAAAGTAAACCTCAAGACAAAGAAGAAGGTAAATTTAAAAAACTTATGAAATCTCTATTCGATTGATTGGCCATTAAAACTAGGAGGAAATATAAATGTTAGAATTTGAACAAGGATTTAATCATTTAGCGACGTTAAAAGTCATCGGTGTAGGGGGCGGCGGTAATAACGCTGTAAACCGTATGATTGACCATGGTATGAATAATGTTGAATTTATTTCAATTAATACGGATGGACAAGCTTTAAACTTATCTAAAGCTGAGTCTAAAATCCAAATTGGAGAAAAATTAACTCGTGGTCTAGGTGCTGGTGCAAACCCTGAAATTGGTAAAAAAGCAGCAGAAGAGTCACGCGAACAAATCGAAGATGCAATCCAAGGTGCAGATATGGTATTCGTAACTGCAGGTATGGGTGGCGGTACTGGTACTGGAGCAGCACCAGTCGTAGCTAAAATTGCAAAAGAAATGGGTGCACTTACTGTTGGTGTTGTAACGCGTCCGTTTGGTTTTGAAGGCCGTAAACGTCAAACTCAAGCAGCAGCAGGCGTTGAAGCAATGAAAGCAGCTGTTGATACATTAATCGTGATTCCTAATGATCGTTTATTAGATATCGTTGATAAATCTACACCAATGATGGAAGCATTTAAAGAAGCAGATAACGTATTACGCCAAGGTGTACAAGGTATCTCTGATTTAATCGCAGTATCAGGTGAAGTTAACCTTGACTTTGCAGACGTTAAAACAATCATGTCTAACCAAGGTTCTGCATTAATGGGTATCGGTGTTTCATCAGGTGAAAACCGTGCAGTGGAAGCAGCTAAAAAAGCAATTTCATCACCATTATTAGAAACTTCAATTGTAGGAGCACAAGGTGTTCTTATGAATATTACTGGTGGAGAGTCATTATCACTTTTCGAAGCACAAGAAGCAGCTGATATCGTACAAGACGCTGCAGATGAAGATGTGAATATGATATTCGGTACAGTTATTAACCCAGAATTACAAGATGAAATTGTTGTAACTGTTATTGCAACAGGATTTGAAGACAAACCATCATCACAAGGACGTAAAGCGTCAAACACTGGTTTCGGAAGCAGTGCTGCAAGTAATCATACATCTAAAGAAGATACATTTACATCAAGTTCAGCAAGTACGTCTCAATCATCAGACAATGCAAGTGAAGGTAGAACACATACTACTAACGAAGATGATATTCCAAGTTTCATCAGAAACAGAGAAGAAAGACGTTCAAGAAGAACAAGACGTTAATATAAACGTTGTTGCGATGTATCATTAATATCGTGTGAGGCTGGGACATATTGTTGTCTCAGCCTCTAATTGTAGTATGACTAAAATGAAAAGTTGTGCTTAAATAGACTTGTTAGTGTTTGTGAACTAGATTTGTTATTAGCATTTATGGAGGTCTATCGTCATGTCAGAAAAGTTTATTAAAAAAAGTCACATTCTGCAGTATGAAGATACTAAATTAAAAAATGTGAAATTGGGTATTACCACTAGAGAAGCAGGATTTAGTGCATTCCCGCGTGATGCCTTCAATATGGCAAGATATATTGATGATGTTCAACAGAATATTACGAAGCATCAACAAGCACTTGCTAATGTTATACAAATTCCTAGAGAGCAATGGGTCTTTCCAATTCAAACCCATGAGAATAAGGTTGTAGAAGTTACAGCTGAAGATAAAGGTACCAATATAGATACATTGACAGATCGTTTACATGGTATTGATGCGATGTATACTTATGAATCTGACATTTTATTGACGATGTGCTATGCAGATTGTGTCCCCATTTATTTCTTTAGTGAAGATCATCACTATATTGCTTTAGCACATGCAGGTTGGAGAGGTACAGTTGGTCAAATTGTCAATGAAGTTATTGCAAAAATAGATTTTGATTTAAATGATTTAAATGTAGTCATAGGTCCTGCCACATCGCCATCATATGAAATTAATGATGATATTAAATCTAAATTTGAAGCACTTCCGATTGATATAGAGCAATATGTATTTACACGTGATCAAGACAGACATGGTATAGATTTGAAAGTTGCGAATGCATTATTGCTTGAACATGCAGGTGTACCTATGGAAAATATATATATTACTGACTATGCTACATCAGAAAATTTGTCTTTATTTTTCTCTTATAGAGTTGAAAAAGGAGACACGGGAAGAATGTTAGCATTTATAGGCCAATGATTAAGAGGTGTTTAAATTTGGACGTAAAAAATAATTTAGAGCAAATTAATACACAGATTCAAACTGCAAGTGAAAAAGGTCATACTTCAACATTGCCTGACGTGATTGCAGTGACGAAGTATGTTACAATAGACCGTGCTAATGATGCATATAATGCAGGAATTAGACACTTTGGAGAAAACCGTGTTGAAGGTTTTCAAGATAAGAAAGCTGCATTGCCTAGAGATGTTGTAATGCATTTTATAGGTTCATTGCAAACGAGAAAAGTCAAAGAAGTTATCAATGATGTAGATTATTTTCATGCTTTAGATCGTTTAAAGTTAGCTAAAGAAATCAATAAAAGGGCAGAACATCAAGTGAAATGTTTTGTTCAAGTCAATGTTTCGGGTGAGGCATCAAAGCAGGGTGTTTCATTAACCGAAGTGAATCATTTTATTGAAGCACTGAAAGATTACGAAAATATAGAAGTTGTAGGACTTATGACTATGGCGCCATTAACTGAAGATGAGTCATACATAAAAGACCTATTTCAATTATTAAAATCAAAAAGAGATGAGATTAAAGCGCTCAATTTAAATTATGCACCTTGTACGGAGCTATCAATGGGGATGAGTAATGATTTCCAAATAGCGGCAGAAGTTGGTGCAACATTTGTGAGAATTGGGACTAAACTTGTAGGAAAAGAGGAGTGAGCCCCGTGGCTTTAAAAGATTTATTTAATGGATTTTTCGTGGTTGAAGAGGAAGATGACCAAATAGAAGCACCACCAGAAGAAGAACAAGATAGACAACAACATAAACAACAAGCGCAGTCTCAAAATCAATATGCAGAGCAATCTAATAATGTAAATACAGAAAGACAGAGAGCTATACAGTCCGTACCCAAAAAACAATCAACAAGATTACAACAATCAACGGGTGAAAGGAAGTATCAAATGAATAACACATCATCAAAAAATAATGCTAGGAACGTTGTGAATATGAATAATCAAGAACAAGATCATTTTGAATTTACGCAAGAAAGTTCTAAAATGTGTTTATTCGAACCCCGCGTTTTTTCAGACACACAAGATATTGCTGATGAGTTAAAAAATCGTCGTGCAACATTAGTGAATTTACAACGCATTGATAAAGTCTCAGCGAAACGTATCATTGATTTCTTAAGTGGTACAGTTTATGCCATTGGCGGAGATATTCAACGTGTGGGATCAGATATATTCCTATGTACACCAGACAATGTAGAAGTTGCTGGTAGTATTACAGATCAGATAGAGAACATGGAATACCAAGGTGAATAGAGGTTAGAAATAAATGGATATAGGATTATTAGCAAATATATTTAATTTTATTTTATTCTTGGTTCAAATTTATTATTACGGTATGATTGTCTATTTCTTTATGTCATGGATACCAAATGCGCGTGACAATAAATTTGGTCAGTTTTTAGCAAAAATTTATGAACCATTTTTACAACAGTTTCGTAAAATTATTCCACCAATCGGAATGATTGATATATCGTCAATTGTTGCAATTATTGTTTTGGTCTTATTCCAACAAGGATTGGCTAGCATTTTCAATTTAATTTTAAGTAATTTAATGTAAAACGGAAATTTAAAATTGATAATAGCAGTTATAAAATAGTTCATTATGTATAAAATAAAGCATGAGCACCTAACGTTAATTAACGCGAGGTGCTTTGTGTTGTATTTGGAGTGATACACATCGATATATACCAACATTTTAGAAAAGAAGAGCACGCATTAATTGATCAACTCCTTGATAAATGTCATCGTGCTAATGATCAATATGCGCCGGTGTTGACCCCATTTTTAGATCCACGAGGCCAATACATTATGGAAGTCATTGGCGGAAGTTTTGAAGAATTAGAGGTGACATTTTATGGCGGACCTTATGCTGAACGCAAAAGAGCAATTGTCGCACCGAGTTATTTTGAACCTGAAGTTTCAGAGTTTGAAATCGTACTATTAGAAATTGATTATCCACAAAAATTCGTGACCTTACAACACCAACACATATTGGGTACAATTATGTCTTTAGGAATTGAAAGAGAACAACTTGGAGATATCTTGATTGACAATCAAATCCAATTTACTTTGACAAAACAATTAGAATCTTATATTATGTTAGAATTAAATAAAATCAAAGGTGCAACAGTTAAACTTTATTCTATTCCGCTAGAAGATATGATACAATCAAAAGAGCATTGGCAATCATTTGATACGACAGTAAGTGGTTTACGATTAGATGTTGTACTTAAAGAAATGATTCGAAAATCACGTACGATTGCTAAACAACTTATTGATAAAAAACGCGTTAAAGTCAACCATACAATTATTGATGCAGCAGATTTCCAGGTAGATCGTGGCGATTTGTTGTCGATACAAGGATATGGTCGAGCAATGTTGACAGACATTGGTGGAAAAACGAAAAAAGATAAAGTACGTATTACCTATCAAACACTTTTCAAATAAAGTGTAATAATAAGATAGGAACGCTTTGCATAAAGTATTAAATAAGATATTATAAAAACATATTATTGATAAAACACTATTTCACATATTTAATCGAATAAGAAATTAGTGTATTATAGAGGGAGGATAACACATGCCTTTTACACCAAGTGAAATTAAAAATAAAACTTTTACTCAAGTGAAAAATGGTTTTGAACCGTCAGAAGTTGAAAGTTATTTAACACAACTTAGTAATGAAATCGAACGTTTAAAAGAGGATAAAAAGCAATTAGAAAAAGTTATCGAGGATAAAGATACTAACATTCAATCTTATAAAGATGTACATCAATCTGTAAGTGACGCTTTAATTCAAGCGAAACAAGCTGGTGAAGAAACGAAAGCAGCAGCAACAAAAGAAGCAGATGCGACAATTGCGAAAGCAAAAGTAGAAGCAGATAAAATTGTAAATGATGGTGTTGAAAAAGCACGTCGTTTATCATTCCAAACTGAAGATATGAAGCGCCAATCTAAGATATTTAGATCACGATTCCGTATGCTTGTTGAAGCACAGTTGGACTTGCTTAAGAATGAAGATTGGGATTATTTGTTAAACTATGATCTTGATTCTGAACAAGTGACGCAAGAAAACATCAATCATTTACACGAAAATGATTTGACTGAGGAAGAAAAGGCGATGAAGGCGAAAGCTGAAGCAGAGCAAGCTGCAAAATCAAACGAAGATAATAATAAAGCATAATGAATAAATGGCAGACAAGTTAGAAACGGTACGCATATAACAGCGAGTAGGGGATGGTGTGAGCCTTATATATGTACGTTTTTGATATCACTGTTGTTATGAAATGAATAATTACAATGAGAGAACTCTAAGTTGAGTTAATCAGGGTGGTAACGCGGTAGAAGTCGTCCCTGTTAATTGAACTTAGAGTTCTTTTTATTTAATTGAACTAATACTGAAAATGGAAGAAGGAGTGTAAAGAAATGGATTATAAAGATACGTTATTAATGCCGAAAACGGATTTCCCAATGCGTGGTGGATTACCGAATAAGGAACCGAAGATACAAGAAGAATGGGAAGCAAACAATATTTACCAAAAAGTACTAGATAAAAATGAAGGCAATCCGTCATTTATATTGCATGATGGTCCGCCATATGCGAATGGTAACTTACACATGGGACACGCCTTAAACAAAATCTTGAAAGACATCATTACAAGATATAAATCAATGCGCGGATTTTATGCGCCGTATGTTCCAGGTTGGGACACTCATGGTTTACCAATTGAACAAGCATTGACGAAAAAAGGTGTGAAACGTAAAGAGTTATCTATTGCTGAATTTAGAAAAAAATGTGAGGCATTTGCATTAGATCAAATTGAAAATCAAAAGAAAGATTTCAAACGTTTAGGTGTTAAAGGCGATTTTAATAATCCATATATCACGTTGAAACCAGAATATGAAGCGGCACAAATCCGTTTATTTGGAGAAATGGCTGATAAAGGATTAATTTACAAAGGTAAGAAACCAGTTTATTGGTCTCCTTCTAGTGAATCTTCTTTAGCAGAAGCAGAAATTGAATATCAAGATAAGCGTTCGCCATCTATTTATGTAGCATTTGATGTTAAAGATGGTAAAAGTATTGTCGATGAAGACGCTAAATTTATAATCTGGACAACGACACCGTGGACATTACCATCTAATGTTGCAATTACGGTGCATCCTGATTTAACTTATGGTCAGTATAATGTGAATGGTGAAAAATACATTATCGGTAAAGACTTAGCGAGTGATGTTGTTGAAGCATTAGGTTGGGATGAAGATACTTTAGTTCTTGAAAAAGAGTTTAAAGGAAAAGACTTAGAGTATGTTCAAGCGCAACACCCATTCTTTGATCGTGAGTCATTAGTGATTAATGGTTTACATGTTACTACGGATGCTGGTACAGGTTGTGTGCATACAGCACCTGGTCACGGTGAAGATGACTATATCGTTGGTCAAAAATATAAATTACCTGTTATTAGTCCTGTAGATGATAAAGGTGTTTTCACAGAAGAAGCTGGGCAATTCGAAGGTATGTTTTATGATAAAGCGAATAAAGAAATCACTGATTTATTAAAAGAAGACGGTTCATTGCTTAAATTAGAATTTATCACGCACAGTTATCCACATGACTGGCGTACTAAGAAACCTGTTATCTTTAGAGCAACGCCACAGTGGTTTGCTTCAATTGATAAAGTTCGTGAAGATATCTTAAGTGCAATAGAAGATACTGGTTTTAAAGTAGATTGGGGTAAAACACGTATCTACAATATGATTCGTGATCGTGGTGAATGGGTTATTTCTCGTCAACGTGTATGGGGTGTACCATTACCTGTATTTTATGCTGAAAATGGTGACATCATCATGACAAACGAAACAGTAAATCATGTGGCTGACTTATTTGAAACACATGGTTCAAATATTTGGTTTGAACGTGAAGCTAAAGACTTATTACCTGAAGGCTTTACGCACCCGGGTAGCCCGAATGGCACATTTACGAAAGAAACAGATATCATGGATGTTTGGTTTGATTCAGGTTCTTCTCATCGCGCTGTATTAGAAACACGCCCAGAATTATCTTACCCAGCTGATTTATACCTTGAAGGAAGTGACCAATATCGTGGTTGGTTTAACTCATCAATCACTACTTCAGTTGCAACAAGAGGTCAATCACCATACAAAATGTTATTATCTCACGGCTTCGTGATGGATGGCGACGGTAAGAAGATGAGTAAGTCATTAGGTAATGTAATTGTGCCTGATCAAATCGTTAAGCAAAAAGGTGCAGATATTGCACGTTTATGGGTTAGTAGTGTAGATTATCTTTCAGATGTCCGTATTTCAGATGAAATCTTAAAACAAAGCTCAGATGTCTATCGTAAGATTAGAAACACATTAAGATTCATGTTAGGTAATGTTAGCGATTATAATCCAGCTACAGATGCTATAGCTGAAGCAGAGCTATTAGAAGTAGATAAATATTTACTAAATAGATTACGTGAATTTACGGCAAACACATTAAATCATTATGATAACTATGACTATTTAGATATTTACCAAGAAGTTCAAAACTTCATTAATGTAGAATTAAGTAATTTCTACTTAGATTACGGTAAAGATATTTTATATATCGAAGAACGTGACTCACACAAACGTCGTAGTATGCAAACAGTACTTTATCAAATCGTAGTAGATATGACGAAATTATTAGCACCAATTTTAGTGCATACTGCAGAAGAAGTGTGGTCTCATATTCCACACGTAGAAGAAGAAAGTGTTCATTTAACAAACATGCCAGAACGTGTTGAAATTGATCGTGAATTTGTTGATAGATGGAACACATTTATGAAATTACGTGACGATGTTAACCGCGCATTAGAAGTTGCACGTAGTGAAAAAGTTATCGGTAAATCATTAGAAGCAAAAGTAATCATCGGTAGTAATTCACAATTTGATGCAACGGCATTTTTACAACAATTTAGTGACCTACAACAGTTATTTATCACATCACAGGCAGAAGTTGTTGATAAAGTTGAGGATGGCGTCTCTTATCAATACGGTGATATCCGTATCGAACATGCACATGGTGAGAAATGTGAACGTTGTTGGAATTACAGTGAGGCATTAGGTTCAGTTGGCGAACTTGATAACTTATGCCCACGCTGTCAAGCAGTCGTAAAAACACTTGTTTAATTGTAAGTGATAGAGTTGAATAATTTCTAAGAGGTTGGGACATTTCATCATGTCCTAATCTCTTTTTTAATTTAGTATTGTTAAGGGTTATAGTAAAATGTACAATGTTAAGAATATACAAAAATTGTTGATATCAATTTGAATATGAAATATAAGTGATGTCAGCGATACTTTTAACGGACAATATAAATTTCACAGCATTTGTATATAAAGTAAATATAATGCTGGGTGTTATAAAGAAAGGTGTTTGTCATGTTCCATAATCAAGGTGCTCATTTTGTAAATGGCATAACATTAAATGTAAGAGATAAAGCAACGATGAAACATTTTTATCAAGATATATTAGGATTAAATATAGTAAATGAGTCCTATTCAGTCATACAATATGAGATTGGCAATCTTAATCATTTCCTAACGCTCAAAGAGGTACAAAGTGGCCGCGTACCATTGACATCTGAGGTGGGTCTGTATCATCTTGCAATTAGATTACCTTCAATGACAGATTTAGCAGATTTACTCGTGCAATTGAGTGAGTATACTATTCCTGTAACAGGAGGCGAACATGACATCACTACTTCTGTATTTGTTGAGGATCCTGAAGGTAATGGACTCGAGTTCTATGTCGACCATCCGATTGAAGACTGGGCGTTTGAAGACGGCAAAGTAGTATTAGAGACGAAACCTATAAATGTGCCACATTTATTAACATATGTATCTGATAACAAATGGCAAGGTATTCCGGATGAAAGCATGATAGGCTATATCAATATCAAGACGATTAATCTGAAACGCGTGACAACATACTATAAAAATTTCTTTGGTCTGGAGTCATCATCTATAGAAACGAATCATGCATTATATTTATCATCGAATGGTTATCACCAACACATTGTAGTAAATAATTGGTATTCCAGTATTAAACGTATCGAAAATGAAACAACCTATGGTTTAGCTTGTATTGATTACCATTATCCAGAAACGACGCACAAACAGTTAACAGGTCCCGATGGCATTCTGTTTCGTTTTAATTTTTATAAAGTGGTTTAACAAAACTATGTTCAATGAAAAGATGAACATAAACAGAAAATACGATTTTTCATTATATATTTGAACTGTAACTTTTTTTATAAGTTTGATTAGGATATAATGAAAGTTGTTGTAAAAGCGACTGAACGTAGAATAGGAGGTACAGACATGAAACGTCAGTACTATATTGGTATTTCTTTATTCATAACAATTGTGATATTAGTGTTAGATCAAATTACAAAATTTATGATAGCTAGTTCGATGAAAATTGGAGATTCGTTTAATGTTATCCCGAATTTTTTAAATATAACTTCACATCGGAATGATGGTGCTGCTTGGGGAATTTTGAGTGGCAAAATGGGTTTCTTTTACATTATTACACTTGTCATTCTCGTTGTGTTAATTGTGTTCTTTATTAAGGAAGCGAAGTATAATTTGTTGATGCAAATAGCGATTAGTTTATTGTTTGCTGGAGCTTTAGGAAACTTTATTGATCGTGTTTTTCATGGAGAAGTCGTAGATTTTGTTGATACATATATTTTTGGATATAATTTTCCAATATTTAATGTAGCGGATTCTAGTTTAACGATAGGTGTATTGTTGATTGTTATCGCTTTATTAAAAGATATGAAAAAAGAAGAGTAGGAGAGATAGTAAATGGATACACATGAATTTAAAATAGAGCGCTCAGACGACGTTGGCCAACGTATCGACAAATTACTGCCTGAGTATCAGTCGGGATGGTCACGTACACAAATTCAAGACTGGATAAAAGAGGGCCTTGTAAAAGTTAATGATAAAGTGATCAAATCAAACTATAAGACGAAAATAAATGATCAGATTGTTGTTACTGAGAAAGAAATTGTCGATGCAGATATACATCCTGAAAATTTAAATTTGGATATTTATTATGAAGATGACGATGTTGCAATCGTCTATAAACCAAAAGGCATGGTGGTTCACCCATCTGCTGGTCATTATACAGGTACTTTAGTAAATGGTCTGATGTATCAAATGAAGAATTTGTCTGGTATCAATGGAGAAATTCGTCCTGGTATTGTGCATCGTATTGATAAAGATACATCTGGTTTGTTGATGGTAGCGAAAAATGATGTTGCGCACCGTAGTTTAGTCGATCAATTGGTAAATAAGACTGTAACTCGTAAATATGTTGCATTGGTCCATGGCAACATTCCACATGATTATGGAACTGTCGATGCACCGATTGGAAGAAATAAGAACGATCGTCAGTCGATGGATGTTGTCGATGATGGTAAGGATGCAATAACACATTTTAATGTGTTAGAACATTTTAATAAATATACCCTTATAGAATGCCAGTTAGAAACGGGACGTACACACCAAATCCGTGTACATATGAAATATATTGGTTATCCTTTAGTTGGTGATCCAAAATATGGTCCGAAGAAAACAATGGATATCGGTGGGCAAGCATTGCATGCAGGCGTCATCGGTTTTGAACATCCAGTGACACATGAATATATTGAGAAATCTACGTCACTTCCTGATGACTTTGAACAGCTGTTAGCTGATTTACGTAGAAGTGATCAATAAATTCGCTTATAGTTTATTCTTTCGCGTAACTTTTAGCTGAAAATAACACTTTGAAGTATTTTAAAATGATTAGAATATCGTAAAGTAACTTGCAAGGGTTAGATATTCATGGTAATATAATGACAGTTTAATAAAGAACGAACGTCTTTAAATGTGAGTCCAGAGAGGCTTCGAAGACATGTTATCAATTAAAGTTATACAAATGTAATGTTTTTTGTAAATACATTAAACGCTGTTGTAGTTCACAAGATTGAACGCAATGGAAAGCCATAGGTCATACTGAGTAGTCAAATCAAAGCGATTAGGATTGACAGTATCATGCTAGTGGTAGAGAAAGGATCTCCAATATGTGAGATTAATCTCTGAAACATTTGGAATGACGATTAGTTAACCTCATGTCTTCGTAAAGGCATGAGGTTTTTTTATATTAAAAAAGGTAGGTGCTGAAAATGTCAGAGCGCGTTATTATGGATGAAGCAGCAATTCAACGTACAGTGACACGTATTGCTCATGAAATTTTAGAATATAATAAAGGTACTGACCAATTAGTTTTACTAGGCATTAAGACTAGAGGTGCATTTTTAGCAAGACGCATTCAACAAAAGATAGAACAAATTGATGAAGTAACCGTTCCTACAGGTACGATAGATATAACACAATTTAGAGATGATTTAGAACAAAGTATGAATAACATAGATGAAAAATCATATGAAATAGACGTTAATATCACAAATCAAGTTGTCATTATTATTGATGATGTGTTATACACAGGACGTACTGTGAGAGCGTCATTAGATGCAGTACTACAATATGCTCGTCCACAAAAAATTGGATTAGCGACGCTAGTAGATAGAGGTCACAGAGAATTACCGATTAGAGCAGATTTCGTAGGAAAAAATATTCCAACTGCAAAAGAAGAAGCGGTTTCGGTATTTCTTAATGAAATAGACGATAGAAATGCAGTAGTAATTGAATAACACCTTTTAATTCGGTACGAGAGACTGAAAAAGGGGAGAGGTAAACATAACGACATCATAGGTATGGTTTAAGATTGTGGTGTTGGATATTATTGTAGTAGATGAATACTGCACCTCTTCAAATTATCTAACTTAACTTGGCGCGTTCTATAAGTTGTTATATGTAAAGCATATGATGATATAGATACATGTCGAGTGAGTAAAAAGATAATGCCACTTTTTAGTCTCTTTACATGAATACAATGTAAAGAGATTTTTTTATGAGAGGAAGCACATACATGGAAAATGAAACGATGTTTGAGCGCACAGCCAAACCTGTATTAGATGTACAAGATAAACCGAAGCTAGGACAATGGGCCTTTTTGAGTACACAACACTTATTTGCGATGTTTGGGTCAACGGTACTTGTCCCATTTTTAACGGGATTACCGATATCATCAGCCCTTTTAGCATCAGGAATAGGAACATTACTGTATATTTTAATTACTAAAGCAAAAATCCCAGCCTATCTGGGTTCAAGTTTCGCTTTTATTACACCAATCATCACGGGATTAAATAACCATAGTTTAGGAGATATGCTTGTAGCACTGTTCATGAGCGGTGTGATGTATGTGTTGATTGGTCTAGCCATTCGACTGAGTGGCACAGGCTGGTTGATGCATTTGTTACCGCCTGTTGTTGTTGGTCCGGTTATCATGGTAATTGGTTTAAGTTTAGCGCCAACTGCTGTCAATATGGCTATGTTTGAAAATTCAGCAGATATGAAAGGTTATAACCTAAGTTATTTAATTGTGGCAATGGTGACGTTATTAGTGACAATCATTGTACAAGGCTATTTTAAAGGCTTTTTATCATTAATCCCTGTGCTTATAGGTATCATTACAGGTTATATTGTTTCGGCATTTATGGGACTCGTTCATTTTGAAGCCATTGCACAGGCCAAATGGTTACAATTTCCAGAAGTATATATTCCATTTAAAGATTACACACCGTCATTTCACTTAGGGTTAGTGCTCGTACTTATACCGATTGTCTTTGTAACAGTAAGTGAACATATTGGACATCAGATGGTTATTAATAAGATTGTAGGACGCAATTTCTTTAAAGACCCTGGTCTAGATAAGTCGATTATTGGTGATGGTGTATCGACAATGTTTGCAAGTATTATTGGTGGTCCGCCAAGTACGACATATGGTGAAAATATTGGTGTACTTGCGATCACAAAAATTTACAGTGTTTATGTCATTGGTGGTGCAGCAGTGATAGCCATCATACTTGGCTTCATAGGTAAATTTACAGCACTTGTGTCATCGATACCGACACCTGTAATGGGTGGCGTATCCATATTACTCTTTGGCATTATTGCTGCAAGTGGTTTAAGAATGTTAGTAGAAAGCGAAGTTGATTTCGCGAGTAATCGTAACTTAGTCATTGCTTCAGTCATACTAGTAATTGGTATAGGTAATCTGGTGTTTAATTTAAAAGGAATTGGTATTAATTTAGAAATAGAAGGTATGGCGTTAGCAGCATTGGCAGGCATTATACTGAATTTAATATTACCGAAAGAAGCATCAGCAGAAAAATAGATCGAATCTTTTAATAGGAGCTGAATCATATGGACAACTTACTATCAATGGAACATTTAACGACAACTGAAATTTATGAATTAGTACAACGTGCAAGTGCATTCAAACATGGTACGCAAAAGCCAATCTGTTTCGAGGATACATTCGTTGCCAACTTATTCTTTGAAAATTCAACACGAACGAAAAGTAGCTTTTTAGTTGCAGAGCAAAAACTCGGTTTAAAACTTATCGATTTTGAGACCAATACATCTTCAGTTCAAAAAGGTGAATCTTTATATGATACATGCAAGACTTTAGAACAAGTAGGAGCGGATGTACTCGTCATTCGTCATACACAAACAAACTACTATGAGGATTTGCAGACTTTAAACATTCCGATTATTAATGCAGGTGATGGCAGTGGTCAACACCCAACGCAGAGTTTACTCGATATTATGACAATTTACGAAGAATATGAAACATTCGAAGGCTTGAATATTTTAATTTGTGGTGATATTAAAAATTCACGTGTAGCTAAAAGTAATTATCAAAGTTTAACAGCATTAGGTGCGCACGTCATGTTTTCTAGTCCAGACACATGGAAGGATGACACATTAGATGCACCTTATGTAGATATAGATGAAGTGTTACCAACGATTGATATTGTTATGTTGCTCAGAGTTCAGCATGAAAGACATGGAGAAAGTGAAACGACACAATTTGAAGCACAGCAATACCATGAACAATTTGGTCTAACACAAGCAAGATATGAACAGTTAAAAGATCAAGCAATTATTATGCATCCAGCACCAGTGAATAGAGGTGTAGAGATTGACGATGCATTGGTTGAGGCACCTAAGTCACGAATATTTAAACAAATGGAAAATGGCATGTACATGCGTATGGCAGTGATAGACAATATCTTAAAAACGAGAGGGGAAACAACAAAATGAAATTATTAACAAACGCTAAAGTCTTACAAAATGGTGAACTAGAAACGGTATCAATCTTAATAGAAGGTCAGTATATTAAAAAAATTGCACCACAAATTGATGTAGATGCTGAAACTGAAGTCATCGATGTACAAGGTCAATTTGTTTCACCAGGATTCGTTGACGTTCATGTACATTTACGTGAACCAGGTGGTGAACATAAAGAAACGATTGCTACAGGGACACAAGCTGCTGCAAGAGGTGGATTTACGACGGTATGTCCAATGCCTAATACACGACCAGTACCTGATTCAGAGGATAATTTAAAACGACTAAACACATTAATCGAAGAAAATGCACAAGTGAGAGTGTTACCTTATGCAGCAATTACAGTGAGACAAGCTGGTAATGAGCATGTTGATTTTGAAATACTTGCTAAAAATGGCGCTTTTGCTTTTACAGACGACGGTGTTGGCGTGCAACAAGCGAGCATGATGTATGAAGCGATGCAAGCTGCAGCTAAAGTTAACAAAGCAGTTGTTGCACATTGTGAAGATAATAGTCTAATATACGGCGGCGCAATGCATGAGGGGAAACGCAGTGAAGAACTAGGCATTCCAGGTATTCCAAATATTTGTGAAGCGGTACAAATAGCGAGAGATGTCTTACTTGCTGAAGCGGCAGGTGCACATTATCACGTGTGCCATGTATCGACAAAAGAAAGTGTTAGAGCGATTCGTGATGCTAAAAAGGCAGGTATTCATGTTACAGCCGAAGTGACACCACACCATTTATTACTTACAGAAGATGATGTTCCAGGTGATGATGCAATTTATAAAATGAACCCACCATTAAGAAGTAAAGAAGATAGAGCAGCGTTACTTGAAGGCTTGCTCGACGGTACAATTGACTGTATAGCAACAGATCATGCACCACACGCAGCAGAAGAGAAGGATCAACCTATGGTCAAAGCACCATTTGGTATTGTAGGTAGCGAAACAGCATTTCCATTACTATACACTCACTTTGTGAAAAATGGAGAGTGGACGTTACAACAACTTGTTGATTACTTAACAATTAAGCCAGCACAAACCTTTGATTTACCATATGGCAAATTAGAAGAAGGTAGCTTTGCTGACTTGACTGTCATTAATCTAGAAGAAGAAAGTGAAATTAAAGCAGAAGACTTTGCATCAAAAGGTACGAATACACCATTTTTAGGTTACAAAGTATATGGTACGCCGGTCTTAACATTGGTTGAAGGTGAAGTTAAATTTAAGGAGGAAAAATAATGTTGCAGAAACGTTATCTCGTATTAGAAGATGGTTCATATTATGAAGGTTATCCGCTAGGTTCCGATAATTTAACACTAGGTGAAATTGTATTTAACACAGCAATGACAGGCTATCAAGAGACCATTTCTGACCCGTCTTATACAGGTCAAATTATCACGTTCACATATCCATTGATTGGTAATTATGGTGTGAATAGAGATGACTTTGAATCACTAGTACCAACTTTAAGTGGTGTTGTTGTCAAAGAAGCAAGTCAACAACCGAGCAATTTTAGAATGAAAAAGACATTCCATGAAGTATTAGTTGAATATGATATTCCTGGTATATCAGGTGTCGATACACGTAGTATCACTCGAAAAATCAGAAATTATGGTGTATTAAAAGCAACATTTACAGATAATAAAGATGATATTGATGCATGTATAGAGCGTCTAAAAACAGAAACATTACCACGCAATGAAGTGACGACTGTCTCTACAAAAACGCCGTATGTTTCAACTGGTTATGGATTAAGTGTAGTACTTGTTGATTTTGGTAAAAAACAAAACATCGTAAGAGAATTAAATGCACGTGGTTGTAACGTTACCGTAGTACCATACGATACGTCTGCTGAAGCAATTATCAGAATGTCACCGGATGGCGTGATGCTTTCAAATGGCCCAGGGGATCCAGAAGAAGTACAAGTCGCTGTTGAAATGATTAAAGGTATATTAGGCAAAATTCCATTCTTTGGTATTTGTTTAGGTCACCAGCTATTTGCACTATCACAAGGAGCAACATCATTTAAAATGAAGTTTGGACATAGAGGTACGAATCATCCTGTTAAAGACTTAAAGACAGGTAAAATTGCCTTAACAAGTCAAAATCATGGTTATGCTATTGATAAAGATTCGTTAGCGAATACTGAATTAGAAATCACACATGTGGCAATAAATGATGGCACGGTGGAAGGTTTAAGACACAAGTCATTGCCTGCATTTTCAGTTCAATATCATCCAGAAGCATGCCCAGGACCATCAGATTCAAACTATTTATTTGATGAATTTATAGACATGATCAATGAATACAAATCAAAGGAGCGTATTACAAATGCCTAAACGTCAAGATATCGAAACGATTTTAGTAATTGGATCAGGACCTATTATCATTGGTCAAGCAGCGGAATTTGACTATGCTGGTACGCAAGCTTGTCTTGCCTTAAAAGAAGAAGGTTACCGTGTAATCTTGGTGAACTCAAACCCTGCTACAATTATGACTGATAATGAAATTGCAGATAAAGTCTATATCGAGCCATTAACACATGATTTCATTGCACGTATTATTCGTAAAGAACAACCAGATGCATTGTTACCTACACTAGGTGGTCAAACTGGTTTGAATATGGCGATTCAGTTACACGATAGTGGCGAGCTTGAGGCAAATAATGTACAACTTCTAGGTACAAAATTAGAATCAATTCAACAAGCTGAAGATAGAGAGCTATTTAGATCGTTAATGAATGAATTAGATGTTCCAGTACCAGAGAGTGACATTGTTAATACGGTGGAACAAGCCTTTGCATTTAAAGAAGAAGTTGGATATCCATTAATCGTTAGACCAGCGTTTACCATGGGTGGTACTGGTGGCGGAATTTGTCATAACGATGAAGAATTCAAAGAAATTGTGACTAATGGTTTGCATTATAGCCCTGCGACTCAATGTTTAATCGAAAAATCTATTGCAGGATTTAAAGAAATTGAGTATGAAGTGATGCGTGATAAAAATGATAATGCCATTGTTGTTTGTAATATGGAGAATATCGATCCAGTAGGTATTCATACAGGTGACTCTATAGTTGTTGCACCAAGCCAAACTTTATCAGACGTGGAATATCAAATGTTACGTGATGTATCTTTAAAAGTTATCCGTGCATTAGAAATTGAAGGTGGTTGTAACGTACAACTTGCTTTAGATCCGCATTCTATGGATTATTATATTATCGAAGTGAACCCACGTGTGTCACGTTCGTCTGCATTGGCTTCAAAAGCAACAGGTTATCCAATAGCTAAATTGGCTGCAAAGATAGCGATTGGTCTGACGTTAGATGAAATGTTAAATCCAATCACAGAAACATCTTATGCTGCATTTGAACCTTCATTGGATTATGTTATTTCTAAGATCCCACGTTTCCCATTCGACAAATTTGAAAAAGGAGAACGTGTATTAGGAACACAAATGAAAGCGACAGGCGAAGTAATGGCGATTGGTAGAACATATGAAGAATCATTACTAAAAGCGATTCGTTCGTTAGAGTATGGGGTTCACCATTTAGGTTTACCAAATGGTGAAACGTTCGACTTAGATTATATTAAAACACGTATCAAAGACCAAGATGACGAGCGTTTATTCTTTATTGGTGAAGCAATACGTAGAGGCACGACTTTAGAAGAAATACATGACATGACAAAAATCGATTATTTCTTCTTAAATAAATTCCAACATATTATCAATATTGAGCATGATTTGAAAGCCAATAAAGGTGATATAGACTATCTCAAATTTGCTAAAAACTACGGTTTCAGTGATAGAGTCATCGCGCATCGTTTCGATATGACAGAACAAGAAGTGTATGACTTAAGACAGCAACATGGCATTACACCAGTATTCAAAATGGTAGATACATGCGCAGCAGAATTTGAATCTGCAACACCATATTATTATGGTACGTATGAATATGAAAATGAATCTACAGTGACAGAAAAAGAAAAAATATTAGTACTTGGTTCAGGACCGATTAGAATTGGACAAGGTGTTGAATTTGACTATGCTACAGTACATGCTGTTTGGGCAATTCAACAAGCTGGATATGAAGCGATTATCGTTAATAATAATCCAGAAACAGTTTCAACTGACTTCTCTATTTCAGACAAATTATACTTTGAACCATTGACTGAAGAAGACGTGATGAACATCGTTGATTTAGAGCAACCTAAAGGGGTAGTTGTACAGTTTGGTGGACAAACAGCGATTAACTTAGCAGATAAATTAGCACAGCGTGATGTGAAAATTTTAGGAACATCACTTGAAGATTTAAATAGAGCAGAGGATCGTAAGGAATTTGAAGCCTTATTACACACAATCGATGTGCCACAACCAAAAGGTAAAACAGCAACTTCACCACAAGAAGCACTTGAAAATGCTAGAAATATTGGGTATCCAGTAGTAGTTAGACCTTCATATGTATTGGGTGGTCGTGCAATGGAAATTGTAAATAGCGATGCTGAATTAGAAGATTATATGAATCAAGCGGTAAAAGCAAGTCCCGATCACCCAGTATTAGTCGACAGATATTTAACGGGTAAAGAAATTGAAGTAGATGCGATTTCTGATGGTGAAACGGTTATTATACCAGGTATCATGGAGCACATTGAAAGAGCAGGTGTACACTCTGGTGACTCTATTGCTGTGTATCCACCACAAACGTTAACTCAAGAAGAAATGAAGACGTTAGAAGATTTTACAATCCGTTTAGCTAAAGGTTTAAACATTGTAGGATTAATTAACATTCAATTTGTCATTGCGCACGATGGGGTATATGTACTTGAAGTGAATCCACGTTCAAGTCGTACAGTGCCTTTCTTGAGTAAAATTACGAATATCCAAATGGCACAATTAGCCATGCGTGCAATTATTGGTGAGAAATTGACAGACTTAGGCTATAAACCAGGGATTCAACCATATACAGAAGGTGTATTTGTTAAAGCTCCTGTATTCAGTTTCAACAAATTGAAAAATGTGGATATCACACTCGGACCTGAGATGAAATCAACTGGTGAAGTTATGGGTAAAGATGCAACGATGGAAAAAGCGCTATACAAAGGGTTAACTGCAAGTGGTATGGAAGTTAAAGATCACGGAACAGTATTAATGACAGTCAGTGATAAAGATAAAGAAGAAATTGTGAATATTGCCCATCGTTTAAACGAAGTAGGCTATAAGATTTTAGCAACTAAAGGTACTGCAAACAAACTTGCAGAGCATAATATACCTGCAGAAATTGTTGGCAAAATTGGTGGCGAAGATGACTTACTCACTCGAATTCAAAATGGTGAAGTTCAAATCGTTGTGAATACAATGACGAAAGGTAAAGAATTTGAACGTGATGGTTTCCAAATCAGACGTGCTTCCGTTGAAAATGGTGTACCTTGTCTGACATCATTAGACACAGTTGTAGCATTAACACGTGTACTTGAAAGCATGACTTTTACAATGAAAAATATGTAAACCAAAGATAGAGCATGTAAGTTCTAATATATGAGCACCAGGAAATATAAATGTGAGGGAGTCGTTTGTGAATGAACAATTTGCCAATTATTGCGTTAGATTTTGATTCCAAAGAAGCGGTAGATCATTTTTTAGACCAATTCGATGAACCCCTATTTGTAAAAGTAGGCATGGAATTGTTTTATCAAACAGGTCCTCAATTAATTGAGGGTATTAAAGCACGTGGACATGATATCTTTCTTGATTTGAAATTGCACGATATACCGAATACAGTTGGTAAGGCGATGGAAGGATTAAGTAAAATGAATGTAGATTTAGTCAATGTCCATGCAGCTGGTGGAACAGAAATGATGAAACGTGCACTAGCAGGTCTCAGAAAGCATAATGCTGATATTAAATTAATTGCAGTGACACAACTAACATCTACGACTGAAGAGATGTTACGTGATGAACAAAATATTCAAAGTACTATTGAAGATGCAGTACTTAACTATGCACAACTAGCAAAAGAATCAGGTCTGGATGGCGTCGTATGCTCGCCACTAGAAGCTGAATTGTTAAAAGCTGAATTGGGCAATGATTTCTTAAAGGTAACGCCTGGAATTAGGCCAATCGATAGTAGTACAGACGACCAAAAACGTATCACAACGCCGGAAGATGCTAAAAAATTAGGTTCAACGCACATCGTTGTGGGAAGACCTATAACAAAAAGTGACAATCCTGTTGCAAGTTATCATAAAATTAAAGAAAGTTGGTTAAGTTAAATGGCTAAAGCAATTGCTCAATCACTCTTAGAAATCGAAGCAGTTTCACTATCACCTAATGATCCATTCACATGGAGTTCAGGTATAAAATCACCGATATATTGTGATAATCGTGTGACACTTGGTTATCCAAAGGTACGACAACACATTCGAGATGGTTTGTGCGAATTAATCAAGTCACATTTTTCAGATGTAGAAATCATTTCAGGTACTGCAACTGCAGGAATTCCGCATGCTGCATTTGTTTCTGAAGTGCTAGATTTGCCAATGAATTATGTTCGTTCTAAAAGTAAAAGTCATGGTAAACAAAATCAAATTGAAGGTGCCTTAAGTCAAGGCAAGAAAGTTGTAGTTATTGAAGATTTGATTTCAACAGGTGGTTCATCTATTACTGCAGTTGAAGCATTAAGAGAAGCAGGCGCAGAAGTGATAGGTGTTGTCGCAATATTTACGTATGGACTTAAAAAAGCGGATGAACAGTTCAAAGAAGCACATATCCCGTTCTATACATTAAGTGATTACAATGAATTACTTGAAGTTGCTAAAGAAAATGGAGATATTTCTGAAGATGATATTCGTACATTAGTTGATTGGAGAGACAACTTGTCATAATATATTATGTGGAGGGGATATTATGACAAAAGACCCGAAAGATGCGTATAATCATTTTTCGCATTTAAACAAATTTTTAAAAAAAGATGAAGACTATCGTCAACAAAGCACAACAGAGACAGATAATGAATTATTATCTAGTACAACAGAGAAAAATATATATAAGAAATCAAAATCAAACATGAAGCAAAAAGGTCATATTCAACCTTAAAAAATCAAATGACGTAAAAAATGGGCGTACGTGCAATGATATTGACACGTAAACCCATTTTTTATGGTTTGATTGAAATAATTAGCGAATCATAATTTTTATAATAATATAGCCTATAAGTATGACTAAGGCTGCAATTAATAATGGAATAATATAAAAAGACATAAAATTACCTCCAATAGATTTATTTATAGTTTAACTGTGAATTGTTAAAAGGCAAAGTAAAAAGCTATTTTAATCCATATAATATGGAGGAATTAGTGTAAATGATATATTAAATTAGATTTTTGGTTATGTATCATTTATGCTTAATTTTGAGAAGTGTAAAGGAGGTAGAATCATGGCAATACCTAAAATAACAACATTTCTAATGTTTAATGGGAATGCAGAGGAAGCAATTAATTTGTATGTAAATACATTTGAAGATGCAGAAATCTTAGCAATGGTCAGATATACTGAAAGTGATGCTGAACCAACTGGAGCAGTACAACATGCAATCTTTAGATTGAAAGACCAAGTATTTATGGCAATCGACAATATGAATGGTGTAGATATTGAAATGAATCCAGCCATGTCATTATACGTTACAGTTGATTCACCACTAGAAATGGAACGCTTATTTAGTAAATTGAAACGTGATGGGGCGATATTGATGCCTAAAACAGAAATGCCACCATTTAGAGAATTTGCATGGATACAAGACAAATTTGGCGTAAATTTCCAACTTGCTTTACCAGCAGATAATAAATAAGTGTGTGTAATATAATGATGCTATTATGAGTAAAACTTAAAGTAAAAAACGGGAGTGGGACAGAAAGCGAATTTTCTAATAAAGATTTCGTAGTCCCACCCCGGCAAGGATGACTAGAGTTGAAAAAAGCTTGATATAAGCGCATTTTCAATTCAGTCATCTACTGCCTAATTGCAAAAGAGTCCGGGACGTTTATTTATGTCCCGGACTCGTTTTTTTAATAATTTATCATTGCTAATAAATTATAGATATAGTTTTATGAATTATTGTGATTTCATTTTTTGAATATGGTTGTAGTCAGGTGTTGTATAAAGTGTTTTTTGATTATCATACGTTACGAAACCTGGCTTAGCACCTGAAGGCTTGTGTACATGTTTAATTTCAGTATAGTCAACTGGAATTTGTGCAGAGTTGCCAGCTTTTGAAAAGTAACCTGATAACATAGCCGCTTCCATAATCGTTGTTTCACTTGGCTCATCACTAAGTATGACTACATGCGAGCCAGGGATATCTTTCGTATGGAACCAAAGATGATGTTTTTTTGCCTTTTTATTCGTAAGAAAATCATTTTGCTTATTATTTTTACCAACTAAAATCGTATCGCCATCCGTTGAAGTATACGATTGAATTTGCATTGCTGGTTTCTTAGTCTTTTTACTTTGTTTACGCTGTTTCATATATCCTTGCTCTGCAAGTTCATCACGAATATCATCTATATCATCAACTGAAATATGCGCAAGTTGTTGTTCAATGCTTTCAAAATAGTCGATATTCTCTTTCGTTAATTCAATTTGATGATGTAATTCATGTTCACGTGTTTTGAGTTTGTTATATTTTTTATAATAAATTTGCGCATTCACTGCAGGTGCTTTTGTAGGATTCAACGGTATCGTCACATTCTCACCTGTATAATAATTAAGTGCTTCTAAAGATTTATCACCTTGTTGAATACGATAAATATTCGCAGTGATTAATTCACCATATAATTGTTGCGTTTCCTTGTCTTTTGTACCTTCTTGTTCATCAAGTAATTTATTTAATTTATTTTGATATTTATGCAGTTGTTGCTGTACAAATTTAACTAAATCATTTGCACGTTGTTTCACACGTTCTCGTTCACCACGGGCATCATAATAACGATCTAATAAATCATGCAATGATTCGTATTCATCAATATCATCATAAAATAGATTTAATTTCATAAAATAGAAATCTTCTTTACCTGTCTCATGATTTTTATGAAATACCGGTGTTGGCGGTGCATTAATTTCATCAATGATTGTGTCATATGCATCAGGGAGGGTTTCACTTGTCATAAATTGTTTACGATTGACAATTTCATTTGTGATAAGTGGGCTAAACCCTTCGAAGTGGTCAAGCAATTGACGTGCAATTTTCCCACGATTAAAATCAATATACTTTAAGACTTCTTGCCCTGAAAGTTCAAATGGGTTGATTTTGTTTTGTGTTGGGGGAGTTTCATATTGAAATCCAGGCATAACCGTACGATATTGATTCGTATTAGGTGTTAAATGCTTAAATCCTTCAATGATTTTGCGTTGTTCATCTACTAAAATTAAGTTACTGTGTTTCCCCATAATTTCTAATATAACTGTTCTATAAATTGTATCGCCAATTTCGTCCTTACTTTGAACATCAATTTCTACACGTCTATCATTTCCAATTTGTCTTACTGCTTTAACGATACCACCCTCAATATGTTTACGAAACACACGTGCAAACATGGGTGGATCAAATGGATTATCATATTTTTTAGTTGTTAAATGCATTCTCGCAAAACTAGGATGGATAGAAAGGAGAAGCTGATGATTTTTACGATTTTGTCTCACGACGATGATTAATGTGTCGTTTTCAGGTTGATTAATTTTGTGGATTCTTCCATCTACTAAAAATTGGAGTGATTCCACCATTTTTCTTGTAAATAAACCATCATATGCCATTACTATCAGCCACCTTATTTTTAGTCATTCATCATATTGTAACATGGCATAAAGAAATGGTCATGACCAAAGTTTGTACAATTGTAAGCTATACATTTAAATGAGAATTATGGTATCATAGTTTAATAATAGAAGAATAGTTTAGAGAGGTAGTAAGTCATGGATAATGAGAAAGGTTTGTTGATTGTCTTATCTGGACCTTCTGGTGTTGGAAAAGGTACAGTTAGAAAAAAAATATTTGATGACCCGTCCACATCTTATAAATATTCTATTTCGATGACAACACGTGATAAACGTGAAGGCGAAGTCGATGGTGTTGATTATTTCTTTAAAGCAAAGTCAGAATTTGAAGAATTAATAAAACAAGATCAATTCATAGAATATGCAGAGTACGTTGGTAATTATTATGGGACACCTGTACAATACGTTAAAGATACGATGGATCAAGGCCACGATGTATTTTTAGAAATCGAGGTTGAGGGTGCTAAACAAGTGCGTAAGAAATTCCCTGATGCACTGTTTATTTTTCTTGCGCCACCAAGTTTAGATCATTTGCGTGAACGATTAGTCGGGCGTGGTACAGAATCCAGTGAGAAGATACAAAGTCGTGTAAATGAGGCACGCAAAGAAGTGGAAATGATGAACCTATATGATTATGTTGTTGTAAACGATGAAGTAGAACTAGCCAAACAACGTATCCAATCCATTGTTGAAGCGGAACATTTAAAAAGAGAACGTATTGAAGCAAAATATAGAAAAATGATACTGGAGGCAAAAAAATAATGTTACAACCACCATTAAACCAATTAACAGCAAAAATCAATTCTAAATATTTAATTGCAACGACAGCTGCAAAACGTGCGCGTGAAATTGATGAAAAACCTGAAACTGAATTATTAAACAGATATATTTCAGAAAAACCTGTAGGTAAAGCTTTAGAAGAAATCGCTGACGGTGAAGTTTATCCTGACGAACTATTCTTAAAAACATATTAAGTTCAAATCAATTTTACGAATGCATTTAGTAATGTAATGGTTTAAATTGAAATGACACTCAAAAGCCTGGGACATAAATAGATGTCTCAGGCTCGTTTTTCAATTAGGCAGTAGATGACTGTATAGAAAATGTAAAGTCCCACTGTTTAATTCACTAAGTTGGTGAGACTTATGCATGAACATCAGCTCAGGTAAACTTTTCAACTCTAGTCATCCTTTCAGGGGTGGGACTACGAAATCTTTATTAAAAATTTGATTTCTGTCCTGCTCCCTTTTTTTAATTTGATAACTAATTTGTGTATAATAAAGAGTAATTAAACAAAAGCATGTTTTAAGATATGAACATCGCGCTTATTTTTCATAGAAATTGAAAGTTATAAGTTATATATAATGCATATTGAAGGAGAATAACAATACGATGAAACGAATATTACTAGCTGTGACGGGTGGCATAGCAGCATATAAAGCAATCGATTTAACGAGCAAATTAACGCAAGCAGGTTATGATGTGCGCGTAATGCTTACTGATCATGCACAAGAATTTGTTACACCATTAGCTTTTCAAGCAATTGGTAGAAATACAGTGTATACGAGCACATTTGTAGAAGAAAATCCTAAAGAAATACAACATGTTGCATTAGGCGATTGGGCAGATGCAATTGTAGTTGCACCTGCTACAGCTAATACAATTGCTAAACTTGCGAATGGTATTGCCGATGATATGGTGACATCTACTTTACTGGCGACTGAAACGCCGAAATTTGTAGCACCAGCCATGAATGTCCATATGTATGAGAATAATAGAACACAACACAACATGGCAACATTACGTTCTGATGGCTATTTATTTTTAGAACCAGGCGAAGGATTCCTAGCATGTGGCTATGTAGCTAAGGGACGTATGGAAGAGCCGTTGCAAATCGTTGAACGCTTGAATCAATACTTTAATGAAATTAAACAAACCTCGCTTAGCAAAGGTAGCAGTTTTTCAGGAAAACAAGCATTGGTTACGGCTGGTCCAACAGTTGAAGAATTAGATCCAGTACGCTTTCTTTCGAATCGCTCTTCAGGAAAAATAGGCTACGCATTAGCGGAATCATTAGCACAACGTGGGGCAAATGTCACTTTAGTATCTGGACCGACACATCTCACACCACCCGATAATGTAACTGTTGTTCA
This sequence comes from Staphylococcus caeli, assembly GCF_051413795.1. Classification (GTDB taxonomy): domain Bacteria; phylum Bacillota; class Bacilli; order Staphylococcales; family Staphylococcaceae; genus Staphylococcus; species Staphylococcus caeli_A. Next base: position 95,940 of record NZ_JBOIRQ010000004.1, on the reverse strand, counting down.
AGTGCAAAGTGCGGACGATATGTTTGAAGCGGTCAAGTCGCGTTTCTCAGAACAAGATATTGTATTTAAAGCTGCGGCTGTATCAGATTATGCGCCAGTTGAAATGTTAGAACATAAATTGAAGAAACAAGATGGTGACCTATCAGTAGCATTTAGACGCACGCCTGATATATTAAAATATTTAGGCGCACACAAAACAACACAGTATCTTGTAGGCTTTGCTGCAGAAACTCAAAATATTGAGACTTATGCTCGTAAGAAATTACAACGCAAAAATGCAGATGTAATCATTGCGAATAACGTAGGGGACCGAACGATTGGTTTCAGTTCAGATGACAATGATTACACGATGTATTATAAAGATGGAGAAACAATGGCTTTAGGTAAACGTAAAAAGGTCGAACTTGCGGAGCATATTTTAAATAGTTTAGAAACAAGGTGGCAATAAGATGATAGCTAAAGTGATTGTTGATATACCTTCTAAGAGTGTTGATTTTACCTTTGATTACATCATTCCTACGAGGTTACAATCAATGATTCAAGTTGGGATGCGTGTTATTGTTCCGTTTGGACCAAGGACCATTCAAGGTTATGTAATGCACATTGCTAATCAACCAGATAACGATTTAGATACTGCCAAGTTAAAAGAAATTAAAGAAATTCAAGATATCAAGCCTGAGTTAACAGAGGAATTGATACAGTTAACAGAGTGGTACAATAATTACTTTGTTACAAAGCGAATTTCTATGCTAGAAGTCATGTTACCAAGTGAAATTAAGGCGAAGTATACGAAAGTTTTTGCTATTGAAGATGCAGAAAATATTCCTTCATCCTTATTACAGAAGTTTGATAGTGAGGGGCATTACCCGTATAAAGCAGCACAACACAATGACGATTTAGATCAAATGCTTCCATTATTAAAACAAGGTGTAGTCACTGAAGTGACGTTGTTGTCTCAGAATGTTAGTAAGAAAAAACAACGTGCAGTTGCTGTCGTAGAAGGCTTTGATGAAGAACAAATACTTGCTTCATTGGAAAAGTCAAAAAAGCAGTATGAATTGTATGCATATTTGTTAGATGAACGACACCACACAGTATTGCTTAAAGATATTGAAGCAATGGAATTTTCCAAATCTAGTGTTGATACGTTAGTACGCAAAGGTTATGTTGAAAAATATGATGCCATCGTTGAACGAGATCCTTTTGAAACAAGAGTCTTTGAACAAGATGTTAAACAGCAATTGACCAACGACCAACAACAAGCATATGATGCTATTTTGGAAAATATACAAGCGCATGAGCAACGAACATTTTTACTTCATGGTGTTACAGGATCCGGTAAAACAGAAGTCTATCTGCAAACAATTGAAGAAGCGTTAAAGCTTAATCGACAAGCGATGATGCTCGTTCCCGAAATTGCCTTAACACCGCAAATGGTCTTGCGATTTAAACGTCGTTTTGGTGATGAAGTTGCAGTATTGCATTCAGGTTTATCAAAAGGTGAACGATATGATGAATGGCAAAAAATTAGAGATGGCAAGGCTCGAGTGAGTGTTGGTGCACGTTCAAGTGTATTTGCTCCTTTTAAAAATCTAGGTATGATTATTATCGATGAAGAACATGAGTCAACCTATAAACAAGAAGATTATCCAAGATATCACGCGAGAGATATTGCGCAATGGAGAAGTCAGTACCATCAGTGCCCATTGATTTTAGGGAGTGCGACACCAAGTTTGGAAACTTATGCTCGAGCTGAAAAAGGGGTCTATGAGTTGTTAGCATTACCGCAAAGAGTCAATAAACAAGCCTTACCAGAAGTTGAGATTGTAGATATGCGCGAAGAATTGAGTTCAGGAAATCGTTCTATGTTCTCAAATCAATTGCGTGAAGCGATTCAGCAACGGTTAGATAGACACGAACAAATTGTGCTGTTTTTAAATCGACGAGGCTACGCTTCGTTTATGTTATGTAGAGATTGCGGTCATGTACCACAGTGTCCTAATTGTGATATTTCATTGACCTACCATAAATCGACGGATCAATTGAAATGCCACTATTGTGGTCATCAAGAAGTGCCACCTAATCGATGCCCAAATTGTGAGAGTGAGCATATTCGACAAGTAGGAACAGGTACACAGCGCGTAGAAGAATTGTTACAGGAAGCATTTCAAGATGCACGTATTATACGGATGGACGTAGACACGACATCTAAAAAAGGAGCACATGAAAAGCTTTTAGATGATTTTGGTGAAGGTAAAGGTGACATTTTATTAGGTACTCAAATGATTGCTAAAGGTCTAGATTTTCCTAATATTACCTTAGTAGGTGTGCTTAATGCAGATACAATGTTGAATTTGCCTGATTTTAGAGCCAGTGAACGTACGTATCAATTACTAACACAAGTATCCGGGCGTGCAGGTCGACATGAAAAAGAAGGGCAAGTCATAATTCAAACATATAATCCAGAGCACTATGCAATTAAAGATGTTCAGCAAAATGATTATATTGCATTTTTTGAAAAAGAGATGAACTACCGCAAAATAGGGAAATATCCACCATATTTCTTTTTAATGAATTTCACAATTTCACACAAAGAAATGAAAAAAGTTATGGAAGCTTCGAAGCATATTCATAAAGTGTTACTACAGCATTTATCAGACAAGGCGTTAGTATTAGGACCATCACCAGCTGCCTTAGCACGTATTAACAATGAATATCGTTTCCAAATATTAGTGAAATATAAAAGTGAACCCGCACTACATGAAGCTTTAAAATATTTAGATGACTATTATCATGATCAATACTTGAAAGAGAAGCTAGCACTAAAAATTGATATCAATCCGCAGATGATGATGTAATTTGTATGCTATAAGAATTTAATACCATTACTTATAAGGTTTGTTGAAATTGAAAAAGGCAAGTGGCTTAACTTAGAATGAAGTGTGATTTCTGAGTTAACCGCTTGCCTGTTTTTTATATAAAAATTAATAATTTGTTATAGTGATTGCAAAATATGGACCATCATTTTTCTGAATATGTCATTGTAATGTATAGTAAGATTAATAATGAGTATTAGTAAAAATCAAAAGGGGGCTATATATAATGAAATATAATCAATTTAATCAACCTGTAGGGGAAGCAGTTTTAAATTTTACCAAACTGGATGCGCCATCAGTAAAAGTCATAGAAGGGCAATATTGTCGATTGGAAAAATTATCAAATGAACATACAGAGGATTTATATCAATATTTTATAGCAGAGGATGACGCACCAAATTGGACGTATTTACCTGATAATCAGCCACAAGATTTCAATGCATTTGAATCATATATAGCTCCGATGATTGTATCAAATGATCCTTATTTTTTTGCTATTATTGATAAAGCGACTTCACAGACGGTAGGGCTCTTATCTTTTTTAAGAATTGACCAAGACAATGGCGTCATTGAAGTCGGGCATATTCACTATGCGAATATTTTAAAACGATCACGAATTGCAACGGAGGCACAGTATTTATTAGCAAAATATGTCTTTGATACATTAGGTTATAGAAGATATGAATGGAAATGTGATGCATTAAATGAACCTTCTATCAAAGCTGCAAAAAGGCTGGGATTTAAATTCGAGGGTATTTTCCAACAACATAAAGTATATAAAAATCGCAACAGAGATACATGTTGGTTGGCAATGACTGACCATGAATGGCACAAAAACAAACAAAAATTTGAAAAATGGCTAGCACCCCAGAATTTCAATGAAAATGGCGAGCAGTTGAGTCGATTATCAATATAATACAATATGGAATAGTTAATGCAATTTCTGTAAAAATAAGTTATAATGATATGATGAATTTTTATGAGGAGATATCACTATGACGATTAAATCGCTTGTAACAACTAAACACCCGGCACTTAATCAACAGATTCCAAACGTGACGCAATTTGATACACAATTAGAACAATTATTATTAGATTTAGAGGACACAATGTATGATGTTGAAGCATCTGCGATTTGTGCACCACAAATTGGAATTGCGCAGCAAGTTGCTATTATTGATATGGAAATAGATGGACTACTGCAATTGATTAATCCACAATTATTGCGAGAATCTAATGAAAAAGTAACAGATTTAGAAGGATCAATTAGTATGCCAGGTGTGTATGGTGAAGTGACAAGAAGTAAAATGATCGTAGTGAAAAGTAATGATAAACATGGTAACGAAGTGGAAATGACAGCATATGATGATATTGCGAGAATGATTTTGCATATGATTGATCACTTTGATGGTAAATTATTTACAGAACGTGTTGAACGACTTATAGATGAAGCAGAGATGGAGGCGTATTTTGAAAATGAGTAAAATAATTTTTATGGGAACACCTGATTTTTCAACGAAAGTCCTAGAAATGTTAATTGCTGAACATGATGTGATTGCTGTTGTGACGCAACCAGATAGACCGGTTGGTAGAAAACGTAAACTTACACCACCACCAGTAAAAGAAGTTGCTGTTGAACATGATATACCAGTGTACCAACCTGAAAAATTAGCACACTCAGAAGAATTAGAACAACTCATTGCTTTAGATGCTGATCTAATTGTTACGGCTGCTTTTGGTCAAATATTACCAGAATCATTATTAACTGCTCCAAAATATGGTGCAGTAAACGTTCATGCATCATTATTGCCGAAATACAGAGGCGGTGCACCAATACATCAAGCAATTATGGATGGGCAATCAGAAACAGGTATTACGATCATGTATATGGTCAAAAAACTAGATGCTGGAGATATCATCACTCAAAGCGCAATTGCTATAGAACAACAAGATGATGTAGGTACAATGCATGATAAATTAAGTATATTAGGTGCAGATTTATTAAAATCAACATTACCGAGCATATTGGATGGTACAAACCAACGTGTACCACAACAAGAAGAAGAGGCAACATTTGCATCAAATATCTCACGTGACCAAGAAAAAATTGACTGGACGCAATCTGCAGAAGTAATATACAACCATATTAGAGGATTGTCACCATGGCCTGTTGCATACACAATTATGGATGATGGCAACATGAAATTATATGCTTCTCAAATAGTGAAAAATCAAACAGGTGAACCTGGTACGATTATAGAAACGACTAAAAAAGCCATCATTGTAGCAACTGGTTCAGATGATGCCATCGCATTAACAGACATACAAGTTGCAGGTAAAAAACGTATGTTAGCTGCAAATTATTTAAGTGGTGTACAAACATCACTAGTTGGGAAGGTATTATCATGACAAGTGAAACAAATGTGAGAGTCTTAGCCTTTGAAACAATTCAAGATATTATTCATGACAAAGCTTATAGCAACATTATTATTAATGAAGTACTTTCCAATAATGAATTAAACCGAGCAGATAAAGGTTTATTTACAGAGTTGGTATATGGAACTTTAAAAAGAAAGTACACGTTAGATTATTTATTGAAACCATTCGTACAAACGAAACTCAAAGGCTGGGTTAGACAGTTATTATGGATGAGCATTTATCAATATGTCTATTTAGATAAAATACCAGAGCACGCTATTATCAATGAGGCTGTAGAAATTGCAAAGTATAAAGGTGGACCACATAACGGCAATGTAGTAAATGGTATTTTAAGAAATATTATGAGAAGTGAATTGCCAGATTTCACTGAAATTACAGATGACAAAAAAAGAATCGCAATCGAATATAGTTTACCTAAATGGCTCGTCGATCATTGGACAACGCATTTTGGCGTTGAAACAACAGAGGCAATTGCACAATCATTTTTAGACAAAGTTTCGACAACTGTGCGTGTGAATTTAACGCGAATTTCAGTAGATGATGCGATTCGAAGACTTGTAGATGATGACTATATCGTTGAACAAGATAAGGATATTGAGACTTGCTTGCATATTAGCGGTAAACCAATCATAGAATCACGTATGTTTAAAGATGGCCTTGTTTCTATCCAAGATAAGAGTTCGATGTTTGTAGGAGAATTGATAGGACTCAATGCAGGTGATCAAGTGCTAGATGCATGTAGTGCACCAGGTGGTAAAGCTTGTCATATCGCTGAATTATTAGATGGAAGCGGCCATGTAGACGCAACTGACATTCATGCACATAAAATCGATTTGATTGATTTTAATATTAGAAAGTTACGATTGTCTAACATTTCTGCATTTGAACACGATGCTACAGAAAAATATGATAAAGTGTATGATAAGATTTTAGTTGATGCACCTTGTAGCGGTTTAGGCGTATTAAGACATAAACCTGAAATTAAATATGAACAATCACAAGATGCTATCCAATCTTTGGTTGAAGTTCAATTAGAGATTCTGAATAATGTGAAGCATAATGTGAAACAAGGTGGCACGATTATTTATTCAACGTGTACAATAGAGCAAATGGAAAATGAAAATGTTATTTATACATTTTTAAAAGAAAATAAAGATTTTGAATTCGATACATTTGAACATCCGGTAACTGGAGAAAAAGTAAAAACGATGCAAATACTACCTCAAGATTTTAACTCTGATGGCTTTTTCATAACAAGGATTAGAAGAAAGGAAAATTAAAATATGATTACTCCAGAAAAAAAGAAAAAGAACAAGTTCCTTCCGAATTTTGAAAAGCAATCCATATATTCATTAAGATATGATGAAATGCAAGATTGGTTGGTTGAACATGGGCAACAAAAATTCAGAGCGAAACAAATTTTTGAGTGGCTTTATGAAAAACGCGTAGACAGCATCGAAGAAATGACAAATTTATCTAAAGAACTTAGAAGCGTTTTAGAAGATAATTTCACAATGACGACGATGACAACTGTTGTAAAACAAGAAAGTCGAGATGGCACAATCAAGTTTCTATTTGAATTACAAGATGGTTATACAATAGAAACAGTGCTTATGCGTCACGAATATGGTAATTCTGTATGTGTAACGACACAGGTAGGTTGCCGCATTGGTTGTACATTCTGTGCCTCTACATTAGGTGGATTAAAACGTAATCTAGAAGCTGGAGAAATCGTTTCACAAGTTTTAACGGTACAAAAAGCATTAGATGAAACAGAAGAACGCGTATCACAGATTGTTATCATGGGTATTGGTGAACCATTTGAAAACTATGATGAAATGATGGATTTCTTGAAAATTGTAAACGATGACAATGGTCTGAATATTGGTGCCCGTCATATTACGGTATCAACATCAGGAATCATTCCTCGTATATATGATTTTGCTGATGAAGATATACAGATTAACTTTGCAGTGAGCTTACATGGTGCAAAAGATGAAATTCGTTCACGTTTAATGCCTATTAACAGAGCGTATAATGTTGAAAAATTAATGGAAGCAATTCATTATTATCAAGAAAAAACAAATAGACGTATCACATTTGAATATGGTTTATTTGGTGGTGTCAACGATCAAATCGAACATGCAAGAGAATTAGCACATCTAATTCAAAAGTTGAATTGCCACGTTAATTTAATTCCTGTGAATCACGTACCTGAAAGAAATTATGTTAAGACACCAAAAGAAGACATCTTTAAATTTGAAAAGGAATTAAAACGTTTAGGGATAAATGCAACAATCAGACGTGAACAAGGTGCAGATATTGATGCTGCATGTGGTCAATTAAGAGCGAAGGAACGAAAAGTAGAAACGAGGTAGGGACATGCTGAAAGCACATTTTTTTACTGACACGGGACAACACCGTGATAAAAACGAAGATGCAGGTGGCGTATTTTATAACCGTACAGAGCAACAGTTATTAGTACTCTGTGATGGTATGGGTGGCCATTTAGCAGGTGAGGTAGCGAGCCAGTTTGTAACCGATGAACTACAACGTCGATTTGAAGAAGAGAATTTAATCGAGGCAGAACAAGCAGAAACTTGGTTGAGAACAACTTTAAAAGCTATAAACCGTGATTTGTATGAAATGTCAGTAGAAAATCCAGAATATCAGGGCATGGGTACGACTTGTGTCTGTGCTTTAGTATTTGATAACTATGTAGTAGTTGCCAATATTGGCGATTCTCGTGCCTATTTAGTAAATCGTAGAGAAATAGAACAAATTACAAATGATCATTCTTTTGTGAATCATCTGATTATGATTGGTCAAATTACGCCTGAACAAGCGTTTACACACCCTCAACGCAATATCATTACAAAAGTGATGGGGACAGATAAGCTAGTGACGCCAGACGTTTTTGTGAAAAAAACAAAGTTTTATGACTATCTATTATTAAATTCTGATGGTTTAACAGATTTTGTGCGCGATCATCATATTCAAGATTTATTGATGCAAGCACATGACTTAGAAACAAACGGTCAAAATCTCATAGACCTTGCATTGGCAGAAGATACAAATGACAATGTAAGTTTGATATTGGCTGAGATTGAAGGTGACAGAGTATGATTGGCAAGATGATAAGTGAACGTTATGAAGTGGCGAAGAAACTTGGCGGTGGTGGTATGAGTACTGTCTACCTCGCTGAAGATACAATACTTAATCGCAAAGTAGCAATTAAAGCGATTGGCATTCCAAATGGTGAAAAAGAAGAAACGATTAAACGTTTTGAACGTGAAGTGCATAATCTTACACAGCTTTCTCACGAAAATATTGTTAATGTATTTGATGTAACTGAAGATGATGAAAATTTTTATTTAGTTATGGAATACATAGAAGGTCCAACATTATCTGAATATATTCAAAAAAATCAACCCATTGCACCAGAGACGGCGTTGAATTTTACGAATCAAATCATTGAGGGGATTAAACACGCACATGATACCAAAATTGTGCATCGTGATATTAAACCTCAAAATATATTAGTAGATAAGAACAAGACTTTAAAAATATTGGATTTTGGAATTGCTAAAGCATTAAGTGAAACGACGATGACGCAAACAAATCATGTCTTAGGAACGGTTCAATACCTGTCACCAGAACAAGCACGTGGAGAATCTACTGATAATGGAACAGATATTTATTCTATTGGTGTAGTATTATTTGAGATGCTTACTGGAGAGCCGCCATTTTCAGGGGAAACGGCAGTCAGTATTGCAATCAAACATATTCAAGATCCAATGCCTAATATTTCAGATAATCGCTCTGATGTCCCGCAAGCTTTGAGTAATGTAGTACTTAAAGCTACAGAAAAGGATAAGTCAGAACGTTATCAGTCAGTAAGAGAAATGCAAAAAGACTTGGAAACGGTATTGTCACCAAATCGTGAAAATGAAGAACGCTATCAATCGATAGATGCAAATACGAAAACAGTCCCAATAAATAAAACAGAAATTGCCAACCAAACGAGAGACGTAGATAACGGTAAAAGCATCAATGAAACAATGCAAATACCAATCGTTAATCAACAGCAATTTCAATCAAGTGAAGAACATATATATGCTGTGCCCAAAAAGAAGCGCAGTAAGAAGAAGAAATTTTTCTATTCGGTAATTATAATATTGTTACTACTTGGCTTATTTGGCTTTATAGCTATGGGTATGTTTGGAAATAAATATTTAGAAACACCAGATTTATCAGGAAAAACTGAAAAAGAAGCCGAACATATATTAGCTGAACATAAATTGCAAATGGGTAATATTTCAAGAGAATACAGTGATAAGTATTCAGAAAATAAAATTATCAAAACAAAGCCTAAAAAAGGTGAACGCTTAGAACAAGAGAGTAAAGTTGATATTGTACTTTCAAAAGGGCCCGAACTTGCAGATATGCCCAACCTTTATGGTATGTCTAAATCAGATGCTTTAGATAAATTGAAAGCATTAGGCATTAAAGATGTCAAAGTCAAACAGGCGTATTCTAAACAAAACCTTGCCAAAGGATTAATCGAATCACAAAATGTTTCTCCAGGAGATAAAGTAAAATTAAATGATGGAAATGTTGAATTGACGGAATCCTTAGGCACGAAACAGGTATATGTTGATAATTATGAAAATAAAGCATTTAAAACTGCAAAATCAGAGTTAGAAGCGAAAGGCTTTAAGGTCGTCGTTAACAAAGAAACAGAAGATGATAAAGTTAAAAAAGATAATGTAATTAGTCAATCTCCTAAAGGTGAAGAAGTAGATGAAGGTTCTACAATTACATTTACTGTTTCTAAAGGTGCACCAAAATCTGATGAATCGGACAAAGATGATGATAAAGCTAAAGACGACGAGCCTGAGACTAAAGCTTATACAGAAACTTATCAGGTGAAATATACTGGTGAAGATGATGAAAGTCAGGAAGTTAAAGTATACATTAGAGATAAAGATAATGATGGCACGTCAGAAGCACAAAGTTTTAAGATTAAGAATGATAAAACGATTAAAATACCAATGACAATCGAAAAAGGTAAAACAGCAGGTTACACTGTGCGTGTAGACGATAAAATTGTAGCTGATAAAGATATACCTTACTAGTGTCATTCCTTAAAGCAATATCAATATAGCACCCTCTCAATTGAAGTAATCAATTGAAAGGGTGTTTTATTATGCTTATAGCATTTTATAATGTAGCTAATAGTTGAAAGAAGCTAATTTGTAATGATTAATATTTTTGAAAATAGCAATTGGCATGACACTTTATTAATATCAAATTGAATCTTCTAAATAAAGTACACTATTTTTAAGCGAAATCGTTTCAAATGATATTTAAATTAAAAATGCTTTGCTATAATATAAAGAGTAAAAGTATTTCAAAGAGAGGTGCCTAAGTGAAAACAGGACGCATCATAAAATCATTAAGTGGCGTTTATCGTGTTGATGTAAATGGTGAAATGTATGATACGAAACCACGTGGATTATTTAGAAAAAATAAATTTTCACCTATTGTTGGTGATGTAGTTGATTTTGAAGTTGAAAATGTAACAGAAGGTTACATTCATCATGTACATGACAGAAAAAATGAAATCAAACGACCACCAGTAAGTAATGTTGATCATCTTATATTAGTGATGAGTGCAGTAGAACCAGATTTCTCTACACAATTATTAGACCGTTTCTTAGTTATTGCACATTCATATCATATGCGCCCGCGTATTCTTGTGACTAAAAAAGATTTGGCATCAGCTGAAAATCAAGAAAATATTGAATCATTATTAAATGTTTATGAAAAAATGGGATATCAAACGCAATTCATTGGTATGAATGATGATGTTGAACAAGTATTTTCGAATTGGGGAGAAGGTCTAGCAGTATTAAGTGGGCAGTCAGGCGTAGGGAAATCCACATTACTAAATAAATATTTTCCAAATTTAAATATAGAAACACAACACATTTCAAAGGCGTTAAATAGAGGTAGACATACGACACGTCATGTAGAACTTTTTGAACGCGCAGAAGGTTACATTGCGGATACACCTGGATTTAGTGCGTTAGATTTTGATCATATTCAAAAAGATGAAATTAAAAACTATTTCATGGAACTACATGAATATGGGGAATTATGTAAATTTAGAGATTGCAATCATATTAATGAACCGAAATGTAATATAAAAGTTGAACTTGAGAAAGGGAATATTGCTCAATTTAGATATGACCACTATCTTCAATTATTTAATGAGATTGCAAACAGAAGGGAAAGATATTAAGTGACAAAAGTTTATCCATCATTATTATCTGCAGATTTTTTGAATTTAGACAAAGAATTAAAAGCATTAGAGGCTGCTGGCGTCGATGGCGTTCACTTTGATGTTATGGATGGTCAGTTTGTACCCAATATATCAGTCGGTATACCCATCCTTGATGCAGTGCGTAAAGGGACTACATTACCGATAGATGTTCATTTGATGATTGAAACACCAGAAAAATATGTTGCGTTATTTGCAGAACATGGCGCGGATATGATTTCCGTACATGTTGAAGCGACACCGCATATTCACAGAGTTATAGAGCAAATTAAAAATGCAAAAGTCAAAGCAGGGGTAGTTATCAATCCTGGAACACCCGTGGATGCGATTAGACCTATATTAAATATGATTGATTATGTATTAGTCATGACGGTTAATCCTGGATTTGGTGGTCAAACATTTATTGAAAGTTGTGTCGAAAAGTTAGACCAATTATATGCATTAAAACAAAGATTAGGATTAGATTTTGAAATAGAGGTAGATGGTGGAATTAATGACCAAACAGTTGAAACGGTTGTAAGCCACGGTGCAACGATGCTGGTAGCGGGATCATACTTTTTCAAACAAGATGATTATCAACATGCAACTCAAATATTGAAAGGTTGACAATTATGAAAGCCAATTTATTATGTGGTACTAGAAATTTACCGGAAGATGTGTTGATTAATAATAAAGATGCGCATTGGATAGGAATAGATAGAGGGACGTTAATCCTTTTAGAGGCAGGTATTAGACCTCAATTTGCAGTGGGTGATTTTGATTCTATTACACAAGCAGAAAAATCTTATATAGAACAGCGAATTGAAATTAACCCATATCAAACAGAGAAAGATGATACTGATTTAGCATTAGGTGTTGCGCAAGCCGTTAAAAGTGGCTACAAAATAATTGATATCTATGGTGCAACTGGTGGTCGATTAGATCATTTCATGGGCGCTTTGCAAATATTAGAGAAACTAGATTATGCAAAGTTAAATATCGAAATCAGGCTCATCGATGCATCTAATGAGATTAGTTTTTTAACTGAAGGAAGGCATCATATTAAAAATCACACAATGTTTCCGTATATTTCATTTATACCTGTCGTATACCCAACGACAATTTCTTTAATTGATTTTAAATATAATCTTCATAATGAAACGCTCAAACAGGGCTCTACCCTAACAATTTCCAATGAACTCAATGAAACACAAGGCATTATAGATATTTCAGAAGGAAGCGTATTGATGATTCGCAGTAAAGATAGTTAAACGTAAAAAAGACCAGTCCTCCACATAAGGACTGGTCTTTTCGTGCATTATATTTATTAAACTCTAGTTACTTTACCAGATTTTAAAGCACGTGCGGAAACCCAAACTTTTTTAGGTTTTCCGTCTACAAGAATTCTAACTTTTTGAAGGTTAGCATTCCATCTTCTTTTAGAAGAATTTAAAGCGTGTGAACGATTGTTTCCAGTTGAAGCTTTACGACCTGTTACGAAACATTGTTTGCCCATGAAAGTACCTCCTTTAATAAATATAAATACACGTATCTACTACATACTTGAATAATGTACCATAAATTGAAATTGATAGCAATATTATGGTGAAAATTTTCTAGTTTATAAGGGTTTTCCTTTTGTTAAAATAAAATTATGGTATAATTGTAAACTGTGGATAAATATAGTATTTTTTTATTAAGACAATTGTAAATAATTGTTTGTTAAACGTGGTTTATAATAAAACCATAAACTTAGGAGGCCCATTTTATGACATTAGAAATCACAAATGATTATGGTAGTATTGATATTTCCAACGAGGTAATCGCATCAGTTGTGGGTAGCAAGGCAGTAGAATGTTATGGAATTGTAGGTATGGCTTCTAGACAACAAGTAAGAGATGGAATCGCTGAAATACTTGGACATGAAAATTACGCCAAGGGTATCGTTGTGCGAGAAAATAAAGGAGTCATCGATGTAGATATGTATATTATTGTAAGTTTTGGAACTAAAATTTCTGAAGTTGCAAGTAATGTACAATCAACTGTGAAATATACATTAGAACAAACATTAAAAATAAAAGTAAATTCAATCAATATATTTGTACAAGGTGTGCGCATTCATAATGGCACGAAAAACTAGGAGGACATGACGCAATGGTAAGCAAAATAGATGGTAAATTATTTGCCGAGATGATTATACAAGGGGCACAAAATTTATCAAATCATGCAGACTTGGTGGATTCATTAAACGTATATCCAGTACCAGATGGTGATACTGGCACGAACATGAATTTGACAATGACATCTGGGAGAGAAGCAGTAGAAAGTAACTTATCTCAACACATTGGAGAGCTTGGTAAGACATATTCTAAAGGATTGCTAATGGGCGCTAGAGGAAATTCTGGGGTCATCTTATCACAATTATTTAGAGGCTTTAGTAAAAATTTAGAAGATTATGATGTGATCGATGCAAAACAATTTGCTGAAAGTTTTAAAGCGGGTGTTGATACGGCGTACAAAGCAATCATGAAACCAGTTGAGGGGACAATTTTAACTGTAGCTCGTGACGCGGCTGATGCAGCAATGCGTAAAGCTGAAGAAACGGATGATTGTATAACATTAATGACTGATATTCTTGAAGCAGCAGAAATCTCACTTGAAAATACACCAAACTTATTACCAGTATTAAAAGAAGTAGGTGTTGTTGATAGTGGTGGTAAAGGATTAGCTGTCGTTTATGAAGGTTTCTTGAAAGCTCTAAAAGGAGAAACTGTATCTGCTAAAGCGCCAAAATTAGATAAAGATTCATTAGTTAATGAAGAACATGATTTTCATGGTGTGATTAACACAGAGGATATCGTTTATGGTTATTGTACTGAAATGATGGTTCGATTTGGCAAAAATAAAAAGTCATTTGATGAACAGAGTTTCAGAGAAGATATGAGTGCATTTGGTGATTCTTTACTTGTCATCAATGACGATGAAATAGTGAAAGTCCATGTGCACACTGAAAAACCAGGTGATGTATTTAATTATGGCCAACAATATGGTGAGCTAATCAAATTGAAAGTTGAAAATATGCGTGAGCAACATCGTGAAGTTGTGAAAAAAGCTAGTGATAGCCACAATGCAAATCAACCGGAAGCGCCATCTACAGTAGAAACGGCAGTAATTGCTATTTCAATGGGTGAAGGTATATCACAATTGTTTAAATCTATGGGTGCAACGCATATGATTAGTGGTGGTCAAACTATGAATCCATCTACAGAAGATATCGTGAAAGTCATTGAACAATCGCAATGCAAACGCGCTATTATACTTCCTAACAACAAAAATATATTGATGGCCAGTGAGCAAGCTGCAGATATCGTAGAGGCAGAGGCTGTCGTCATTCCGACGAAGTCAATACCTCAAGGTATCGCTGCGCTATTCAATTATGATGAATCAGACTCACTTGATGCTAATAAATCACGTATGGTGGAATCTTTACAAGCTGTGCGTTCTGGTTCAGTTACGTATGCAGTACGTGACACAAAAATTGATGGTGTTGAAATTAAAAAAGACGCATTTATGGGCTTAGTTGAAGATAAGATTGTAACTAGCAATACGGATCAATTTGAAACAACAAAAGGTTTACTCTCAGAGATGATTAATGAAGATAGTGAAATCATAACGATGATCGTCGGTGAGGACGCGGATGAAGCAGTGACTTCAAATATTGAAACATGGTTAGAAGAAACTTATCCAGAAGTTGAATTAGACCAACACGACGGTCAACAACCAGTTTACCAATATCTATTTTCAGTAGAATAATTGTACAATATAATTTAAAGACTGATACAGGCTGGGACATGAATTGTCTCAGCTTGTTTTGTTGCGTTATAAGCTATGTTGAATTGTACATTGATTATGAATTTATATGCTCTTCGTTTCAAATTATAAGAAATTTGGGGAATCAAAGATTGTTAGCAACATTATTTTACGTTAAATCAAAGTAAGCCAACCAGTTTGGGTTTATAATGTTTCGTGAACTTGTTATAATAAATGAGATGTTTAAATAATGAAAGCGCAACACTTTAGAAACATTAAAAATAAGAGTGGGGTATAATTATGAAATATAAAACAGTCTTCGATATTATCGGTCCTACAATGGTAGGTCCATCGTCTTCTCATACTGCGGGGGCAGTGAGAATTGGTTTAGTCGCAAGAGACTTATTTAATCAGTTACCAAAACAAGTTGATATATATCTTTATGGATCATTTATGGAAACATATAAAGGACATGGTACGGATGTTGCACTCGTAGGCGGTTTACTTGGTTACGATACAGACGACGACCGTATTCAAACGAGTTTAGAAACAGCAGAAGAAGTTGGCATGAAAGTTAATTTTATAGAAATGGCAGAAGAACGTTCGCATCCTAATACAGCTATTATTAATATGCGTGATGGGGAAAAAGAAATTTCTGTAGAAGGTGTGTCAATCGGTGGCGGCAAGATTGAAGTCGTTGCAATTAATGGATTTAATATAGCGATTAGTGGCAATTATCCAGCACTGCTCGTCTTTCACAAAGATACATTTGGCACGATTGGTCGCGTAGCTAATATTCTTGGAGATTCTAGTATTAACGTGGGTAGTATGCAAGTTTCGAGAAAAGAAAAAGGCGACCAAGCATTGATGACTTGTGAATTAGATGACGCTGTGAATGACGAAATTATAGAGAAAATTAAAAACGTCGATGGTGTAGTGACGGTTTCACTCATGGGAGACGCCTAATGGAGGTATTGCATGTTTAAAAGTGTGAAAGAATTAATAGAAATGTGTGAAGCACAAGATAAAAAAATTCATGAAATTATGTTAGAACAAGAAATGGAAGTTACTGGTTTATCAGAAGCTGAAGTTTACGCACATATGGATAAAAATTTACAAACGATGGAAAATGCACTCGATGAAGGCTTAGCAGGTGTTACGTCTACGACTGGTTTAACAGGTGGAGATGCTGTGTTAATCAAAGAATATTTAAAAACAGGTAAATCACTTGCCGGTCCAACATTATTAGATGCAGTAAGTAAAGCGGTTGCTACGAATGAAGTTAATGCAGCTATGGGTAAAATTTGTGCAACGCCTACTGCCGGATCAGCTGGTGTTGTACCAGGTGTATTATTCGGATTGAAACCGCGTTTAGAACCAACACGTAAAGATATGTTGAATTTCTTATTAACGTCAGGTGCATTTGGTTTTGTCGTTGCAAATAATGCTTCGATTTCCGGTGCAGCTGGTGGTTGTCAAGCTGAAGTCGGTTCTGCAGCAGCAATGGCAGCAGGTGCGACTGTTGAATTAGCTGGTGGTACGCCACAACAATCAGCAGAAGCTTTTGCAATTTGTTTGAAAAATATGCTAGGTTTAGTATGTGATCCAGTAGCTGGTTTAGTAGAAGTACCTTGTGTTAAGAGAAATGCAGCTGGCGCTTCTAATGCGATAGTATCTGCAGATATGGCATTGGCAGGTGTTACTTCAAGAATCCCAACAGATGAAGTAATCGAAGCGATGTACAAAATTGGCCAAACGATGCCATCAGCATTGCGCGAAACAGGTCGTGGAGGTTTAGCAGGTACACCTACAGGTCAGCGCCTAAAACAAGAAATATTTGGTGATTAATTATGTCAAAAGTCAATTTAATTGAAAGTCCTTTTCCTCTAGCACAAATTAAAGGATTGGGACCAAAGCGCTTAGCAGTATTAAATGAATTGAATATATTCACAGTTGAAGACTTAATCTTATATTTGCCAACGCGTTACGAAGATAATACTGTAATTGACTTAAATGAAGCCGAAGATCAAGCGATAGTGACAGTGGTGGGTGAAGTGTATTCAACACCTACTGTCGCTTTTTTTGGTAGAAATAAATCAAAATTAACAGTACATATCATGGTGAATCAGATTGCAGTAAAGTGTACTTTTTTCAATCAACCTTATTTGAAAAAGAAAATTGAACTTCATCAAACAGTGACAATTAAAGGTAAATGGAATAGAAGTAAACAAGAAATAAACGGGAACAGAATGTTTTTCAATCAACAAGAGACGGAAGGGTCACAATTTGAACCTGTTTATCGCATAAAAGAAGGCATCAAACAAAAACCACTTAGAGATATGATTCGTCAAATGCTTGATCATGTGACGATTCACGAATGGTTATCAGAAGATTTACGTAAAAAGTACAAATTAGAATCTCTAGAAGATACGATTAAAGCACTACACTTTGCTACAGACAAGACCTCCTTGCTTAAAGCACGTAGAACTTATGCTTTCACCGAATTATTTATGTTCGAATTAAGGATGCAATGGTTAAATCGTCTTGAAAAAACTTCTGATGAGGCAATTGAAGTTGATTATGACATAGAGTTGGTCAAACAATTTATCGATAGTTTACCTTTTGAATTAACAGATGCACAAAAACATAGTGTGAATGAAATTTTCAGAGATTTAAAAGCACCTATCCGTATGCATCGTTTATTACAGGGCGATGTTGGATCAGGAAAAACTGTAGTCGCTGCAATCTGTATGTATGCACTAAAGACTGCTGGTTATCAATCAGCATTAATGGTGCCTACTGAAATACTAGCTGAGCAACATGCAGAAAGTTTAGTAGATATCTTTGGAGAGCGTATGAATGTCGCATTACTCACAGGCTCCGTGAAAGGTAAAAAGCGTAAATTACTATTAGAACAACTCAATAATAATGAAATTGATTGTATTATTGGTACACATGCATTGATTCAAGATGATGTGAAATTTAATAATGTTGGGCTTGTTATCACCGATGAGCAACATCGATTTGGTGTGAATCAAAGACAGTTATTAAGGGAAAAAGGTGCTATGACTAATGTACTATTTATGACAGCAACACCAATTCCAAGAACGTTAGCAATATCTGTATTTGGTGAAATGGATGTCTCTTCAATTAAACAGTTACCGAAAGGGCGTAAACCTATCATTACATCTTGGTCTAAACACGAAGCATATGAAAGTGTGCTCAACCAGATGACCGTGGAATTGAGAAAAGGGCGTCAAGCTTATGTGATATGTCCCCTTATTGAAAGCTCTGAACATCTTGAAGACGTGCAAAATGTAGTGGAACTTTATGAATCATTACAGGCGCATTATGGCGAGGATAAAGTTGGCTTGTTGCACGGGAAATTACATGCAGAAGAAAAAGATCAAGTCATGCAAAGATTTAGTAATCATGATATAGACATATTAGTATCAACGACAGTTGTAGAAGTGGGTGTAAACGTACCGAATGCAACATTTATGATGATTTATGATGCTGATCGCTTTGGCTTATCTACACTGCATCAATTACGTGGTCGTGTAGGAAGAAGTGAACATCAAAGTTATTGTGTCTTAATTGCATCGCCCAAGACTGAAACAGGTATTGAACGTATGAATATCATGACACAAACGACGGATGGCTTTGAATTAAGTGAACGAGATTTAGAAATGCGTGGACCAGGAGACTTCTTTGGTGTGAAACAAAGTGGACTACCCGATTTCTTAGTAGCTAATGTGGTAGAGGATTATAAAATGCTTGAGGTCGCTAGAGACGAAGCGGCTGAATTAATACAATCAGGGAAATTTTTCGAACAACAATATAATACATTGAGAAACTTCATTGAAACAAATTTATTATATATGAGTTTTGATTAAGTTTTTAGAATTTGTTTTTCTTTTGAATGCATTGTATACTTTTTAATATATTCTAAATAAAATGAGGCTGGACATCTGCAAATGTCTCAGCCTCTATTGCATAAAAGCAAAGTTAGAATATATTGTTCTGAAAGTCTGTTAGATATTTATTTATCTAATAGGCTTTTTAATTTACACCGACATCTGTCCAAGCTTTATCAATAGCATTTACTTCTGGACTGTTTGCACCATAAAGTTCTTTTGCTGCTTCTTTGAGTGCAACTTTAGCATCAGAAAATTCTGAATTTTGAGTTAAATACTGTGTTAATGCGAGATAATAAATTTGTTCCGCTTTAGCTTCTCCAATTTTAGAAATCGTGAGATAAGCAGCTTTATTCGGAATACCGCTATTTGTATGCACGCCACCATAATCATCTCTACCATGATAGTATTGATCCATATGAGCAGGTTGGTTATACTGTTCGGGGTCTTTCATACTTCTGAGTGCGTCACCACTTCTGCCAGGTGTGTAAACGTCTTCACCCATCAACCAATCTTCGGAGTCTACAAAGTAGCCAAATACATCTGAAAATGATTCATTTAAGGCACCAGGTTGATCTTGATAGACTAGGTTGGCTGTACGTTCAGTTACTGCATGTGTTAACTCGTGGGCAATAATATCATTGGCACCTGAAAGTGATTGGAATGATTGTCCGTCGCCATCACCGTAAATCATATATTGTCCTGTCCAAGCAGCATTATTATAGTTGTTACCATAATGTACAACTGAATCAATCTGCGCACCTGCGTTATCATAACTATCACGACCATGGTGATTTAAATAATAATTGTATACTTCATTTGCATAGTAATGTGCGTCTACGCCAGCTTTTTGTGATGATTTATTAAAGTAATTATTATTGTTTGTAATTTCTGAGAAATTAGTTTTGGTATTATTTGCTGTGACAGTATGCATTTCAGCATTTTGCGTCGTATCTTTCAAAGTGTACACACCATTTGATTCAGTTAAATTTAATGGGGACTTAACATCGTTGTTTACACCAATTCCTTTACCTGTTGCAGCAGCATTGTTAATAACGTTGTCTTTTTTTAATACTTCTCCAGTACTTGCATCTACTTGAATTTTCCAATGTGCCGCTTTAGGCGAAATATAGTTAATTTCTATATCGTACACATATTTTTTACTATCGCTATTAATGTTTAATTTATTTTTACTGACTATGTCATAACCTTTAAGATTTTTCACATCTTTTTTAGTTTTATCAATCGCTTTGAATGCTTGATTTTCCGCATCAGCTTCAGAAATTTTTGTCTGATTATTTACTTCAATGTTTGGTTTATCAATATCACCATTGATTAACGTAACATTGCCACTTTCATTAACATGCACCTTAACGGCGCTGTCCTCTGCTATGACACCATTGACTTTTGGTTTCAACGTATAGTGTGTAATACCAGTTGTGTCCTGTTTTTTATCTGTGATTTCATATTGTTTAAATGCTTGATCTTCGTTAGTGATACTTTTCGATTCTTTGATATGACTTACTAATTTTCCAGCATTTTTCTGTAAATATGCTTTGACGTCGTTGTCATTGTTGATTTTAGTTTTAATAGGTTGCTTAAGACTTTCTGGTTTAATGCTGTTGTTCTTTTCTTCTGCCTGCACTTCGAATGAAGATAGTGATATGAGTGCACATGTTGCGAGTGTTGTAGTAAGTACTTTCTTCATAAATTTATTCCTCCTAAAATTTAATCCATTGACAAGAGTGACTAAACAAAGTATCTATAATATTTTTTTACATAAAATATCATACCCCATTTAAATCATTTAAAATTATACGATTTTAAAAATTTTTATTCAATACCAAAATACAAAAAATTCTGAAATTGTTAGATTTGTAATAATATGGTAATAACAATTGAGTTTTTAAAATACTATATAAAAATATTTTTATTTCATTGAGCTATCGCTTTAGTGATAGAATTTGCTGCCTCAGTATGTTTTTTGTTGAGCAAATGAAATAGAAAGTGTTATGATATGTTAGGAATGTTTAAGACTTGGTACTAAAAACATGGGAGTTCGATTGTGATGAAATTGAAAAAGCAAGAACGGCGTAATGAAATAAAAAAAGAAATAGAAAAAAATCCGTTTATCACAGATTCAGATTTAAGTGTTTTATTTTCCGTGAGTATTCAGACGATTCGTTTAGATCGAACGCACTTAAATATTCCAGAATTAAGAACTCGAATTAAATCTGTAGCTAAGGAAAATTATGAAAGTATTCGTTCAATTGAAGGTAATGAGATTATCGGTGATGTCATTAATGTACAACCTGATAAAACTGCAACTTCTATCATTCGAATTGACGAAGAATCTGTATTTACAAAAAATAAAATTGCTAGAGGTCATGTGTTATTTGCACAAGCCAATTCATTATGCGTGGCACTTATACATAAACCAATTGTATTAA
Source organism: Staphylococcus caeli (assembly GCF_051413795.1). Lineage (GTDB taxonomy): Bacteria > Bacillota > Bacilli > Staphylococcales > Staphylococcaceae > Staphylococcus > Staphylococcus caeli_A. The sequence continues at coordinate 74,123 of NZ_JBOIRQ010000004.1, read as the reverse complement.
CACGTGAAAGTAATGTAGCATTTATAAAAACAGTTAAGTTAAATGACACGGTACGAGCAGAGGCGCGAGCTATTGAAATTACAGATAAATACTATACGATTAAAGTGGCATCATATGTGAAAGATACACTCGTATTTAACGGCACTTTTAAAATGTATTATACAAGTGAGGATGAACAAAATGGTTAAATTGGCGATTGATATGATGGGTGGAGATGACGCACCTGGAATCGTTTTGGAAGCTGTTGAAAAAGCAGTTAATGACTTTGAAGATTTAGAGATAATTTTATTCGGCGATTCAGCGCAATGTACGCTCAGTCATGAACGCGTTGAAGTAAGACATTGTACAGAAGCAATAACAATGCATGATGAGCCGGTCAGAGCAATCAAACGTAAAAAAGATAGCTCAATGGTACGTATGGCTGAAGCTGTTAAGTCAGGTGAAGCAAATGGATGTGTATCTGCAGGGAATACTGGTGCATTGATGTCTGCTGGATTGTTTATAGTTGGTCGTATCAAAGGTGTTGAACGTCCAGCACTTGTAGTAACATTGCCTACAGTGTCAGGTAAAGGATTTGTGTTTATGGATGTGGGCGCTAATGCAGATGCAAAAGCTGAACATTTATTACAGTATGCACAACTTGGTAATATATATGCTAAAAAAATAAGAAATATTGAAAATCCGTCAGTGAGTTTATTAAATATAGGTACTGAAGCGGCAAAAGGGAATACGTTGACTAAAAAAGCATATCAATTAATGTCAGACCAAAGTGATTTTAATTTTACTGGCAATGTTGAGGCTAAAGGTTTGATGAATGATGCCGCAGATGTCGTTGTAACAGATGGTTATACTGGGAATATGATTCTCAAAAACTTAGAAGGTGTTGCAAAAGCGATGGGCAAAATGTTTAAAGCCACACTTCTTAGTAGTTTTAAAAATAAAATGGCCGCGTTGGTATTACGCAAAGATTTAAATGGTCTAATGACGAAGATGGATTATGCAGAATATGGCGGTTCTGTGTTGTTAGGTTTGAATGGTACAGTAGTCAAGGCACATGGTAGTTCTAGTGCAAAAGCATTTTATTCAGCAATTCGTCAGGCTAAAATTGCAGGCGAACAAAAAATTGTTGAAACTATGACAGAAACGGTGGGGTCGAATAATGAGTAAAACAGCAATTATTTTTCCAGGACAAGGTTCTCAAAAAGTAGGCATGGCAAGCGATTTATATGAACATAATGAAGCTGCTACTACGATTTTAAATCAAGCACAAGATGCAGTGGACTTTGATATCCTAGAAACAATGTTCACAGATAGTGAAGAAAAATTAGGACAAACAGAACATACACAACCTGCATTGTTATCACACAGTGCTGCTTTATTAAATGCATTAAGCGACTTAAATGCTGATTATACTATGGGACATAGTTTAGGTGAATATGCTAGTTTAGTAGCAAGTGGCGTATTAAGTTTTGAAGATGCAGTTAAGATTGTTAGAAAACGTGGTCAACTTATGGCAGCAGCTTTTCCAAATGGTGTAGGAAGTATGGCTGCAGTATTAGGATTAGATTATGCTGAAGTAGATGCAATATGTAAAAAATTATCGACAGATGACGAAATTATTGAACCAGCAAATATTAATTCTCCAGGACAAATTGTTGTATCTGGTCACAAGTCATTAATAGACCAACTTGTTGCAGAAGGTAAAGCATTAGGTGCAAAACGAGTGTTACCTTTGGCTGTTTCAGGACCATTCCATTCATCAATGATGCAAGTAATTAAAGATGATTTTGCGAACTATATTGATCAATTTGAATGGCATAATGCTCAATTCCCTGTGGTACAAAATGTGCATGCACAAGGAGAAACAGATGCGCAAGTGATTAAAAAACATATGATTGAACAATTATATTCACCAGTGCAATTCATTGATTCAACTGAATGGCTAATTGAGCAAGGTGTAGATCATTTTATCGAGATTGGACCAGGTAAAGTACTTTCAGGATTAATCAAAAAAATAAATAGAGATGTCAAAGTAACATCAATTCAAACATTAGAAGATGTGAAAGGTTGGAATGAAAATGACTAAAAGTGCATTAGTTACAGGAGCTTCAAGAGGTATTGGACGCAGTATAGCGATCCAACTTGCTGAGGAAGGTTATAATGTAGCAGTAAACTATGCGGGTAATAAAGAAAAAGCCGAGGCTGTAGTAGAAGAAATTAAAGCAAAAGGTGTAGAAAGTTTTGCAATTCAAGCTAATGTTGCCGACGGTGATGAAGTGAAAGCAATGATTAAAGAAGTTGTAAGCCAATTTGGCTCAGTTGATGTATTGGTAAATAATGCTGGTATCACGCGTGACAACTTGCTTATGCGTATGAAAGAGCAAGAATGGGACGATGTTATCGACACAAACTTAAAAGGTGTGTTTAACTGTATACAAAAAGTAACACCACAAATGCTTAGACAAAAGAGTGGTTCTATCATTAATTTATCTAGTGTTGTCGGTGCAGTAGGTAATCCAGGACAGGCTAATTATGTAGCAACTAAAGCTGGTGTTATTGGTTTAACAAAATCAGTAGCCAAAGAATTAGCTTCAAGAAATATTACAGTGAATGCTGTCGCGCCAGGCTTTATTGTTTCGGACATGACAGATGCGTTAAGTGATGAGTTGAAAGATAAGATGTTAGAGCAGATTCCATTAGCTAAATTCGGCGAAGATGCTGATATAGCAAATACTGTTGCATTTTTAGCTTCAGAAAAAGCGAAATATATCACTGGCCAAACAATTCATGTTAACGGCGGTATGCACATGTAATCGTTGTGCACTACATTTCAATTAAGTTGATAAGTATAAGGTGTAAATCAAAAACTATTAGCTATTATTGAGGAATAAAATGTAATTTTGACTATTTAAGTATAATATATACATGTCTATAAGCATTAAAATGAATTACTACTTGTATTTCATTTGATATAATGGGAAAATATAAAAGTCTATAAGTAGACTTTTTAAAGGAGGTGAATCGACGTGGAAAACTTCGACAAAGTAAAAGATATCATCGTTGACCGTTTAGGTGTTGACGCTGAAAAAGTAACTGAAGATGCATCTTTTAAAGATGATTTAGGCGCTGACTCACTTGATATCGCTGAATTAGTTATGGAATTAGAAGATGAATTTGGTACTGAAATTCCTGATGAGGAAGCTGAAAAAATCAATACAGTTGGTGACGCAGTTAAATTTATCAATAGTATTGAAAAATAATAAACACATATCTGAGTCGTTTTGATTACGGCTCAGATTTTTTGTTGTGTTTATAATCCACATTTATAAAAAAATAGATAACTCACTAAAATATTCAAGGTGTTTTATTGTTAAATAGACAACAGTTATTTCTTTAGTTTTATAGTGATTTCACGTAAAATGTAAGGGTGTATCATCATTAGAATTGTATTTGAGGAGGAACAAGATTGACCAATCAAAAAAAGAAAGAAATGGTTCAAATTTTCCAAACTAATTTTGCTCAGAAAATGCACGAGCTCAACTTGAACTTCAATAATGTAGATTTATATCAACAAGCATTTTCACATTCAAGTTTTATCAATGACTTCAATATGAATCGATTAGATCATAATGAACGTTTGGAATTTTTAGGAGATGCAGTATTAGAATTGACGGTTTCACGCTACTTATTTGATAAGTTTCCTGAATTACCAGAAGGAAATCTAACGAAAATGCGTGCAACAATTGTATGTGAGCCTTCACTTGTAATATTTGCGAAAAAAATTCAACTCAATGATTTAATTTTGCTAGGCAAAGGCGAAGAAAAAACCGGAGGAAGAACACGACCATCGTTGGTTTCCGACGCTTTTGAAGCTTTTGTAGGTGCACTATATTTGGATCAAGGATTGGATGCGGTTTGGCAATTTGCGGAACAAATCATTTTCCCATTTGTTGAGGATGATGAATTGGATGGTGTTGTTGATTTCAAAACACAATTTCAAGAGTTCGTACATAGACAAAATAAAGGTGATGTCACATATCGCTTAATTAATGAAGAAGGACCGGCACATCACCGATTATTCACATCGGAAGTTATTTTAGAGAATGAAGCGGTCGCAGAAGGAAAAGGTAAGACCAAAAAAGAGTCTGAACAAAAAGCGGCTGAACAAGCATATAAAATTTTAAAAAATAGTGCATTGTAAAAATTATGAGCATGGTCATGTTGAATAGACTATGCCAGATATAATGCGAGTTACGTAGCACTAAGCGTGTGAGTATAAATGTTATTGATTTTCTAACGTATTTCAATTCAGTCATCTACAGCCTAATTGAAATAGAATCCGAGACATCTATTTTGTCTTAGTCTCATTTTATGTATGAATTTAAACAAATATGTTTGTATATGATTGAGTTAGAAAGTGTAAGGAACAATTTAAAGGAGAATAACATGGTTTATTTAAAATCTATAGATGCCTTTGGTTTTAAATCTTTTGCTGAACACACAAATGTCCAGTTTGATGAAGGTGTGACAGCAATCGTTGGACCTAATGGTAGCGGGAAAAGTAATATTACAGATGCAATAAAATGGGTGTTAGGTGAGCAATCAGCTAAGTCTTTACGTGGTGCAAAGATGGAAGATATTATTTTTTCGGGAGCTGAACATAGAAAAGCTCAAAACTATGCAGAAGTAAAACTAAAACTAGATAATAGCTTAGGTAAGTTACAAGTAGATGCATCAGAAGTTACAGTGACACGTCGTTTATATAGAAGTGGTGAAAGTGAATATTACCTTAATAATGATAGAGCTCGATTAAAAGATATTATCGATTTATTTCTAGATTCTGGTTTAGGTAAAGAAGCATTTAGCATTATCTCGCAAGGACGTGTTGATGAAATTTTAAATGCTAAGCCAGTAGATCGTAGACAAATTTTAGAAGAATCTGCTGGTGTTTTAAAATATAAAAAGAGAAAAGCGACATCTGTTCAAAAACTAGATCAAACAGAAGATAATTTATCACGTGTTGAAGATATCTTATACGATTTAGAAGGACGCGTGGAGCCACTTCGTGAAGAAGCAGCAATTGCAAAAGAGTACCAACATTTAGCGAAAGAAATGGAAAAAAGTGATGTGCTCGTTACGGTTCATGATATTAAACAATATAGTGAAGACATCAATGAGTTAGACGATAATTTGAATTACCTAAAGGGTCAACAAGCGACTAAAGATGCTGAGAAAGTGCAGCACACACAATCTTTAAACAAGTTTAAGGCTGAAAGACAACAACTAGATGAACGTATAGAGTCTCTGAATTATCAACTCGTAAAAGCTACAGAAGAAGTTGAAAAATACACAGGGCAACTCAATGTATTAGAAGAACGCAAGAAAAATCAATCTGAAACGAATGCACGATTTGAAGAAGAACAAGAAAGCTTGCTTAATCAAGCGGAAACGCTTAAACGAGAAAAAGCTGAAGTGCAGACGGAAATAGATCGATTAAAACAGCAACAAAAAGACTTAAATGAGCAAGTACAACATTTTGAGTCGCAATTATATGTATCAGACGAACAACATGATGAGAAACTTGAAACGATTAAAGATGAATATTATCAGTTAATGTCGGAACAGTCGGATGTAAATAATGATATTCGCTTTTTAGAACATACAATTCAAGAAAATGAAACTAAGCAATCACGTCTAGATTCAAGACTTGGCGAAGTATTTGAGCAATTGAAAAATATACAATATGAAATTAATGAAGTAGAAAAACAAAATACGGCTGCTCAGAAAGAGTTAAAAAAGGCAGAAAAACAACTGAGTGAGTATGAACAAAAGCTAACACAATTAAAACAACAGCGTAGCGAATATGAAAAAAAATTACATCAAGCATATCGTTATAATGAAAAGCTAAAATCACGTATCGATAGTGCAGCAACACAGCAAGAAGAATATAGTTATTTCTTCAATGGTGTCAAACATATCTTGAAGGCGAAAGACAATAAATTATCAGGCATCAGAGGTGCTGTTGCTGAAGTAATTCAAGTCCCGACCAATTTAACGAAGGCGATAGAAACTGCACTAGGAGCCTCATTACAGCATGTAATTGTAGAATCAGAAAAAGATGGTAGACAGGCGATTCAATATCTTAAACAGAATGGTTTAGGAAGGGCGACATTCTTGCCACTTAATGTGATTCAACCTAGACATGTTGCGAGTGATATTCTAAAAACTGCCCAGTCAGCACAAGGTTTTCTCAACATTGCTTCTGAAGCGATTCAAGTAGATTCAGATTATCACAGTGTGATACAAAACCTTTTAGGGAATACAATCATAGTAGATGAATTAAAAAATGCTAATGAATTAGCACGTAATATTCGTTATCGTACACGTATTGTGACTTTAGACGGTGACATTGTTAACCCAGGTGGTTCAATGACCGGTGGCGGAGAACGTAAGACGAAAAGTATATTAGCTCAAAAAGACGAGCTCACTCAAATGCGTGCACAATTAGAAGACTACCAAAAGCAAACCATTAATTTTGAGCAACAATACCAGGCTATCAAGGATGAAGCAGATCAAATTAGTGAGCGTTATTTTGATACGAGTCAAAATTATAATGTGCTCAAACAAAAAGTTCATGACTTCGAACTAGAGTTAGACAGGCTTAGAAAAAATGAAACACATTTAAAAGATGAGCATGAAGAATTTGAATTTGAGAAAAATGATGGCTATCAAAGTGAAACAAGTAAACAAACGTTGAATGATAAACAACAACGTTTGAAACAAATCAAACAACAACTACAGAAGTTAGAAGAGGACATCAATCTCTATACAAAATTATCTAAAGAAGGTAAAGAGAGCACGACTCAAATCCAACAACAATTGCATCAAAAACAATCAGATCTCGCTGTGGTTAAAGAACGTTTGAATGCTCAAAAGCAATCACTGTCAAAAACAACCAAACAAATCGCGCATGTTGAAGACCAACAAGATAGATTGGATGAACAAATAAAATTATTTAATTCAGATGAAGTGACCGGAGAAAAAGCTTTTGAAACAATCCAAAATCATATTGCACAAAGTAAAACGGAGAAGGCGAATCTAACGACTGAAACCGATGAAGTTAAATCGCGTAGACTGGATTTGAATGATACAATTGAAGAGACTGATCAGAAACTTCAAGAGGCAAATCAAGATATACTATCCATAGAGAATAGATACCAAGATATTAAGTCTGAGCAATCACGATTAGATGTATTAATTAACCATGCAATGGATCACTTAAGCGAGGATTATCACTTAACATATGAACGCGCAAGTGAACTATATGAACTTGACGAAGATATTGATGCTCTGCGTAAAAAAGTAAAATTAACAAAAATGTCTATAGAAGAATTAGGGCCTGTAAATTTAAATGCAATAGAGCAGTTCGAAGAAATCAATACACGTTACACATTTTTAGATGAACAGCGTACAGACCTGCGTGCAGCAAAATCGACATTAGAACAATTGATTGAAGAGATGGATCAAGAGGTTAAAGATCGCTTCAAAGAGACATTTCATGCAGTACAAGGGCATTTCACTGCAGTGTTCAAGTCATTATTTGGCGGTGGACAAGCAGAATTGCGATTAACCGATGATGATTATTTATCGGCTGGCGTAGATATTATAGTGCAACCTCCAGGTAAAAAATTACAACATTTATCATTATTAAGTGGCGGGGAACGTGCATTAAGCGCAATCGCATTGTTATTTGCAATCTTAAAAGTAAGATCAGCACCGTTTGTTATCTTAGATGAGGTAGAAGCAGCATTAGATGAAGCAAATGTCATTCGATATGCACAATACTTAAAAGAACTATCTGATCAAACGCAATTTATTGTTATTACTCACCGTAAAGGGACAATGGAATTTTCTGATAGATTGTATGGCGTTACAATGCAAGAATCAGGTGTTTCTAAGCTAGTAAGTGTTAATCTAAATACTATTGATGAAGTCATTAAGGAGGAACAAGTATGAGCTTTTTCAAACGATTAAAAGATAAGTTCTCTGCACAACCTGAAGTGGAGAAACAAGAAAATGAACTGGAAACATTATCTGAAGATAAAGAACAAGAACAAGTTACAGAGCAAACAGAGATTGAACAGCCAGAAAAGAAAAAGCCTAAGAAGTTAAAAGAGGCAGACTTTGATGATGATGGTTTAATATCTATTGAAGACTTTGAGGAAATTGAAGCGCAACAACTTGGTGCGAAATTTAGAGCAGGGTTAGAAAAATCACGTGAGAATTTCCAAGCTCAATTGAATAACTTAATTGCACGTTATCGTAAAGTTGATGAAGAGTTTTTTGAAGCTTTAGAAGAAATGCTAATTACTGCAGACGTTGGATTTAATACTGTGATGCAGTTAGTCGAAGAATTACGTGTAGAAGCACAAAGACGTAACATTACAGAAACTGAAGATTTACGTGAAGTTATCGTTGAAAAAATAGTTGAGATTTATCATCAAGATGATACGAATTCAGAAGTCATGAATATTGAAAATGAAGGTCTGAATGTTATCTTAATGGTTGGTGTAAATGGTGTAGGTAAGACTACAACGATTGGTAAACTTGCGCACCGTTACCAAGCAGAAGGCAAGAAAGTAATGCTAGCCGCTGGTGATACATTTAGAGCTGGTGCGATTCAACAATTGAAAGTTTGGGGCGAACGTGTTGGCGTTGATGTTATGAGTCAAAGCGAGGGTTCTGACCCTGCAGCGGTAATGTATGATGCGATTAATGCAGCTAAAAGTAAAGGTGTAGATATTTTAATTTGTGATACAGCAGGTCGTTTACAAAATAAATCTAATTTAATGAATGAATTAGAAAAAGTGAAGCGCGTAATTAGTCGTTCAGTGCCTGAAGCACCACATGAAGTATTATTATGTTTAGATGCTACAACTGGGCAAAATGCGTTATCACAAGCTAAAACATTTAAAGAGGTAACCAACGTTACAGGTATCGTACTAACGAAACTTGATGGTACGGCCAAAGGTGGTATTGTACTTGCAATTAGAAATGAATTACACATTCCAGTTAAATATGTTGGTTTAGGTGAAAAATTAGACGATTTACAACCATTTAATCCTGAAAGTTATGTTTATGGACTATTTGCTGATATGATAGAACAAAATGTTGATGAAGCAGAAGTATCTGAAGAAGATCAAGGTATAGTAGAGACTGAAGGTCAATCGAATGAGCCAAAATGATTTAATTAAAACGATTCGAATGAATTATCTTTTTGATTTCTATCAAGCACTACTTACCGAAAAACAACGTAATTATTTAGAACTGTTCTACTTACAAGACTATTCCTTAAGTGAGATAGCAGATACATTTGATGTGAGTCGTCAAGCAGTGTATGATAACATAAGAAGAACTGGCGACTTAGTAGAAGACTATGAAGAAAAACTGGGATTATATCGAAATTTCGAGCAAAGACAACAAATATATGAACAAATTAAACAACATATAAATGATCCAGAACAAATTAAACAAGATATTCAATCATTAGAAGATTTAGAGTGAATTGAGAAAAAGGAGGGTATTTGATATGGCATTTGAAGGATTATCCGATCGTTTACAAGGAACGATGCAAAAAATCCGCGGTAAAGGTAAAGTTACTGAAGCTGATATTAAATTAATGATGCGTGAAGTTAGATTAGCATTACTAGAAGCCGATGTTAACTTTAAAGTTGTTAAGGATTTTGTCAAAACTGTATCAGATAGAGCTTTAGGTTCAGATGTAATGAAATCATTAACACCTGGACAACAAGTTATTAAAATTGTACAAGAAGAATTGACCCAACTCATGGGTGGGGAAAATGCTTCGATTAAAATGGCTAATAAACCGCCAACAGTTGTAATGATGGTTGGTTTACAAGGTGCAGGTAAAACGACGACTGCAGGTAAATTAGCACTATTAATGCGTAAGAAATATAATAAAAAACCAATGCTCGTTGCTGCAGATATTTATCGTCCTGCCGCTATTGATCAATTGCAAACTGTAGGTAAACAAATTGATATACCTGTCTATAGTGAAGGCGATCAAGTGAAGCCACAACAAATTGTTGATAATGCAATTAAGCATGCAAAAGAAGAACACTTAGACTTTGTAATTATCGATACAGCTGGTCGTTTACATGTAGATGAAGCGTTGATGCAAGAACTAAGTGATGTTAAAGAAATCACAAAACCAGATGAAATTATGCTTGTAGTAGATGCAATGACTGGTCAAGACGCAGTAAATGTTGCGCAGTCATTTGATGAGCAACTTGAAGTTTCAGGTGTTACTTTGACGAAATTAGATGGTGATACACGTGGTGGTGCTGCGTTATCAATTCGATCAGTAACACAAAAACCAATTAAATTTGTGGGTATGAGTGAGAAACTCGATGGCTTAGAACCGTTCCACCCAGAACGAATGGCATCACGTATACTTGGTATGGGTGATGTACTAAGTTTAATAGAGAAGGCGCAACAAGATGTAGATGAAGATAAAGCTAAAGATTTAGAGAAAAAGATGCGTACATCTTCATTTACTTTGGATGACTTTTTAGAACAATTAGACCAAGTCAAAAATCTTGGGCCATTAGATGACATTATGAAGATGATACCTGGCATGAATAAAATGAAAGGTATTGATAAGCTTAATATGAATGAAAAGCAAATCGATCATATTAAAGCAATTATTCAATCTATGACACCAAGTGAACGTGATAATCCAGATACTTTAAATGTATCTCGTAAAAAGCGTATCGCCAAAGGTTCAGGCCGCACAGTTCAAGAAGTCAATCGCTTAATGAAACAATTTAATGACATGAAGAAAATGATGAAACAATTTACCGGTGGCGGTAAAGGTAAAAAAGGTAAACGTAAGCAAATGGAAAATATGATGAATGGTATGAACTTACCGTTTTAAGATACAGTAATGTATGAAATAGAGGCTGTGACATAAATAGTGTTACAGTCTCTATCTTTGTATAATAGTAGTTGGTTAAAAAAGCCTATTCTAGTCATCTTGGCTGGGCTCGGACTAAGTAATTTTAAATAGCTAATAAAAGCATTATTTCTTGGTGGAGAGCATAATGACAGTTTAATAAATGGTGTCATTGAAGTAGAATTTTAAATTTTTAAAATTGGTAAAGAAGAAACTCTTTACAAAGCATTGGATAACTGTTATCATTATTTCTTGTAGAAAATAAAAATTATAAAACATAAAGGAGCGAATATAAATGGCAGTTAAATTACGTTTAACACGTTTAGGTTCAAAAAGAAATCCATTCTATCGTATCGTAGCAGCTGATGCACGTGCGCCACGTGACGGTCGTAATATCGAACAAATCGGTACTTACAACCCAAACAATGTGAATGCAGCAGAAGTTAAGATTGACGAAGAATTAGCACTTAAATGGTTGAAAAATGGTGCGAAACCTACAGATACAGTTCACAATATCTTATCAAGAGAAGGTATCTTGAAGAAATTTGATGAACAAAAATAAGGTTTCAACCTAAAATACAAATGAATGTTTGTAAGAGCCTGGGACATAAATAGATGTCTCAGGCTCATTTTATGTTTATGATTAAAATGTAATGAATGATATGAAGTTAGGAATATTATAATTGTTTCTAGATTTAGAGTGTTTTTTCTATAGTTGAATGGGTAACTGTGATAGCTGTAACATGTTATAATATTAAGATAAGTAATGAAAATATATACATAATAAAATAAATAAATAGGCAAAGTATACCGGAGGAACATAACATGAAAGTTGAAGTAGGTAAAATTGTTAATACACATGGTATTAAAGGCGAAATAAAGGTGAAGTCAAATTCAGATTTTACAGATACACGTTTTCAACCTGGTGAAACAGTTGTTATTGATCGTAAAGCACAAGAGCCGCTCACGTTTACCATAAAATCATATCGTATGCATAAAGGGCTTCATATGCTAACATTTGAAGGCATTAATAATATTAATGATATAGAGTATTTAAAGGGAGAAACGTTATTACAAGAACGTGACCATGAAGAAATAGAATTAGGTGAACATGAATTTTATTATTCTGATATCATCGGTTGCACTGTATTTGATGATGCAGATACACCTATAGGGCGAGTAACGGAAATTTTTGAGACGGGTGCCAATGACGTATGGGTTGTTAAAGGCGACAAAGAGTATTTAATTCCTTATATTGCAGATGTTGTCAAAGAAATAGATGTAGAAGGTAGACGAATTCAAATCACGCCTATGGAAGGATTGTTAGATTGATGAAAATCGATTACTTAACATTATTTCCAGAAATGTTTAATGGCGTATTAAACCAGTCAATTCTTAAGCGTGCTCAAGATAAAGGTCTATTACAAGTAAATACAGTTGATTTTAGACATTTTGCTGAAAATAAACATAACCAAGTAGACGATTATCCATTTGGTGGTGGTCAAGGCATGGTTCTGAAACCAGAACCGGTTTTTAATGCAATGGCAAGTATTGAAAAAACAGCAGACACGCGTGTTATTTTAATGTGTCCACAAGGACGTCCATTTGATCAGGCGATTGCCAATGAATTGAGTGAGGTAGAACATCTAGTATTTATATGTGGACATTATGAAGGATATGATGAAAGAATTCGCGAACATTTAGTCACTGATGAAATTTCAATGGGTGATTATGTGTTAACTGGTGGAGAGTTACCTGCAATGGTAATGACCGATGCCATAGTGAGATTGTTACCTGGTGTGCTTGGTAATAAGCAATCACACATGGATGATTCTTTTCAAGATGGACTATTAGAATTTCCGCAATATACAAGACCACGTGAATATCAATCAATGGCAGTACCTGATGTGTTATTGTCAGGTAATCATGCAAATATTGAAAAATGGCGTCATGAACAAAAAATCATACGCACGTTTGAAAAGCGTCCAGACTTATTAGAACAATATAAATTAACAAAAGAAGAGCAAGATATTATAGAAAGATACAAAAAGCAATTGAAAAAAGATTAGCAGTGTGCTAATATATTTTAAGTGTGCGACACACGAAAAATCACTATGATCCGCTGCTATATTTTGTCTAGGCAAGAACATAGGTTGAAGGAGAGAAAAAATAATGAGTAATCACAAATTAATCGAAGCAGTAACTCAATCGCAATTACGCACAGACTTACCTTCATTCCGTCCTGGTGACACTTTAAAAGTGCACGTACGTATTGTTGAGGGTACACGTGAACGTATCCAAGTATTCGAAGGTGTAGTTATCAAACGCCGTGGTGGAGGTATTTCTGAAACTTTCACTGTACGTAAGATTTCTTCAGGTGTAGGTGTGGAACGTACATTCCCATTACACACACCAAAAATCGAAACAATTGAAGTTAAACGTCGTGGTAAAGTACGTCGTGCTAAATTATACTACCTACGTGAATTACGTGGTAAAGCTGCTAGAATTAAAGAAATTCGTTAATCAGCATAATAAGTATATTAAAAGCGATTCTCTATATGAGAATCGCTTTTTTTGTATTTTATGGCCATTTAACATTTTCCAATAAATCATGATAGTTACTATAGGGTTATATAAAATAAAAGACCGCAGCGACTCAACTAATAGTCGCTGCGGTTTAACTTTTTCAATTTAATCATTTAACCATGTTATTTATTTCTACGTTTTAACCACACTGTGAATACAATACTAGATAGTATGCCGAATATTGTTGATACTATCAATAAGCCAAGATGTGGTGGTGTATATTTAAGTTTAATCTGTTCTTGACCTTTTTCTACTGGAATGACGGTCATAATACCATTGCCTTGTTTAACAGGTATTGTTTGATTGTTTGCATACGCACGCATACCTTCACGATAGGACATTGTTAATACTATGTAGCCTGAATCATGCTGGTCCTTTGTAATGGTATAACCATCACGTTGCTGTGAAACTTTTACAGGATGCAATGATTTTGAAGCTTTTTGTAGTGTTTGATAATCTTCACCATAAATGCCCTTCATTTTAAAACGGTATGTGCCTTTAGATAATTTAATATTGAGATCTTCATTAGCCTTCACACGCATTGTAACTGGCGTGACGAAGCGTCTGTATTTATAAGTGAGTGGATTACGTTGCTGACTGTATTCATTAATGCCAACGTTGTGTGATTTATCTGGTGTTAACAATTCAACATCCATTTCGACGTACATATCTTTGTATTTTTGAGCTATTGATTTTGGTAAATGGTAACTAATACCACCATTATCTTTCGAAACGATGATTTCATTATTTTTTTGCTGACGCGCATCATGTAAGCTGTGTGAAGCGTTTTTTAATAAATTTTGGTTGCTCTTAAAGTGCTGATTTGCTGTATAACTATTATCGTTAAAAACAACGCCTTGTAACATGGCTTGTTCTCTGTCTAATGGAGATTTGAGGTCATTTGCATCAAAAACTTTTTTAGTAATATGTGCACTCGGATATTGGATTTGATTTGTCGAATGTATAAAAGCTTCGTCTTTAGAATGATGAACAACATCCTTTTCTTTAAAACCATAAGGCATATTGAGATCATCAGGACGGCGTATACGGTCACTTACATCCCATAATGCCATTAAATTTGCACGATTTGACATAAGACGATAAGTACTATTTTTATCGGTATGCATGTTTATTTGTAAAGTTTTATCATAATATCTTAAAATATCTCCATCAAAAATACTTGAATATAATGCAATTCCATTAAAATGATAAATCATCGGAGAATTCAAACCATATTGTGACATATAATCTATACGTTGCAATGGATTAGTTGACTGTTCTTGAATGGTATCAATTTTTTTAGCTAATGCAGGACTCTTATAGGCAGAATCTGACATGGCTTGTTGAGTAGATTCATATTTTTTTACATTATTAAAGTGATGATTCGACAATATTATGCTTTGTTGAATGATGAATAAACATATGATTGTAGGCATCATCCACTTTTTGTTTAATAGATGTTTTTTATGCAAAATGAAACCAAGTAGTATCATTAATAATAAGCAAATAGTCATCCAGGACATTTTTTGATCTTTCACAATAATCATCATTACTAGCATAATTAAACATGTTGGAATACAAGCATAAACATAATTTTTGAATGATAACTCTGCAAGATGTTGAATAAATAATGCGATGAGACCTGCAGTAGTAAATGCAAATATGTATACCCAACGACGTTCAGGTGTTGAAAAACCATTAAACATGCTGTCAAAATGTGGCGTGATTGAACCAATTAGCATTATCCATGTAGCAATAGCAAAAAGTCTATAATAGTAATGTTTGTATAATTTAAATGAAAGTAGTGCAACAATAGCGATGATGGATACAGTAATATAAAATCCGTTAGTGAAAAAGTGTTTTTGACGTGCGAAATCGGTAAACATCGGTATATTAAAATGTGGATTGCTGACCCTATCATTATTTAAAAATGAACTTACACCGGTATAAAATCCCCATATTCCAATGAGTGTACTTAAAAATACTGCTACAGGTATCATCCATAATTGTTGTTTTCTCGTAACTATATCGTTGGGGTGTGGCCAAATAAATCGATATATAGCATACGCTAATATGACAATAGCTTCATAATAGCTAAAATAAAAATTTGAAAATAGGGTCAATGCAATTGCAAAAATAAACAAACCAATTTTCTGTTCTTTATAAAAGCGTTCGATACCTAATAAAGATAAAGGAAGGAATATCAATAAATCTCCATAATAGGACCAAGTGAAATTAAAATAAATAACAGTTGTTGATGCTGCATAAAGCATTGCAGCAAGAAATAGTGTATAACCTTTAACTTTTATATATTTAAAAAAGTAGAATGAAAGAACAAATGTAGCTATGCCTTTAACAAAGGCTACAATGAGCTGGTTACTCGCCCAAAATGTAATGTTTTGAGGCGTACTATGAAATAAATGTTCGGATAGCCATACAAATATAAAATTTACTAACGTAAATGGAGATGTAGCATAATAATACGCCAAATCTTTTACATAATCGCCGCCTAAACCAAATGAATGATCATAAAAACTTTTGAAATGGCTAAAATGATCATATAAATACATTTGAAACGGCATCATTTGTCTGTAACCGTCACCGGAGCCACTAAAAACAATACCTTGTGTAAGATAACGATAAATGTATGGTGTAAACGTAAGCAATGCGACAAATAATCCCATTGCAATGATACATAAAAACCTAGTTACTTTGTGTGCCCAAAGTTTATGAAACATGGTCATACCTCATAGCTAATAAACTCCTTTATAAATTTAATGTTTTTTCTTCTTAATTGTTTGTCGGCCTATCCAAATTGCGATAACGAGCATATTAATGATCGAAATACAAACCATTGTATACCAATATTTAGGTCGATA
Organism: Staphylococcus caeli; assembly: GCF_051413795.1. Taxonomy (GTDB): domain Bacteria; phylum Bacillota; class Bacilli; order Staphylococcales; family Staphylococcaceae; genus Staphylococcus; species Staphylococcus caeli_A. Next base: position 57,683 of record NZ_JBOIRQ010000004.1, on the reverse strand, counting down.
CTTAATAATGATTTCATGATCATCTTTATCAACAGGAACACCAGTCATCATATAGTTAACTTGGAAAGGTTTAATTTTTTTATTGCCGATATATGCATACATGCCTTCGCGATATGGAATATTAATCGCTGCGATGCCTTTTTGATGTCTTGTTAGTTTAACTTTAACCCCATTTTTAATATCCTTATAATGGCCTTGATTTGTACGAGATGCATGTGCGGATTTTAATTTTTTATAATCTTCACCATGCAAACGTTGTACTTCAAGATAGTAGGGTCCAGTTGGGCTTAATGATACATTAATATTACCGTTTGCATCAGGTTGCGCTCTATAAAGTTGAGTATCTACACCAGTACGATAAGTTGAATTGTTAAATAATCTATCATTTTTGTAGTTATTGATATTAATTGAATAATTACTGTCAGGTTGACCACGTTTAACCTTAAGCGTTAGATAAAAGTCTTTATAACGCTGTCTTAAGGCTTGTGGAATATGAATTTGTACATGACTATTTGCTTTAGAAATATAGACTTTATTATCGGGATTTTGCTTGATGTTATGGTAGCTTACATTCACTTTATCTAATAGGTTCTGTGCTTTATCTTGGTAAGTTTGTCCGTGATTATTTAAAATGACCCCATCTAACATGGCATGTTCTCTATCAATGGGTTCAGTCAATTGTTGCGCATTATACGTATTATTAGATACACGGACTGAAGGTAAGTTTAATTTATTTTCATATATATGATACTGACCTTCAGATTTAATTTTTTGAAAATATGTAGGCAAGTTTTGTTGGTAGTCTTTACGCATTAAATATTTGATTGAAAATAAACTGTTGATATTCTGACGTGCATTCGTTGATTGGTAACGACTGACAGATTCAGATTGCAGGTTGATTTTCAATTGGTCATAATAGAAATCTAAAATAGAATGATTGAAAATACTAGAATAAATGCTCAATCCTTTGAAATGTTGGTACATTGGCGTATTGTCCTGTTCATTAACACGCCAGTCGATGCGCTCATCTTCAGATTTATCTCGAGTCATTTCTGAAACAAGTTGACGTTGTAATGGTGTGTTAAAAAGACTAGCATTTACATAATATTTACTGGCACGATCTACATGATCTTCAAAATAGATTTGATTTCTAATAAAAACCATACTTACAAGGAAACCAAGTATTGCGATAGATAGTAGGAAACCATGTGTTAATTTTACGCGTGTGTGTGCATCTGTGATTAGTAAAATTAACATGCCGATAAGACTTACGATGGGTGTGAACCATACCCAAGCTACGACATCATCATAATACCACGCACAACCAATGATAAAACCTAATGCGACAATAGAAGGAAGTATGTATTGTTTTAATGACAATGTTCGAAAATATTTTACATATAAAGCAATTAGTATTGCAGCGTTAAATGCAATTAGGTAATGCCAGCGTTTTTGTGGTGCAGAAAAACCATTAAAAACTTGGTCAATGAATGGAAAAAAACTAGCTATGATTAGCACCAAAGTTCCAACAGCAAATAATCTGAAATAATAATGTTTATATAGTTTAAAGGATAATAGTGCTTGTATTGTTATGAAGAGAATGACAATTAAATAATTGTCATAAAATATGTTTGTGTTTTGATTAAAAGGTTCAAGTAAATCAACATTACCCTCGAAGGGAACACGTCTATTGTTAAAGTAACCCTGAATAGCCGGGAAAAAGAAAAATAAACTACAACCCAATGCTAAAATTGATGCGACTGATAATGTGATTATTGCTTTAAACCTTGTGATGATATCTTGCTGATGTTTGAAACATAATCTTATTGCAAAATAGCATATTCCTGTGAGTAATTGATAATATGCAAAATAAAAGTTATTAATCAGTGATACAACGACAATTATTATGAAAAGTCCAATCTTTCCTTGTTTTAAGAAACGTTCAATAGCTAATAATAATAAGGGCAGCCAAATGAAAATATCACTGAAAAATGGCCAATAGACTGTAAATCTAAAATATAATGGCGAGATGACAAATATAAAAGCAGCTAAAATTGAAATATATCGATTAATTGTTATGTAACGTACAAATGCAAATGTAGCACACATCGCAATTGCGGATTTAATAATAGAAATGATGAGCGCATTGGTCATCCAAAACATAATATCTGATGTCGCTAATGGTATAAAAAGTTTTAATACGATGATTATAAGTGCATTTATGATAAAAATGAGATTTGTCGAAAAGTAATAGGTAAGATCCGTAAAGAAATCTCCGCCTAATCCGAAATCAGTGGCGTAAAACAATTGTCCATGACGCCAGTTATCAAATAAATACATTTGAATAGGGACCATTTGTTCCATACCATCATTTGGCCCTGTAAAGAGTACACCGTCAAATACATATCTATAAATAACGTAACTATGACCTATGATAGCTAATAATATAAATAAGCAGACATATAAAAATTTGCGTTTCATAAGACAATCTCCTAAATATGTAATCTATTTACTTCATTGTAACTACTTTTTGAACATTTAGATAAAAATAACTATTATTTTCTATTAAAAAAATTAATTTTAGAAGTAGCTGTTAATTTTCCCAGAGAAAAATTGTGAAATCAAGTACTATTGCGTATCGAGTTGTCAGTTAAAGTAAGGAAGACTTTTATATTGGTTTTTAAAAGACGATCATTATTACATTTATGGTACATGAGATGTAATGATTAATAATTATTAAATATAACCTTAATTACTTAGATGAGATAAAATATTGTAAAATGAATAATGAACTGTAAATAGCATAGAATATTGTTTATAACCGAGCGACGTCATGTTATGATTTTAAAGTTGATAGTACGTAATTTTTAATATAATTAATAATATGGTTTTAAAAATTGACAGAAAGTATTACAAAAAGGAAAGGTGATATAAATGGTAATTCAATGGTATCCAGGACATATGGCCAAGGCTAAAAGAGAAGTCTCTGAGCAATTGAAAAAGGTTGATGTTGTATTTGAATTGGTTGATGCAAGAATTCCGTATAGTTCAAGAAATCCAATGATAGATGAAGTGATTCAGCAGAAACCACGTGTCGTTATATTAAATAAAAAAGATATGGCAAATTTAAAAGAACTAGCAAAGTGGGAATCATTCTTTAAAGATAAAGGTTTTTATCCAGTGGCAATTGACGCTAAACATGGTAAAGGTTTAAAACTAGTAGAACAAACAGCAATACGAGCGACAAAAGAGAAGTTTGAAAAAGAAAAACTAAAAGGATTAAAACCACGCGCGATTAGAGCGATGATTGTGGGGATTCCTAATGTAGGAAAATCAACATTAATAAATAAATTAGCAAATAAATCTATAGCAAAAACCGGAAATACACCAGGTGTAACGAAGCAACAACAATGGATTAAAGTGGGAAATGCATTACAATTATTAGATACACCTGGTATCTTATGGCCGAAATTCGAAGATCAACTTGTCGGCAAAAAACTAAGTGTAACAGGTGCTATCAAAGATAGTATTGTGCATTTAGATGAAGTAGCAATTTATGCATTAGATTTCCTGAAAGAACATGACTATGAAGGACTAAAACAACATTACAAAGTTGATGTGTCAAAAGATGCAGAAAACATAGAGTGGTTTGATGCAATTGGACGGAAACGTGGATTATTACGTCGTGGTAATGAAATTGATTATGAAGCGGTTATTGAGTTAATCATCCATGAAGTAAGAAATGCGAAAATAGGTACGTACACGTTTGACTTAATAAATGAAATGGACGTGTAACTCATATGAAAGAAACGATTCAAACAATTAAATTAGCGCTCCAAGACATTACTACGCTTAATGATTTAGCAACAACTAGATATCATGAAGACGCACGAAAAGGCGTACAAAATGCAATTGCGCAAAGACGCAAACAGTTAGAAAAAGAACAACAATTGTTTGACAATTATATTAAGATGACTGAATTTGAAAATGCAATTTTGGCAGAAAATGAACAAGCATTGATTTGCGGTATAGATGAAGTAGGGCGTGGTCCACTTGCTGGTCCAGTTGTTACAAGCGCAGTGATTTTAAATAAAAATCATCACTTTACAGGTTTAAACGATTCAAAAAAACTGTCTTCAAAGCAAAGAAATTCACTTGAAACTCAATTATTAAGTGAAGTACATGCGTATGCTTATGGACAAGCAACAGTTGAAGAAATAGATCGTTATAATATATATGAAGCTACAAAAATAGCGATGCTCAGGGCAATTGAAGCATTACCTGTGAAACCTACACATCTACTTGTAGATGCAATGACATTAGATATTGATATACCGCAAACATCTATTATTAAAGGAGATGCTAGAAGTGTATCGATTGCTGCCGCAAGCGTGCTAGCGAAAGAATATAGAGACAAATATATGCGTGAACTCGGTGACAAATATCCAGGGTATGGTTTTGATAAAAATGCAGGTTATGGCACTCAACAACATTTAGAAGGTATTAAAAATTATGGCATCTTAAATGAACATAGAAAAACATTTGAGCCAATTAAATCTCTCTTAAATTAATAGTTAAAATAAAATAATTGAAATAAGTAGGCTAAATCAGTTTACAATAGCGCTTTCATTTCTTATAATTGGTTATGAACTTAACCTAAGAAACAGGAGGATGGAGAATGAATATCCACGAGTATCAAGGTAAAGCAATATTTCGTTCTATGGGCGTTGCTGTCCCAGAAGGACGCGTAGCATATACTGCTGAAGAAGCAGTTGAAAAGGCAAAAGAATTAAATTCAAAAGTTTATGTGGTAAAAGCACAAATTCACGCAGGGGGTCGAGGTAAAGCAGGCGGTGTTAAAATCGCTAAATCGCTTTCCGAAGTTGAAACTTATGCTAATGAATTATTAGGTAAGACGCTTGTTACACATCAAACTGGTCCAGAAGGTAAAGAAGTTAAACGCCTTTACATAGAAGAGGGCTGCGATATTCAAAAAGAATATTATGTTGGTTTTGTAATTGATCGCGCAACAGACAGAGTTACTTTGATGGCTTCAGAAGAAGGCGGTACTGAAATTGAAGAAGTTGCTGCTGAAACACCTGAAAAAATATTCAAAGAAACAATCGATCCTGTTGTAGGATTAGCACCATACCAAGCTAGAAGAATTGCTTTTAACATTAATATTCCTAAAGAATCAATTAATAAAGCGGCTAAATTTTTAGTTTCACTTTATAATGTATTTATCGAAAAAGATTGCTCAATCGTTGAAATTAACCCACTTGTAACTACAGGTGAAGGTGAAGTTTTAGCTTTAGATGCAAAAGTTAACTTCGATGACAATGCGTTATTTAAACATAAAGATATCCAAGAATTACGTGATTTAGAAGAAGAAGATCCAAAAGAAATCGAAGCATCAAAATATGACTTATCTTATATCGCATTAGATGGAGACATTGGTTGTATGGTTAACGGTGCTGGTTTAGCAATGGCTACAATGGATACAATCAATCACTTTGGCGGAAATCCGGCTAACTTCCTTGACGTAGGGGGCGGCGCAACTAAAGAAAAAGTTACTGAAGCATTCAAAATCATCTTAGGTGATGAACATGTTAAAGGTATTTTCGTAAATATCTTTGGTGGCATCATGAAGTGTGACATTATTGCTGAAGGTATTGTCGCTGCCGTTAAAGAAGTTGAACTTACTTTACCATTAGTTGTACGTTTAGAAGGTACGAATGTTGAAAGAGGTAAAGAGATTCTTGAACAATCAGGATTAGCAATCGAACCAGCAGCTACTATGGCTGAAGGCGCACAAAAAATCGTAAAACTTGTTAAAGAAGCATAAGGAAAGGATGGGAGCACGAAGATGAGCGTATTTATTGATAAGAATACAAAAGTAATTGTACAAGGTATCACAGGGTCAACTGCCCTTTTCCATACAAAACAAATGCTTGAATATGGTACACAAATTGTTGCTGGGGTAACTCCAGGTAAAGGTGGACAAGTTGTAGAAGGCGTACCAGTTTTCAATACAGTTGAAGAAGCACAAAAAGAAACAGGTGCTACAGTTTCAGTAATCTATGTACCAGCACCATTTGCTGCTGATGCAATTTTAGAATGTATCGAAGCTGAATTAGACTTAGCAATCTGTATCACTGAACATATCCCAGTTATTGATATGATTAAAGTGAAACGTTTCTCAGAAGGTAAGAAAACACGTGTCGTAGGACCTAACTGTCCAGGTGTTATTACTGCTGACGAATGTAAAATTGGTATCATGCCAGGATATATTCATAAAAAAGGTCACGTAGGTGTTGTATCACGTTCTGGTACATTAACTTATGAAGCGGTTCACCAATTAACTGAAGAAGGTATTGGTCAAACGACTGCTGTCGGTATTGGCGGAGACCCAGTTAATGGAACAAACTTTATCGATGTATTAAAAGCATTCAATGAAGATGATGAAACAAAAGCGGTTGTTATGATTGGTGAAATCGGTGGTACTGCTGAAGAAGAAGCAGCTGAATGGATTAAAGCAAACATGACTAAACCAGTTGTAGGTTTCGTAGGTGGACAAACTGCACCTCCAGGTAAACGTATGGGCCATGCTGGTGCGATTATCTCAGGTGGTAAAGGTACTGCTGCAGAAAAAATCAAAACACTTAACAGTTGTGGCGTGAAAACTGCAGATACTCCATCAGAAATTGGAACAACATTAATTGATGCTGCTAAAGAAGCTGGCATTTATGAACAATTATTAACTGTAAAATAAGGTTTATTGTTTGTAATCAGCACAAATTCCGAGAATATGTCGGAGTTTGTGCTTTTTTGGGTTGTATTGTAATAAGTGAATATGTTTTATGAAAATAAAATCAATGTGCTACTGAAATTGATTTTACGAAATTACTCTTTAAAAAACTGTTACTTTTTAACGTGAATTGATGTTGAATTGTAAAATGAATTTAGCGTGATTTCCTTTATAATATTGCTTATAAAGGAGTGCGATGTTAATGAATGACACACACTATTTAAGACTTCGATTTGCAGGACTTTCTACGAAACAAATTTATCAACTACTTAATTTTTCTCCTGACTTTCTGTTAACTCATGATTTAGAACAAAAATATCTACTTAAACAATATTTAGCGACATTGAAATCTAAAAATAAAGATAAGATGTATCGAGCATTTCTAGAGTTTGATTTGGAACAATTGCAGCTTCAATTGAAATCATGGTATATCAATTATATAACCATCAATCATCAAGCTTATCCTCCATTACTAAGAGAAATCCACAATCCACCTGTAATACTGTTTTATAGGGGAGATTTAAATTTATTAAAATCACTTCAAACTCTTGCCATTATTGGCTCAAGAAAAGCCACAACATATACTTGGAACACACTTCAACAATTTTTTCCTTCATTTAAAAAGTATAATCTAACAATCGTGTCAGGTTTAGCACATGGAGCTGATAAAATGGCACATCAATGCGCTTTAAGTTTTCAACTGCCAACTATAGCAGTTTTAGGATTTGGGCATTTAAATCATTACCCACAATCTACTATAAACATTAGAAATGATATTGAGGCATCGGGTATTGTAATTAGTGAATACTTACCAACAGCTAAGCCATATAAATATCACTTTCCTGAACGTAATCGAATTATAAGTGGCCTATCTAAAGGTGTACTTATTACAGAATCAACAGTACATAGTGGTACGAGTATTACTACGAATTGTGCACTTGAACAAAATAGAGAAGTATATGTTTTACCTGGAGCAATTTTTAATAAAATGACTGAAGGCAATTTACGTAGTGCTCAGGAAGGTGCGAAAATTATAAGAACAGTAGATGATATTATAGATGATTATATTTAATAGATAATAAGTAAAGGTTTATCAAATGAAAATGAGTGTAAAGCCTAGTGATTGAAACTGTGCAGAAACTGTCAATATTTAGAGAGATTTTGTGAAATGCGGCTCTAAATTAAATCAACTTAAAATTAAAAACATTGACAAAAACAAAATACACCGTTTATCATTTATCTTTGTAATTAGAAAATGCAAGGGGGTAACTACTTTGGCAGAAAATTTAGTCATAGTTGAATCGCCTGCAAAAGCAAAAACCATTGAAAAATATTTAGGGAAAAAATATAAAGTCGTAGCATCAATGGGGCATGTAAGAGATTTGCCTCGTAGTCAAATGGGCGTAGATGCTGAAAATGATTATGAACCCAAATATATAACAATACGTGGTAAAGGGCCAGTTGTTAAAGAATTAAAAAAGCATGCTAAGAAAGCTAAAAAAATATTCTTAGCGAGTGACCCTGACCGTGAAGGTGAAGCGATTGCTTGGCATTTAGCAAATATATTAGATTTAGAAGACTCAAATGAAAATAGAGTAGTATTTAATGAAATAACAAAAGACGCTGTAAAAGATAGCTTTAAACATCCACGTGGTATTGAAATGGAATTAGTTGATGCGCAACAAGCACGACGTATTCTTGACCGTCTTGTTGGTTACAATATTTCACCAGTACTTTGGAAAAAAGTTAAAAAAGGTCTTTCAGCAGGCCGTGTGCAATCTGTTGCACTAAGGTTAGTTATTGATCGTGAAAATGAAATTAGAAACTTTAAACCAGAAGAATATTGGAAAATAGAAGGTGAGTTTAGATATAAAAAATCAAAATTCACAGCTAAATTTTTACATTTAAAAGATAAACCATTTAAACTAACTGAAAAAGCAGATGTAGAAAAAGTAACTACACAATTAGATGGCGATCAATTCGAAGTTACGAAAGTGACGAAGAAAGAAAAGACACGTTATCCAGCGAATCCTTTTACAACATCAACGTTACAACAAGAAGCAGCACGAAAATTAAATTTCAAAGCGCGTAAAACAATGATGTTAGCACAACAACTATATGAAGGTATTGATTTGAAAAGACAAGGTACTGTTGGTTTAATCACATATATGCGTACGGACTCAACAAGAATTTCTGATCAAGCAAAATCTGAAGCTCAAAATTATATTGAAGAAACATATGGGAAAAATTACACATCGAAACGGAAAGCAAAAGGTCAGGGAGATCAAGATGCCCATGAAGCAATTAGACCATCTAGTACTTTGCGTACACCGAATGAAATGAAACCATATTTAACGCGTGATCAACATAGATTGTACAAGTTGATTTGGGAAAGATTTGTAGCGAGTCAAATGGCACCTGCAATTTTAGATACAGTTGCAATGGACTTAACTCAAAATGATATAAAATTCCGTGCAAACGGCCAAACAATTAAGTTCAAAGGATTTATGACGTTATATGTTGAAACTAAAGACGATAGCGAAGATGGTAAAGATAATAAATTACCAAATATTGATGAAGGCGAAATGGTAACTGCTACTAAAATTGAACCTTCTCAACACTTTACTCAGCCACCACCACGTTATACGGAAGCACGTTTAGTAAAAACAATGGAAGAGCTAAAAATTGGTCGTCCATCAACATATGCACCAACGATTGATACAATCCAAAAAAGAAATTACGTTAAGAATGAAAGTAAACGATTTGTACCTACTGAATTAGGTGAAATTGTTCATGAACAAGTAAAAGATTACTTCCCTGAAATCATTGATGTCGATTTTACAGTTAACATGGAAACATTATTGGATAAGGTTGCTGATGGAGAAATTGGATGGAAGAAAGTTATTTCTGATTTCTATAGCAGTTTTAAACAAGATGTAGAACGTGCTGAGGAAGAAATGGAAAAGATAGAAATTAAAGATGAACCTGCAGGAGAAGATTGTGAATTATGTGGTTCGCCAATGGTTATTAAAATGGGGCGTTATGGTAAATTTATGGCTTGTTCTAATTTCCCAGATTGTCGTAACACTAAAGCAATTGTTAAAACAATTGGAGTTACTTGTCCTAAATGTAAAGAGGGCGATGTAGTAGAGCGTAAATCTAAGAAAAATCGCATATTCTATGGTTGTTCAAAATACCCAGAATGTGATTTTGTTAGTTGGGATAAACCAATAGGCCGTGCGTGTCCTAAGTGTGAAGACTACCTTGTTGAGAAAAAACAAGGCCGTAAGAGCCAAGTAGTATGTTCTAATTGTGATTATAAAGAAGAAGAACAGAAATAAATAACTGACTTTAATAAGAGATTTTTATGATTGATGGATACGATAGTAATAAATAAGCGCAACTTATGACACATATTTATAATAAAAGTGTATTTATAATTATGATACGATGTCTAAGTTGCTTTTTTGTATAGGAGGAAATAAAATGACTCAAGTTGTAAATGTAGTTGGGGCTGGCTTAGCTGGTTCTGAAGCCGCATATCAATTAGCGCAACGAGGCGTAAAAGTAAATTTAATTGAAATGAGACCTGTAAAACAAACACCAGCGCACCATACAGATAAATTTGCAGAACTCGTTTGTTCAAATTCATTAAGAGGTAATGCGCTAACAAATGCAGTTGGTGTACTAAAAGAAGAAATGAGACGTTTAGATTCTTTAATCATACGTGCTGCTGATAAAGCGCGAGTACCTGCAGGTGGTGCATTAGCTGTTGACCGTCATGATTTTGCTGGTTATATCACAGACACACTTAAGAATCATCCAAACATCACAGTATTAAATGAAGAAATTCATTCGATACCTGAAGGCTATACGATCATCGCAACTGGCCCGTTAACGACAGATAATTTAGCGAATGAGATAGTAGAAGCAACTGGAAAAGATCAATTGTATTTTTATGACGCAGCAGCACCAATTGTTGAAAAAGATAGCATCGATATGGATAAAGTATATTTAAAATCACGTTATGATAAAGGTGAAGCAGCATATTTAAACTGTCCTATGACAGAAGATGAATTCAATACATTTTATGATGCATTGATGGAAGCAGAAGTAGCGCCGGTCAATGAATTTGAAAAAGAAAAATACTTTGAAGGTTGTATGCCATTTGAAGTTATGGCTGAACGAGGTAGAAAAACGTTGCTATTTGGTCCTATGAAACCTGTAGGATTGGAAGATCCAAAGACTGGTAAAAGACCATATGCGGTCGTGCAGTTGCGCCAAGACGATGCGGCTGGAACACTTTACAATATCGTTGGTTTTCAAACGCATTTAAAATGGGGGGCACAAAAAGATGTAATTCGTCTTATTCCAGGTTTAGAAAATGTTGAAATCGTAAGATATGGTGTGATGCATAGAAATACTTTTATCAACTCTCCAGATGTTCTATCTGAAACTTACGAACTAAAAGGTAGAGAAACACTTTACTTTGCAGGTCAAATGACAGGCGTAGAAGGTTATGTGGAAAGTGCTGCTAGTGGATTAGTTGCTGGTATTAATGTGGCACATAAAATTTTAGATAAAGGTGAAGTTATTTTTCCACGAGAAACGATGATTGGAAGTATGGCTTATTATATATCACATGCTAAAAATGAGAAAAATTTCCAACCAATGAATGCTAATTTTGGTTTGCTTCCAACTTTAGAAAATAGAATTAAAGATAAAAAAGAACGTTATGAAACCTTGGCTAATCGTGCATTAACATATTTAGATAATTATAAACAGACATTGTAAAAGTATAATAGGTGATAATACTTTCGGAAAATTTTGAAAGTTCGCCTTAATTTAATAGATATTTTTCGCAGTCCCCTCTATCATTATGCTACAATTCATATTGATGGAGGGGTTTTTATTGGAAAAAATCCAAGAAGCATACTTATTTATGTTAAAAGTAGAACGACAGTTTTCGGAGCATACTTTAAAATCGTATCATGATGATTTAGCACAATTTAATGTGTTTTTAGCACAAGAACATTTATCACTGCTATCATTTGAATATAAAGATGCACGAAACTATCTAAGTTATCTATATTCAAAAAACTTGAAAAGAACGTCAGTTTCTCGTAAAATTTCAACGCTGAGAAGTTTTTATGAATATTGGATGACACAAGATGAAAGTGTTGTGAATCCTTTTATTCAACTTGTACACCCCAAAAAAGAACATTACTTACCGCATTTTTTTTATGAAGAAGAAATGGAAGCCCTATTCGATACAGTTGAAAATGATCTAAAAAAAGGGTTAAGAGATAGAGTGATATTGGAATTGCTGTATGCTACAGGAATAAGGGTGTCTGAATTAGTACATATCAAAACGCAGGATATTGATATGAATGCGCCAGGTGTAAAAGTACTAGGTAAAGGTGGTAAAGAACGCTTCATTCCGTTTGGCGAATTTTGTAAGCAAGGTATTGAAAGGTATATTACAACTTTCAAACCTAAATTGAATGCCAATCATGAATTTTTGTTAGTAAACATGAAGGGTGAACCAATTACTGAACGAGGTATACGCTATGTATTAAATGATGTGGTCAAACGTACAGCTGGTGTCACGGAGATACACCCACATAAATTAAGGCATACATTTGCAACGCATATGCTAAATCAAGGTGCAGATTTAAGAACAGTCCAATCTTTATTAGGACATGTGAATCTATCTACAACAGGTCGTTATACACATGTAACAAATGAACAATTACGAAAAGTATATTTAAACGCACATCCGCGTGCGAAAAAGGAGAAATAATTAATGAGTACATCTATTCATGCAACAACAATTTTTGCAGTACAACATAATGGCCATGCAGCAATGGCCGGAGATGGACAAGTGACATTAGGTGAACAGGTGATTATGAAACAAACTGCAAGAAAAGTGAGACGTTTATATAATGATAAAGTGCTAGCTGGATTTGCAGGCAGTGTGGCAGACGCATTTACATTGTTCGAAAAATTCGAAACTAAATTACAACAATTTGGTGGTAATTTAGAGCGAGCTGCAGTGGAATTAGCGCAAGAATGGCGTGGAGACAAACAATTAAGACAATTAGAAGCAATGCTCATTGTTATGGATGAATCATCTATTTTAGTAGTGAGTGGTACAGGTGAAGTTATTGCTCCAGATGACAACCTCATAGCTATTGGTTCAGGCGGTAATTATGCATTAAGTGCAGGTAGAGCACTAAAACGTAATGCAACACATTTAACTGCGAGTGAAATGGCATACGAAAGTTTAAAAGTAGCTTCAGATATATGTGTATTTACAAATGATCAAATCATCGTTGAAAAGTTATAGTTTAAATTATAAAATGAGGCATGTTACTAAATGTCATCCTATTTGATTGAGAGCCGCTAAAATGTTTAAACTATTAACTGAAAAATAAAACTAAGTTGAAAATTAAAAGAATTCAAAATAATGGAGGTATAGCAACGCATGGAGACAAATAGTATAAAGCTAACACCTAAAGATATTGTTTCGAAATTGAATGAGTATATCGTCGGACAAGATGATGCTAAAAGAAAAGTTGCGATTGCATTACGAAACCGATATAGAAGAAGTTTATTGTCAGAAGAAGAGAAGCAAGAGATCGCACCTAAGAATATTTTAATGATTGGTCCAACAGGTGTAGGTAAAACAGAAATTGCGAGACGTATGGCGAAAGTTGTCGGTGCACCTTTTATAAAAGTAGAAGCTACAAAATTTACTGAAGTTGGTTATGTTGGACGCGATGTTGAAAGTATGGTGAGAGATCTTGTAGACGTTGCGGTTAGACTTGTAAAAGAACAGAAGAAAGCATTAGTCAAAGATGAAGCAGAAGCAAAAGCTAATGAAAAATTAGTCAAATTACTTGTGCCTAGTATGAAGAAAAAAGCAAATAATAATAACAATAGTAATAATCCATTAGAGTCACTTTTTGGAGGAGCAATTCCTAATTTTGGTCAAAATAACGAAGAGGAAGATGAAGCACCAACTGAAGAAGTGAAAACAAAACGTTCTGAAATTAAACAACAACTTTTAAATGGCGCGCTCGAAGAAGAAAAAGTAAGATTGAAAGTTGAACAAGACCCTGCTGCAATGGGAATGTTAGGTACAAACCAAAATCAACAAATGCAAGATATGATGAATCAACTCATGCCGAAGAAAAAAGTTGAACGAGAACTACCTGTTAAAACTGCACGTAAAATACTAACAGACGAATATGCGGATGAATTGATTGACCAAGAAACTGCTAACCAAGAAGCAATTGAACTTGCAGAGCAAATGGGCATCATTTTTATTGATGAAATAGATAAGGTTGCTACAAATAATCAAAACTCTGGTCAAGATGTGTCACGTCAAGGTGTTCAAAGAGATATATTACCAATTCTTGAAGGTAGCATGGTTCAAACAAAGTATGGTACTGTTAATACTGAACATATGCTGTTTATTGGTGCGGGTGCATTTCACGTGTCTAAACCAAGTGATTTAATTCCTGAGTTACAAGGACGCTTCCCAATTCGTGTTGAACTGGAAAGTCTTTCAGTAGGAGATTTTGTCCGTATTTTAACAGAACCTAAGCTATCACTTATCAAACAATATGAGGCGTTGCTAGATACGGAACATGTCACAGTTAATTTTACTGACGAATCAATTAAACGATTAGCTGAAATTGCATTCAAAGTAAACCAAGATACAGATGACATTGGCGCCCGTCGACTGCATACAATACTTGAAAAAATGTTAGAAGATTTATCATTTGAAGCACCGAATATGCCTAATGCGGTTGTAGATATTACGCCACAGTACGTTGATGATAAGTTGAAATCAATTTCAATAAATAAAGATTTAAGTGCATTTATCTTATAATATAAATATAAAGGAGCAGTAATATGAGCTTATTATCGAAAACAAGAGAATTAAATACACTTTTGCAAAAACATAAAGGTATTGCCGTAGATTTTAAAGATGTCGCACAAACAATCAGTAATGTCACAGTTACTAATGTATTTATCGTATCTAGAAAAGGAAAAATTTTAGGTTCAAACTTGAATGAGCTGTTGAAAAATGAACGTATAATTCAAATGCTTGAAAATAGACATATTCCTGTTGAGTATACGGATCAATTAATGGATGTTAGAGAAACACAATCTAACATTGGTATTGATAACGTACTTACTGTATTCCCACCGGAAAACAAAGACTTATTTGGCGAAAGTAGAACGACAATTTTCCCTATTTTAGGTGGCGGTGAAAGATTAGGTACTTTAGTTCTAGGCCGTGTGACTGAAGATTTCTCAGAAAATGATTTAGTTCTTGGCGAATATGCAGCAACTGTTATTGGTATGGAAATTTTACGTGAGAAGCATAATGAAGTTGAGCAAGAAGCACGAGACAAAGCAGCGATAAGTATGGCAATCAACTCATTATCTTACTCTGAGAGTGAAGCGATTGAGCATATTTTTGAAGAATTAGGCGGTAAAGAAGGTTTATTAATTGCTTCAAAAGTAGCGGATAGAGTAGGAATTACACGTTCTGTAATCGTGAATGCCTTACGTAAACTTGAAAGTGCAGGTGTAATTGAATCACGTTCACTTGGTATGAAAGGTACATTTATTAAAGTTAAAAAAGAAAAATTCTTAGATGAACTTGAAAGAATTAAATAATAGACGGATGTAATCCACATACAGTTTATGTTGAGCCTAAGATGCCCTTGTATCTTGGGCTTAATCTCTGAAAGATCATAAATCGCATCAGTTAAAAATGTATTTATTTTTATTTTGAACAACGTCTTATAGTAATCTATTTAAGTTAAAATAAATGCATAAATAACTGATTTGAAAGTGTTGATTTATAGATACAAATATGATATATTTATTGACGGCTATGAAGCCAATACACACATAAAGAGTGAAAGTATAAAGGGTGCGATATTTATTTGTCGTGTTTATATGAGCTTTTTATGGAGGTAATAAACCAATAGGAGGATTTTTATTATGGCAGTAATTTCAATGAAACAATTGCTAGAAGCAGGTGTTCACTTCGGTCACCAAACACGCCGTTGGAACCCAAAAATGAAGAGATACATTTTCACTGAAAGAAACGGTATCTATATTATCGATTTACAAAAAACAGTGAAAAAAGTAGAGGAAGCTTATAACTTCATCAAACAAGTATCAGAAGATGGCGGAAAAGTTTTATTCGTTGGTACTAAAAAACAAGCACAAGAATCAGTTAAAGCTGAAGCAGAACGTGCGGGTCAATTCTATGTTAACCAAAGATGGTTAGGTGGAATTTTAACTAACTATAAAACAATTTCTAAACGTATCAAACGCATCTCTGAAATTGAAAAAATGGAAGAAGATGGCTTATTCGAAGTATTACCTAAAAAAGAAGTTGTAGAACTTAAAAAAGAATATGACCGTTTAATTAAATTCTTAGGCGGAATTCGTGATATGAAATCTATGCCTCAAGCATTATTTGTTGTTGACCCTCGTAAAGAGCGCAACGCAATTGCTGAAGCACGCAAATTACACATCCCAATCGTAGGTATTGTAGATACTAACTGCGACCCAGATGAAATTGATTACGTTATCCCTGCAAACGATGATGCTATCCGTGCCGTTAAATTATTAACTGGTAAAATGGCAGATGCAATCTTAGAAGGTCAACAAGGTGTATCAAATGAAGAAGTAGCAGCAGAACAAAACATTGATTTAAATGAATCAAAAGAAGCTACTGAAGCAGAAACAACTGAAGAAAACACTTCTGTTGAATCAAACTAAGAATAATGTAAAATGGGTGATAAGATATTTAAGCTTATCACCTTTTTTTAAAATAAATATAATAAAATTCATTAAATAATGGAGGAATTTGAAATGGCAATTTCAGCTAAACTTGTAAAAGAATTACGTGAAAAAACTGGCGCTGGTATGATGGATTGTAAAAAAGCGTTAACAGAAACTGATGGTGACATCGACAAAGCGATCGATTTCCTACGTGAAAAAGGTATCGCTAAAGCTGCTAAAAAATCTGACCGTATTGCGGCAGAAGGTTTAGTACATGTTGAAGAAAGAGGCAACGAAGCAGCAATTGTAGAAATTAATTCTGAAACTGACTTCGTAGCACGTAACGAAGGTTTCCAACAATTAGTAAAAGAAATTGCTATTCAAGTATTAGACACTAAAGTAGATACAGTTGAAGCGTTATTAGAAACTAACTTACCTGATGGTAAATCTGTAGATCAACGCGTAAAAGAAGCAATTTCAACTATCGGAGAAAAATTAAGCATTCGTCGTTTTGCTATCAGAACAAAAACTGACAATGATGCTTTTGGTGCTTATTTACACATGGGCGGTCGTATTGGTGTATTAACTGTCGTTGAAGGTTCAACTGATGGTGAAGCAGCTAAAGACGTAGCAATGCACATCGCTGCGATTAACCCTAAATATGTTTCTTCTGAACAAGTAAGTGAAGAAGAAATTGCACATGAAAGAGAAGTATTAAAACAACAAGCGCTTAATGAAGGTAAACCAGAAAACATCGTAGAAAAAATGGTAGAAGGCCGTTTACGTAAATATTTACAAGAAATTTGTGCAGTTGACCAAAACTTTGTAAAAGATCCTGATCAAACAGTTGAAGCTTTCTTAAAATCTAAAGGTGGTAAACTAGTTGACTTCGTACGTTATGAAGTAGGCGAAGGTATGGAAAAACGTGAAGAAAACTTTGCTGACGAAGTTAAAGGACAAATGAAATAATTTTTCATAGTTTAGACAAGTAAGAAGACACCTTTTGTGCTCCGTATGAAAGATTCACTTTTGTATTGGAAGACCTATTGTGTCTTCTTTACTTGTATAATTTACATATTTTTACAATAGAGAGGATAAGACAATGGCTCAAACTTCTAAATACGAACGTGTTGTATTAAAATTAAGTGGCGAAGCACTCGCAGGTGAAGATGGATTTGGAATCAATCCAATTATAATTAAAAGTGTAGCAGAACAAGTTGCTGAAGTAGCAAAAATGGATTGCGAAATTGCTGTTATTGTTGGTGGAGGTAACATTTGGAGAGGTAAAACTGGTAGTGACTTAGGTATGGATCGTGGTACAGCAGACTACATGGGTATGCTTGCTACGGTTATGAATGCTTTAGCATTACAAGATAGCCTCGAACAATTAGATTGCGATACACGTGTTTTAACTTCAATAGAAATGAAACAAGTAGCAGAACCATATATTCGTCGTCGTGCAATTAGACATTTAGAAAAGAAACGTGTTGTAATATTTGCAGCTGGTATTGGTAACCCTTACTTCTCTACAGATACTACTGCAGCTTTACGTGCTGCTGAAGTAGAAGCTGACGTCATTTTAATGGGTAAAAATAATGTTGATGGTGTTTATTCAGCAGATCCTAAAGTTGACCCAAATGCAATCAAATATGAACATTTAACACATATTCAAATGTTGCAAGAAGGATTACAAGTCATGGATTCAACAGCTTCATCATTCTGTATGGATAATAATATTCCATTGAATGTCTTCTCTATAACAGAAGAAGGTAACATTAAACGTGCTGTTATGGGCGAAAAAATAGGAACGTTAATTACAAAATAATTAGAGGTGTATGACTATGAGTGACATTATTAATGAAACAAAATCAAAAATGCAAAAATCTATAGATAACCTTTCAAGAGAATTAGCAAATATCAGTGCGGGTAGAGCCAATTCTAACTTACTCAATGGAGTTAATGTTGACTATTATGGTGCTCCAACACCAGTTCAACAACTTGCAAGTATCAATGTTCCAGAAGCACGTTTATTAGTTATTTCTCCTTATGATAAAACATCACTTGGAAATATAGAAAAAGCTATCAACGCAGCGAACTTAGGTGTTAATCCATCAAGTGATGGCGAAGTTATTCGCATCAGTGTTCCTGCATTAACAGAAGAACGTCGTAAAGAGTTAGTTAAAGAAGTAAAGAAAACTGGCGAAGATGCGAAAGTTGCAGTAAGAAACGTACGTCGTGACACAAACGACGAACTTAAAAAACAACAAAAAAATGCTGACATCACTGAAGATGACTTAAGATCTCAAACAGACGATGTCCAAAAGCTAACTGACGATTCAATTAAAGAAATTGATAAATTGTTAGAAGAAAAAGAACAAGATATTATGTCAGTATAAACATGGTAAGGATGATAAGCTTCAATTTAGAGATTACGGTATTGTTATACTAATGAAATCGTCCAAAAAGAAGCTAATCATATTTTATCTGAACTGTATCAAATCAGACTTTGGTACAGTTTTTTTATTTGTTTATTCAATGCATCTATCTATTATGATAAAATGGTAGATAATTGCATCTAGAACCAATTATAATAAACATAGATGATCACGCTCGGAGGAAATACCATGTTTAAAAAGTTAATGAAGAAGAAAAAAAATCTGCCAACCATATCCAACTTTGAATTGGAATTACATAACATACCTGAACATGTGGCTATCATTATGGATGGTAATGGTCGTTGGGCTAAACAAAGAAAATTGCCTAGAATTAAAGGTCACTATCAGGGTATGCAAACCGTAAAAAAAATCACTAAAGTTGCAAGTGATTTGGGAATAAAATATTTAACATTGTATGCATTTTCTACAGAAAATTGGACGCGACCTGAAAGTGAAGTCAACTATATCATGAACTTACCAGTTAACTTTTTAAAAACATTTCTACCAGAGTTGATAGAAAATAATGTAAAAGTTGAGACAATTGGATTTATGGAATATTTGCCAACTTCTACACTTAAAGCAATTGCTAAAGCGAAAGAGGAAACGAAGCACAATACTGGCTTGAAATTAATTTTTGCAATTAATTATGGTGGCCGCGCAGAAATTGTAAACAGTGTGAAATCAATCTATGATCAATTAACTGCTAAAGGTTTAACGAGTGATGAAATTACAGAACAGATGATTGATGACCATTTGATGACCCACGCTTATCCAGATCCAGATTTATTGATAAGAACATCAGGTGAACAGAGAATTAGTAATTTCCTAATCTGGCAAGTATCTTATAGTGAATTTATTTTCAACGATAAATTATGGCCAGATTTTGATAAAGAGGAATTAATAAATTGTATTAAAATTTATCAATCACGACAACGTCGATTCGGTGGATTATAAATAGTTAGGAGAATAGTATGAAAGTTAGAACTTTAACGGCAATCATAGCGCTTATCGTGTTCCTCCCTGTATTATTAAAGGGCGGCTTTATACTAATGCTATTTTCATATTTATTAGCGTTCATAGCTTTAAAAGAATTGCTCAATATGAATATGATTAAGTTCTTATCCATTCCAGGAATAATAAGTGCATTAGGTATTTTAATTATTATGTTACCTCAAGATGCGGGTAGCTGGGTGAATGATCTTCAGTTGAAATCTTTAATCGCAATGAGTTTTATTTTATTAAGTTATACCGTACTTTCGAAAAATAGATTTAGTTTTATGGATGCGGCATTCTGTCTCATGTCTATCGCTTATGTCGGTATCGGCTTTATGTATTTATATGAAACTCGTTCAGAAGGCCTACATTACATATTATTTGCGTTTCTAGTCGTATGGTTAACGGATACAGGTGCTTATATCTTCGGTAGATTAATGGGTAAACACAAATTATGGCCAGTAATCAGCCCGAATAAAACGGTTGAAGGCTTTGTTGGTGGACTGATTTGTAGTCTTATCGTTCCGCTTGTTATGATGTTGTTTGTTGATTTTAATACAGCATTATGGTTATTACTCATCATTACCATTATATTAAGTATGTTTGGTCAATTAGGTGACTTAGTTGAGTCAGGCTTTAAACGTCATTTCGGTGTTAAAGATTCAGGTAGAATTCTGCCAGGTCATGGTGGTATATTGGATCGTTTCGATAGCTTTATGTTTGTACTACCTTTATTAAATATCTTGTTAATACAAATTTAAAAATAGTGAGATAGTATTAAATAATTGGATATAAATTTGCTAGGAGTTAATGAATGTGGACCCTGTGTATTGCACGGTTTCTACTGTTCTTAACTCCTTTTGACAAGGTGGACATTTTGTAGATTTGCTATCATATCCAAACACTATTTTTGGGAAAAGGATATGGTTATATATTAAAGTTACGTGTGTCATAACATAGAGATATGTTATACTTTTATAACCTAAAGTGCGACGAATTAGAATACTATTTAATATTTTGTAATCGTAATCGCAGTCAATTTATTTAGAAAATATGAGGTGTATCAAATTGAGTTTTCTAGTAACAATTATTTCATTTATTATTTTCTTTGGTGTCCTCGTAACTGTACATGAGTATGGTCACATGTTCTTTGCAAAACGTGCAGGAATTATGTGCCCGGAATTTGCTATTGGTATGGGACCGAAAATTTTTAGTTTCAGGAAAAATGAAACCCTTTATACAATTCGATTATTACCCGTTGGTGGATATGTACGAATGGCTGGAGATGGTTTAGAAGAACCGCCAGTACAACCAGGTATGCATGTTAAAATTAAATTAAATGATCAAGAAGAAATTACGCATATCATTTTAGATGATCAACATAAATTCCAACAAATTGAAGCTATAGAAGTGAAGCAATGTGATTTTAAAGATGGCTTATATATTGAAGGGGTTACACCTTACGATCAAGCGCGTCATAGATATACGATTGCAAAAGAATCTTATTTTGTTGAAAATGGCAGTCTTATTCAAATCGCACCTAAAGATAGACAATTTACGTATAAAAAACCTTATCAAAAGTTTTTAACATTGTTTGCAGGTCCGTTATTTAACTTTTTACTTACACTTGTATTGTTTATAGGTCTTGCATATTATCAAGGCACGCCGACGAATTCAATTGATAAAGTTATGAAAGATTCACCGGCAGCACACGCAGGACTTAAAGCTGGAGATACCATTGTTAAGATAGATAATAATAAAATTTCTACAAGAAATGATATTAACGAAGCAGTGGAAAAAACCGGCAATAAAACAACGAAAATTACGGTCGAACGTGATGGCAAAAAACAAACAATGGATATCAAACCTAAAAAAATAGAGCAAAAAGTAACGAAGACCAAAACGGAAACACGTTACATATTAGGTTATGAATCTACTACGGAACATACGTTGTTTAAACCAATTGCAGCAGGATTTGAACGCACATTAGTTGCAGGTAAGCTCATTTTCACTGCAATAGTGAGCATGATTGCGAGTATATTCACAGGACATTTCTCATTTGATATGTTGAATGGACCGGTTGGTATTTACCATACCGTCGATTCAGTTGTTAAAACAGGTATCATCAACTTGATTTCATGGACAGCATTATTGAGTGTAAACTTAGGTTTGATGAATCTATTACCTGTACCAGCATTAGATGGTGGACGTATTTTATTTGTTATTTATGAAGCAATATTTAGAAAGCCAGTAAACAAGAAGGCAGAAACAACAATTGTAGCTATTGGCGCAGTATTTGTATTAATTATTATGGTCTTAGTAACGTGGAACGATATTCAACGTTATTTCTTATAAATGGGAGAGAGGTAGTTCAATGAAACAATCAAAAGTATTTATACCAACGATGAAAGAAGTACCAGCGGGTGCAGAAGCACTTAGTCATCGCCTTTTACTAAAAGCGGGTTTAATTAAACAAAGTACAAGTGGTATTTACAGTTATTTACCACTAGCAGCTCGTGTGCTCAATAATATTGAAGCAATCGTTCGAGAAGAAATGGAACGCATTGATGCGGTTGAAATCTTAATGCCTGCATTACAACAAGCAGAACTATGGGAAGAATCAGGTCGTTGGAATGCATACGGTCCAGAACTAATGCGCTTAAAAGACCGCAATGGTCGTGAATTTGCATTAGGACCAACACATGAAGAAGTTGTAACATCAATCGTACGAGATGAACTAAAATCTTATAAACAGTTACCAATGACGCTATTCCAAATTCAATCTAAATTCAGAGATGAAAAGCGTCCACGCTTTGGTTTATTACGTGGAAGAGAATTTATTATGAAAGATGCGTATTCTTTCCATGCAGATGAAGCGTCTTTAGATGAATCATATCAAGATATGTACAATGCTTATGGCCGAATTTTTAAACGTGTAGGCATTAATGCACGTCCGGTTGTTGCTGATTCTGGTGCAATTGGCGGTAGTCATACACATGAATTTATGGCTTTGAGTGAAATTGGCGAAGATACGATCGTTTATAGTGAGCAAAGTGACTATGCAGCTAATATTGAAAAAGCAGAAGTCGTATATCAACCAAACGAAAAACATAGTGAACTTCAACCATTAACTAAAATAGAAACACCAAATATCCAAACGGCACAAGAATTAGCTACATTTTTAGAAAAGCCTTTAGATGAAATTACTAAATCAATGGTCTTTAAAGTTGAGGGAGAATTTATCATGGTACTTGTGCGTGGTCACCATGAACTCAATGATATTAAATTAAAAGCTTACTTTGAAACGGACAATATAGAGCTCGCTACTGAAGATGAAATCGTGAATTTATTAGGTGCGAAGCCAGGTTCATTAGGTCCTGTATTTGATAAAGAAATCAAAGTATATGCAGATAATTATATCCAAGACTTAAATAACATTGTTGTAGGTGCCAACGAAGATGGTTACCATTTACTTAATGCTAATATTGGTCGTGATTTCAATGTAGAAGCATTTGGTGATTTTAGATTTATTTTAGAAGGTGAGCCATTAGTAGATGGGTCAGGTGTTGCAAGATTTGCTGAAGGTATCGAAGTAGGTCAAGTATTTAAATTAGGTACGAAATACTCTGAATCTATGAATGCAACATTTTTAGATAACCAAGGGAAAGCACAACCATTATTGATGGGATGCTATGGTATCGGAGTATCAAGAACTTTAAGTGCTATTGTAGAACAGAACAATGATGATAATGGTATTATTTGGCCAAAATCAGTTACTCCATTTGATTTACATTTAATCACAATCAATCCTAAAAAAGATGATCAACGTGAATTAGCAGATCAATTATACGTCCAACTTAAAGAAAACTTCGATGTATTGTATGATGATCGAAAAGAACGTGCGGGTGTGAAATTTAATGATGCTGATTTAATAGGGCTACCAATTCGTGTAGTAGTTGGTAAAAATGCTTCTGAAGGTATTGTTGAAGTTAAACGCCGTGATACAGGTGATAGTGAAGATGTACATGTTGATGATTTAAGTAATTATGTAAATGAACTATATACAAAACTGTAGTTTAAATAAGACAATGGTATCTATTTTTGTCCAGACATAGACCATATAGCAAATTATTAATTATTTGAGTGCTCTTACTAACTATTGAGGAGGGCGAGGAATATAAATCAAAATAGTACTTTTGATTACTTTCTCGCTCTCTTTTATTTATGTGTACTTATAAGTTCAAATAATAAGCGTTAAGATTTTCTAATAGAATTTTAACTAGTTTTCATTGTATTATTAAATATGTAGAAAAACACATGCACCGTCAATCCAGTAATAGGTATACAAGAAAAGCAGTGTAATGAATAGTAAGGTGGTTATCGTCATGACAATGACAAACGAGGAAAAATTTAAAATCCTAGCTGACCAAATAAAAATCACAGATCATTTGGATCCAGAAATATTGGCACAAAGCGAATTGACACGTGTAGACGTCAAGACATCTGACCGTACTTGGGTGTTTCAAATCACGTTTCCATACTTTTTAGCTATAGAAGATTATTTGCTTTTTATAGGAGCAATCACTGAAGAATTTAAAACAATTGCTGATGTGCAATGTAATATCACTGTTAAAAATAAAGCGAATCAAGATGAGTTCGCGTTAAAATATTTTAGCCATTGCATTGAGCAGACTAAGTTGTCTCCAAAAGTAAAGGGACAATTGAAGCAAAAAAAATTAATTATGTCAGGTGATGTGTTGAAAGTAATGTGTCAAAATGATGTTGAACGTAATCATTTTGATAAAGCTTGTAACGGAAGCCTAATTGCCGCTTTTAAACAATGTGGCTTTGATTTGAATAAAGTCGTATTTGAGACGGATAGTGCTGATAACGATGGAGATCTTGCATCGCTTGAAGCGCATATTCAAGAAGAAGATGAAAAAAGTGCTCGTGAAGCAACAGAAAAATTAGAAAAAATGAAAGCTGAAAAAGCTAAACAACAAGACAACAATGAAAGTTCGGTATCAAAATGTCAGATTGGTAAGCCAATTCAAGTTGAAAATGTTCGACCAATTGATTCTATTATTGAGGAAGAGTTTAAGGTTGCTGTTGAAGGTGTTATTTTTGACATTAATTTGAAAGAACTGAAAAGTGGCCGACATATTGTTGAATTAAAAGTGACTGACTATACGGACTCACTCGTATTAAAAATGTTTACACGTAAAAATAAAGATGATTTAGCTCATTTTAAGGCGTTAAGTGTCGGAAAATGGGTGCGTGCACAAGGTCGAATCGAAGAAGATACCTTTGTTCGTGATTTAGTAATGATGATGTCTGATATTGAAGAAATTAAAAAGGCGACAAAACAAGACAAAGCTGAAGAGAAACGTGTTGAGTTTCATTTGCATACATCTATGAGTCAAATGGATGGTATTCCTAACATTGCCTCATATGTTGACCAAGCTGCCAAGTGGGGGCACAAAGCAATTGCTGTAACTGACCATAATGTCGTACAAGCTTTTCCAGATGCACATAGTGCAGCAGAAAAAAATGGCATTAAGATGATTTACGGCATGGAAGGTATGTTAGTGGATGATGGTGTCCCTATCGCTTACAAGCCTCAAGATAGAGATTTGAAAACAGCTACATATGTTGTATTTGACGTTGAGACAACAGGATTGTCTAACCAATATGATAAAATTATTGAACTCGCAGCTGTAAAAGTCGTAGATGGTGAGATTGTAGATAAATTTGAACGTTTCAGTAATCCACATGAACGGTTATCAGAAACGATTAAAAACTTAACGCATATATCCGATGATATGCTTGTCGATGCTCCAGAAATCGAAGAGGTATTAACTGAATTTAAAGAATGGGTTGGAGATGCAATCTTTGTTGCCCATAACGCATCATTCGACATGGGCTTCATAGATACTGGTTACGAACATGTTGGTATTGGCGCATCTACAAATGGTGTTATTGATACATTGGAATTGTCTAGAACGATTAATACCGAATATGGTAAACACGGACTGAATTTCTTAGCTAAAAAATATGGCGTCGAATTAACACAACACCATAGAGCGATTTATGATACAGAAGCTACTGCATATATGTTTATAAAAATGCTTAAGCAATTAGAAGAATTGGATGTTCATAATCATAAAGACATCAATACATCGCTCTCTAACGAAGATGCGTATAAACGTGCTAGACCGAATCACGTTACACTTATCGTGCAGAATCAACAAGGCCTAAAGAACCTTTTCAAAATAGTGAGTGCATCACTTGTTCAATACTATTATCGAACACCAAGAATTCCACGTTCTCTGTTAGATGAGTATCGTGAAGGTATCTTAGTCGGTTCAGCATGTGATGAAGGCGAAGTATTTACGGCAGTTATGCAAAAAGACCAATCACAAGTCGAACGCATTGCTAAGTATTACGACTTTATTGAAGTTCAACCACCAGCGTTATATCAAGATTTGATTGATAGAGAATTGATTAGAGATAACGAAACATTACATGAAATATACAATCGATTGATTCGTGCTGCAGAAGTTAATAATCTACCTGTCATTGCTACGGGAAATGCACACTATTTAAATGAACACGATGCTATTGCTCGTAAAATTTTAATCGCTTCACAACCTGGTAATCCACTCAATCGTTCAACGTTGCCACAAGCACATTTTAGAACTACTGATGAAATGCTTGATGAATTACATTTTCTAGGTGAAGAAAAAGCGTATGAATTAGTTATTAAAAATACGAATGAATTAGCAGATCGTATTGAACGAGTAGTACCAATTAAAGATGAATTATATACACCGCGGATGGAAGGTGCGAATGAAGAAATTCGTCAAATGAGTTACGACAATGCCAAGGCACTCTATGGAGATGATTTACCACAAATTGTCATCGATCGATTAGAAAAAGAATTAGCGAGTATCATCGGTAATGGTTTCTCAGTTATCTATTTAATTTCACAAAGACTTGTTAAAAAATCACTTAATGATGGTTACTTAGTTGGTTCTCGTGGTTCTGTCGGCTCCAGTTTTGTTGCGACAATGACAGAAATTACAGAAGTTAATCCATTACCACCACATTATATTTGCCCGAAATGTAAAAAAAGTGAATTCTTTGATGATGGGTCAGTAGGTTCTGGTTTTGACTTGCCAGATAAAAAATGTGACGTATGTGGTTGTGATTTAATTAAAGAAGGACAAGATATTCCTTTCGAAACATTCTTAGGATTTAAAGGGGATAAAGTTCCCGATATTGACTTGAACTTTAGTGGTGAATACCAACCTGAAGCCCATAATTATACGAAAGAATTATTTGGTGAAGATAAAGTATTCCGTGCAGGAACAATAGGTACAGTAGCTGAAAAAACAGCATTCGGTTATGTAAAAGGATTTTTAAATGATCAAGGCATCCATAAAAGAGGTGCAGAAATTGATCGCTTAGTCAAAGGTTGTACGGGTGTGAAGCGTACTACAGGACAGCATCCAGGTGGTATTATCGTTGTACCTGATTATATGGATATTTATGATTTTACACCGGTACAATTCCCAGCTGATGATCAAGGGTCTTCATGGATGACTACGCATTTTGATTTCCATTCCATACATGATAATGTACTGAAGCTTGATATACTTGGACACGATGACCCTACAATGATTCGTATGCTTCAAGATTTATCCGGTATTGATCCGAAGACGATACCAGTAGATGATAAAGATACGATGGGTATTTTCAGTTCACCAGATCCTTTAGGTGTAACGTCAGAAGCCATTTTATGTAAAACAGGAACATTTGGTGTGCCAGAATTTGGTACTGGTTTCGTTAGACAAATGTTAGAAGATACGAAGCCGACGACATTTTCAGAATTAGTAAGAATTTCCGGATTATCACATGGTACAGATGTGTGGTTAGGTAATGCACAAGACTTAATCCGTTCAGGAAAATGTGATTTATCAAGTGTTATATGTTGTCGTGATGATATCATGGTGTACTTGATGTATAACGGTTTAGAGCCTTCGTTAGCCTTTAAGACGATGGAGTTTGTACGTAAAGGTAAAGGGTTAACGGATGATATGGTTGAAGCGATGGTGGATAATGAAGTGCCGGATTGGTATTTAGACTCATGTAGAAAGATTAAATACATGTTCCCTAAAGCCCATGCCGCTGCCTATGTATTAATGGCCGTACGTATTGCTTACTTTAAAGTTCATTATCCTTTATATTACTATGCAAGTTACTTCACAGTACGTGCATCTGACTTTGATTTGATTTCCATGATTAAAGACAAAGACAGTATCCGAAATACAGTCAGTGAGATGTATAGTAGATATATGGATTTAGCTAAAAAAGAAAAAGATACATTAACAGTGCTTGAAATCATGAATGAAATGGCGCAACGTGGTTATCGTATGCAACCAATTAGTTTAGAGAAGAGTAAAGCATATGAGTTCGTAATTGAAGGGGATACCTTAATTCCGCCATTTATTTCTGTGCCTGGTTTAGGTGAAAACGTTGCTCAAAGAATAGTTGATGCACGTGAAGAAGGTCCGTTTTTATCAAAAGAAGATTTAAATAAAAAAGCAGGTCTATCTCAAAAGGTAATTGAATATCTTGATGAATTGGGGTCACTACCTAATTTGCCAGATAAAGCACAGCTTTCCATTTTTGATATGTAAGCTATATTTTATGAGAAATTATGATTGATTTACAGTTGATAAAAAATTTCAAACTGTCGACATAGTACATGGCTTTGTTGGCAGTTTTTGTTTCTTTTCACAAATACAGTTTATAACTGTAATTTTCCAAAATGTAATTCAGTTAACCCACATAAACGATTTTATTTATCTCAATGAAAATGGTTCAGAATTATTTGTGTTTCAAATAGAGCATCACACGTATTATAAAATATATGTTACGAGAAGTACTGTACGTCCATTTTAATACAACTAAACTTGTGAAATCTGAGTATAGTTGTCATAAGTGGGATTTAGAAATATAGTTATTTGTATAGAAAATAAACCTATGGTATAATAACAGTGCTTAAAAAATTAGACTCAGGCAGAAAGAGTGGGCATAATACCCGCTCTTTTCTATTTGCCAAAAAAGGAGGTCAGCATGAGTAAAATAACTGAGCAAGTTGAAACAATCATTCAACCTGTCCTTAACGACTTAAATTTTGAATTAGTAGAAGTTGAGTTTACAAAAGAAGGTAAAGACCATTTTTTAAGAGTATCTATTGATAAAGAAGGCGGCGTCGATTTAAATGATTGTGCGTTGGCATCTGAAAAGATTAGTGAAGTCATAGATGCAGAAGACCCAATTCAAGAAATGTATTATTTAGATGTAGCATCTCCAGGCGCAGAAAGACCAATTAAAAAAGAAAAAGATTACCAAAATGCATTAACAAAACCTATATTTGTGTCATTATATGCACCTGTTGAAAATGCTAAAGAATGGTTAGGTATTTTACAATCTGTTGATGATGACAAGATTACTATGGAAGTAAAAGAAAAAGCCAAAACAAAACAAATTGAAATTCCAAGAGATAAAATCGCAAAAGCACGCCATGCTGTAATGATATAACGTGATGAGGAGGATGATAAGTCGTGTCAAGTAATGAATTATTATTAGCTACTGAGTACTTAGAAAAAGAAAAGAAAATCCCTAGAGAAGTATTAATTGATGCTATTGAAGCCGCATTAATTACTGCTTATAAAAAGAACTATGATAGTGCAAGAACTGTACGAGTTGAATTAAATATGGATCAAGGTAGTTTCAAGGTAATCGCTCGTAAAGAAGTGGTTGAAGAATCTATGGATGATAGAGAAGAAATCAGCCTAGATACTGCATTAGTTAAAAATCCAGCATATGAAATTGGGGATATTTACGAAGAAGATGTTACGCCAAGTGACTTTGGTCGTGTAGGTGCACAAGCAGCTAAACAAGCTGTTATGCAACGTTTACGTGATGCTGAACGTGAAATTCTTTACGATGAATTTATTGATAAAGAGGACGATATCGTTACTGGTTTGATAGACAGAGTGGATCATCGTTACGTATATGTGAATTTAGGCCGTACTGAAGCAGTTTTATCTGAAGCTGAGAGAAGTCCTAATGAAAGCTATATTCCTAACGAAAGAATTAGAGTGTATGTAAACAAGGTTGAACAAACAACGAAAGGTCCGCAAATTTATGTTTCAAGAAGTCATCCAGGCTTGTTAAAACGTTTATTTGAACAAGAAGTACCAGAAATTTTTGACGGTACAGTAATCGTTAAATCTGTCGCTCGTGAAGCGGGAGATCGTTCGAAAATAAGTGTGCATTCTGATAATCCTGATATCGATGCAGTTGGCGCATGTGTAGGTGCTAAAGGTGCACGCGTTGAAGCTGTTGTTGAAGAACTTGGTGGCGAAAAAATCGACATCGTTCAATGGAATGAAGATCCAAAAGTATTTGTAAAAAATGCTTTAAGTCCTTCTCAAGTATTACAAGTTATTGTAGATGAAGCAAATCAATCAACAGTTGTAGTAGTACCTGATTATCAACTTTCATTAGCAATTGGTAAACGTGGTCAAAATGCACGTTTAGCTGCGAAATTGACAGGTTGGAAGATTGATATTAAATCAGAAACTGAGGCTAGAGCAGCTGGTGTTTATCCTGTAGCTGAAGCAACAGATGAGGATGAAGCTGAGTTAACTTCAGATGATGATGTAGCAATTGAAGACAAAGAAATGGAAGCAACTCATACTGAAGCTTTGGAAGCAGAAACTGTTGAAGAAGACGAAGTAGACGCTGAAAAATAAATTGGAGTGAACACTTTATGAAAAAGAAAAAAATTCCAATGCGTAAATGTATACTTTCAAATGAAATGCGCCCTAAA
Source organism: Staphylococcus caeli (assembly GCF_051413795.1). Taxonomy (GTDB): domain Bacteria; phylum Bacillota; class Bacilli; order Staphylococcales; family Staphylococcaceae; genus Staphylococcus; species Staphylococcus caeli_A. Next base: position 26,722 of record NZ_JBOIRQ010000004.1, on the reverse strand, counting down.
AATGACATGATTAGAGTTGTAATCAATAAAGAAGAACAAATTTTTGCTGATGCAACTGGTAAACAACAAGGTCGAGGTGCATATGTCTCAAAAGACGTGAAATTAGTAGAAGCAGCGCAAGAAAAAGGAACTTTAGAAAAATATTTTAAAGCAGATGCTGAAACATTAGATCCTGTTTATAAAGAAATTATAAGACTTATTTATCGTGAAGAGATTCCTAAATGACGAAAGAAAAAATTGTGAATTTTTTAGGTTTAGCAATGCGTGCTGGTAAAGTGAAAACAGGTGAATCAGTCATTTTAAATGACTTAAAAAAGAACAAGTTAAAGCTCGTCATCATTGCAACAGATGCTTCTGATAACACAACTAAAGTGATACAGAACAAATGTGAGAGTTACCATATATCATTACGTATATTTGGAACGAGAGCTGAATTAGGACAGGCTTTAGGTAAAGCAGAACGTGTAAACATTGGAATCACTGATCAAGGCTTTGCTAAAAAGTTATTGTCAATGATTGATGAATATCGTAAGGAGTGACTATATGAGTAAACAAAGAATTTATGAATATGCCAAAGATTTAAAATTAAAAAGCAAAGAAATTATAGATGAGTTAAACAAAATGGACGTTGAGGTAACGAGCCACATGCAAACGTTAGAAGACGACCAAATTAAAGCACTAGACAAGATTTATAAACCAGAAAAAGCACCGCAAAAACCTGCACAAAACAAACAACAAGCTTCAAATCAAAAAGGTAATCAAAATAATAACAATCAAGGCAATAAAGGTAAACAAAACAACAAGCCAAACAACAAAAAGAATAATAAACCAAACAAGAACAATAATAAAAATAATAATCAGCCTAAACAAGAAGAACCGAAAGAAATGCCATCAAAAATCACATATCAAGATGGAATTACAGTAGGAGAACTTGCTGAAAAACTAAATATTGATTCTTCAGGTATCATAAAAAAATTATTCCTTTTAGGTATTATGGCAAATATCAATCAATCATTAGATGAAGAATCTTTAGAATTAATTGTAGATGACTATGGTGTAGAATTAGAAAAAGAAATCGTTATTGACGAAGAAGACTTAGCGATTTATTTTGATGATGAAACAGAAGATGAAGATGCAATTGAACGTCCAGCTGTTGTAACAATTATGGGACACGTTGACCATGGTAAAACAACATTACTAGACTCAATTCGTCACACTAAAGTTACTGCAGGCGAAGCTGGTGGTATCACGCAACATATTGGTGCATATCAAATTGAAAATGATGGCAAAAAAATCACTTTCTTAGATACACCTGGACATGCTGCATTTACAACAATGCGTGCACGTGGTGCGCAAGTAACAGACATTACAATCTTGGTAGTTGCAGCGGATGATGGTGTCATGCCTCAAACAATTGAAGCGATTAATCATGCTAAAGAAGCAGAAGTACCTACAATTGTTGCAGTAAACAAAATTGATAAACCTACAGCGAATCCAGATCGTGTAATGCAAGAATTAACAGAATACGGTCTTATCCCTGAAGATTGGGGCGGCGACACAATTTTTGTACCACTTTCAGCATTAAGTGGTGATGGAATTGAAGATTTATTAGAAATGATAGTGTTAACTTCAGAAGTTCAAGAATTAAAAGCGAACCCAGAGAAGAACGCTGTCGGTACAGTAATTGAAGCTGAATTAGATAAATCTCGTGGACCATCAGCATCTCTATTAGTACAAAATGGTACATTGAATGTTGGTGATTCAATCGTAGTCGGAAATACGTATGGTAGAATTCGTGCTATGGTCAATGATTTAGGTCAACGTATTAAAACTGCTGGCCCTTCTACGCCTGTTGAAATTACAGGTATTAATGATGTGCCTCAAGCTGGTGATAGATTCGTTGTATTTAAAGATGAAAAACAAGCAAGACGTATTGGTGAAGCACGTCATGAAGCAAGTGTTATGCAACAACGTCAAGAAAGTAAGAGTGTTTCATTAGATAACTTGTTTGAACAAATGAAACAAGGCGAAATGAAAGACCTTAATGTTATCATTAAAGGTGATGTTCAAGGATCTGTAGAAGCTCTTGCAGCGTCATTAATGAAAATTGATGTTGAAGGCGTAAATGTACGTATTATTCACACTGCAGTGGGTGCAATTAATGAATCAGACGTAACATTAGCTAATGCTTCAAATGGTATTATTATAGGGTTTAACGTACGTCCAGATACAGGTGCTAAACGTGCAGCTGATACAGAAGGCGTAGATATGCGATTACACAGAGTAATCTATAATGTTATCGAAGAAATTGAATCAGCTATGAAAGGTATGCTTGATCCTGAGTTTGAAGAGAAAGTTATTGGACAAGCTGAAGTTCGTCAAACATTCAAAGTTTCTAAAGTGGGTACTATTGCAGGTAGTTACGTGATTGAAGGTAAAATCACACGTAATGCTGGCGTTCGTGTCATTAGAGACGGTATCGTTCAATTTGAAGGCGAACTCGATACATTGAAACGCTTTAAAGATGATGCAAAAGAAGTTGCTCAAGGTTATGAGTGTGGTATTACTGTTGAAAAATACAATGACCTAAAAGAAGGCGACATTATTGAAGCATTTGAAATGGTTGAAATCAAAAGATAAATAAGTATAAATTAATAAAAACACGCATTTTCAAAATTGAAAATGCGTGTTTTTATTTGTTATAGATATTTTTAAAACAGTAATTATACGTAATAAAAAATATAAAAAAATTTGATTTTTAGCGACTCAATATAATACAATATATGAGCAAAAATATAATCATATACAACAAACTATGTCTAATTTTATTTATGTACAATTTGTATTAGGAATATTCTATTTCAAAAAAGATTTTAAATTTTAAAAATTAAACTATGTAAACTTTGTCGATTCATTTTATATAAATAGAATAGGCATTTATAGCTTTAAATTAGATTTAAAAATTATCGTAAAATTACTCTATTAGCGATGATTGACAGTGATTGTCTATGCACTTATTTAGAATTGAAGTAAATAGGGGGGTTATTAATGATGGGTGAATACTTAAAAGAAATAAATGAATTTTGGGAACAATACTTAAATCAATATAACTCTATTTATGATGAAACAACATTAAAAAAAATGGTGGAAAATAATGATACGACTGCTTTTCTTCATCCAAAAGATTTAGAATATATTGAAGCGCACTTTGGTGAAAATTTTTCAGAAATACCACGGTTTAAAAAAAATGATTGATTTTGCGAATGGGAAAGTTAGGGTCAATAAAAACAGACAAAAAATCACATTTGAAAACGCCGAAATCAATCCTGCTATTGCAAGACCTTATTTCGGAAATCCAGAAATTGCAGATATAGTGATATTGAAGAAACAACCAGAAAATGATTTTAAAACATATGGTGATGAACTTCCTGAGACAGATGCTATTGAATTTAGAAAGAGAATACTTTTAGATATACAAGGTAAGCTAACGTTTGATGGTGAAAAACGTTTTCTTCCGTATATTGACCGTCACAGATGGTTTGTAAAATATCTATATAGTAATGCATCAACGCTTAGACATTTTAATATAGATCCAAATCGCTTAATGGTTATTAACTTTTTTCCATATCAAACGGGTCATTCTGCAGGCATTCCCAAAGACTTCCTCTCATATAAATATAAATTACCATCACAATGTATGAATTTTGAATTGTTGATTAAAATGTTAAAAGACGACAAAGAACGTATCTATATTGTTAGTGAAGAGGAATTATATATATCTATTTTTAAAAATTTTGCTGAAAACGAAATTTGTGAATATTTAATTGATCAGTTATTTGTACTTTCATCTAAGCAAAATAGACATTTAACAATGTGTAATGTTTTGAGTTATAAAGAGCACCGTATACGTTTGAAAAAGAAATTAGAATTAACTAAAACTGAATACTATAAGTGGAATCAAGAACAAAAAATTGCGCGTGAAAATGGTGACTCCGATTTTCATAGAAAAATGAATGCCATGCGTAATCAGGTAACACAACAAAATTAAGCTTAAAAAGCTCCTGAGATATTTTTAACTCAGTAATGCTACAACTAAAAAAGCTATGAAAGAGCCTGAGACATCTATTTATGTCTCAGGCTCTTTCCAATTTAGGCAGTAGATGACTGAATTGAAAATGTAATGTCTTACTACCGTTTTCATAGCTTTTTTATATGTTTATTAGATGTAACTTAAATTCACTTAAAAAATAAATTATGTCTGTTTCATAAAGGTGATTGATTTTGTTTAAAAGTAAGATGTGTAGCAGATATTTTGCTTTTATTATCAAAAATTATATTTATCGAAAAGAGTGTTAAGTGTCATTTTAAAATCTTCGACGTATTTTTCAGGATATAATAATGTGATATCTACTGGATATTCATATGCCAATTGCATGGTTTCCTGCTTGGAAATAAGCAGTTTAACTTTATTACCATATTCAGTTTTTTGTGTATCTAGTATGACGAATTGTCGTTTGATTTCTGGCCAAATTTGGTCTGTCACAGTCATAACTACGTATTGGACGTCCTTAAATTTAGAATCATCAATAACGGTATTTAATTGTTCGATATCCATAATTGAAGACAAGTCGAGTGTAAGTATTTCATTATTTTGTAGATACGTAAACCAATATTTATTTGAGAAATATCTTGTATATAATGGAGTAACACTTGTGGTAGTGTGATTTTCATATTTAATTAGAATTTCATGACTATTTTCAATAGCTAATTGAATTTTATAGATGAGGCTAGATTCATTTAGCTCTTTATGTACTTTAAACTGACTGAGTAGTTTATTGGATAATAATTTTTCAGCTAAATTAGAATTTGCATTTAATCCTCTTATAAGCTTGTAAGTATCTTCATGAATCATCGGCGTGAAATTTTTCATTCGAAAAATTAGATTTAACAATCTGTTGTTTTTGAATTTATATCTATCTATTTTCAAACGATGCTGTTCAATTGAGGTGTCATATATAACTTTTCCGTCTAGGCCATGCCACTCTTGATCTTCATATATAAAGTTATTTATATCACTAATATCTCTTTGAATCGAGCGTACGTTTACATTTAGTTGTTGTGCAAGGACATCTTTGTTCAAGGTTTTTCCATTTAAAAGTCTAGTGTAAATATATAAAAGGCGTTCTGGTTTCTCCAATAACATACGCTCCTAAATCTTAAAATATAACAATCTATTTCTAAATCGTACTATAGTATAACATTTTAATATAATATATGTATAACTTGTTAGGCTAATTTAAATACAAAATAAAAACAAATTTTAAAATTAACAGCATTATTTTCACTTAGGCATCTTTTTTAAACATCTAGGCAATTTAAAAGTAAATTTATAACTTATTTTTTGAAATATTGTTTCAAAAAAATAACAGTTAAGAAATGAAAGTATGCTTAAGTGTCACAATAACAGCATAGCGATGAAACGCAGTCAATTTTCAAAAAGTAATTCATAATCGTAGCAATATATGTTTGACGATAGGAAATAAACTATCATATAATCTTTTAGTAAGGAACAAAGCCGAAGTGTTAAATATGTGAGGTGAAAGAATATGAATATGAGAGCAGAACGTGTTGGCGAGCAAATGAAACAAGAAATCATGGATATCGCAAATAATAAAGTAAAAGATCCAAGAATTGGATTTTTAACAATTACAGATGTTCAATTAACTAATGATCTATCAATAGCAACGGTTTATTTAACTGTTTTAGGTAATGAGAAAGAAAAAGCAGATACTTTTAAAGGATTAGAAAAAGCAAAAGGCTTTATAAAATCTGAGTTAGGTTCAAGAATGAGATTACGTATAATTCCAGAATTGAACTTTGAATACGATGAGTCAATCGATTATGGTAATAAAATTGAACGCATGATTCAAGATTTGCATAAGAAAGACTAATTTGCATTAAACTAGATAGCATTATTTTATCTGAATATCTAATAATAGCTATAAAATAGCTTACACAATAAAGGGCAGCTTGATTGTTGGTGATTATTGTGAGGGGCGGGAATATGAAATCAAATTATAAGATTTGGTTTCTGTACCGCTCCTTTTTTTACATAAATTCATACTTAGCATTGTATTGTTATATGATAAGAAAATGAAAAATTGAACAGTTGAAGGTGAATGAGAAATGTATAATGGTATATTACCTGTTTATAAGGAACGTGGATTAACAAGCCATGATGTAGTATTTAAATTGAGAAAAATTTTAAAAACAAAAAAAGTAGGTCATACAGGCACATTAGACCCAGAGGTATCAGGTGTACTTCCTATTTGTATCGGTGATGCTACTAAAGTAAGCGATTATGTCATGAACATGGGGAAAACCTATGAAGCTACCGTATGCCTAGGATCTACGACCACGACCGAGGATCAAACGGGTGAAGTTATAGAACGTGTAAATATTGAAAAAGATACCATTACAAGTACGCAAATTGATGACGTGTTAGTGCAGTTTCAAGGTGTGATTACACAAGTGCCACCGATGTACTCTTCTGTGAAGGTTAATGGTAAAAAATTATATGAATATGCGAGAAACAATCAAGTTGTTGAAAGGCCTGAAAGACAGGTAGTGATTAATCAGATTTCTCGCACTTCTGGGTTACGCTTTGAACATAATGACTGCGAATTTGACATTATTGTTTCATGTGGCAAAGGTACATATATTAGAACGCTAGCAACAGATATTGGTAAAGCATTAGGTTTACCTGCACATATGTCTAAACTTACACGCACGCAAAGTGGTGGCTTTGACTTGAAAGAGAGTTTATCATTAGAAGCGATACAAACGTTGCATGAGCAAGACGCGTTACAAGAAAAATTGTTTCCGATAGAATATGGTTTGAAGGGTTTAAAACAAATTGTAATATCTGATGATGAAATCAAAGGGAAAATATTGAATGGTCAGAAGTTTAATAAAGCGCAGTTCGAGCAAAATATTGATGAAATCGTTATAATGGTAGATGATACGACACAAAAAGTGTTAGCAATTTATGAACCACACCCTGAAAAAATTCATGAAATTAAACCTAAAAAGGTATTTAACTAAAGGAGTCCTACGCATGAAAGTAATAGAAATAGCACATCCAATTCAACAAGATCAATATATTACGGAAGATGTAGCCATGGCATTTGGATTTTTTGATGGTATGCATAAAGGTCATGCGAAGGTATTTGAAACTTTAGAACAAAAGGCCAAGGAATCAAATCTTAAGAAAGCCGTCATGACATTTGATCCACATCCATCTGTTGTGCTAAATCCTAAACTTAAACGTACGGATTATTTGACGCCGATTCAAGACAAAGTAGAAATATTGGAATCTTATGGTATAGATTATTGTATTATTATAAATTTTTCTTCGAAGTTTGCTGATGTTACAGCTGAAGATTTTATTAAAGAATATATTATTAAAAATCGTGTGAAAGAAGTCATTGCAGGATTTGATTTTACATTTGGTAAGTTTGGTAAAGGGAATATGATGATTCTTGATGAAATGTCTGAGTTTAATACAACAGTTGTTAGTAAACAAGAAATAGAATCGGAAAAGATTTCTACTACAGATATTAGAAAATCGCTGAAAACTGGTGATTTGCAAAAAGCAAATGAGGAACTTGACTATCGTTATCGTATTAAAGGTACGGTCGTTCAAGGGGAAAAACGAGGTAGAACAATAGGTTTTCCAACTGCTAATGTACAACCTAATGGTGACTATGTTTTACCGAAAAATGGCGTTTATGCCGTAAGTATGGAAATAGGTGCGAATAAAGAAATTTATCGTGGCGTGGCTAATGTAGGAGTGAAACCGACTTTTCATGATCCATCGAAAGCGCAAATTGTGATAGAGGTTAACTTGTTTGATTTTAGTGAAAATATATACGGTGAGCGTGTGACAGTATTTTGGCATCACTATTTGAGACCAGAAATCAAATTTGATGGTATAGACCCTTTAGTTGAACAGATGAATAAAGATAAAGAAAAAGCGAAATACTTATTATCTGTTGATTTTGGTGATGAAGTATCATATAATATTTAAGGCGAATGTGTAAATCACATTCTAGCACCTTTACCTTGGCAGTTCGAGACTCCGACGATTTGCTCGGATAAAGGCGAATAAAAATTAAAGGAGGAAATTGACAATGGCAATTTCACAAGAACGTAAAAATGAACTAATTAAAGAATATCGTACACACGAAGCGGATACTGGATCTCCAGAAGTTCAAATCGCTGTTTTAACTGCAGAAATCACTGCATTAAACGATCACTTACGTGAACACAAGAAAGATCACCATTCACGTCGTGGATTATTAAAAATGGTAGGTCGTCGTAGACACTTACTTAACTACTTACGTGATAAAGATGTTCAACGTTACCGTGAATTAATTAAATCATTAGGTATCCGTCGTTAATTTTTAAGACGTATATAGACGAGGCTGAGGCATAGTATATGTCTCAGCCTCAACTGTTATTATGATGATATTTGTTCAATTTAAATCATTTTTCTAAGTGTTCAGAGTAAGTTTGTTTAATTTATTAGATTTCTGAGCCGCTTTTTTATAAATATAGACAAGCAAAGTTTAAAAAGTAATATACTAATATAAAAATATTCTAAGAAATGATATGATAGTATTTATTAGATATATGAGAGGAGATTCGAAATGTCTCAAGAAAAAAAGGTTTTTAAAACGGAATGGGCAAATCGCTCATTAACGATTGAAACAGGACAACTTGCTAAACAAGCAAATGGTGCTGTATTAGTTCGTTATGGTGATACAGTTGTGTTATCTACCGCGGTTGCATCAAAAGAACCACGTGATGGTGACTTTTTCCCATTAATGGTAAACTACGAAGAAAAAATGTACGCAGCAGGTAAAATACCTGGTGGATTTAAAAAACGTGAAGGTCGTCCAAGCGATGAGGCTACATTAACGGCACGTTTAATCGACAGACCTATTCGTCCATTATTCCCTAAAGGTTATAAATATGATGTACAAATAATGAATACAGTGTTAAGTGCAGACCCTGATTGTTCACCAGAAATGGCAGCGATGATTGGCTCATCAATGGCGCTTAGCGTATCTGATATACCATTCCAAGGACCGATTGCCGGTGTAAACGTTGGTTATGTAGATGGTGAATATGTGATTAACCCAACGGTTGCCCAAAAAGAAGTTTCACGTCTTGACCTAGAAGTTGCAGGACATAAAGATGCTGTGAACATGGTTGAAGCAGGGGCGAGTGAAATAACAGAAAGTGAAATGTTAGAAGCAATTTTCTTTGGACATAATGAAATTCAACGATTAGTGAAATTCCAACAAGAAATTGTTGATTATATACAACCTGTTAAAAAAGAATTTGTTCCAGTTGAAAAAGATGAAGCTCTTGAAGCTAAAGTTAAGCAATTGACTGAAGAACACGGTTTAAAAGATGCAGTTTTAACATTTGATAAACAACAACGTGACATTAATTTAGATGCTTTAAAAGAAAAAGTTGCTGCAGAATTTATTGATGAAGATGATGCAGATAACGAAACACTTATTAAAGAAGTGAACGGCATTTTAAATGATTTAGTCAAAGAAGAGGTTAGAAGACTTATCGCTGAAGAGAAAATCAGACCAGATGGACGTAAAACAAATGAAATTCGTCCACTTGAATCTGAAGTAGGTATACTTCCAAGAGCACATGGTTCTGGTTTATTCACACGTGGACAAACGCAAGCCTTGTCAGTATTAACATTAGGTTCAATGAGTGAGTATCAAATACTCGATGGATTAGGTGAAGAAGAGCAAAAACGTTTCATGCATCACTATAATTTCCCTAATTATTCAGTAGGTGAAACTGGACCTGTACGTTCTCCTGGACGTCGTGAAATTGGACATGGTGCACTTGGCGAACGCGCGTTAAGTTATATCATTCCTGATTTAAAAGACTTCCCATATACTGTAAGAATTGTTAGTGAAGTATTAGAATCAAATGGTTCATCATCACAAGCTTCGATTTGTGGCTCTACTTTAGCATTAATGGATGCAGGGGTACCAATTAAAGCACCGGTTGCAGGTATTGCAATGGGCCTTGTAACACGTGATGATAGCTATACGATACTAACAGATATTCAAGGCATGGAAGACGCACTTGGAGATATGGACTTTAAAGTTGCAGGTACATCAGAAGGTATTACTGCCATTCAAATGGATATCAAAATTGATGGATTGACTAAAGAAATAATCAAAGAAGCGTTAGAACAAGCACGTGAAGGTAGACTTGCAATTTTAGATCATATGCTACAAACGATTGATACACCTCGTAACGAATTAAGTGCATTTGCACCAAAAGTAGTTACAATGACGATTAAACCAGAAAAAATCAGAGATGTCATTGGACCTGGTGGTAAGAAAATCAATGAAATTATTGATGAAACGGGCGTTAAGCTAGATATAGAACAAGATGGTACAATCTTCATCGGTGCTGTTGATAAAGATGCAATCGCACGTGCGCGTTCAATTATCGAAGATCTTACAAGAGAAGCTGAAGTTGGACAAGTTTATGAAGGGAAAGTTAAACGTATTGAAAAATATGGTGCCTTTGTTGAACTATTCCCAGGTAAAGATGCACTTGTACACATCTCACAAATTGCTAATGAACGTATTGAAAAAGTGGAAGATGTGTTGAAAGTTGGCGACACATTTAAAATAAAAGTGACTGAAATTGATAAACAAGGTCGCGTTAATGCGTCACATAAAGCGTTGCTATAGTTTAGCAGTAACAATTAATTTATATTGATTTATATAAGAAGAGACTAGCTAAATGAATGCTTGCAATCAGCAAATGCATGAAATAAGTGCATTTATTGATATGCGTGTAGTTCAGAATAACTAGTTTCTTTTTTTACATATGAAAATACAATAAAAAATATATTCCAGCGCACATAAATGAATCGCAATGAAATATGTACTATTAAATAAAAACAAGCGTGAAGGTTATATCACATTACTTTAATAGTGTACATAAAGCCTATTTTAACTTATAATAAATTATGAGTTTATATATGGACGGGGAAATTTAATAGGAGGTAACATTTTGAGTTTAATAAAGAAAAAAAACAAAAATATTCGCATCATACCACTCGGCGGAGTTGGAGAAATTGCGAAAAACATGTATATCGTCGAAGTAGACGATGAAATGTTCATGCTAGATGCTGGCTTGATGTTTCCAGAAGATGAAATGCTTGGGGTAGATATTGTAATTCCAGATATCCAATATGTCATTGAAAACAAAGAAAAATTAAAAGGTATCTTTTTAACACATGGTCATGAACACGCGATTGGTGCAGTTACGTATGTATTAGAACAAGTGGATGCACCAGTTTATGGTTCTAAATTAACGATTGCGTTAATTAAAGAGAATATGAAAGCACGTAATGTGAATAAAAAAGTGAGATATTACACAGTTAATAATGAATCTGTTATGCGTTTCAAAGGTTTTAATATCACTTTCTTTAACACGACACATAGTATTCCAGATAGCTTAGGCGTTTGTATTCATACTTCTTACGGTGCGATTGTTTACACAGGTGAATTCAAATTCGATCAAAGCTTACATGGTCATTATGCACCAGATTTGAAGAAAATGACTGAAATTGGCGAAGAAGGCGTATTTGCATTAATCAGTGACTCTACTGAGGCTGAAAAACCAGGCTATAATACACCGGAAAATGTCATTGAATCACATATGTATGATGCATTTACAAAAGTTAAAGGTAGATTGATTGTATCTTGCTATGCATCGAATTTTATACGTATTCAGCAAGTTTTAAATTTAGCACAAAGATTGAACCGTAAAGTGTCATTCTTAGGACGTTCATTAGAAAGTTCGTTTAATATTGCTAGAAAAATGGGTTATTTTGATATTTCAAAAGACTTGTTAATTCCAATTAATGAAGTTGAAAATTATCCTAAAAATGAAGTGATTATTATTGCAACAGGTATGCAAGGCGAACCTGTAGAAGCATTGAATCAAATGGCTCAACAGAAACACAAAATAATGAATATTGAACCAGGAGATTCAGTATTTTTAGCGATTACAGCTTCTGCGAATATGGAAGTTATTGTTGGTAATACGTTAAATGAACTCGTACGTGCTGGTGCAGAAATTATTCCAAACAGCAAAAAAATTCATGCTTCAAGCCATGGTTGTATGGAAGAGTTGAAGATGATGATTAATATCATGAAACCAGAATACTTTATTCCTGTAAATGGTGAATTTAAAATGCAGATTGCACATGCTAAATTAGCAAATGAATCAGGCGTACAACCTGAAAAAATCTTTTTAGTAGAAAAAGGCGATGTTGTTAATTACGATGGCGAAGAAATGATTTTAAATGAAAAAGTAAATTCTGGAAATGTTCTTATAGATGGTATTGGTGTCGGCGACGTAGGTAATATAGTCCTCAGAGACCGTCATTTATTAGCTGAAGATGGTATTTTCATTGCTGTGGTAACACTTGATCCTAAAAATAGAAGAATCGCTGCAGGACCGGAAATTCAATCTAGAGGTTTTGTATATGTTAGAGAAAGTGAAGCATTATTAAACGAAGCTGAAGAAAAAGTACGTGAAATTGTAGAATTAGGTTTACAAGAAAAACGTATTGAATGGTCAGAAATTAAACAAAGTATGCGTGATCAAATAAGTAAATTATTATTTGAGAATACAAAACGTCGTCCTATGATTATTCCAGTTATATCAGAAATTTAATTATTTCTGAACTAAACAAAGAGGTTAAGACAAACGCTAAGGTTAAATATATTTAAAAGCTGATTACATTGACATGTTGAAACATGTTGTACGAGAGATGTAACCTTTAAATTTACTGAGAGCGGTAATTGTCTTACCTCTTTTGTGTTATTATGTAAGGGTTATAAATATTAATTTATGCATTGTAATTGTACATATTAAAGGCAATAACAAATAATTTAAGTGCAAAATCAAGGGACATATTGATGTGAATTTTAGCATGTTCGCACGTAGATAAATTGAGACAAAGAGTCGAGAAGAAGGTGTAAAGTTTGGCACAGGCAAAAAAAAGAACAACTACTAAGCGTAAACCTACTACTACAAGAAAGAAAACAACGAATAAAAAGAAACAACAGGGTGATAGTCCATTAAGATATATCATAGCGATTGCTGTTTTTGTACTTGTTATATTAGGTGCTTTTCAACTTGGTATTGTGGGTACGATGATTGATAGTTTCTTTAACTATTTATTTGGTTCAAGTAGATTTTTAACATATTTACTCATTTTAATTGGTACCGTATTTATTACATATTATAAGGCTTTGCCGAAGACTAGACGAACAGTAGGAGCATTTGTATTACAAATTGCACTATTGTTAGTAACACAAATCGTATTTTATTTTACAAATAAGGTTCAAGCACAACGAGAGCCAGTATTATCTTTTGTGTATAAATCATATGAACATTCGCATTTTCCTAATTTTGGTGGTGGCTTAATTGGACATTATTTACTAGCTTTGTTCATTCCGCTCATTTCTATTGTGGGTATTATTATAGTGACAATTTTATTGATTGCTTCTAGTATTATTTTACTGTTAAAGCAAAAACATCGCGATGTTTCTAAAGTATTTTTTGAAATGCTAAAAATAAAAAGCCAAGATGCTTCAGCGAATTATAAAGAAAAGAGACAACAAAACAAAGTTAAAAAAGATGCCAAGGCACGTGTAAAAGCAGAGAAAAAAGCTGAGCAGGCACAACGCTTAGAAGCGACTAGAGCAGATACTGGCGATGATGACATAAAAGATGTTAGTGAGTTACAAGAGGTTTCTAACTCAAATTCTGAAATGCAGTCATCGATCCCAATTTATGGTCATAGTGACAATGAAGAAGAGGTAGCACAGACGAATTCTTCCCAAAAAAGTAGTCGTTCGAGTCGCAAGCGTATGTTTGACCATGAAGATACTGCTAATCAAAATACTTCACAACCAATGTCGGATGCTGATTTAACGTCATTAGATCAAGCTATGGATAGTAATCAAGATAGCGATGAAGCGCAAGGTGAAGCGGTAAATTCAATTTCTGAAGCAGGAGAAGTTGAAAATGAAGCTTATACTGTACCGCCATTATCATTACTAAATCAACCTGCCAAACAAAAAGCAACATCTAAAGCTGAAGTTCAGAAAAAGGGCCAACTCTTAGAAACAACACTTAAAAATTTCGGTGTGGATGCTAGAGTGACGCAAATTAAAATCGGACCTGCAGTTACACAATATGAAATACAGCCAGCACAAGGTGTTAAAGTAAGTAAAATTGTAAACTTGCATAATGATATTGCTTTAGCATTGGCAGCGAAAGATATAAGAATTGAAGCGCCAATTCCAGGGCGTTCAGCAGTTGGGATTGAAGTTCCGAATGATAAAATTTCACTTGTGTCATTAAAAGAGGTACTAGATGAAAAATTCCCGGCTAAAAACAAGTTGGAAGTAGGGTTAGGTAGAGATATTTCAGGTGATCCAATAACGGTAGAATTAAATAAAATGCCGCACTTATTAGTAGCTGGTTCAACAGGTAGCGGGAAGTCCGTTTGTATAAATGGCATTATTACAAGTATTTTATTGAATGCGAAGCCGCACGAAGTAAAACTTATGTTAATAGACCCGAAAATGGTAGAATTGAACGTATATAATGGTATTCCTCACTTACTCATTCCAGTGGTTACGAATCCACACAAAGCATCTCAGGCTTTAGAGAAAGTCGTTGCTGAGATGGAACGTCGTTACGATTTATTCCAACATTCTTCAACAAGAAATATTGAAGGATATAACGAAGCGATTAGACGTCAAAATATGGAAATGGAAGAAAAGCAATCTGAATTACCATATATTGTTGTAATTGTAGATGAATTAGCCGATTTAATGATGGTAGCAGGAAAAGAAGTTGAAAATGCCATTCAACGTATTACACAGATGGCACGTGCTGCGGGTATTCATTTGATAATTGCAACGCAAAGACCTTCTGTAGACGTTATTACTGGATTAATTAAGAATAATATTCCTAGCAGAATTGCTTTTGCAGTAAGTTCACAAATTGATTCTAGAACCATTATTGATAGCAGTGGTGCTGACAAATTGTTAGGAAAAGGCGATATGCTTTACGTAGCAAATGGTGGTTCTACGAGAACGCGAGTACAAGGTGCATTTTTAAGTGATCAAGAAGTTCAAGACGTTGTAAATTATGTCGTTGAACAGCAAAAAGCAAATTATGTGAAAGAAATGGAACCTGATGCTCCCGTTGAAAAATCAGAAATGAAGAGTGAAGATGCGTTATATGATGAAGCATATCTATTTGTTCTTGAACAACAAAAAGCAAGTACGTCATTGTTACAAAGACAATTTAGAATTGGCTATAACCGTGCTTCACGATTAATGGATGATTTAGAACGTAATCAAGTAATTGGACCACAAAAAGGTAGTAAACCTAGACAAATATTAGTGGATTTAGATAGTGATGAGGTGTAAATATGGAATTGACTTCTGTTTATAAAGTAAAAGAGTGGATGATTCAACAAATTAAAGCTGGTAAGTTACAACATGGAGAACCACTGCCAAGTAATTTAGCGATTGCGAGAACATTAAATGTAAAAACAGACGATGTCTATGATGCAGTAGATGAATTGATTACAGAACAAGTCCTATCGAATAACTTAGAAGAAGGTGCATGTGTTAAATCACTGCACCCATTCTATTATCCTTTAGGAGAGGTTGTAAGTATCAGTAAGATGATTGAGGATCAAGGTTATAAGGCAGGTACGGAATATATTAGCTTTGATGAAAAACCAGCTACCTCTTTAGATGCTATGCGTTTAAAGATTGCAGATAAAGCATATGTGACAATTATTGAACGGGTGCGTACAGCTGACAATAATCCAGTTGTGTATTGCTTAGATAAATTGCCTACAGAGTCACTAACTTGTGCAGAATATCAAAATAGTGATGAATCATTATTGGATGCTATAGAAGCATATACAAATAGAAAAGTGGCTTATGCCGATACAGAAATGGAAGCAATTAGTTACGAGCCACATATTTCGGATGTACTTGGTGCATCACCACATGAAGGGCTAATGCTATTGAAGTTAGTACACTATGATAAAGATAATCAACCGATACTTTATTCATTTAATTATTTCAAAAGTAGTTTAGTAAAATTTAAAACGGTTAAAAACAGATTATAATAATAAATTTATGGAAGTGAGGCATGATATTTTGAACACTGAGAACATACAAGACGATATACATATTAATGTAATGCCAACAACAAAATTTAAAACGACAACAATTACATTGAAATTCATGGCACCTTTAGACAGTAAAACAACGACAGCACGTTCTATTTTAAGTAAATTGTTGGTACGCGCTACGAAAGAGTGGCCGACAGATAAAGCATCTAATCGACATCTATCTCAACTATACGGAGCATATGTAAACAGTTTTGTAACTAAATTTAAAGATAAACATGTAATTACGATTTCATTGGAACTTGTAAATGAACGTTACTTAAAAGATCAAACGCCTTTATTTGAAAAAGGATTAAACTTACTTAAAGAAATGATTTGGAACCCACTGATTACAGATGGCCGTTTTGATGATGTATTTGTCGCACAAGAAAAATCATTATTAACAAAAAAATTAGAAGCGATGGTCGATAATAAATCACAAATATCATTCTTGAATTTACTTAAAAACATGTTTGGAGAACAACCATATCGCCATTTAGCAACTGGTCAAGTTGAATACATATCAAGCATCACACCAGAAACTTTATATCATACATATCAATCTATGTTACAAAATGACTATTGTGCTGTATATGTAGTAGGTAATGTAGATGAATTGCAAGTAAAACAACAATTACAATCTTACTTTAATATTAAACCATTTCAGTTTGAGTTAACCCAAACTGCCGTACCAACACCAAAGTCACAAATGCCACTTGAAGTTATTGAAAAAGACGATGTAGATCAAGCAAAATTAAATATGGGATTCAGATTGCCAGCACAATATGGCGACGCAGATTATTTTGCCATGGTAGTGTTTAATGTCATGTTTGGAGGAGATCCATCTTCGGTACTATTTAATGAAGTACGAGAAAAACAAAGTTTAGCATATTCTATCCATTCACAGATTGATGCTAAAAATGGTTATATGTTTGTACTTAGTGGTGTCTCTGCAGATAAATACGACATTGCCAAAGATACTATAATTGCTGAATTTGAAAAATTTCAAAATGGTCAGTTTGAGGAAGAAAAATTAGCGCTAGCCAAAAAAGTAATTTTATCGCAAAGACAAGAATCACACGATAGGCCGAAGAGTATTATTGAAATTTTAAACAATAATATTTTATTGGATACACCTATGAGTGAAGATGATTATTTATCTGGTATACAACAAGTAACTAAAGAAGATGTTCAACAATTGGCACAGAAAGTTACGTTAGATACTATTTATATTTTGACAAAAGGAGGTAATGAATAATGCGAGAAACATATTATGAACAAATAGATGAGCGCGTTTTCGAAGCAGAATTAAATAACGGACTCAAATTATTCATTATTCCTAAAAAAGGTTTTCAAAAAACGTTTGTGACATATACTACAAAGTTTGGCTCACTAGATAATAAATTCAAGCCACATGGTAGTGATACGTTTGTTACAGTGCCTGATGGCGTCGCACATTTTTTAGAACATAAACTATTTGAGAATGACGATTCTGGTGAAGACTTGTTTACGGCGTTTGCTGAAGATAATGCTCAAGTAAATGCATTTACAAGTTTCGATCGGACAAGTTACTTATTTAGTGCAACTGATCATGTAGAACGTAATATTATACGACTGTTAACTATGGTCGAATCACCTTACTTTACGAAAGAAACTGTAGATAAAGAAAAAGGTATTATTGCTGAAGAAATTAAAATGTATCAAGAACAACCGGGATATAAATTAATGTTTAACACATTGAAAGCGATGTACGATACACACCCGATACGTGTAGACATTGCTGGTAGTGTGGAAAGTATTTATGAAATAACGAAAGATGATTTGTACTTATGTTATGAAACTTTCTATCATCCATCTAATATGGTTCTTTTTGTTGTGGGTGATGTTGATGTATCTCATATTTACGATGTGATTGCTACACATGAAGCACAGCGTGATAAAGTTGCTCAACCGCAAATTGTTAGAGATGCATTAGTAGAAAAAGCAACGGTTAATGAAGTTAAAGTTTCAGAAACGATGAAGCTACAATCACCTAGACTCATGTTAGGGTTTAAAAATAAACCACTCACGGAAGAACCAGATGCTGCATTTGTTAAACGTGATTTAGAAATGACTCTTTTTTATGAAATGTTATTTGGCGAAGAGACTGACTTTTATCAATCATTACTGAATGAAGACTTGATTGATGAGACATTCGGATATCAATTCGTGTTAGAACCGACATACAGCTTCTCTGTAATCACTAGCGCTACGCAATATCCAGATAAATTAAAAGCTGTACTTATATCTGAAATTGAAAAATATCAAGGCAATTTGACTGATGTAGAAGCATTTGATTTATTGAAAAAACAATTTATTGGCGAATTTATCTCAGGTTTGAATTCTCCAGAATATATTGCCAACCAATACACAAAACTTTATTTTGAAGGTGTAAGTTTATTTGATCTGTTAGAAATTGTGGAAAGTATTACGTTAGAAAGCGTTAATGAAACCTCACAAATGTGTTTAAATATGGCACAAGTTGTCGACAGTCGCTTGGAGATGAAATAACATGAGAGCCTTAGTAATGGGTGGTTCCGGTACAATAGGTTCAGCTATAGTAGATCGTTTGTTAGATGATGGTTATGAAGTGATTGTACATTACCACTGCGCTGATATTGATGTATTGCAGCAACGTTATCGTGAACAGCCAGTCCAATTCATCCAGTTGGATTTAACGCAAGATGTGCATTTAGAAACCCATTTACAATTTATTAAGCATCTTGATTGCCTCGTTTATGCACCAGGTACAGCACTTTATGGTCAATTGCAAGATATGTCAGACACAATGATTGATACTTGTTACCATTTACATGTAAGGCAAATGATTAGAATTTGTCGTTATTTCACAGACCAGTTAAGACAAAGTGATTCTGGGCGCATAGTCATTATTTCATCAATATGGGGTGAAACGGGTGCTAGCATGGAATCAGTCTATTCTGCGATGAAGGGTGCACAGATTGCTTTTGTTAAAGCTTTAAGTCAAGAATTAGCGATGACATTAGTTACCGTAAATGCAATTGCACCTGGCTTTGTAAAAGGGAACATGGCAAACGTATGGACGGATGATGAACTAACAGAAATTAGAAACTCGTTGCCACAGCAAAGATTGATTGATCCTATTGAAATTGCGCATACTTGTAGTTACTTGTGTCATCCACTAGCCAAGAGTATTACGGGGACAATCCAAAAAGTAAATGGTGCTTGGTACTTATAAAATTTTAAATAATATTTGGAAAATAAACCAACTCCGAAACATTCAATGATATAATATGTGTACAATAATTTAACATTTTATATGACAAATGAAACTAGCAATAAATAAACTTATAGTTATTAAATGCTATTAGATATATGATTTAAGTCTATAGTATGCGTTCTTTAAACAAAGGGGTGTTTATTTCATGGCAGTAGCTACAAAAAAAGAATGGTATTTAGAATATAAGATAACAATGAACCGTGCAGGTCTCTTAGGCGACATATCAAGTTTGTTAGGTATGATGGGGATTAGTATCGTTACTATTAATGGTATTGATGAAGGACGAAGAGGTCTTTTAATTAAATCTGATAGTCTTGATAAAGTACATCGTTTTGAAAATATTGTTACAGAAATAGATGATATTTCAATTACAAAATTGAGACAGCCAGAATTACGTGATCGCTTAGCGGTCAGACATGGTCGATACATAGAGCAAGATGCTGATGACAAGAAAACCTTCCGTTTCGAAAGAGATGACTTAGGTTTACTCGTGGATTTTATGGCCGAATTATTTAAAGAAAATGGACATAAACTTATTGGTATTAGAGGAATGCCTAGAGTAGGCAAGACTGAATCTATTGTAGCAGGTAGTGTCTGTGCACATAAGAGATGGTTATTCATTAGCTCTACGTTAATCAAGCAAACGGTTCGAAGTTCTTTAATTAAAGGTGAATATGATTCTGACCATGTTTATATTATTGATGGTGCTGTTACAGCCAGAGAATCTAATCAAAAACATCAAGAGTTAGTTAAAGAAGTGATGAGTTTACCTGCAATCAAAGTAGTAGAACACCCAGATCTTTTTGTAGAAACAAGTGACTATGAAATGAGTGATTTTGATTATATTATTGAATTACGAGAAAATAAAAATCAAGAAATTCAATATGAAGAAATGAAAAAGCAGACCGTTAAAAGTAAAAATAACCTAGACTTTGGTAATGATACATTTGGCGGCGGTTTTGGATTTTTTGAATAATTGATGAATGATAAGTGAGGAGGACTAACCATTGAATTTAGTTGGTCAAACGTTAAAAGGACGACGAGAACGTTTAGGAATGACGCTCACTGAATTAGAGTCACGAACACAAATTAAACGTCAAACTTTAACAATTATTGAGAATAATGATTTTGAATCATTAAATAATGTGAATTATGCTGAAGGTTTCATCAGAAAATATGCACAAGCTGTTAATATTGACTCAGTGCAATTGATAGAAGCGCATAGAGATGAAATTCCAAATAATGACGAAACTATGCAACAAACAATTAATGCCTTCTCACAAGAAGATAAACCTTCGTATCGTAGTAAGAACAAAGAACCTATGCAGGTAGCAATTGTTGTATGTTTAGCTGTTGTTATTTCAGCATTATTATGGATTTTTTCAGTTTTGATTTTTTAGAAACAGTACTTTATAAATAAATATTAGATATATATAGAAAAGAGGACTTTTTATGAATATACCGAATTGGATAACTGTTTTCAGAGTTATACTAATTCCAATATTTCTTCTATTTGCACTTGCAGATTTTGGTTTTGGTAACATTTCATTTCTAGGTGGGAATGAAATAAGAATAGAATTACTTATTAGTGGAATTGTTTTTATTGTTGCATCACTTAGTGATTTTGTGGACGGATATTTAGCTAGAAAATGGAATCTTGTAACGAATATGGGGAAATTCCTAGATCCATTAGCTGATAAATTACTTGTTTCTAGTGCTCTAATTGCGTTGGTTCAAGTTGATTTAACGAATTCTATAGTTGCAATTATTATTATTGCACGTGAATTTGCAGTGACTGGCTTACGTTTATTACAAATTGAACAAGGTTTTGTAAGTGCTGCAGGGCAATTAGGTAAGATTAAGACGGCAGTTACAATGGTAGCAATTGTATGGATTCTACTAGGTGATCCATTAGCTATATGGATTGGTTTCCAATTAGGTCAAGTAATGCTATATATTGGCGTAGTATTCACTATCTTATCTGGAATAGAATATTTCTATAAAGGTCGCGACGTATTTAAAGCAAAATAATAATACCTAAAAGAAGCATGAGTTCATGCTTCTCAGACTGTCGACAAAGTCTCCGACTTTGTTGGCAGTTTTTTTATGCACGCTTTCCGCGGGCACTGCCTTAGCCTGTAGTCTTCGGCTAGTGCTATTCCCGCAGGAGTCGGCATAAATTACTGCCAATATTATACACAAAATATTATATGTAAATTAAAGATTGGTGGTGTTTATTATGCTAAATAAATCAATTGATAAAAGAGATCAATATGAAATGATCTCTATCTCTGAATTAGTCCTTAATAATCATTTATTACGTAAAGTCGATGCGATATTAGATTTAAACTTTGTATATGAACTTGTCGAAGACAAATACTGTCTAATGGTAGACCATTAATAGACCTTGTTATTTTAGTGAAGATATTACTCACACAAAGATTATTTGGTATTAAATCAATGAGACAAACAATTAAAGAAATAGAAACAAGTGTAGCAGAACTCATGCTTCTTTTTTTTATTTAATTCAAATAAGTGAAATTGCAGCTTAAAAAGTTGAAAGCTAATTTTTCGTTTTTTGGAGTTTCTCATTTTATAATAAAGGGAAGTAGACATATATTGTTAATAAATGCATGCTTTTCGTTAAATGTTAAAAGGTGCATTTGATACTAGGAGGATGTAGTGTGAATATCTCTATTATTGCAGTAGGATCAGAATTATTGTTAGGTCAAATTGCAAATACCAATGGCCAATATTTATCAAAATTGTTTAACGAAGCTGGACACAATGTTGTAGAACATACAGTAATTGGAGACAATCCAGAGCGTTTAGAGAACGTAATAGAACATGCTATGTCAAAGTATGATTCAGTGATACTTACTGGTGGTTTAGGACCAACAAAAGATGATTTGACGAAACATACAGTAGCTAAATTATTAGGAAAAGAATTGGTCATCAATCAACATGCGCTAGACTATATTGAACAGTATTTTAATGAGCAAGGTACAGAAATGACACCAAATAATCGTCAGCAAGCACTTGTGATTGAGGGTTCACATGTATTAGAAAACAAAAATGGCATGGCACCCGGTATGTTAGTTGAACAAGATAGCAAGCGTATTGC
The DNA here is from genome assembly GCF_051413795.1 of Staphylococcus caeli. Classification (GTDB taxonomy): domain Bacteria; phylum Bacillota; class Bacilli; order Staphylococcales; family Staphylococcaceae; genus Staphylococcus; species Staphylococcus caeli_A. The sequence goes on along the minus strand of NZ_JBOIRQ010000004.1, from coordinate 3,961 downwards.
ATTGTTGCCCGGGCCACCAAAAGAAATGAAGCCAATGGCTAAAGAAGCGTTATTACCATATTTTCTAAATGGTGAACGCACGATATTTTCAGAGTCATTACGTTTTGCTGGAATTGGTGAATCAAAAGTCGAAACAGAATTATTAGATTTAATTGATAATCAATCAAATCCAACGATTGCACCCTTGGCTGGGACTCATGAAGTTAATGTAAGATTAACAGCTAATGGTGAAACAGAGCGAGCTTGTAAAGCATTGATCGCACCAATAAAAGCTCAAATTTTACAACGTATTGGCCAATATTATTACGGTTCAGATGATGATTTGCTAGAGCAAGCATTTATGGAAAATGTTTCCCATACATTTGCAGTATATGATGGTGTAACTGAAGGTATTTTGTACTCAAGAATGAAAGATTTTGATACAGATAACACACTTAAAGGAATGCTGTCTCATCACGAGCAATTTGTAGCTTCCCGTGATACGATTGAAGCGCAACTTTCTATTACAGCTAATATTGTTAAAGATTTATTTGCAACAGATATTGGAATTTCAATTTTGCATGAAAATGATTCAGTTTATTTAGGCATTTTAAAACATAAACAATTAACGATCCAGACATTCAAAATGCCGCAAAGACGAAATTTAATAAAAAGCAGAACACCAAATTATGTGTTAATTAGACTACTAAATTGGTTTAAATAGATACGAACATGTATCAAAAAACAATATTTTTAGTACATGTGTTCTATTTTTGTTTGTGATGTTTTAAAGTTTAGCGAACAAATATTCGCAAAATGCTTGCGGAATTATTTAAATCAAGGTATAGTATGTATAAGATATTTTTCAGAGATAAAACTCATTTAGGAGGTCCAGCATTGGATAACGATCGTCAGAAAGCTTTAGATACGGTAATTAAAAATATGGAAAAATCATTTGGTAAAGGTGCAGTAATGAAATTAGGCGATAATAAAGGTCGTCGTGTATCAAGTGTATCAAGTGGTTCAGTAACTTTAGATAATGCATTAGGTGTAGGTGGATACCCTAAAGGTAGAATTGTTGAAATATATGGTCCTGAAAGTTCAGGTAAAACGACTGTGGCACTTCACGCAATTGCGGAAGTTCAAAAAAATGGTGGCGTAGCAGCTTTTATTGATGCTGAGCACGCATTAGATCCTGTTTATGCAGAAGCATTAGGTGTAGATATTCAAAACCTTTATCTTTCACAACCAGACCATGGTGAGCAAGGTTTAGAAATTGCAGAAGCATTCGTTAGAAGTGGCGCTGTAGATATCGTTGTAGTTGACTCAGTTGCTGCCTTAACACCTAAAGCTGAAATTGAAGGTGAAATGGGTGACACACATGTTGGTTTACAAGCACGTTTGATGTCACAAGCACTTAGAAAACTTTCCGGTGCGATTTCAAAATCAAATACGACAGCAATATTTATCAACCAAATTCGTGAAAAAGTAGGGGTTATGTTCGGTAATCCTGAAGTAACACCAGGTGGGCGTGCGTTAAAATTCTATAGTTCAGTGCGTTTAGAAGTACGTCGTGCCGAGCAATTGAAACAAGGCCAAGAAATTGTAGGTAACAGAACGAAAATTAAAGTTGTAAAAAATAAAGTAGCACCACCATTTAGAATTGCAGAAGTTGATATCATGTACGGTAAAGGTATCTCTAAAGAAGGCGAATTAATAGACCTTGGTGCTGAGCATGAAATTGTTGATAAATCCGGTGCTTGGTATTCTTATAATGGAGAGCGCATGGGGCAAGGTAAAGAAAACGTTAAATCTTACCTTAAAGAAAATCCAACGATTAAAAATGAAATTGATCAAAAATTACGTGAGAAATTAGGCATTTTTGATGGTGATGTTGAAGAAACGGAAGCTGAGAAACCAGCAACGTTATTTGACGAAGAATAATCGATATTAATTATATAGAGATAAATTATAAAATAAGTGTACATTATAAAAAATGTGCACTTATTTTTGTTTTTACATAAGAATTTCAAAATATTATATGAAAAGTTTTTTCATTCTAAAAATGTTGCTAATTAAGGACCAGCAATTGCTAAAGTGCATTTAGTGTAAAAGAGTTGTTTCAAATATTGAATTAATGTATATGGAAACCTTGACACCACTTAGTTTAAAACCGTACAATTACATTGTATGATTCTTATATAACTTCATATAATCATATTGAATTTGATATACAGAGCAAAATCCTAGATAAAAGGGGGTGTTTGTGTGAATTTATTAAGCCTCCTACTCATTTTGCTAGGTATTATTCTCGGAGTTGTTGTAGGGTATCTAATTGCCCGAAATTTGTTGCATCAAAAGCAAATACAAGCAAGACAAACTGCTAAAGATATTATCGAGCAAGGTAATAAAGAAGCAGAGAATATTAAGAAGGAAAAGCTCCTAGAAGCAAAAGAAGAAAACCAAATCATCAAAGAACAAAGTGAAAACGAACTTCGTGAAAGACGCGGTGAACTTCAAAGACAGGAAGCAAGACTTCTACAAAAAGAAGAAAACTTAGAGCGAAAATCTGATCTGTTAGACAAAAAGGATGAGATTTTAGAGCAAAAAGAGTCTAAACTTGAAGAACGACAACAACAAGTAGATGCAAAAGAGAGTAGTGTTCAAACATTAATAAATAAGCATGAACAAGAATTAGAACGCATCTCTGGTCTCACTCAAGAAGAAGCAGCTCAAGAGCAACTTCAAAGAGTTGAAGATGAATTGTCACAAGATATTGCAATACTTGTTAAGGAAAAAGAGAGAGAAGCAAAAGAAGCAGTCGATAAAAATGCAAAAGAGTTATTAGCAACTACTGTTCAAAGATTAGCAGCAGAACATACTTCTGAATCAACAGTTTCCGTTGTTAATTTACCGAATGACGAAATGAAAGGTCGAATCATTGGTAGAGAAGGTAGAAATATCAGAACGTTAGAAACGTTAACAGGTATTGACTTAATTATAGATGATACGCCAGAAGCAGTAATTCTTTCTGGTTTTGACCCAATTAGACGTGAAATTGCAAGAACTGCATTAGTAAATCTTGTTTCGGATGGTCGAATCCATCCTGGACGTATAGAAGATATGGTTGATAAAGCTCGTAAAGAAGTAGACGACATCATTCGTGATGCAGGTGAACAAGCTACATTTGAAATTAATGTGCATAATATGCATCCAGATTTAGTGAAAATCTTGGGTCGTTTACAATATCGTACAAGCTATGGACAAAATGTATTAAAACACTCCATTGAAGTTGCACACTTAAGTGGAATGTTAGCTGCAGAATTAGGTGAAGATATTACGTTAGCTAAACGTGCCGGATTACTTCATGATGTTGGTAAAGCAATTGACCATGAAGTTGAAGGTAGCCATGTTGAAATTGGTGTTGAGTTAGCTAAAAAATATGCAGAAAATGATACGGTAATTAATGCTATCCATTCTCACCATGGTGATGTAGAGCCAACTTCTATTATTTCTATACTTGTAGCAGCAGCTGATGCTTTATCTGCTGCAAGACCAGGTGCTCGTAAAGAGACATTAGAAAATTATATAAGAAGATTGGAAAGACTAGAAACACTGTCAGAAGGTTATGAAGGTGTTGAAAAAGCATTTGCCATCCAAGCAGGTCGAGAAATACGAGTGATTGTATCACCAGAAACTATCGACGACTTAAAATCACATCGCTTAGCAAGAGATATTAAGCGCCAAATTGAAGATGAGCTTCAATATCCTGGCCATATAAAAGTGACAGTTGTTCGTGAGACTAGAGCAATTGAATATGCAAAATAAAAATTACTTATTAAACATTTAATATTGAGTTTTCAACAAACTAAGCTAAACAATGCTTAGTTTGTTTTTTTATATGACGGATTGTAATATTAAGTGCAACACTCTTAAAATTTCATAAAAAAAATGCCCATAAACGGCACTCTATTGTAAGATG